>CAWAUC010000005.1:0-527610 GCA_963785045.1 uncultured delta proteobacterium | reverse complement strand
GAAGCAATGCTGAACTGAAACGAAAAGGCACGGAGGAGGCGGTTAACGTATTGCTAGCGTCTCCCAGTGGATGTTCTCACGACGAAGGATCGCTCGCTTGCTGGTCTCACCCCTTAAAACCTCCAAACGAATCTTTGTCCACCATTCCATCTCTGTATACACCCTTTCCCCCCTCCCAAATGGCATCTTGATCAGAAAATACGACCATCGGTCGATCTTCCGCCATTCGGAGAAGTCTGACTCAGGGTGTCACAGTTTTCAACCGCCTTTCTAACGTCTCACTTTTCAGCCGGCCTTTATAAATTATTCGGCAAAATGATTGAAAGCTTTAGGAATGACGGTGATCGGAAAAGAGAAGAAGGAACAAGCGTCTCAACTTTTTCCTGTTTTTTTCTCGCTTTTTCTTTGGTTAAAAAAGAAGAAAAAACGAAACAACGCTTGTATCGATGTATCTATCTGTAATTATTTGTGTTTTATGCTAATCAGAATTGATGCTACTCTGATGCTACCCAAAAGTGATGCTTTTCTGTACAAGGCTTGTACAAGCATAACACTATGTTTTTATTACTATTACACTACGACTGAAACACAGAACACGGATGTACGAAACAGCGTACGGGTGGAAAACACGCACACTTTCTCCGCGTTGCCAGGGTTGGGTGAGTGGCGGGTTTTTTTTCAGATGATTGGTGTGAATCGGCTTTCTGTAATTGAGGAGGGCTGGTAGAATACTGGTAGAATTCAAACGCATTCCTTGAAAAAGAAGCATATTATTGAACTTATTGAATGTGGATCTAAGGCCGACTAATAACCTGAAATCAAGAGGAAAGCCACGCGTGTCGTGGGTTTGCGTGATTTGGCTTCGGCGACATTCGACTCCCGCCGCCTCCACCATTTTTAAATTCTATAATTTCAATATATTAGTCATTGCACTGGACCTGCTGTAGGCCGATTGTGCCCAAAATTGTGACTATGGCGGGTTTTTTACCTGTGCTTGAGCGAAAGGGCCTTCTTATTACGTGATGCGTGAATAGAATAGAGCGAAGGTTTGCTGTCGTCGAAACAATCCAACCCGGATATCCCTGTCAGTTAGAACCCACCGTCCGACTTGCCAATGACGATTCATAACTTGTCCGCTACACTGTTGTCTCCGTTTCACTGAAGGAGTCGATGTTACCATCTCCCCGCCCAATTGATAGGCCTGTCTGGTTCGATCACAACTCGTCTTCCCACCCTCTGAACGCTCAGCGATAATACGTTTTTTGTCAGTTCTCCTGCCGCAATTTGTCATTTAATCCCTCTCTTATTTACAGAGTCAAAGGTAACCTTTTTTAACTATTCCATAAAATTTTCTACCGCTTTCCTGGTATGATTTATGCTCAATGGCAGCAATTGGTTACACCTTGTAATTGAGGAGCGGTCTCATTAATGAAGACTTCTGATAAAGAGGATATTAAAAAGCCGCTTATTTTAATAGCTGATGACGATGACGGCTGTCGCGACGTTCTTGTAAGAATGCTTGATAGATTGGGATATGAAGTTTGCGCAGTCCATGATGGAAAAGAAGCAGTCAAAGAGTACAAATTCCAAAAAAATAAAATCAATCTTGTGATTCTTGATATGGAAATGCCATACGGTGGAGAAAAAACGTACACCGAACTTAGAAGGTTAAATAAATATGCAAAAATCCTTCTAATAAGTGGCTACACTAAAGATTATAAGTTGAACCATCTTTTGACCCAGGGAAATTGTTCGTTCTTAAATAAGCCATTTACCATAGATAGTCTTAAAATGAATTTATCTGAGATGTTAAAATAATTAAGGAATTACTCCATCAGTAACCCAAATCCATCTCTGTCCTAATTGTCCTTTTGGAGTGATTGCATACGTATTGCATTGAGTTGATCTATCGATCTCCCATCAAACGCAGGCCTACTCCGTAGCGCGACACCGCCTCCTCCTCATCTTCAAGGTCTCGACACCACACCACTTTGCCGGGCACTATTTTCGGAATCGAGGCGTGCAGCGACTGGTTGAATCGGACCTTGATCAATTCACCCGGGCTCATGGGAACATCGCAGAAAAGCATCATCCCTTCGCTGCTAAAGTTTTTCAACTGCGCGTAGTTGAGTATCTCCGTTTGGGGCTTTTCGACCATCACGGTTTCTGAACGTCCATAGCGTTTGCTCTTTCTCAGTTCCGCGCCGACATGTAAAAAACTTTGGCCATTGCTGAAGGCTGGAAAGCCCAGAGGGGTCGACAAGGGCGGGGGGCCGCTTGCTTTGCTGGGTTTTGTCAGTTGTTCCCCGACGGATCGAACACGGGGCTCCACGTTCCAGCAAACCGGGCAGCACTTCCCCTTCACCCGGGATCGAATGGTGGCTTGCCACTCATGTCCTTGAGCGCAGATCCACCACATTCTCTCCTTTTGATTGACGGAAACCATATTGGCCTTCATGCCCTCATTCCTGGAGGGGTGCCACTCCTTCAAAAGCTCCGGCTTTGCATCCACCATCCGCTGCTCCCCGTGTTTTTGCAGACTCAGGCAGTATGAGCACCGCATGCCGCGGACTCGGCAGCGCACGGATGCACGCCACCAGTGGCCGTGTTCGCAAAGCCACCAGACTTTCTTGTCAGAGCCGGGCGTCACATCCTTAGGGCCCAGGCTGCCGTTTCGGGTGGGGTGCCACTCTTTGGCGAGGTCCGGCCTGAGAACATAAAGATTGTAGGATTCCGATAGGTTAGCCATTTAATTCGATTCCATGATTTACAGCTCGTCGAGCAACGAGAGTCGGAAATCAAATGGGAAAACCATCTACATCTTACTTGAAGAGGCCGGTAATTGTAATAGGGTAAATTATGTATTTCGGCGATTATGGATGCGGTAAGGATTGAGCCCTTTTATGTTTAACGTTGCCGATAATATATTATCGGAGTTGCGGATATCAATAGAAAGAGCTGACTCCCCTTGAAATTTATTACCGTACATTCCTTGATGGGACCGCTTAACGACCATTTCATCATTCGTCTCTTTTGATCATTTTTGAACATGTTTCTCGACATGTTGGTCTGAAATGGTGACTGGGTTGGTGAGTTGATAAAATGAGGGGGCAACCAAATTTCCGCAGGAATTAATTTATAATCTGCCGAACGGCCGCACCACGGCTTCCATGTGCTCGCGGCGGCTGAAATCATCGGCCTGAGCCCGGGCAGCTTGGCGGGAGGGATGGTCGCCGATGCGCACGGTGTGCCAGGTCCGGCCTTTGGCATCCGACACTGGGAAGACTTTGGCGGAGTATCCCTTAGCGCTAAGTTGCGCTGCCAGGTCTTGGGCATATTCGGGATGAAGGCAGGCGCTCACCTGGACCGAGTAGGTCATGTGGGGCGGAATTGGAGTTGGCGGGGTTGAGGGGTTCTCTTCCAGTGGGGCAGCGGGAGACGCCGCTGCGGCTGCGGCCGAATCCTGGGCCGACTCCACCGCCGGCAACGCAGCAGGGGCGGCCTCCGGTGCTGGGGCCGGCGGTGTCAATACCGATAACGCATCCGCCTGAAAGGCCGGTCGCTCGTCCGTCGGTCGAAAGGTGAAAAACGCCGCTGTCACGGCCAGGACAATTCCAAGAATGGCTGCCAGCATCCAAGCTCGCTTTTGGCGGCCAAAGGGGAAGGACCTGCCGCCGGTCTCTTGGCGCTCCAGATCTTGGATAACCGTCTGGGCAATGGCGGCGCTGATCCCTTTTTGCCGGGCCTTTAAAGCACCCATTAACGCCGCATTACAGGCGATGTTGATTCGGAAGGGGTTTCCACGCGAGTAGCGAAAGATCAGCTTCACGGCGGCCGGGTCGAACCGCACGGGAGGGCCTGCGGAGGCGATGCTGAGCCGATGCTGAATGTAGGAGGCGGTCTCCGCCGCCGCGAGAGGTCTGATTTCGTAGCAGACCGAGACGCGCTGGCCTAATTGCCTCAGCTCCCGGGAATCGATCATTTTCATCAGCTCGGGCTCGCCGATGAGCACAATCAGAATCAGCTTATCGCGGGTCGTCTCCAAGTTCGTAATGAGCCGGACCTGTTCAAGCACCTCCAGCGCCAGGGTCTGAGCGTCGTCGATGAACACCGCCACTTTCCTGCCGGCGAGCCGCTGCTGCATGAGATATTTGTTGAGATCATCGATCCGATCCTTGGTGGTCTTGCCCGCGGCTGGGATGCCGAGCTGCAGGTTCATGCGCTTCAGAAGATCCTTGGCGGTCGGCAGCGGGCTGGCAAGGAAGGCCGTCGAAGTCTCTGCCGCTATGCTGTCCATAAAAGCCCGGCAGATGGTCGACTTGCCAACGCCGCGCTCTCCGAGGATGACCGTGAAACCCTCCTCCTCGGCGACTGCGTAACGCAAATGCGCTGTCGCCTCCTCGTGATGCCGGCCCATAAAAAGATAGGACGGATCGAAGGCGAGCTTGAAGGGGTCGTCCTTTAATCCAAAAAACTGCCAAAACATCAAACATTCTCTCTGAAGGTTGGATGTTGCACTATCCCCTCTCCGGCCGGCTCGGCTTGGTAAGAGGATGCCTGATCGAAGTGAGGATGTCAATGTCAAGCCTTATTCTGCTAATAGCGGGCGCATGGTGGCCACCGCATTATAGGTGTGAGAGATGATGAATGAGGTGAACCGGTGGACGAGAAGATCATAGAATCGATCAAAAACAAGTTGGAAGACCTATTTTTTTCAATTGGAGACTTCGCCTTATCACCTGAAGGTCATCGTTAATCTCTTTTGATCATTTTTGAACATGTTCCGCGACATGTGGGTCTGAAATTGGGACTGAGTTGGTGAATCGATAAAATCGTGGCTTTTGTTAGATTTGGCTGGCAATAATTTTCAAGAAATCCCCGTGCCAGTTAAAGCACCCGTTAATTTTGCCGATATTGTTTCTGAGGTGGTAAAAGCATGGAAAAAAAAGTCTGGGGAATCATTCTAATCGTGGTTGCTGTCGGGGCTATTCTGGGAGGCCTCAGCAACTACCGTTACTGTTCCTTAGCAGAAGGAATAGCCAATAGTTTTGGGGTAGAAAAACAGACTCGCTCAATAATCAGGAACGAGCAGGCTTACAGCATCGGATCGATAGGAGCGGGTGTTATTCTTGGGGTTTTAGGAACCATGCTCCTTTCGAAAGCGTCGCCTAATCGCTATATTGTTCAGATCGAGGATGAGGAAGACCATATAGATTCAGATGAGCCGAAGGAAAATGAATCGGGTGAGTGGAAATTCTAATATTACCTTCTCATCGAGCTATTGTCTGTCTATTGTTTTACCCCTTACAGGGGCTTGCGCCACCCTCGCCCTCTTCCGCTTACGCTCCAGCGGGACTCGGCTGCACGAGGCCTCTGTTTATGCTTGTCCTCATAGAACCCATCATTGCTGTCCAAAATAGTTTCAGGATGAATACTCGGCTTCAGTGATATCAATAAGATAGAAGTCTGTTTTTGAACTTTTCACGGCGAGGTTGCCAGTTACGCTAGCATATGCTGTCCAAGACCACGGAACGGCAGGGGCTGTTGGCGCGGGGGTGGTTCCAGGGGCGGTGTATCCTCTGGCTTGTCGAGCCAATGCCATAAGTCTCGGTATGTAAACAGATTCCAGCGCAGGAAAGCCACCAGATTCGATAACGACCAGGCGATGGCGGCCTTAAATCGCATGAACTTGATCAGTAGCATCGCAATCAATGCTGTCCAAATCTGAATGTAGAGCGCATTCTCAGTGGTGCCGACAAAAGTTTTGACCCTCAGGTTCTGTTTGAGGGCCTTAAAAAACAACTCAATCTGCCAGCGGTCCTTGTAGATGGCCCCGATGGTACTGGCGGCGAACTCAAAGTGGTTGGTCAACAGCGCAATTGCCTGCCCGCTGTCGGGATCCGTCACCACGATGCGCCGCAACGGAAACGGGCAGTCCTTTTGGGCCTTTTCGGCAGCAAAAACGATCGTCTCATCGGAGACGATGTGCTTATGAGGGGCAACCGGGTACTGTTCGGTCACGATGTAATCGGCATTCTCCTTGAGCCGGGTCACAAAATAGACCCCGGTTCGAGTCCAGTTGGCGAACAGTTCATAGTCGTTGTAACCGCGATCCATCACGATGATAGAACCAGGGGCTAAAGAAACGATCCGGGCGATATGGACATCGGCTTTTTTACCGTCGGTGATGCAGGCGAAACTGGGCAAATAACCGTCGTGATCCAATAACAGATGCAGTTTGACGGCTCCCTTGGTGCGGCGAAACTTCGCCCAGGGAAACAGCGACAGACACAACGATACCGTGCTGCTGTCCAGTGAGAGCAACTTGTTTTTGAATCGGAACTTTTTGACCTTGCCCGGTGCTGCCAGCCGGCACCAGTCCAATGTCTGGTAAAACAAATCCTGGAACAGCTGCCAGGGACGATGGGCATTGGCGTAGGAAAGGGTGGACTTGTTGGGGGACGCCTTGACACCCAGGTGCCGCAGTTTTCCCAAGCTGCTGGCCAAGCCGCCGCTGATCTCGCGCAGGCTTTTGGCCTGCCCTATTTGACAAAACAGCATGGCCACAAACTGATCCCAGGAACTGAACCCTTTGGCATAGCGTTCGGAGCCGTGTTTAAGGACCAACTCATGAAACCGCTGCCGGTTGAACAAAGCCACCAGTTGACTGAACAGGCTCGCATGCCGTACCATAGTTCATCCTCCTTGTCGGGCTTTTTGCGGTTATTGTTTTGGCGAACATAACCTTGCCCTATAAGGAGGATTTTTTTCAATAGCTAATCGTTTTGCTCATTAGAAAACCGATTTTGGACAATAGTGATGTAATCCACAAATTTCAAAGGAAGGCATTGAGGGACATCCCATCTTTTGAACATTGGTCGCCGGCTGCTCGATTGCCAAACAAAGGCCCTGCTGGAAACTAACAGCAGGGCCTCTTCGGTGTCCGCCACTACGGGTTGAGGTCAGGATTCCCGGAATCTGCTTCCTGCCCTCTTCCGATCTCTATTCCAAGGAAAGCATCCTGGAGCAGAAGTATTCCTTATCTCCTATCCATCTCACGTGCATGGGGATCGTAAAGCCTGAAATCGATGTGCGACTGCCCCGGCCGGGTGGCGTAGCGGGCTATGCCCGCCTGTCTTTTCCCCGCTGGCAGTGTCGCAGCAAATATACGGCAGCGATGCCGACTAAAGGTATCAGGAATAGCAGAAGTTCAAATGAGCCCGATCCCCCATCGGGGGAAAAGCCGAAAATGCGCTCTATAAAATCCATGTTGCACCTCCCTCTTTTATGACCGACAGGAGGACCTGCGATTGGCGCGCAGGCCCGCTGGGCATGCGATTGAAACTGCCTCGACCTGCATGGGTCCGGCAGCGGAAGCCCCCTCAAACATCTGATGGCGCCGCCTGTTCTTCAGGCTTCATCCTCGTCACCACGGCATTCCCTGCGGCGCTCCTCGTGCCCCTCCTCACCATGGTGCTTCTCATGACCCTCCCCATGATGTTCCCCATGGCCCTCCCCGTGGTATCCCTCATGACTCTCCCAATGGGGTCCCTCGCAGCACTCCCTGCGGCGCTCCTTGTGGCCTTCCCTGCGGTGCCGCTCATGGCCTTCCCTGCGTGCCCTCGCAGTACTCCCTGTGGTGCTCCTCGTGGCACCAGTCGCAACATTCCCAGACCGTGAATGCGATTACCTCCAGGAATTTAACCGGGGTTTTCGGGTCGTCGCACCGGATGACCAGCTCGCAGGGTCTCGGCACCCTTTCGGTCGCCTTGTATTGCAGCACTACGTCGAGGCAGGACCCCGGTCGCAGCGTTGCCGGAAATGGGTTGTTGATCAGCCTGAAATGGCGGCGTTCGTGCTTGAAGGCGACTTCTGCTACATGCAGGTTGCAGTCGCCAACATTGCAGACCGAAACGGTCCGCTGCGGCCGCCGGCCGCATTTGATTCCGCCGAAGACGGTCGAGCCGGCAACGGCGATGTGACCTGAAGGCACATGGCCCGAGACGCCAATTATGCGCGGCCCGGCAGGATCGTCGCTAGTGACCGTGAGCGTTGCCGACTTGGGGCCGAAGCCGGTCGGTTGGAACCGGATGGGGACTTTCAGAAAGCACCCGGCCTCGATCGCCAACGGGTACGACAGCACATGCGGGACGAGGAACTCGCCGGATGAGGAGGCGATATTGGTCACCGACAGCGCACACTTGCCGCTGTTGTTCAAGATCAGGGCCTCATCCACAAAGGACCCGACACAGACCTTGCCGAAATTGCCGGCATCGGCCACTACCAGGTCCAACCGCGGACTCAAGGCAGCGCCGGACACGGCGACTGTCCGGGGGCCGCTCGGGTCGTCGCTGACCACGGTGATCGTGGCGGACTTGAATCCGAAACTGGCCGGCTGGAAACGGATGACGGCGTCGATGGATCCGCCGGGGCTCACGACCAGCGGATACGAGCCGACCAGCGGGGTTGCGAAATCAGCCGAAGACGAGATGAGGTTCAGTATCGAGAGCGGGCAGACACCGGTGTTGTTGATCGTCAGCTCCTCGTCCCTGAAGGAGCCTAAACAGACGTTGCCGAAGCTGCCGCTGTTAGCGATGACGGTTGCCGCCGCGCCCGCTCCTTTGATCCCGATCGCCGCCAGATCGACGATGGGTGCCGTCGGATCGTTGCTGCTGATGCGGATCGTGGCGATTTCCGGTGCGCCGGCGGTCACGGGGATGTATACCACCGTGAAGTCCACGTGGTCGCCCGGGCTGATGACCAGCGGCGTGCCCGGGGGGGAGAGTACCGTGAAGGCGGACGAGCCCATGATCCGCTGGACACTGTTAATGACGAGATCCGTGGTGCCGACGTTGAAAATCTCCAGCGTCAGAAATGCGGGCCCCTTGCAGATGGTCCCGAAAAACAGCTCGTCTTCGAGGTCGACCGCTATGACGGGGCCGGCCGGCTGTACAAACTTGAATGCGCCGCGACCATACGTGGCCGCGTGCAACACCCCAGCCTTGAGGACGAGGTCGAGCACCGGCGCACGCGGAAAGTGAATATCGTCGAGCACGGACCACGACGACCCGGAGTCCACCGAGCGCAGCACGCCTAGATCAGTGCCCACATAGATCGTCGTCGGCGTATCCGCGCCGTCGAGCGTGATGGCGTTGAACGGCAGATCGAGCAGCGGCGAAATGTCGGTCCACGTGGAGGCGCCGACCGTGGTGCGAAAGACGTGTCCGGTCTGTCCCAGGCCACCGTTGAACCCGCCCAGCACGGCGTAGATCACCGTGGGGTCGATGGGGTCGAAGGCCACCCGGGCGACGTTCCGGCTGGGGAGGTTCCGGGTGATGTTGGTGAAAGTCACTCCGGCCGGCGGACCAACCGTGGCTGCCAGCGCATTGGTCGACACGAATACTTGATTGCCGATCCCGATGACGACATTGTTGCCGTTCGCCTTGGCCACATCCACGGTGCCCGTTCCGGGAAAGGGGGAGAGGATGCGCCAGGTGCCGCCGCCGTCCCTGCTCTGCCACAGGTTTTGGCTGCCGCTGACATAGACAATTCCCCCGGCGCTGGGGTCAGTGGTGACCGGCGCCAGGTAGCAGCCGGCGTCGCTGGTGGTGCCCCATGGCGTGATTTCCGTGCCGAAACTGACCCCGTCGTCCGTCGACCGGTGCACCCGCGTGCACGGCGCCGGGGACCAGAATCCGCTGCTGGCATAGACTTGCTTTGCGACCGCTGCGTCGTAAGCTACATCCCATCCGTCTCCGCCCTGGGTGGCGACCCAGCCCAGGCCGGTTCCGCCCTTCGTGGTCTCCACTTCATTGTCCTGGAGAGCACCCACGGTGACGCTGCCGGTGGCATCGGGCTTGACGTCGATGTTGTAGAAAAGCCCGGTTTGCAGGCCGCCGGAGTTGAGCGCCGTCCAGGTGGCGCCGCCGTTGACCGATTTGTCGAGCCCGCCGTCGTTGCCGCTGTACACGATCGACGGCGTGGGGCTGGGTTGCGTAACGAAGGCCCACGCGTGTGTGTCGGCATGCAACACACTCAAAGCGGCGAAGCTCCCACCGGAGTTGGTCGACTTTGCCTGCCGGACAGTGCCGAAATAGATGATGTCGTTGATCCCGTCGCCGGGGGAGGCCGGATCCACGGCCATGTGGAAGCTGTACCCGCCCTGCGTGTTGGTCGGCATGCCGCTCGCGGCCTGCTGGGTCCAGGTCCCGCCCTGGTCCGTGCTTATGAACACCCCGACCGGGTCCGGAGCGCCGCTCGTTCCGGCAAGGCTTGCGTAAAGCACCTGCACGCCGCTCGGGTTGGCCGGCAGCGTAGGCGGGGCAAGGGCGACAACGACCTTGCTGAAGCCCGCAGGCGTCGGGCCGACTGCCGCCGCCACGACCGGGGTGGCCGCACTGAGGATCTGGGTCCAGTTCTGACCGCCGTCATTGGATCTGAAGACGCCTCGGCCGGAAAGGCCGGCGTACAGGATGCGCGCGGCAGGCGGCGATGATGGGTCCAGGACCAGCGAGCGCGCGTCCCCGGAGCCGTTGCCGCCGGCCGTCCAATTCTGTCCGCCATCGGTGGACCGGAAGAGCCGGGTCGCGGAGCCCAAGTAGAGGATGCTACTGTTGGCAGGGTCGACGATGATGACATTTATGGACTGGGTCACGAATTGGCTGGCGTTGCCGGTATTCCCGGAGGGGTAGCCCGAGCCCAGCCGTATCCAGCTGGCGCCGCCGTCCGTTGACTTGAAAAGACCGGCCTGAGGCTGCCGCGTGACTCGCGAGCTGGTTCCGACATAGACGGTATCGGTGTTGTTGGGGTCGATCGCCAGCGCACCTGGCTCGCCGACGCCGAGCGAAAGCTGTCGATCGAAAATCGGGGTCCAATTCACTCCCGCGTCGCTCGTGCGCCACACGCCCCCGCCGGCGGTGCCCATGTAGATCACATTCGGGTTGTAGGGGTTGACGGCGATGGCCGAGACCAGGCCGTTGTCCTGATTGCCGTTTTCCGAAATCGGACTGGGGCCCATTGGAGCCCACACGGTGCCTTTGAGGCTCATGGCCGTTGCTCCTTGTCGTTTTCATTTTCGGTTAGCGTGGGGGTTGCGTCCTTGGGTTTCGGCCCTTCCGGGGTCGCTTTCAGGTCGCTGGGCGGTCGCACAACGGACCCGGGCAACTTGTGCCACTGCTCCAAGGCGCTCGCATACGCCTCCGGCGTGGCCGGTGCGCCTCCCTCCATCCGGCGTGTGATGATATCGAGATGCACTTCTCTGTCTCTGCCGTCTCGCCGTCGGCGCGGCCTCTCGTGATTCTCGTGCTGGTCCTTTTTTCTTGCCATGGACCCTCCCGCTCTGTATGCGTTATGGTTGCATGCCTCAGTTTATCCCGGTGCCAGATATGAATAGGGGAGTATAATTGCACTCAGGAATCGAACTTTCAGTGGGCGTGTCTTCTCCAAAAATCGTGCGGGCAAGCTCTGCTGAACCATGCTTGCCAAGCAGGCACTCTCGCTTGTCTCCACAGTACCATCTTGATTTCAAGCTGCAATTAGGTGAATCATGTATTTCGGATTAAAACATCGAGTATGCCCGCACCCGGGATGTGTCATCGCTTTTGAGATCTGCAGGATTGATTGGCTACCTCAAACTTCGGGCGCCCGATCTAATAATCTTTAACTTTCCCTCATTGATCTTGTGCTGTAATTGCTCCAGGTCGATATGGTCGAAATTTTGCAATTCGCAGAATTCAATATCGGCATCCTCGAGATTGGCTCACCAGAGCCTCGCGCTTTTGAAACGAGTCGGCCTGCCTTGATCCATGAAGCTGCCGCACATTTTCGCACCCTTGAAATCCGCGTACTCCAAACTGCAATTCTCGAAAACGGTGCCGCCGAGATCGGCCTCCTCGAAGGTTGAGTGTTGAAATGAAACGTGCAAGCATCGACACCCCCAGAGCGAAAAGAACCTGAGGTTGGTCCGGGTGAGGTTTATGTCTTCGATCCTGATTTGATGGATGTCGAAATCATAGGGAAATGCGTTTTGATCGCGGCGCAAGCGCTTCAGCGCGCCCGTTCGCGTTACGACCAGTTCTTAAAAGATCTCGAAACCCTGGCCAACATGGACAGCGGGAGTGATCTGCCCCTCGAAAACTGGTATAGATTTTGTGAGGGGGAGGGCTGCAGCGATTCCATGGGGCGCTCCGTTAATTACGATGGATAATCGATGATCCGTACTGAGTGCTTTATCGAGTTAATTTCGTACGGGAGAGGTTCAAACGCTTAAGGCGTTGAGCGGAGTAGATTATGTGGATATCGGCGATTAAACTCTCGAATGACGTTTTGATGGTGTTGGTCAGGTAAACTCCCCCTTCCAGCCTACCCCAGAAGATTCGACGCAGGCACCTAAAAGCCGAGTTCACATTTTTAAAAGAGGCGCTAACTTTTGGAAAGAACTCCGTCGCGGAACTTCAAAGAACGGAAACTCACGAGTGTCTTCTGCTCCTCATCCCACAAATTCAACCATAGAGATTTTAGGCTCCTACGAATAGTGAGTGGTCTGACTTGCTGAAAGACGGGGATTTGGTCATAACAATGCTGAAGCTTATAATTGGGTATGCGAGGAAATACATGGTGAACATGGTGCAAGCCGATGTTTCCGGAAAACCATTGCAGAATTTTGGGAAGCTTGTAATGAGAGCTGCCTTGCAACGCTGCTTTCAGGGGATCCCAATTCTCATGGCGACTCCAATATACCCCTTCGAATTGGTGCTGAACGTAAAACAACCAGACTCCAATCGCTCCGGCTACCAGCATGATGGGTAGCTGAATCAAGAGGTAGGTTTGCCAGCCGATCGTCAGGCTGGCTAACACTATGATGACACAAATGGCCGCGTTCGTGAAAAAAATGCCATGGTGCTCGTCTTTCTTTTTCCATGCATGCTGATACCGTTGGGCAACTAAGAACATGTATCCCGGGCCTATTCCCAGAAAAACGAGGGGGTTGCGATAAATTCGATAGGCCAGGCGTTTCCGTCGCGGGGCTGCCAGATACTCCTCTACGGTCAACGTCCAGATATCGCCAAACCCCCTGTGATCCAGGTCTGCGTATGTCCCGTGATGAATGTTGTGAGTGAGCCGCCAATAGTCAAATGGGGTAAAGGTTAAAATGCCTGTTATATGACCCAGAATTCTATTCGCCCGATTCGTGGCAAAATAGGAACCATGGGTACAATCGTGAAAAAAAATGAAAATCCGAACGAGAAAAAGGGATGCCAAAAGGATTAATGAAAAAATTATCAGAAGGGGGTATCCTTGATTCACCATGTAGACGCATACCGCCCAGATGGCAAAATAAGGGATGAAGGTGGTGAAAAGTTGGAGAGTTGCTTTTCGAAGGTCCGCTTTCCCATACGGCGAGAGCGCTTTTCGCAGGGTGTGTATCGTCCATTGATCAAAGTTGTCATCAGTTTTATCAACCATAGTGCATCTCCTCCAAGTTGGTGTTCAACATACTTGGGAGAGCCAGCTGATGATTCCCTTTCGCCGTCTGTTAAAGCCTCACTGGCCTAAAGATCAGCACCCCTGGGAGGGTTAAAATTTGGATCAACTTCCCGGGTGTGGATAAAGATGGTGCTGGAGGTGTGACCGAGGTGTCTTCAATCTTTTTCCGGAAGAGGTTCAAAAGGAGGATGCTTCGCCCAGGATCGCAGCCTGATGATGACATACTTCACGGCTTATCGGCGGGCCATCCAATCGGGTCCTTTTCATTTATGCAATCATAGCTAAACCGATCTGAACCGTCAATAACTATTGCCCCGGATGTACCACCAGCATCACTAAGATAGCAAGCACAAAGATGCCGCTAAAGATGTCCTCGGAAACAAGCAAGGGGTTCTGCGGATGGCAGTGACACCCGCTGGCAGGGTCTCGATGCAATCCACAAGATAGCGGAATAGAAGTTTGATCAGCAAAACCGGCACCAGAGCGGGCTCGTGTCATCGGCTTCGGGTGCCCGCGTGTCTTTGGCACTGATGTGAGTGGCCGTCTTTATTTTTTCCAGGGCTGGGGTAATCACAGTTCGGTTCAGAGTGTGCCGGTGGAGGTGGCGCCCCTCCTTATTCACGAACACGAAATTTTCCCCATTCCCCTTCCACGTCCTTTTCCGTTGCTCGCACAAAGCATCGACCACAAAACTTGGCAGTTTGACGTCCCGGATTGAACTCTCCGTCTTGGGCTTTTTGTAGATGTAGGTCCCGTTGATGTTTGTACTCAAATTTTCAAGGTCATATAGGCCATGGACATTGATAAGCCACACCGCTCGGCGATACGTGGTCGTGATCGATTTGCCAGATCCGGGGTGATGTGGCTCCCGAATGCCGCAGTGGTGTGCGAATTCCTTACCGTACTGCGATCGAGATCCATACATCCACGGGTCCTTCCATAGGCAGGATCCGAAATATTAGCGTTGGAGGTTTTTTTGTTGATACTAAATCCCCATTAACCGCTGGTCAGAAAGAGGATGGAACGTCAGGAGGCTAAAAAAGGCAGAAAAAGTTTTGCTTCAAGCTTCCCAGCCTTATAGCTTCGGGCGTACAACCCATTTCCAAAAGCCGCACAACGCCGCATCACGGTCTTAGGCGTCGTTTTTCGACAGCCTGTTAAAGCCTCCTATAGGGTGGTCTCTTTAATCATAACTCCTTATTTTTTGCGGTATCTGATCATCATCATTGCTATATCATCAGACTGTGGTCTCGATCCAGTATGCTTTCTTACTTCTTGCAATATTGCTACTATCATCTCCTTGGCAGTTGTATGCTGAAGCGCCCTAGCGTTTTCTATCAAGCGCTCATTCGTGAAAAGCTCATCTTTTTCATTCATAGCCTCTGTAACACCGTCCGTATACAGGAAAATAGCGTCATCCGCGCCGAGTGTCACGGATACCTTTTTATAAGAAGTTTCGGGTATCACACCTAAAGCCGGTCCGCTCACGTCTTCCATGTAGTGAACACTTCCACCGTGTCGGATCAATATGGGTTGATTGTGGCCGCCGCTGGCGTAAAGCACTTCTCCGGTACGCACATTGAGAATTCCGATAATCAAGGTGACAAACATGGTATTGGGGTTGTCCGAACAGAGAATGCGATTAATTTTGTTCATCATCTCGGCGGGTGAAAGATTAAATTGCGCTGAATTTTTCACAAGTGTTTTGGTAATGACCATGAATAAGGCAGCCGGAACACCTTTATCGGCGACATCACCTAAAGTAAAACAGAGGTGGTCTTTATCGATGAAGAAAAAATCATATAAGTCTCCTCCAACCATTTTAGCCGGTATCAAATCGGCATATATGTCAAACTCATCATATTCTGGAAAAGCAGGAAATATCTTCGGCAGGATGCCCATTTGAATTTCTCTTGCCAAATTCAACTCAATGTCAATCCTTTCCATCTCTTTCGTGATTTGCAAGTTCTGTTTTTCTGACAGGCGGAACCTTAGAAGGCTTAGAAAAGAAAACGTTGCTGCCAGCGAAATAAGAGGGCATGTGGGGGACAGAAATATGTTTCCCATTTTTAGTGTTTCTATCCCGCCGAACCAAAGAATGGAAATGCCGCAAACTAAAAAAATCAGACAGACCGCTGGTCTAGCCCAAGTCAGAACCAAGGATACAAGAACGCCGACACCCAGTGTTGCGAGAAGTTCAGCCGCCTTGGCCCAAGCGGGGCGGTTAAGAAAGGCGCTATGTAGAATATTGTCAGCGACACTGGCATGGATCTCAACGCCTGGAAAGAGAGAATCCAAGGGGGTTGCGTAGGTATCCTTCAGTCCGGTTGCGGTCGTCCCAACAAAGACAACCCGACCCGCGATTCTTTTTGAGTCAATACGGTCATTGAGGAGATCAGCTGCGCTGATGTATTCAAAAGACTTCCTCCTGCCCCTGTACCTTATCAGCAGGTTTCCGAATCCATCCACTGGAATAAGGGTGTTATTTACCCGCAGCGATTCCGCACCGAGGCTGGAAAGCTTCAGAAATACTTTTTGGGCATTAACGGCTTGCATCACGGCAGCTAGCGCCAAACTGGGATATATACGGTCCTCAAAACGCATCAGCAGGGGAATCCGGCGGATAATGCCGTCATCATCCGGCCTTACATTAACAAAACCGGAGCGCTGAATAACCTTGGCAAAAACAGGGAGAGGTGCAACAATTCCAGCTCCGCCAGGAAGATCTACGGTTGCCCCCGGGTTGGCGGGATCGTGAAGAAGGATAACATCCACGGGGAGCGGTCCAGGGAGCAACTTACCATCACCCAAAGCAAGAAATTTATAGCCCATCACGAAAGGGCCCTGGGCCAAGACGGCTGCCAGCAGAGCGTCGTTGTCATGAAGCCAGTCGGGAATGCCATCAAGATTCAGTTCAATGCCCAACCCTTCACGAAGGCCCCGCTGCACCTCTTTCAACGATGTTCGATCAGCCTCGGCAAAGAGGATATCTATACCGATACTGGCTGCTCCCGCAGCGGAAAGCTTTTTAAGTAAATGAGCGACGTGGTAGCGAGGCCATGGCCACTGCCCGAATTCTGCCAGACTTTTTTCATCGATGTCTACAATGAGAGGCAGCGGGGCGCCATAGCCGGCCAGAGAGCTATGCATGACATCGTAAATCTTATCGTCAAGGATGGACAACAGAGTGGGCCTGTAGGCGGCTACACCCAATAATAGGAAGGAAAAAAGAATGCCGTAAATGGCAATACGGCGACTTGTCTCGGCCTTAGCGGGCATCAATGCCTGAAATCGAGGAGTGAGGTGAAGGTTTTTTGATCAAAATTCCAGCATCCTGTGCCGACCACAGCATAGAATATCAGGGTTTAGCGGACAATTACTTCGACCCTCCTATTGCGTGGCTCCGGCACATTATCAGCGGTTTGGATCAGTGGGTCGCCCTCACCGTAAAATGACACTGTAATGGCTGCCGGGGCAATTTTAGCGGCAACAAGCAAGTCTCGAATCCGTTCTGCGCGCCTGCGTGAAAGCTCCATGTTAAATTCATCGGTGCCGCTACGGTCGGTATGGCCGATCACCTCAATATCGCTTGACGCACTTTTTTCAATTTCAGCGATGATCTCGTTCAAGGTGACACGTGAATCGAATCTTAACTTGGTGGAATCCCAAAAGAAATACAAAATATATCTTGCAGGCGGAGGCGGCTCGGCAACCAGAGCCTTTTCGAAGGTGCTCTTGATCTCATTTTCTGACATCTTGAAAGCAGGCTGCGGAGCATTGCCGGTGGTGACAGAGACCGCATAGTCGGTTTGATTTATGTTTCGCGTGCCTTCCTGGTTGCTGATCACGACGTCCCCCACATGACCGTCAGGATTCGGCAGGAGCACAACGACTGTTTTTCCAGTCGCACATCCCACTATCCATAAGGCGCCCAGCAACAATAATACAGAAGTTTTGTTTTCTGCCATAATTACTAATTTTGAATTTGTACTGCCAGTCTGGTTCCACGAATCGCTATAGTTCCGTCAGGAGTCTCAATCTTAATGGACTCAGGGGAAAGTTTGGCCATCAATCCGGAGATAAAAATGAAGGTGCCCCGCAACATGCGGCACACCAGAGAAAAATCCTGCTTATGCGGGTCAAAGCGGAATTCTTTCATTTCGAGTGTGCTGTCAGGGCCGAGAGAAAAAATGGTATCATCCCGCAGTATGATACCCACCGAGCCGTCGTGACCTGTTTTAACTGTGTCTCGGCCAAATAGCCGTGTTCCGGCTAAAGGATAAACCGCACCGCCCTGGCGGATAACATCAACCGTGCCTTCAAGGGTTTTAATACTGCCAATATACCCCTCATCGGCCCAAGATACACCCACTGAGAGCAGGCATATCAGAATGATGGCTGCGGTGATATCTTTCATTTTCCAACCTTCATACCGTGCTTGCCGATGACAGCATCAAGGGCATTCGAATTTTTTCGAAACTATAACTAGTAAGAATGCTTATCGATATTGTGTATTATTTTCAGAAAGTCAAACTTTCTATTCCCGGCGCCCCTTCGAATATTCGACATTAGACACGGAATCTACGGTTTTCAATGCATAACAGTGGTGAAAACGACCGCAGCGATTTGCGGGATGGTCGGGAGGATTTCCGAGAGATGGGAGAACGTATTATGTAGCTGGCTGTAATCATGCGTGTTTGAGGCGAAAGGGATTCAAACTCGAAATCCCCGACGTGGACGATCAAAATAATTCCAGGGACCCGATCCTAAATTCATTTGTTTGAATAACAAATGAAAACAGATGAATTCGTGCCATCAACCAGGATGAAGAGAGAGCAATCCGTGTCTCGATCCAGCCCTCGATTTAATGGCAGACCAAAGGATGCAACCGGCCGGGAGCGAACCATCATGCGTTGATCGATTCAATCGACCTACATTTGGGGAACGCGCTACGGGTCCCATATTTTTCGCCTGCATGAGTTCCCTTCATCGCGACACGCTTCACCATGGATGGCGAACATTTCGGACAGACCTTTCCGCCTCTTTCCGCTTCCCGAGAGGCCGGGGCCGATAACGGCACCGAGGCCGGCGTGTCTATGGCGGCGAGGTAGGGCGCAATCAACTGCTTTACCTCTTCAATGGCATAGCCGGATTTGGCCGGGACTTGGATCAGGGGAACATAGCCCGCTGCACAAACTCCCTTGAGAAATTCATCTCTTTGATGACGGCTCTTTGATTGGCGGGAGCCGTCGTCCAACTCAATGGCGCAAAGCACCGATAACTTTTCCTTATCACACAGCAGAAAATCGAAATTTTTGCCGGAGATTCTCTTGAAGGCACTTCGCCAAACACTACGATGAAGGCCTGTTCGCGGCTTCACAACATCAGACACTCTTACTTTTCCGAAGATCGCAGCATGCTCTCCGACCGCTTGTTGAAGAACGCCAAAGAATGAACGTTCAGCGGGACTGAAGAGCGACCTGCTTTTTTGATGTGGATAGCCTTTAGGCCCTTCGGCAATCATTTGCGTTATCTTCACCAGCACGGCCAATGCGGCCGCCACAATTACGGCTACAAATAGAATCCCGCTCATATGTCCCCCCTTTTATCTGTGAGCATGACCTTCGCAGATAATGCACAAACCAGGCTAAATTATTCAAGAAAACCGGCCCGGTAAATGGAAAACCAGCCAGGCCTTACGAAACTTTAAAAGTAGTACAAAAAGATCCCACCTTGTGGGAGTGATCGCCAAACTAATTGGAAATTTTAGAAATATTGGGGATCTAATAGATGATGAGGAAAAGACTGTTTCAGTTTTGGCTTGATGGTTTTTCCGTTTCTTTCTTCTGTTAAACAGAAAGAAAAATCGGAACACCATGCGTAAGCGTGTATCTATCTGTAATTAAGCGTATTTCATGCTAAAACAGTAGACTGAGGGTTTTTGACAGTGTAAAAGGGGACAAAGCAGGATGTAACGGAAGGGAGAAGCGTCATGCGTGCAATCGATAATGGTTGTATGATATAATACAATTACAGCAACTAAGCCGTGTACACCACGGAACAGACCACCGGGTGCTGAAGACACACACTTTCTGTTCTGTTTGGGAGTGAATCTTAGGCTCGAAACAACACTTGGGTATTCCGGACGAAGCCGGCCACCGATTCCGATCGAAATGCAACGCGTCTCGCCGCCCTACGGAAAAGCTTACGGGCACTACAAACAGCACGGGCATGACTACAAAAAGGTAGCTTTGGCTAATGAAGATGTGATTAACCTTGTCAACATGCGATTCATTTCCGATTACCACAGAGTGGCTCCAGAGATGGTTATGGACATGCGGAGCCAGGGCAGGAGATTCGTCGCCATCAATGATGAAGTGCGCAGAGGAAAAGCCGAGCACCACGACGAAAACGACGATAAAGGCCCTGAAAAGCATAAAGAAGGTGGGAAAGGGAAAGGAAAGGGAAAATACTGAAGCGAATGGTTTAAACAACTCAAATTGGATTCTTCAGTCTTTCTTTCAAATGCTGATCGCTGGAATCGTGTTGTGTTTGTTTGGGATTTCGATCGGCGAGATTCCCCGCTTCAATTTCGAGATTAATGGGCTGCTTTCGCTTGCCTACCTGTCCCAAGCAGAAGCGAAGGAAGTTTATGAATCACAAGACAGAACCGGATGTCATTTCAGGATGCCAACGTCACAGGCGTTCGCACCATTTAGCGCATTCTGAATAGCTTTTGCTAACCCAACCTTTCCGCTTTCTATCGCAACGATGCCGTCAGCCCCGAATTCGAGGCCTTGTTTCAGCTGGTCATCATCAGAAAATAACGCGCATAGAAGGATTTTGGCACTTACCTTAGGCCTGACAGTTTTGAGGATTTCCAACCCGCTGACGACCGGCAACTTTGCATCCAAAAGGATCAAGTCTGCCGGTGTATGTTCGATTACCTCCATTGCCTTTAATCCGCAGGGAGCTTCAGCTACCACCTTACAAGATTCTATTTTTTCAACGGCCTGTCTTAGAGCAGATCGGACCACTTCATTGTGCTGGGCAACCACAACTCTTACGTTTTTGGTGGTCATGTTCACCCCCTTTTGCGGGGGAATCCTCATTAACAGGACCATATGAACTTTCCTGGGGATGTCAATTAGGTCGATTAGGTAGGCATGCCCCAAAACGGGCGGGACCTTCTTCCGGCGTTCTCACTCTTCGCAATCCTCGGCAAAGCCTCCCTTTGCCTGCGGCTGCGAAATGGCTGCGGCCTTAGCCTGAACCGAAATCCACCATTTCTGGATGAACACCGACACCAAGTAAGTTTATTCAAAATATAAGAGGGTTAGATCTGGAATGCAAGCGGAAGGCGATGAGATGGATTTCTCAAGATTAGATGGCGTGATTTGAGGACCGGCGCAGAGAATTGCAGACCAAAGGATGCAGCCGACGGGAGCAAACCATCATGCGTTGATCGATTCCATCGATCTGCATTTTGGGAACGCGCTCACTTCGCCTGCATGAGTTCCCTTTTGAAAATATCGGAGATTCCTGATATCTAATATTTAGCGGCGCATTATCGATTGTGGGATAGAATGGAGACTTGCGCGTCAATGCGATGCGATGCGATCCGTTTTTGGTGAAAGATGGTTTACGATATCCTTTCATTATACAAAGTAGCTTGTATAACTCCGCTTCGAAGATTTGACATGCCACCATTATTCAATAGGTTTCATCTCGCAATTCTATTGATGTTCATCCTCTCTTTATATGGCTGTGCCGATATAAGAGAGGTTCTGGTGAGATCTCTGCCACCTCCAAGCCCCCTGGAGGAAAACATAGAACGAAATGACTTTATTGTTGCAAAAGAAGATGATGTCATTGGCAGACTGGCAATCATCAAACTTGAAAGGGGAGACACGCTGCCAGATGTTGCGAGACACTTCAGTTTGGGAATCAATGCAGTCAATGAAGCCAATCCGGGGATCGATACATGGGTGCCGGAGGCTGGAGAGCCTATCCTGTTGCCTCTGAGCTTTATCCTACCGGACACCCTGAGAAAGGGCATCGTGATCAACTTAGCTGCCATGAGGCTTTTTTCCTTTAAATCAGATGGTGACGTATTGGCGGTGTCGACCTACCCGATCGGTATAGGTACCACAGAGCGGCCTACTCCAATGGGGCCAATGTATATAGTGCGTAAAATGGTCCGGCCGACCTGGTATGTACCCGCTTCGATTGCCGAAGATCATAGGAAAAAACGAGATCCTCTGCCGCCAAAAGTACCACCGGGGCCTTTAAATCCTCTGGGAGAATATGCTCTGTATTTAAGCATGTCAGGTTATTTAGTGCATGGTACAAACAAGCCGGCCAGTATCGGCCTCAGGGCAACCAATGGCTGCATAAGGCTCTATCCGGAAGACATAAAAAGACTTTTCGAAAATACCCCAGTGAAAACGTCTGTAAGCATTGTCAACCAGCCATATCTCGTAGGCCAACATGATGGAATAGTTTATCTAGAAGCTCATGAGCCCTTTGAAGAATCAGGTACCAAAGAGTTGGATAAGGCATATGCAAAATTGAGAAATATTGAAAAGAAGTCAGGACACGCGCTTGACTGGAAAAAAGTTAAGCAAATAGTGGCCGAAGCCCGGGGGACTCCTGTCCCAATATACGAAATCCGAAATGGAAGTGAAAAGAATGTTGCGAAAACCATAGAACTCAAGCACCCGGACAAGTTGTACGGCAAACCGGAAGTACCGGATCTCAAGACAGGCGCGTGGTATGTGCTGGCTGCTGTTTTGCCTGACGAGGTCGATGCCCTGAGGCTCGCCGCGATCCTCAACCATCAGGGTCCACAAATTCCCGCCAGGGTGTTGTCAAATGGCGATCGGCATCGTGTTCTCGCCGGTCCATTCGATAACATAGGCGATGCCAGAGACGCGGCAAAACGGTTAAAAATTGATTTGGAAATTGAAGGCATATTGGTTGAACCATAGGGGAGATAAGGACGCTTGCGACCTTTTCCGCACATCTTAAGCCTCGTAACTTGTAGAGGCGTCGAATTTCGGAGACCAGGCAGGCCCTGCATTTAGAAATCAAGAAATACTTGTATTTTTCTTTCCAAAGGGGTACGTATTTTTTAAAACCGGCCGATAATCAGCGTGGTATTTTTTTGCGAAGTGACGCAGAATATTTCAGCAACTTGCGTGGTAAAGTAAACCGAACAGAAAGGAGGTAAATTTATCATGAAGAAGATTCTTTTGGCTATCTCAATGATGCTTGCTCTGGCTATTGCTTTAGGAGGTTGCGCAACAAGGGGTGATCTTGAGCAGGTCCAGACCCAGGAAAAGGTGATTGGCGCGAAAGCTGATCAGGCGGCGCAGGATGCACAGGCTGCCAAGGCAGCAGCCGACCAGGCAGCTTTAAAGGCAAATGAAGCAGCTGCCCGCGCTGAGGAAGCTGTTAAGAGAGCAGAGGAGAGAGAGAGAATAGCCGATGAAAAGGCGAGAATAGCAGATGAAAAGGCAAAACAAGCTGACGCAATTTTCCAGAAATCAATGAAGAAGTAAAATAAGAAGGAAGCGGTGAGGTCTATAAGCCCGCCGCTTCCTTTTATTTTCGGGAACTTGGCACCTAACATATGGTGGATGAAATCCGGAAGAGGACTGGTTTTGCGATCATCACGCACATTCTTGACAAGCACAAAGGCGTATGTGGTTAAAAGGCAGAGAGGGATAAGCAAGTATCATCGTCTTTTTCTATCCAGTATCACAATAATATCGATTCTTATGCTCGGATGCAGTTTCTTTGACGAGGGACTACAGGTCAGATCCATCTCCCGTGAGGCAAATGATTTTTTCAACCAGGGGAAATATGAGGCTTCTCTCAGCAAATATGAGCAAATTGTCGAGAAATTTCCTGCTGCGGCGGACAGAGTTCTTTTCGAGATGGGCATTATTTATGCCTATCCCAAAAACGAACAAAAAAACTATCAGAAGTCGCTGGAATGTTTTCAGAAACTCGTAAGGGATTATCCGGATAGCAACTACAGACTGGACAGTCAGATGATGATCCTTCAAATCCATAATGTCATCATCAAAGATAAAATTATTGCAACGCAGCAAAAACAGATTGAAATTTTTCTGCAAGAGGTTAAAAGCAAAGAGAATGAGATTATTGCACTGCAAAAAGAAATTGAAACATTCGAACAAAGAAAATTTTCACTACGGACGGAACCGGCAGATAAAGTTCTGATAGAAAAAAAAGAACGGCGATTGACCTTGCTCTCAGAGGGCGAGGTGGTCAAAACCTACAGAATAGCCCTGGGGGGGAACCCGGTAGGACCGAAAGAAAGACAGGGCGACAACAAAACTCCGGAGGGGACCTACATTATCGATTCAAGAAACAGGGACAGCGGTTATCACCTGTCTCTTCATATTTCCTATCCGAACGAGAATGATAAAATGCGGGCAAGAGAACTTGGTGTTTCCCCAGGCGGAGATATAATGATCCATGGCATCAAAAATGGTCTCTCGTGGGTTGGTGCATCCCATGCAGAGGTTGACTGGACGAAAGGATGTATCGCCGTTACAGACGAAGAAATGGAGGAAATCTATAGGTTAGTGCCAAATGATACGATCGTTGAGATAAGGCCGTAAAAAAGAACCGCGCAGCTTTTCATTCAACCGAATCGCGTATCCAAGTGTTAATGACAGCAGAATCGGTGAAAAGGGAGTTGCCACATTGGACTTGAAGGGGACCTGATGACCTATTGATCTCCCGTCAAACGGAGGCCCACACCGAAGCGCGAGACCGCCTCCTCATCATCTTCAAGGTCCCGGCACCACACGACTCTCCCGGGTACTATTTTCGGAATCGAGGTGTGCAACGGCTGGTTGAATCGGACCTTGATGAATTCACCCGGGCGCATTGGGACATCGCAGAAAAGCATCATCCCTTCGCTGCTGAAGTTTTTCAACTGCGCGTAGCTGAGTATTTCCGTTTGGGGCTTTTCGACCATCACGGTATCTGAATGTCCATAGCGTATGCTCTTTCTGAGTTCCACCCCGGCATGTAAGAAACCTTGGCCGTCGCTGAAAGCTGGAAGGTCCTGAAAGGTTGACAAGGACGGATGGCCGCTTGCCTTCCGGGCACTCGTCGGTTGTTCCCCGACGGATTGGGCCCGGGGCTCTACCTTGAAGCAAAACGGGCAGGATTTCCCCCTCAGCCTGGATCGAATGGTGGCTTGCCACTCATGGCCTTGAGCGCAGATCCACCACATTCTCTCCTTTTGATTGACGGAAACCGTATTGGCCTTCAGACCCACGTTCATGGAGGGGTGCCACTCCTTCAAAAGCTCCGGTTTTACATCCACCACCCGCTGCTCCCCGTGCTTTCGCAGACCCAGGCAGTATGAGCACCTCATGCCGCGGACTCGGCAGCGCACGGATGCACGCCACCAGTGGCCGTGTTCGCAAAGCCACCAGACTTTCTTGTCAGAGCCGGGCGTCACATCCTTAGAGCTCAGGCTGCCGTTTCGGGTGGGGTGCCACTCATTGGCGAGGTCCGGCCTGAGAACATAAAGATTGTAGGAATTCGATAGGTTAGGCATCTAAATTCGATTCCATTCCATGATTTGCAGCTCGCCGAGCAACGGTTGTCGGAAATCACATAGGGAGAACCACCTGCATCTTGCTTGGAGAGGCCGGTAATTGAAATAGGGTGAATCATGTATTTCGGCGATCATGGCTGCGTTAATTGTTTCTCAGGTGGTAGAAGCATGAAAAAGAGGTCTGGGGGATAGTTCTAATTGTGGTTGCTGTCGGGGCTATTCTGGGAGGCCTCAGCAACTACCGTTACAGTTCCTTTGTTTCGTTTCGTTGAACGCCTGTCCTCTCGCGCTCATAGATCTTGTTGTATATGCAAGCTACGATCCATACGTCAACTTCTCACCCTCGTCCCAAACCCCGGAAGCATCAATATGAGCTTGACGTGGCAAAAAGCCCTCATACCATGTTCCGCTCTATTCTTAAAAAATACAGGATTGACAGTATTCCAGTTCCTTGCCGCTAGTGGTAGGAAAATTTATGAGCTCTGAGAGGAAGGCCGAAGAAAATTTTTAAAAATGGAGGCGCGTGCAGGCAAAACAGGAATCCTGAAAAAAGGACGTTATAATTGCAAACCCCCTCATACAGCGTGATGGATTTGGTGGCCGCTATTGACGACCGACCCCGGTTGGAGCGTCTGGAATGCGGTATAAAGAAAGACCAAACCAATTGGCGCTCTGGGTGCCGCAAAAATATTCGGTACCCGGGCGAAATCATATAACCCAACTTAAAGACTGGAGGATTGTATGAGCAAAGAAAAAGAAATCGGAACAATCACGCTTAAAATCAACGCGCAGAATTTGGAAAAAATCGTCCAAGCCGGCCGAATGGAAGCATTCATTGAAGCGGCCACTACGTTGTTCAACCGTGACTTAAAGGCGGAACTGGTGAAGGAAAGCGTTTCCTCAGTGGCGACGGCTCTTTTTCAGTTTGATGACGACGAATACGGCACGGGGCCTCGGCCTCCCCACTGGTGGAACATTGGTAAAATCGATGCCATAAACCAACGGCTTGATTCTATCGAAAAAGTCGTCAGCCTCCAAGCAGGCTCCATCGCAGAGCTCATGAAATTCGAGAAAATGTAACACCTCAATCTTCCGCAAGTCTCCGAAAAAGAAAATAATCCGCAGTGAATCCGGTGCAATCCGGATTCACTGCAATCTAAACGAGCCTGCACATGAAAAAGGGAATTTAACGTGGCATCTCAACTACCTGCGCATCTCCGTGAATTTTTGAACCGCACTGGTAATCTGCTCATCCATCTATCGGACCGGTGCAATTTATTTTGTAAACACTGTTACTTAAACGCATCCCTCAACGGAGCGACCATGTTGCCGATTGAGATGGTGGAAAATACGCTCCACGAAGCGAATGAACTTGGACTTAAATCGGTGCAAATTAGCGGAGGCGAGCCGCTCCTTTACCCTGACATCCGGGAAGTGCTGAGGGCCGCCAAGGGAAAGTCGTTTAAATTCATCCTTTCCACCAACGCAACCCTTATCTCCGACGACATCGCTGCCTTGCTTGCCGGGATGGACGCCTCTACGGTGGTGAGTATTGACGGCCCCCGGCAATATCACGACGCCTTCCGAGGGAAGAAAGGCAGCTTTGAAATGGCCAAAACCGGCTTAGCGCGGCTTGTGGATCATAAAGTGCCGGTCAAGGTGGTAATGACTGTATGCAGGGAAAGCTTACCATACCTCGATTGGTGCGCCGAGTGGGCCAACGAAATGAAGGCGGACATACTCCAATTCCAGCCTTTGAACAGAGTCGGCCGAGGGCAGGGAATTGAGGATCTGAGACTTTCTCATGAAATGCTCCATGAGCTTTTCATTCATTTGAATGACCTGTCCGTAAAATACGCTGAGCGTGGGTTGAGAATCACCATGACGTATCAAAGCCGGGACTATATGCTTGCCCATCCGTGCAGAGCATTTGTGTGCGACGGGAAAAAATGTCATCGTGGAGTTGAAAAGGAATTAAAGAAGATTGTCATCCGGGAAGATGGATCAATACTCCCGGAGTTGGTGGACATTGATCGCCGATTCGCTATCGGCAGTCTTTACAAAAATACTCTAACCAAAAACATTCTCAACTTTCTTGAAAACGGCTATGCGCAGTTTGATCAACTCTGCAGGGATCTTTATCACCAAATAGTTCCAAACTACCCATCTCCTCTTATTCCATGGAATGAAATTCTTACCGAGCATAGCAAGAAATCACCCCCATTGCGGATCGACCAGCGGAAGCAGCAACTCGCTTAAGGCGCTTGCTCGCTTGGTGGTTCCGTAAGGCGGATACCTCTTTCATTCGGGCTATTGCTCCACCTAAAAAATACAGTATCGAATGTATTCAATCACATTTCCAACAGTGGTAGGAACGCTTTGAAAATAGATAGCCAGAACCTGATTTGACCGGCCTAAGGCTATCTCTTCCATCAGATACTCTCAGTGCGGGCCTCAGCTTCCAGTAGAATGGGAACACGCGTCGCGCGAACCGGAACCGACCCTGGATAAGAAGGAGAAATTATGAATACAAAGCGCTCAACCAGTGGAAAAGGGAAAAACGAGCACATTACAAAAACTTCGAAGGGCTTTACCATTCGCACGTATGAATTGCCCCCTCCGGAATTCGACCCGCTCGCCGCAACGCCGCGCCTCCTGCTGCATCACGGCTTTCCGTCCCGACCAAATGAAAAAACCGAGCCGAAGCTGAGACAAACGTGGGATAAGGCCTTATCACGCCCGCGCACATGGATCACGCCTATCTTTCGTGAGATTGAAGGCAAGACGCATGGTCCGGCAATAAGGCCCGGAAGCACGCGGACTGGAGTTACCACGTCTAAAGGAATCACGAACGCCACCAGCAGCAACTGGTCCGGTAGTGTCGTGTTCGCTCCTTCCAAGCGCAGCTTCGGCTGGGTAGCAGGACAGTGGACAGTGCCGAATCCACACGCGCCGGCATTCGGAATTTATTATGCCTCGGAATGGGTCGGCATTGACGGTTGGGGATCGAATGACGTGCTTCAAGCGGGAACCGAGACCGAAATCGTCAACGTGATATTCTCGATCAAGCAGGTGTATGTATGGTGGGAATGGTTTCCATCCGGCGAAGTCGCGATCTCCAACTTTTCCGTCTCACCCGGGGACATCATGTATTGCCTGATCTGCGTAAATTCCACCACCACGGCCACGATCTATCTCACCAACCAAAGTAGCGGAGTCAGCACATCTTTCAGCATCACAGCCCCGAGAGGGACTACCCTGGTTGGAAACTCAGCCGAGTGGATCGTCGAGCGTCCCACTGTCAATGGCTCTCTCACCAATCTTACAGACACGAAGGCCGTTTACTTTGACGAAGGTATCGCTGGCTTGGCCGGAACCCCTTTTACCATTGTCGATCTCGGCTCGGGAACGGCGGTCACTATGACGGGCAATAACAATGCGTCTCTTTCGGTTCCTACGCTGGAGACAAGTCAGCTCATGAAAGTGAACTGGTTGAAGGCCAACTAGTCGGTTCTGAGAAACTCACCTTTTGGCCGGGGCAGCTATGACATTAACCTGGTCCGCCACAACCCCCTGAGATGATTGCGATGCACACGAGGCTTTCGTTTCAGATGCCGGTATCAGGTTCGCTTGCCCGAACAAGTTCAACTAAGACAGGAAGGGAGCGCTAACATGAACGACGAGATAAAAAAGGCAGTGCAGAAATCCAAGGCGGCCATGCAGCAAGCCCACTCCAAGGAGCGCATGGCATTCAAGGCATTAGTCCTCACCAATCCGAATTATTTCGGGAACCTCCTGGAGAGCCCCTTCAAGCCTGTTTTGCCCATTTCGGGCAACACGCACTACGAGGAACTTGCGTGCGTGGGCTACCACCCGCAGCAGGAGCGTCTGGAGGCGGTGGTCTATATTTACCAGCCATCCGGCTACGGTACCGATATCTGCGGTCCCGGCAGTCCGGAGTATGTGCGCTTTTATATCTCGTTTGACCATGGGGCGACCTGGCAGGACCAGGGGGTCACCAGCTTCCAGGCGTACAATGTCCCTGAGGGAACCGAGGGCGGGAAGCGGCTGGAGTATGCGGTTTCTCTCCCGACCGATCCGAAGCGGAAGCTCTGCTTTTTCGACCCGCTGATCCGGGTGCGCGCGATCCTGTCTTGGAATAACCCGCCGCCGGCGAATCAGCCCAATTGGACGCCCGTGTGGGGCAACGTGCGGGAGGCGAATATCCTGGTGGAACCGCGCCGCTTCATCTTTCCGCCCGAGATCTTCGAGCTCGCGAAGATCAAGCTGCCGCAATTGCTCAAGGATGTTATCACTCCGGATGTACCCATCCCAACCACAACGAAAATGTTTGGCGCAGCGGAACTCGCGATGCACTACAAAGACAAGGGCGTGCCGGTGCATCGCTTCGCTTTCAAGGAGATTTCGGCCTTCGTTTCGGCGCAGACGAGTTTGAACGCCGAGTCGTTTGCGGCTCTCTTGCCGGGCATCGCGATCGACCCCGGCATTGTCGATGTGCTTTTTCCAAAGAAAGACGGTGACATCAGCTACGAAGAGCTCAAGTGCATCGGGCTTGATCCCAATCACCCCGACACGTTGGTCGGTGTAATTCAAGTGAAGAAGTCTTCGGGGTACTCGGGGGGACCCTGCACCAATGGCAGCGTCGAGTACGTCACCTTCTGGGCGGACTTCGACGGGAACAGCACCTTTGAGACCTGTCTCGGCACCGCCAGTGTGCGCGTCTACGATCTCAACGTTCCGCAGGAAGGCGTTTATTTCGCTGTACGTCTTCCCGTCAACCTCAACGAACATCGCCAGTCCTGCCAGAAGGGACCCCAGGTGGTTCGGGTCCGTGCAATTCTGTCCTGGAACGTTGCGGTGCCATGCGCCAATCCCAACCAAGTGCCCACCTGGGGCAACCGCGAGGAGACGCTGATCAACATCGCACCCACAGCCGGTGCTCCCGCCGGCAAGATCGCGATTCTGGGCGGCATTCCTGTTGCGCATATTGACAATGGGACCGGGCTCACCACTCCTACCGCGGTGTTTGCGACCAACAACTTCCCGCCTGACCCGCTCGGCAGGCCCTGCCCCTTCGCCGGCCGGGTCACCGTGCAAGGAGCGCCGCTGCTGGGGTACAGCTACAAAGTCGAGGTAACCCCATCTGGCGGCGGAGCGCCCATACCCGTGGTGACCGATCTCATATTGACGCGCTTAGATGGCACGACATTCACGCACACCGCCAATTTGTTGACCGGTCGGTTCGACTATCTCCCCTTCGACCAGAACGTGAACAGCGTTCTGGCGCAATGGGACACCACAGGCGACGCGAGCTGGGTGGTGAAACTTTCCACCTTCGATGGGGGTGGCAATCTCGTGGCCACCGATACGCACCTGATTCAGCTCGACAACACCTGGCCGGATGCGTCGATCACGATCACGACCGGAACCGGGGACTGCGGGAAATTCCCGGTCGGGACGTTGCTTTCGGGGAACTTCGTGGCCCGCGACGACTACCTGGGAAGGTATAGCCTAGGGATCGAGCCAGCCGTGAACCCGCCGGGGATAGGGATGCCGAATCCGGGCTCGGGTCTCGTCAATACCGTACCCGCGCCGGGAGATGCCTGGAGCCTCGATACCACGGGCATGAAATCCTGCGGCTATGTGATTCGGGTAGTCGCGGTGGATCGCGCCATCGTTAACAGCCAATCGGTGGGGCACCATTCTCCGGACAGTGCCGGGTTCTGCTTGGTGGCACCCGAAGAGGGTTAATCCCTGATTCCGCAAGAGTTCGCCAATTCAAAAGCGGGTGATAACGACTCACCATTGCTTCGGGTGGGGCGCAGCGCTTTAAGCTGCGCCCCCCTCGGAAGCACATTGGTTTTTCATAAAAATATTGTTGAGTTCTTTCTCGCGCCTATCTCCTCTAAAACAGCTCTGGACAGTGGCATGCCCCGCAAAGCCAGCATCGATGCACACGGCGGCCTTCACGCTATCATTGTCAGGGGAATCGACCGGTGTGATATAGTTCGTGACGCGGCGGACATCGAAAACTTTCTCTCCCGTTTAGCCCGGCTACTCGACGAATCCTTAACCGCCTGCCTGGCCCGGGCGCTCATGGGCAACCACGCGCGCCTGCTGTTCCGAGCCGAACTGGATACCCTATATTAGGACGATGATTATGTATTCTGCTCGAGTCATGGTTCGATGCGAGCATGAAATCCACCATTATGTGGGCCTGTAAAATATTCGCAGACCCGGATCCTTAGGCCGGCGAAATCAGGGTTCGACTTCTCTTCAGAGAAAGAGGGCCTTACTTTTTTCCGGCCAGCTCCGCCAAGAGATGCATGAAGATAACTGCAATCGCAATGGGGACGGCGATGGCCACCCAGAAGGTTGAGATGCTCATGGCTTCGGCAGTGCGATCCCAATGGCGGATTAGAAACCCGTGGCTGTAGAACAGGACTGGCCCCAAGAAGATGACCACCCCGGTTGCCCGCAGGAGCTTGGCGCTCACGGCCCAGCGGGAGCCCTCCTGCGGCGGCGCCTTGAGTCGCGGGTCCCGCAGCCGCTTGTAGGCGACCGTGGCCCCCAGAAGGCCGCCCCAGACCATGCAGTAACGAGCCGCCTCTTCGGTCCATACCGGGGCGATGCGAAGGATGTAACGGCCGAGCACCTGCAAAGCCACCAGGGCGAGCATGAGGACGAAGAAAGCGACCGCCCCCGACAGGCAAAGCCTGTCGAGGGTGTTGCTCAGTCGTGCAATCCCACTTCTTAAACGCATCATTGCTTGCGGGCCTTTTCGGCGGCATCGACGAACATCGGAACATACTCTGCCGGGATGATCTCCGGGTAGGCTTTGCGCGAAAGTTCGGCGAACTTCGCCCGCTCCGCCGGCGCAAGCGGGCTGACCTCCACCCCGGCGGCCTTGAGCGCTGCAAATGCCTTTTCTTCCGAATCCGCAACCCACTTGCGGTTGGCCGCATTCGCCTTTGAGACGGCCGCATCTACCACTTCCTTATCCTTCTTGGAGAGCGTAGAATACCACTCCTCCGAAGCCAGGGCGATACGCAGGGACGGGCTTATCGCGGCGTGGGTGAAATATTTGATCAGCTCGGTATGCTTGAACATGATGGGCACCCAGGGCGGGTTGAGATACCCATCGGCCACCCCCGTCTGCAGAGCATTGTAGATCTCAGGCCATGGGACCACCACGGAGTTGCACCCCCACTGCTCGTAATATTTGGTCTGAAACTTGTCCATGGCCCGCATACGCATGCCTTTCATGTCGTCCACCGAGTGGATGGGCTTTTTGGTGTTGGCGATGCCGACGGCATTGCCAAGGGCCACCAGCGAGAGGACGCGTACGCCCTTTTTGCTCGTCTTTTCGTTGAACCCCTTCAACAGTCCTGAAGTCAAAAGCGCCCGGTCCAGGTGCCCCATGTTATCCCAGAGAAATGGCAGCATGAATCCCATGATGCCCGGCTCGAGTTGCCCAGCACGGGACAAGTCGGACATGCTCACTTCCAAAAGACCCTGGCTAACCTGGTCCAGCCGCTCGGCCTCGTTCCCGAGCGCGTTCACCGGGTATTCTTTTACGATCATTTTGTTCGCGATGAGATGGTCGGCGAAAGCTCGCGCCCACACGTAGGTGCCGGACTTTTCAAGGTCGGGCGGAGAGTCCAATGCGAGCTTGATCTCGCCAGCCCGAGCGTAGGAAACTGTGACGCACAGGGCGACCATCAGCATCAGCATCCGTGGGAAACAAAACGTCTTTTTCATCACCTTATACCTCCTTGGGATTACCGGGTTTAACTCAGCCCCATGAGCCGGGGCACAAATAAGACCACATCGGGATAAAAAATGATGACCACCAGCACCACGACTTCAATGATAACGAATGGGAGTGTCTCTCGGGCCAGCGCCCAATAATTCTCCCGGGCGATGGCCGAAATGACCATGAGGGAGGCGCCGATGGGGGGAGTGACAAGGCCGATGGTGAGATTGAGGCACAGGACCACCCCCAAGTGAATCGGGTCGATCCCCTGGGCGATGGCGATGGGGCCAAAAATCGGAACTAGGCAGGGCCAAGGCCATCGGTATGTCCATGACCATCCCGGCTGCCAGGAAGACCAGATTGATAAGGAGAAGGTAGCGCACCCCGGTCAGACCGAGCTCGTTGACCAGCAGACCCACGCCTTGTGGGATCTGCTTCAACGAGGCCAGCCAAACGGCACAGGCGGCAGCGGTGAGGACCATGAAAATGGATCCCGACAAGATAGCCGTTTCCCTGAAACTCTCCCGGAGCTTGTGAAGATCCATGCCCTCGTACACAAATCCGAGAGAGGCCGCCAGGATGGCGGCAAGGGCGCCCGCCTCGGTGGGGGTGACCACACCGAAAACGATTCCGCCAAGGATAATCAGAGGCAGCATGAGGGCCGGGGCGGCCCGGAGAAATGTGGGCGTCAGCTTCGGCATCGCCTCCCCTTTGCCTCCGGGGTGGTTGTGACGATGGGCGAAGTAGGCGTTTCCAGCCATCAGCCCACCCCCCAGCAGCAAACCTGGCACGATGCCCCCCATAAAGAGCCCGCCGACGGAGGTCTGAATGATGGCCCCGTAGAATATCATGATGATACTGGGAGGGATGATGGGGCCGATGATGGAGGCGGCGGCGGTGACCGCTCCTGCATATCGGCCGGTGTAACCTTTCTCACGCATGGCCGGGATCAGCGTGGTACCCAGCGCCGCCGCATCGGCAACCGCCGAGCCGGAAATCCCGGCGAAAAAGATGTTGGCCATGATGTTTACGTGGCCAAGGCCTCCCTTGAACCTCCCCACCATGCTCATCGCGAAGTCGACCAGGGCACGAGTGCACCCCGAGCGATTCATGAGTTCCCCGGTCAGGATGAAAAGCGGCATGGCCATGAGGGAAAAGACATCGATCTGGCTGAAGATGCGCTGCGGCAGAACAGCCAGGTAGCGCGAGTTTCCGCTCACCAAGAAACCGATATTGCCCAATGCCCCAACGACGTAGGCCAGGGCGGCACCCGAACCCAAAAGCAGGACCAATGCCATCAATAAGGCCCAGATCAACTAGAACTCCTTTTCCGGGATCATGTGTGGCCGTGATCCCCCGGCACATTTACCTGGCTATTCCAACGAACGGGTCCTGCTGCTTACTCGTTTCTCAACACTTGACCGGAAGTTGCGCCCATGATGCGACCGTTTTCCGCTGCAAGCTGGCCGTTTACGAAAACATGGTATATGCCTTCCGGGGCGCGGTTAGGCTCCTCGTAAGTCGAACAATCGATGACCGTGTGCGGGTCGAATACGACCATGTCTGCGTCGAAACCTTCTTTAAGCAGGCCCTTGCTTTTAAGGCCGAATGTCTGAGCGGGCAGCGAGGTCATTTTCCGGACGGCCTCCTCTAAACTGAGGACTCCTTCCTCCCGGACGTACTTTCCTAAGACTCTGGGAAAGGTTCCGGTCATGCGCGGATGGACTCGGTTTATTCCGAACCCAGGGATGCCGTCGCTTCCAATCATGGTCCATGGGTTTTGCATGATACGACAGATATCCTCATCGCCCATCATAAATAAAATCGCGATTACCTCTCTGCATTCCTCGGCCACCAGATCAAAAATCACGTTGAAGGGGTCCTTGTGCTCAAGATCCGCAATCTCGGCAATCGTTTTTCCGACATATCGGCTGTGCCGGGAAACGGAGATCATGATCCCATCGAAGCCTGCACCCTTGATCAAGTTCTCCCAACCGGGGTTGTCTGCATCTTCAATCTCACTTACGATCCCCGCGCGAAAGGCTTCATCCCTTAGCTTGCTGCTGTAGACTTTGGGACCGCCGGCCAAGACCCGGGGCGGGAGAACTGCCGCAAGATAGGTGCTTCCGGCGCGATAGGGGTACTGGTCGCAGGTTACCTCGATCCCGCGGTTTCTTGCATCTGCCATCAGCCCAAGCGTCTCGGTGCTCTTACCCCAATTGGCTTTACCGGCGATTTTGTGATGAGCAATGTGGACGTGTACGCCGGCTTCTTTCCCGATTCGAATCGTCTCAGCTATAGCGTCAAGCTCCTGTTCGCTTTCGCTGCGCATGTGGGTAGCGTATATCCCTCCGAAGGGGGTAAGCATCTTGGCCAACTCAACGATCTCCTCAGTAGCAGCATAGTTACCGGGTGCGTAGATCAAGCCGGTGCTTAGGCCGAAGGCCCCGTCGCGCATGGCATTGCTCACGTGCGACTGGATGTCTTTCAGTTCGGTTGCGGTAGGCTTGCGGTTGTCCATTCCCATGGTACACATGCGCACGGTCGAGTGTCCGACCAAGGGGATAACGTTGATCCCCGGTTTCAATACCTCGAGTTTTTGGAGATAATCGTCGAAAGATGTTATATTCAGATCTTCCCGATTGAGGCCGCTGCCAAGAAACTTGAAAGACCCCGTAATCACATCCCGATGCGCGTCTGAGATCGGCGCAATCGATTGGCCGCAGTTGCCTATGACGACAGTCGTGACTCCCTGAAGGACCTTGTCGTCGCAGGTCGGGCGGCTCAGGAGGTACAGATCGTCGTGCGTGTGGGCGTCGATGAAACCCGGACAGACCACCCGCTTTTCCGCATCGATCACCCTGCGCGCATTGTCCGGTTCGAGTCGCTTTGCGAGGCGACGGATTTTGCCTCCCGCGATTCCCACATCGGCGCAGTAGTAGGGATTGCCCGTACCGTCTACGATGTGGCCGTTCCGAATGATCAGATCGAATTCACTCGCCATGCTCCGCTCCTTTTTCATCCAATGAAATTCCTAATTTGCCATTTCCTTTGCGACCGCTTCCGTGGCCGCTATAATTCGTTCGATGTCGTCATCGCTGTGTGCCGTGGACACTGCGCCGCCTCCATGAGCCACGAAGACCCCGTGATTGATCATGCGGATCTTGAACTCCTGCTCGACCCGGGCCACGTCCGCCAGCTTTTCCATTTCCTCAGGGTTTCTGACACCAACCAACGCATGGCGGGGCAGGTAAAGCCCGCAGAGGGACCCCAGGCCGGTGGCACCTGCCGTGATTCCATGCCGATTTAGCATTGCGACCATGCCCTCGCGCAATCGTTGCCCGCGGCGGTCGATCGCGGGATAAACGTCGCTGGCCCGCGTCTTCAGGTGTTCAACCGTTCGATACCCCAAAATCATGGACATGGGCGAGCAGGAAAATGTTCCCCCACCCACCACGACCCCCGATCCCTTTTCTCTCTTTATCATGGGGTCGCACAGAGCCAGCACGTCCCCCCGGCCCGCAATCACGCCCAGGTTGGCCCCACCCCCGAGTACCTTTCCCATGGTGGCGAGATCGGGTTTGATCCCGTATGCCTGCTGGGCCCCACCCAGCGACAATCGGCACCCCGTGATCACTTCGTCGAATATGAGCAGGGCGCCAACCTTGCGCGTCTCCTCCCTCAACAATTCGAGATACGATGGATCGGCCGGAATGAACCCGCCACCCCCCAGGACCGGTTCGATGATGACACAGGCGAGGTCCTGCTTTGCGGATTGGATCGTCCGAAGCGTGGACTCGGGGTCGTTGTAGCTGATGATCTTGGTGTACGCATCGATTCCCGGAATAAGGCCCGCGCTTTCGGGTTTATCAAACGGCGCTTTGACCGCCCATACCAGTTCGCTGTTTCCCCCGTGCCAGCCGCCGGCTACCTTCAGCACCGTGCTTTTCCGGGTGAAGGCACGGGCCAGGCGCACCGCATACATGGTGGCCTCCGTGCCGGAGACACCGAAGATGAGTTTCTCCGCACATGGAACGATCTCCTGGAGCAATTCTCCGAACTGGATCTGGTACTCATGCAGGAGCCCCCAGTGAGCGCCGGCCTGCGCGACCTCCTCGAAGGCTTCCTTGAAAACCGCGGGCTTGTGCCCCAGAATCAGCGCGAAGTGCCCCATCCACAGGTCGATATACTCGTTCCCGTCCACGTCCCAGATCCTGGAGCCCGATCCGGCCTTCATAAAGAATGGATGCGGGGCGATGTGCCGGTAGCGATGGCTGATTCCTCCCGGCATCACCTTGGCGGACCGCTTATACAACTCGATGGACCGAGGCGTTTTCGCCCGGTATTGCGACAGGTAATCCACCCGACTCATGATTTCTTCCCTTTCTTCATGGCTGGCTTGGCAGTTCGATGTTTCTTGAACATATTTTCCACTTCGGCGTGGGTTTCCAATGCTTGGTCGATCATAGCCGGATCGCCGAGCCGGATCGCTTTCAGCAACTCCTTGTTGCCGTAGAAAAGCTTGGAGGGGCCTTTGGGAAAGAGTCGATCTATTTTGGGGACATAGGCCTTGAAAATGATGTCATCTAAAAGCCTCCATATCAGAGGGTAGACCCGGTTATGGGTCGCCTGGGCAAGCTTGCTGTGAAATTGCAAAGCCAGGCGGAAGTAACGCTTCATATCGCCGATGGAGGCTTCCATCCTCTGAACCAGGCCTGCCAGCTCTTTCATGTCCTTTGATGTGGCATTTTTGGCGGACGCATGGGCAATCCCGCGTTCGATGGGCTTCCGGACCTCCCAGAGCTCCCGTATGGTCTTTTCGTCCGCCTTGATCATCCAGGAGAGCTGGATCCGCAGCGTCTCCACGTAATGCGTAATGTCGCATACGCGCACGATCGAGCCTTTCTGGCCGGTTCGCACCTCAACGAGCCCCATGATGCCGAGAGTCCTCAAGGCCTCGCGAATGGTGGGCCTGCCCACATGGAACATCCCGGCAAGATCCCGCTCGGAAGGAAGTCGGTCCCCGGGTTGCAGTTTTCCATCAATTATCGTCTGCTGGATCTGATCGACCACCTGCTCGTAGAGTCGGGTTTTTCTCAGGGGTTTGTATGGCAGGGATTCGGCCACCTGTGCATCGACCTCGAGGAAGAATGGAGAAATGGTAATACCATATCTACTGAGATTCTTGTCAAGCTCTAATTTTGGGCCTTGGAACGAGATTACGTAATTAATCATCGAAATACGCAACCAGACCGCGAGTGACAATGGATACGGCATGACCCCGGAGATAAAAAAGAAAATTTTTGACCCCTATTTCACGACCAAGGAAAAAGGGGTCGGTACTGGCTTAGGTCTCGCGGTTGTTCATGGGATTGTTAAGAAGTACGGCGGGGCTATTAGGGTTGAAAGTGAACTCGGGAAGGGCACCACTTTTCATATTTATCTGCCAAAAGTCAAAATCGCTGCTTCAACCGAGACAGAGCAACCCAAACCATTAATTGGAGACTCTGAGCGAATCTTGTTTGTGGATGACGAAAAAATGATAGTCGACATCGGGCAACAAGCCCTTCAACGCTTAGGATACGATGTTGTTTCTAGAACCAGCCCAACAGAGGCGCTTGAACTTTTCAAGGCCAAACCTGGTCATTTTGATCTTGTGATCACAGACCAGACTATGCCTGGCATGACAGGAGATGCGCTTGCGAAAGAATTAATGAGTATACGGCCCAACCTCCCCGTTGTTATCTGCACTGGCTACAGCCAAACAATTGACCAGGAGCGGGCTAAGCAAAAGGGCATCAGAGCGTTTGTCATGAAACCTATCCTGATAAATGCGATTGCCGCTGCAGTCAGGAAGGCTCTTGCCGGCGAATAGTTTTTTGCAACACGGCTATGCCAAACCGTTCAACTGACTTTTTTCTTGTGAGTTTCATCAAGAACCATTCTCAAGGTGTTGGCAAGGTCATGGAATAACAACGGCTTAAGGAGAAAAGCCAGTATACCAACTGAACGAGCCTTCTCCTCGTTGATCTGGTCGCTGAAACCGGTACAGAGTATTATCGGTAAACTCGGCCGCATTTCCATGAGTTGCTTCGCCAGATTATATCCGGTCATTTGAGGCATGGTCATATCGGTGATGACGAGATCGTACTTCTGCGGATTCCCGCGAACAGCCTCGATCGCCTCAACTGGGCTTGTTCTGGTCTCGACCTGGTAGCCAAGCATGCTAAGCATCCTTTGGTACATTTCTACCAGATGTTTTTCGTCGTCGACAACCAAGATTCTTTCTGTCCCGAAAGGCAATTGCTGAACTGATTTTTCCTCTTTTTTCACAGCTCCATCAGCTCTTGGGAAAAAAACGTGAAAAACAGTTCCTTTGCCAACTTCGCTGTAAACTTTGATGGTCCCTCCGTGCGATTTAACAATTCCATGGACGACCGATAGCCCCATACCGGTTCCTTTATCAGGGCCTTTGGTGGTAAAGTAGGGGTCAAAAATGCGAGGCATCAGCGCGGGCTCGATACCATGGCCGGTATCCGACACGGTCAGTCTAAGATATTCTCCGCGTTCCACATCAGGTTCTATCTGCTCATCCCATTCAGCAACCGTTATGGTGTCGAGAACGATCTTGAGCACCCCGCCGTCTTTTTCCATGGCATGGGCGGCATTTGTACAAAGGTTCATCAGAACCTGTTGCATCTGTGTGGGGTCAGCCAAGATGGCCCCTTCATCCGGATTTATGTAATGTTGCAACTGGATAGTAGATGGAAGAGAGGCCCGCAGAAAATCCAAGGTTTCTTTGACTACTCGATTCAAACTGATAAGCAGTTTCTGTTGCTCGCCCTGCCGGCTGAAAGCCAGAATTTGACGAACGAGTTGTTTGGCACGCTGGGAGGCATTGAGGATTTGAGTTAGTTCGTTCCTCCGAGACAGGGAAATGTCGGTCATGCCTAACAGCTCGGTGTTTCCAATGATCACGCTGAGTATATTGTTAAAATCGTGCGCGATCCCACCCGCCAAACTACCGATGGCTTCCATTTTCTGAGCTTGTCGCAGCTGGACCTCAAGCTCCTCCTTTTCATGATCGGTCCGCTTGCGCTCGGTGATATCGCGGAAAACTCCAAAAATTTGAAGCCCGCCGCGGTATTTGACTGGCACACCGGTGGACTCAACATGCACCACCTGCCCATCCAGGGCTAAAATTCGGTGTTCGCGGGGTGGTGCAATCCAATTTTCATCTGTGGTCTTTTTCACCCGCTCGGCTGATAGGGCCCGGTCGTCGGGATGAACCAGGTCTATGTATCGTTTCCCAATCAAATCTCCTGGATGATTCGCCCGAAACAGTTTGAGCGCGGCGCGGTTCGCGTAGATGATGATTCCTCCGGAGCGCAGGATCATGGCATCGCTCGAGGCTTCAATGATTTTGCGATGTCTCTCCTCGCTGTCACGCAGGGCATCCTCCGCCTGTTTGAGTTCGGTGATGTCCGTTGCAACCCCTGTATAGCAGCGGACCTGCCCCTTTTCATCCCGAATGGGAAAGCTGCGGTCCCAAATATGCCGGATACTTCCATCAGCCAGGACAATACGATATTTTTGTTCGAACGGTTGCCCGGTTTTCTTGATTTCGAACCCAGCTTGCACATGCTCTCGATCCTCCACGTGAACAGCATCGATGAAAGACCGCGAATTTTCGTAAAGGCTCTCTCGAGAACGTCCCCAAATGCGCTCGAAACTCGGGCTGACATAGAACGTTCTCTCAATTTCCACATCAGCCATCCAAAAGACTTCATCAATTGTTTCCGTGATTAGTCGAAATTTTTCCTCACTCTCCCGAAGCGACTCCTCAGCGCGCTTGCGTTCGGTGATGTCGGTTGCAAATCCTTCGATGATAAACGAGCCGTCCTCTCTGCGCTCGGATACGCGGGCGTGCACGTTCAGCCAAATGATCCTGCCGGTGGCGGTGCGAGCCTGATACTCAAAGTCCTCCACGCGGCCAAAATCCCGCAGGAGGCGCAAGAATTCGTTCCGCCGCTCGGCATGGACGTATAGCTGGGGTGACAGATCGGTGTAGCGCTCCAGAGCTTCTTCTGGAGAACAGAAGTCGAGAATTTTAGCCATCGCGAGATTGATGGCATGGGGATACTCACTCGAACTCGTGGTGAAAATGCCAATAGGCGCGCGCTCGACTAGCCGGCGAAGGTGATCTTCGCGCTTGCGGAATGCTGTTTCTGAATCAAGATGAGTATCTTTTTCGGGGAAAATAGCGCTTCTCTGCCGGGAAGCGTTCAGTTCCTGCTGCAGTCGTATAACTTCGGTTTTGAGATCCTCGACTTGGCGGCGCAGGCTTTCCATTTCGTTTTTCATTAACAAGGATCTCCGATTGTTGCCGATATTTCCGGCAAAAATTTTATCTGCTGATTTTACCACATACCCCAATTTAAACAAATTGATCTTTTTTTAACTAATTTCAAGCCACGATCCGTCCTCCGCAGGCCTTGCAATATGCCCCGACGGGTCTTACAGTAAGCTCCACCGAGATCTGTGCTGGCATCGGCCGTTACAGAAAGCTGACCGAAGAATTGCTAGGGTTTCTTCCGGCAAAGAAATCATCCAATTTTCCATTGACCCGACATGAAATCGATGATTTATTCTTCCAACATGAATCTCCACCGCAAACGAATCCAACAACATTCCAATTCAGGAGGGATCATGAAAAAGCTAATTGGATTTGCCGCCATTTTGATTTTGATTGGCGGGAGCATCGTTCAGCCCCAGGGGGCCGTGGCAGCGGAGAAGACCATCTTGATCGGCTTTACGGCGTCCAAAACGGGCAAGCTCAATGTCGAAGCCACTCGCCAGATCAACGGCCTCAACCTATGGGTCGAGCAGGTCAACAAGGCCGGGGGGATCAAGATGCCCGACGGAAGTCATGTGAAAGTAGCAACCAAATACTACGACGATGAAAGCAACAAGGACCGCGTCCAGGAGCTCTACACCCGCCTGATCACCAGTGACAAGTCCGATTTCCTCATCAGCCCATACAGCAGCGGGCTGGCGGATGCCGCGGCGCTCATCGCCCAGCAGTACAACAAAATCATGATCACCACGGGCGCCTCGTCCGACTCCATTTTCAAGAAAGGCTACACCCTGGTCTATATGACCTACACGCCGGCTAGCCGATACCTGACCGGGGCCTTGGACGCCCTGCTCAAAATCGACCCGGCCGCCAAGAAGATCGCCATCATCCACGAAAACGACAAGTTCTCCACCGACGTCGTCAGTGCCTTGAAGAAATATGCCGAAAATAAGGGCTTGCAAGTGCCCATGTACGAAGGCTATGACAGCGGCAACACCGACTTCGCCCCCTTCATCAACAAAATTCCCCAGGGCGTGGATGCCGTCATGGGCGGCGGTCATTTTGCCGATACCACCACCTTCGCCCGGCAGTTCTATGAAAAGAAGGTCCCCACCAAGATGCTCGCCCTGCTGGTGGCCCCACCGGAGCCCAAGTTCGCCGAACTGGGCGAGGCCTGCATCTCCGTGATCGGACCCAGCCAATGGGAGCCGGTTGCCAAGTACAGCGCCCAAGCCGCCAAAGCTGAGAAGGTCGCATGGTTCGGCCCCAGCGTGGAGGATTTTCTGAAGCTCTACAGCGCCAAATACGGGCAGGAAGAGCCCTCCTATCACAGCGCCGGTGGGTACGCCGCCGGCCTCATCCTGCAGAAGGCCATCGAGACGGCCGGTTCCTTGGACACCGACAAGGTCAAGGCCGCCATCGACAAGGAAGACATGTACACCTTCTACGGACGCATCAAGTTCAACACCACCCCCAACCTGCACGGCTTGCAGGAAGGCCACGAGATGATTTATATCCAATGGCAGAAGGACAAACAAGGCAAGCCGGAAAAAGTCGCGGTCTGGCCTCCTTCGGCTGCTAACGCCGCGCCCATGCTCCGCGCCGCCTACTAACCTTGGCCTGTCGCCCTGCCATTGCCGAATCGTGTGATGGCAGGGCCTGACTGGAGACAAACACTTTATGTTTGCCCACCTGTCCGCGTCGCTGGTTGATGGCTTGCTTATCGGCTTTGTCTACGGTATTGCCGCGATGGGCCTCTCCCTGATTTGGGGCGTCATGCGGGTCATCAACCTGGCCCATGGCGCCACCATGGCTCTGGGGATGTTCTTCATCTACTTCCTGTTCAGCAAGGCAGGTCTTAATCCCTATCTCGGGCTGCCGCTGGCAGCGCTCTTGGCCCTGCTCTTTGGGTTTTTGATATACGTGGTGGCGCTGCATCGGGTGATCCAGGCAAGCTATCTCTACACGCTGCTGTCCACCTTTGCTGTCAACATGATCATCATCGGCATCGGCACCGCGGTGTTCACCACTTCTCCTAGGAACGTCGATTTTTCCCTCGGGTCCTTTGCACTGGGCTCTGAGATCCTGCTCGGTACCCGGCTAGTGGCGGCAGTCTCCTCCGTCGTCATCACCGCGGGGCTGTACCTGTTTCTCTACTTCACTCGAACCGGCAAGGCTATTCGAGCCGTATCCAACAACCGCGCAGCCGCCGAGCTCATGGGCATCTCCTCAACCATGGTGCTGGCCCTGAGCTTCGGGTTGGGTACCATGCTGGCGGCGGTGGCCGGCGGCTTAACCGCCACGTTTTTTCCTTTCACCATCTTGAGCGGCAGCGGCTACCAGCTCAAGTCCTTTGTCATTTGCGTCCTGGGCGGTCTGGGAAATCCCTTGGGGGCACTCTTCGGCGGGCTGATTCTGGGGGCGCTGGAAGGCATTGTGCCTGTATTCATGCCGGTCAGCTGGGTGCCGGTGGTGGAATTCAGCCTCTTTGTCCTCGTCTTGGTCATCCGGCCCACGGGCCTCATAGGAGCCAAATAATATGCCCATCTGGCGATCTGCGGGCTTCTGGCTAAATGTGCTTCTGGTAGCCACGGGCGGTGCCGTGGTGTTGCTGATCCATCAAGACACCCTCCGCGAAACCGCATTCACCATATTGATGTACATCGCCCTGGCCTCCAGCCTCAACATCATCATGGGTCTGACCGGGTACGTCAATTTCGGCCATATCGTTTTTTTCGGTCTGGGCGGCTATTTCGGCTTTTTCCTGCTCAGCCAACTGGGCTGGCCGCTTTACCTGTGCATGCTGGCCGGGGGGTGTCTGTCGGTGGTCATCGCGCTCATCATCGGTGCCGCGGTGTTACGCCTGCGAGGCGCTTACTTCGCCCTTGCCACCATCGGTATCAACGAGGCCGCCCGCGCCTTCGTGGCCAATTTCCAGCCCTTCGGGGGCGCCACCGGTTTGTACGTCAATTTTTCGGCCTACAACGTCTACGGCGGCTCGAGCAAAGCCCTGTGGTGGATCTTCACCCTGCTATGGCTGGTGACCATCGCCACGGTCCTGGTATGCTATCTGGTGAAGCACTCTCGCTTCGGCCTGGGGCTGATTGCCATCCGCGAAGACGAAGACGCCGCGATGGTCATGGGGGTCAAGGCGCCGTGGTTCAAAACCATTGCCTTTGCATTGTCCGCGTTTTTTCCGGCCCTGGTGGGCACCCTCTATTTTTTCAAAAACGGCAATGTCGAACCCGATGATGCCTTTCGCTTCCAGCTGTCCCTGGAGGTCCTGGTGATGGTGATGCTGGGCGGCAAGGGCCTGGTGCTAGGCCCCATCGTGGGGGCTTTCGCCTATGAGCGGTTGCGGGGTTACCTGCTGGTAAGTTCGCTCTTCAAAAATCTCCACCTGGCCTTGTCCGGAGCCATTCTCCTGCTGATCGTGCTCTTCATGCCCGGAGGTGCCGTCGGCTGGCTGCGCGGTCGCTTCCCGCGCCTCAGGAGATTACTGGAATGATATTGGAAGTCAAGAATGTCTCGAAACAGTTCGGTGGATTGCAGGCCCTGAGCGATGTCTCCTTCAATCAGCCGAAGGGCCAGATCCTGGGGCTGATCGGCCCCAACGGAGCCGGCAAGACCACCCTGTTCAATGTGATCAACGGCGTCTATACACCGGAGCAGGGCCAGGTGATCTTTCGGGGCGAGGACATCACCCGCCTGCCCTCCTATGAGGTGGCCCGTCGCGGCTTGGCCCGGGCGCATCAGGTGGTGCGGCCGCTCACCGATCTGACCGTGCGTGAAAACGTCATGGTGGGTGCCTGTTTCGGCCGCGAAGGCCTCGGCCTGCGCAAAGCGGGGCGTCGGGCTGAGGAGGCTCTGGCTCGCGTGGGGCTGATCGATCGCGCCGGCCAACCGTCGGGCAGCTTGAACGTGGCGCAGAAAAAGCGCCTGGAGATGGCCCGAGCCCTGGCGGCCCAGCCTTACCTCATCTTGCTGGACGAGGTTCTGGCCGGTCTGAACCCATCGGAAATCACCGGTATGATGGAAACTGTGCGAACGATCCGGGATGAAGGCGTCACTATTTTCATGATCGAGCATGTCATGCAGGCCATCATGTCGATATCGGACCACATCCTGGTTCTGGATTACGGCTCCTTGATCGCCGCCGGCCCCCCGAAAGAGGTCGCCAACGATCCGCACGTGATCGAGGCCTATCTGGGGGACCCGAACATGACGGCAAGACTGATGGCGGAGTAAACGTGATGGCCTTATTGGAAGTGCACAACATTGCTTCGGGTTATGAAGGCGTCCAAGTGCTGTGGGGGGTCACCCTCAAGCTGGAACCCGGCAAGCTCACCACCTTGGTGGGCAGCAACGGCGTGGGCAAGACGACTCTGTTGAAAACCGTGATGGGGCTGCTCAAACCCATAGAAGGGCGCGTTTCCTTCCAGGGCAAAGAGGTCACCCGGCTCTCGGCCAACGCCCGCGCCAGAGCCGGCATGGTGCTGGTACCCGAGGGCCGGCAGCTTTTCACCGACATGAGCATCTACGAAAACCTGCAAATGGGTGCCTTCTCTCCGCGCTCCCGAGCCGGCTTCAAGCAGAACCTTGAAAAGGTCTATGAAATCTTCCCCCGCTTGAAGGAGCGGGCCGATCAAAAGGCCGGTACCTTGAGCGGCGGGGAACAGCAAATGGTGGCAGTTGCCCGCGGAATGATGGCCGCACCGGAAATCCTGATGCTTGACGAACTCTCCCTGGGCCTGTCCCCTCTGCTGGCCCTGCACTTGTTTGAGGCCCTTACGCGTCTGAAAAAAACCGGCCTCACCATGCTGCTGGTGGAACAAAACGTCACCATGGCCCTGGCGGTAAGCGATTACGCTTATGTGCTGGCAGAGGGCCGCGTTCACCTGGAAGGTCCTGCCCGGGAACTCAGCAAGAACGAAGAAGTGCGCCGTACCTATCTGGGCATCTGATCCTTCCGCTGCGTATGCCGGAGCTCTCCCCGGGCCTCGCCCGGCACGCTGCTGATGAACCGGCCGGTGGCGGAGCAAAGTCAATAGAATGGGAACCTCTCCCAGAACTCCTCGTCTTTCTTCTGCCAGCCAGGCCCGAATTTCCTTTCGCAGAAAGTGGCCAGACGCTTGTACCAGCCATCCCAGGTGCTCTTCCCGTGGGCCTTGGCTTCGAGGATATCTGCCAGAAAAGAAGCAATGTTAGCCATCTCCTCCTTGGGAAGATAGTAGGACGCACCGCCCGTGTAGGATTTCTTCACATCTTCGGGGGTTAGAGCGTAGGCGGTCAACATGACGGTTGTGACGTTATTCCGGGAGCAGATCTCAAGCAGATCATACCCCCGCACCCCCATGATATCGAGGATGGCCACGTCGAACGGCCGGCTTTCCAAAAGCGCCTTGGCACTCTCGAAGTCGGAGGCCCTCTTCACCTCGCCCCTTGTCAGAAGATCTTCCAGGGTATCCAACACGTCCGGCTCGTCATCAACGATCAGGATTTTCTTCCCGGAAATGATGTCTTCTCTTTCCATGAATCACTCGCCTCGCGTGAGACGGAATGGGACAGTCGAATCCCCACGCCGTGGTTCAGTTTCGCCGGCGCGGCCCGATGAAGCGGCCGGGCGCCCCAACCTCAGGATTCCAGCTCCACCACATCGGAAAACCCGATCTCAAGCATTTTCAGGCTAGCGAGAATCCGAGCCGTGTTGCAGACAAGGCAGGGGATATCCGCGCCAAGGGTTTGCAGCTCCAACGCGGTTTTTTTCAACGTAACGATACGGGCATTGATCGCCGCAAGGTTGATTGCCGAATCCATCTGATAGCGCTCCTCGTCGTTCGTCGTTCCAACAAGATTAGAAGTGGTTCCATAACTCCGTCTGACACCCGATGGCGGCGTTGCAGGCCTCTCGAAATGCTCACAACCTGACGTGGTGGCTGCGCTTTCGAATCGGCCCGCGCCTTGTCCCCGGGCGTGACCCGGGGCTTTGAATCCACTTCCATGGTGTTCATCGATCGGCGCCTGTCAATCCGGTTTGTCTTTTCTCAAGTCCTTAAACCGTTTCGCCTTGACCTCGTAGCGCGGCAGGCGCCCGTAATCATAGAACTCGATCCGGTACCCCAGGTTGGTCTTCAGCCGCAGCTGGTCCTTCAGCCGGCCTTCGATCTCCTTGGCTTTTTCCTCGGCACCCGGCAGCAGCTCAACCTTGAGTTTGATGCGATCGACGTCGCCGAGCTTGTCCACGATGACCTCGTATTCGTCACCCAGCCCGTCGATGGCGCGCACGACCTCTTCGATGGAGGCCGGCGCCAAAAGAACGCCTTTGACCTTGGTGATCTCATCCGCCCGTCCCAACACCCCGCCCTTGATGAGTCGAAAGGTGCGCCCGCAGGGGCATGGCTCCGGGGCCCACTCGATGAGGTCCTTGGAATCGAATCGGATGCATGGCTGGGCCAGGCGATCCAGCGCAGTGATCACCATTTTACCTCGACGGCCCGGTGTCTCGATGAGTTCGCCGGTATCCACATCCTCGATCTCTACAAGGAACAGGGCCTCGTTGACATGCATACCGCCGGGTTGATGCCGGCATTCATAGGACCAGGCCCCTATTTCAGTGGCCCCCGCGTGGTCGTATACCTTGGCGTTCCAGGCCTCCTCCATGCGCCGCTTGGTGCTGGGAATGCCGGCACCGGGCTCTCCGGCGCAGGTGATCTTCGTGATCCCAAGCCCGGCCGGATCGATGTGCATCTTGTTGCGCGCGGTGTCGGCCATCCCGAGGATGTAGGTGGGGGTCCCCATCATCGCGGTGGCCTTGAGTTCCTGAATTTTCAGGATTCTCGCCTGAGTGTCGAGCACGCCGCCGGGGACCACCTCGCAGCCGATTTTCTCCGCTGCGTAGTGCCCGGCCCAAAAGGCTACGAAGATATTGTAGCCGAAAGGGATGAACACCCGGTCGGAGGGCCGGTACCCCTGGGACCAGAGGATAAACGACCAGCATTCGGCCCACCATTCCCAATCCTGCCAGGTATCCGCCTGGTAGACCGGCTGGCCGGTGGTGCCGCTGGTCTGCCGGAATTCGCACACCTCATCGAGCGGTACGCACAAGGCATCGCCGTAGGGGAACGGATCCTTGCGCTGGATGTCGCGCATCATCGCCTTCTCCACCTTGGGCACGCGTCGGATATCCTCAAGGCTGCGGATATCCTCGGGCCGGATCCCGGCCCGTTCGTAGAGCGACCGGTGAAAGCGGGAGCGCTCGTAGGCCCACGCGAAGATAGTGCGGAACTTGCGGAGCTGAAGCCGGCGAAGCTTCTCATAGGGCAACTGCTCGAGGACAGGGTTCCAGTAGGGCTGGTCGATGTTCACTGGGAGCCTCCGCAAAGTATTGAACGATTCTGTCGATTCGCATACAGGACCGCTGGGGTCTGCCGCAAAAACCAAATTACGTATCGCTCAACTCAGGTTCTAGTACATTTTGTTGGGCAAATAGAGAATGATCTCCGGAAAGATCATCATCAGCACCGTCCCCGCGATGACAGCTATCAGGAAGGGAACGATCCCCTTGAAAATGGCCTCGAGCGGAATCTTGCCGACCACACTCTCGGCCACGCCATAGACGACGTAGACGTTGATCCCCACCGGCGGGGTGATGACGCCCATCTGAGTCACCAGAACGATGATGACGCCGAACCAGACGGGGTCGTAGCCCAGCTGGGTGACCACCGGGAAAAAGATGGGAATCGTCAGCATGACCAGCGCCAAGGCGTCCATGATGCATCCCCCCAACAGGTAGACGATGATCACGGCCGCCATGATTAGAAAGGGTGGCAGCTGAAACCCGCCGATCCAGGAGGCGATATTGAAAGGGATCCGGGTAATGGCCAGGAATTTCCCGAACACCACGGCGGCGGCGATCAGAAACATCACCATGCAAGAGGTCCGCAAGGTTTCGTTGAGGGACTTGACAAACCCTTTCCAAGTCATCTGCCGACGCATCAATGCGACGGCGAGCACGCCGAGGGCGCCGACCCCGGCGGCTTCGTTCGGGGTGAAAAGCCCGAGGAACATGCCCCCCATCACGAGAAAGAAGACGGCCAGGGTGTCCACCATGCCGTTCAGCGATCGCACTTTCTGCTTCAGGGTGAACCTCTCGCCGCAGGGCCCCTGGTTCGGCGCATACCGACACCAGACATAGATCGCGATGATGAACAAAACGGTTATGACGATAGCCGGGATGATGCCGGCCACGAAAAGCGCGCCGATGGACTGCTCCGTCAACACCCCGTAGACGATCATCACCACCGATGGCGGCATGATCATGCCAAGACCTCCGCCGGCGGCCACGCACCCGGTGGCCAGTTCGTCGGCATAGCGGTAGCGCTTCATTTCGGGCAGACCGACCGTAGCCATGGTGGCGGCCGTAGCCGGGCTCGAGCCGCAGACCGCCCCGAAGGCCGTGCACGCGACCACGGTGGCCATGGCCAGCCCCCCGCGGGTGCTGCCCATGAATTTGTAGGCGGTGTCGTAGAGGCGGCGGCTGATTCCGCTGTTGAAAGCGAACTGCCCCATGAGGATGAAGAGCGGGATCGTGGTCAGTCCGTAGGATGAGAAAGATTCATAGATGTTGCGGGAGAGCAATGCCAGCCCCGCCTGAAAGGAGACGAGCATTGCAAAGCCTGCAAACCCCACAAGGGCCATCACGTAAGCAACCGGCATGCCGGTCATGAAGATGGCCACCATCAGGACGATGCCGATAATTCCGACCATTGTGGGATTCATCGGGTCGCTCTCAGCTTTTGGACGTTCACAGCGATATCCTTGACGATCACCAGGCTGAAGATCAGAAAGCACACGGCCACGACATAGATGATGACATGCTCGGGAAGCTCGAGGCTCATGGACACCGTCCCGGACGAGTGGATCGTGTCGGCGTAAAGAAACATCTGCCAGGTCACGATGCTGAACAGAGCCAGGCTCACCAGGTGAGTGCACAGTTCGATGACGGCCTGGGTCTTCTGGGAGAGAGTTTGGATCAAAACTTCGACGCCGATGTGGGCCTTGACCTGGTGGGTGTACGGCAGGGCGAAGGCCACCGCCAGGGTCGCCATGAAGCCCACCAGTTCGACTGAGCCGAAGATGGGATAGCCGAATTTGCGGCCGATGACATCCACACAGGTCAGCAGCATCATGCCCACGAGACATCCCCGTCCGATGAGCCGAAGCGCATCAGAGATGAATTGAAGGATCTTCCCGATTATCATCATTGCGTTTCTTCCCCATCCGCAATCGAAAGGCGGTGCTCAACGGTTTGAAGCACCGCCTCCCTCAAACAGGTCTCCTATTTTTGCAGCTCCTCAACTCGCCTCACCGTGAAGTCGACGATCTCCTGCCCGTTGAATCCCTGCTTTTTCATGCTTTCCGCGTAGGCACCGAGGATGGGGGTAACGGCCTTTTTCCAGCGTTCCATCTCCTTGGCATCGAGATTGATGAACTTGCCGCCCTTGCTCTCAAAAAACTGCTTGCCCACTTCGTCGCTGTCATCCCAGGCCTGTCCGTGCTTGACCACCCACTCCTTGTTGATCTCGGAAATGATCTTCTGGATCTCGGGCGGAAGGGAGTTCCATTTGGTCTTGTTCATGACCACGTAGAAGCTTGTGGTGTATGCCGCGGCATAATCGAGGGTGCAGTACTTGGTCACTTCTCCAAGCTTCCAGCCTTTGGCAGACTCGAGCGGAAAGAGGGCGCCGTCGACAACCCCTTTTTGGAGCATTTCATAAGTCTCCGGCATCGGCTTGGGTACCGGAGTACCGCCGAGTGCTTCCACCACCTCGGCGCTGGTGCCATGAGCCCGGAACTTGAGACCTTTCATGTCTTCCAACTTGCGGACCGGCTTGTCCTTGGTGAAAACCAAGCCCGGCCCGTGGGCATGCAGGTACATGACCTGGGTGTCCTGCAGCTCCTTGGGCATGAATTTATTATAGACGTCGTTGACCACCGTCGTCGCCACCTTGCCGTTTTTGTATCCCAGTGGGAGGTCCACGGCGGCCATCACCGGAAACCGGCCGCGCGTGTAGGCCAGAACGGAAAACCCGATGTCGGACAGACCGCTGACGACGCCGTCATAGTTCTGCTGGGCTTTGGTCAGGGTCTGGCCTGCGAAATAGTCGATCTGCACCCGGCCGTTGGTCCGCTTGTTCACCTCCTTGCACCAGGCATCGGCAAGCTGGCTCTGAATGTGTGCCGGCGGAAAAAAGTTGCTGTAGGTGAGCTTGATGGTTTGGGCGGTCGCAGGTTGGTAAGCAGAAAGAGTCATGGCGAGTGCCATGACCAAAATCGCCAATGCCGGAATGGTATATCTTTTGAACATGGCATCCCCCTTGTCGCATGAATGATTACAGGTTGAGGTGAAGCATCGCCCTAAATGCCTGCTGTCCTTTCCACCCCCTTTCAACTGTTCTCGCATGGACGCCCGGGCAGGATTCTCCGGCGACCATGGTGGATCCTAAATATGCCGGAACTCCCCCCCACGCTTTCGCCCGGGCCGGCCGCTGATGCAGATTCATTAATTGCAACATCTCTAATAAATACAAAATAGCTATCAGGACTCATCCTTAATCGCAAGCAAAATTGGCATGGAATACCCTGGCCGACAGCAGGCTTCAGGCTGGGGATTAAGTCGGTGAATCGTCGGTAAGTGCATGCGGCAAACCGATTTTGCCGCAGCTGCTGCACTTCCGACTCCCGCCGCCCCCACTAGTCTTCGCCAAGGCGTCGGCTGGTGAACTAAATAAGGAACATAGCTGAAAACCCGCCCCATCTTCCACTGGACGAATTGCCTCGCCTATTGACCTTCCCGGCCTATGCATTAACCTCTGCCCGGATGTTACCCCCTAATAAAAGGAGAATAAAGTATGCGTAAAAAGCTTCTGCATGCAGTAGTGGCTGTTTGTGCATTTATGTTCCTGACGGCCTCGGCCATGGATGCCTATGCAGCCAAAGCCGCCCCAAGCAGCCAGGTCAAAGCAATCCAGACAGCGCTGAACAAAGACGGCTACAAGGTTGCAGTCGACGGAAAGATGGGAAAACAAACGCATGCGGCTCTAATGAAGTTCCAAAAGGCAAACGGGCTTTCTGCAACCGGGAAGGCCGATGCTGCTACAATGAAAAAATTGGGGGTGAAATGAGGTAGGCGAAATCTCACGACTTTACCGCACTGAGAAGTGGGGGATCAGCGATGCTGACGCTTCCCTTCCCAGCGGCGGTGCTCATGTAGCGTGCGTCGGGGGTAAGGCCGGCTCGACCGATGTCGAGCCGGTCTGCATCCCAGCACGTGCCGATGGTCGGATCCTCCGTGGTCCGACCGGACGTATGAAGGAGGATGGCCTGCTTGAGCAGCTCGAGCCGGTTCCGGTCAAGCGCGAAGATGGCCGGCACGATCCGGTGGAGCATCTCGGCCGCTCGAGGGCCATGATCAGGGTCCTCGCCGTCGTCCAGCCTGCAGGAATCGTGAAGGAGTGCGAAAAGGCGCACCACCGTCAGGTCGGCACCACTGCTTTCTGCGATACTAACGCCAAAGGCCTCGACCCTTTGCCAGTGCATCGGCCCGTGGATGGAGTGCGACCCGCACTTGAAAACAGACATCACGTAGTCGCGGATCCCGGCAAGCCAGACTTCAGAAGGGCTTTTTGCATTCGCAATGCTCTTGACGATCTTTCTCATCTCCTCCTGTTTCCCGTCACCGCTCACAATAAAAATCCAGGGGCTACCAATGCTTCAATTTTATCTGTTAGCTCCCTTGTTGTCAAAAATCAATTGCGGGTGTCCGCCCGTTAAATTTCCTCGAAAGAAATCGCTAAGCAATTGTCACTTTGTGCCCGTGCAACCGATCCCTGAAAGGAACATGTATGGTCAACAATCCTGAGGTAAACTTTGCTTTCGCCTCTTCACCCAACACCTCATGGGCAAGCAAAAAACAATTCTCATACCGGAAATCCTCACCTTCGGCTTTCAAACAGAAACCCTTGTTGCCCACCTCAAGATCAATGCTTTCCTTTGAAGCTCCTGCAAGATCTACCCTGATTTCCAATCCGGTGTCGTCGTTGGTATGATTTATGTTGATGATGGGGACAATAACTCGCTTTTCCGCTTCGGTCATTATTTTCACCCCCCTTCCATGGTAACCGATGAGCAGGCAGTTGAAAAACCGCTCCTCAGGCCGTGATCCTGCGCTGCGTGGCTCTTGTAAATGTTCACTTATCAACCCATATGCTGCGCTTTCCAAATCGCCACGCGCCTTAGCTGAGGGCCCGATGCTTGCTTTTCTACACCCTGTTAGGTAGTGCCCATCCAGAAATGGTGGATTTCGGTTCAGGCCAAGGCCGCAGCGATTTCGCAACCGCAGGCAAAGTGAGACTACGCCGAGGATCGCAAAGAGCGAGAACGCCGGCATGGGCCGAAAGGCGCCGTTTATGGATGGACACTATGTAATCACAGAATTGCTTAAATCAAGGCCGTGAGGCAGCCCCAAATCGGATCTGCCGCGCGCAATATCGAATCCATAGGGATGCCCCCGGGTGGTGCCTGGCCCTATTGCTGAATCGACACAATTGCCCGATTTCGGTTTGAATCGCCTGAGCGGGTTATCTGGACAGTCTGCAACAGTGAGCTCAGCCAGCATCAGTCTGTTGGCTAATTTAGACGGTCAGTCAGAGATGCCATCGTCCATCGTCCATACGAGATCAGTTCGAGACAGAAAAATGGCACGGGCAGGAACAATGTGCCTGCAGCGCTTCATTGCCAAAATCCTCCCCATCCATCTCATCGATCGGGAACCAAAACCGGCTCTACCTTGAAATCCAGGGCTGGCGAAGTTATTTTATCAGATAATCTCGCCGGTAAGTTTTATGCGATTGAGATTAAAGCATGGCGGCTGTAAGCTGAGCTGTCGAGGAGACGCAGGACAAAATCCTATTTGAAACGTCTCCGGCGGCTGCCCCTTTTTCGGATGCCCCCTATGCGTTTGCGCTCGTGCCCGTTCGTGTTTCTTACTGTGGCGGTGCTTGCCTTAGCCCTGGGCGGCTGTGCTGCGAACACTGACTTCGGAATTGAGGCGTTCATCATGGACCCTGACGGTTACCAAGGGGCCGTCCTTGCACCGCTATAGCCCTAACGCGCATGGGGTTGGCGCATCGGAAACGGTACGATCTGGATAGCATCCAGCAAATACCGCGTTCTGTCACGACAAAAAGAAACTTGCGCTCGGGCAGCGTTTGAAAACTGTGTTTAGGTCGCACAGAAAGAGTTCGGAAAAGCTTGATGTTGAACACCCTCGGGTCTATCATTTGGCTGATGTAGAATGAAGAAGCCCGCACGCCTCGGCAGAGGTTCACATGAATACCCCGAAGTATCTTGTAGGACTGATGATGATCTCTATGATTGCCCTATGGGCCGGATTTGCGTCCGCCTGGGATACTCGCTGGCAGTTCAAGCAGGATGCTGCCTCGACTAATTGCGGCTCAGGCAGTCGGGATATAGAGATGCAGAAAAAATTCGATTACAACTCGATGAACACATTCAAAGGCACGATCGACAACAGCAACGGCTATACGGTCATGCGAAACCTAAACGGGAACACCATGCGTGGATATATCGATAAAGACGGCGCCGGCCTTTTGCAGGACCAAAACGGGAATTTTTACCGTGTCAACACCCGCTGGTAAGCCTTTTTCGAAGTGCTGCTTGCTGTAGATCGCCGGGGCCTTTTGGGGGAGGGAGTCCATGGATGTGTCTTCTGCGATAAAGGGTAGGAGAAGCGTCAGGTCTTACAAAGACCTGGAAATCGAGAACGACAAAATTCAGAAAATATTAGAAGCCGGCAGGCTTTCACCTTCGGCAAATAACCGGCAGGAATGGAAATTTATCGTCGTAAAGAACGCAGAAACGAAAAAAAACTCGCGCGTGCAGCGATGAATCAATCTTTCATCGGCCAAGCGCCTGTCGTTTTCGCCGCATGTGCCACCGAATCCAAAGCTGTGATGACCTGCGGTCATCCGACCTATGCCGTGGACCTCTCGATCGCCTTTGCCTACATGCTGCTTCAGGCCTATGAACTTGGCCTTGGGACATGTTGGATAGGAGCTTTCAACGAGGATGACGTGAAATCAGTTCTGGGCGTTCCGAAAGATGTTCGGGTGGTTGCCTTGTCGCCCTTGGGATATCCCGCAACGGATACTATAGCGCGGTCACGGAAGAGCCTTGATGAAATCACATGTTTTGAAGCGTATCGCTAACCCTATTCACCCCGCATCTTGACGAAATGATTTATGCGGCGCTGACCTTTAGCTTGCAAGAGATCAGACCGCTGGCGGATTTCGGACAGGGCTGGGAAAAGTCCATTTGATGGCGCCTGCCCATACCGGTTTGGCGGTTGACATCTTCGTCCGACTCCCGGTAAATGCATCAGAAGTCCTCCTTTCCTTCTTTGCGGATAACTTTCTTTGAAGACATTACCCATGAGTGTTGACGAGCGCAAAACCAAGGCGGAATTGATCGAAGAACTGGCCCGGCTGCGCCGGCAGGCAAGCCGGGCAAAGAAGCTCCGGCAGCAGTTGAAGGAACTGCGGATGGATTGCAGCGGGATTCAGGCGCGATGCGACGAGCAGACTCGGGCGCTTACGCATGAATGCCGCCTGCGGGACACGACCGAGGAGGCCCTGCGCCTGGCCGAGGTGATCATCGCCCGAAGCCCGGTCGTGCTCTTCCGCCGTCGAGCCGGTAAAAATCCCGCTCCGGTTTACGTTTCCAGCAATATTAGCCAGTTCGGTTATTCCGTTGAAGATGTGATGAACGGCAGGCTCCCGTTCGCGCAGATCGTTCATCCGGACGACCGCGACCGTATCGTGAAGGAGATCTGTGAGTTTGCCGAAGCGGACGTAGAGAACTACACCCAATCCTACCGTATTCTGACCCGCAGCGGAGAAGTGCGTTGGGTGCAGGACCAGACATCCGTGGTACGCGACGAGCAGGGTCGCACGATATACAACGAAGGCACCATAGTGGATGTTACCCCGCGGCGACTCGCCGAAGAGGAACTTCGCAAAAGCGAGGAGAAATTCCGACGCATCGTGGAAACCGCCGGAGAAGGTTTCATCCTGATGGATGACCGCCTGCGGATCGTCGAAGTGAACGACGCCTACTGCCGTATGCTGGGCTACCGGCGGGAGGAGATCCTCGGCAAAACCCCCCTCGATCTCGCCACCGATGAATTGCGCCAGTTCCTTACCGGCAGCCGCGAGCGGCTGCTCGCCATGGACTACCGCACTTTCGAGGGAGCACTGGTTGCCAAGGACGGTCGGCGGGTCCCGGTGTTGATCCATGGCAACACGCTGCGGGATGCCACGGGTGTCAAGATCGGAAATGCCGCCTTCGTAGCGGATCTGACCGAGCAGAAGAAGGCCTTGATGTTGGCCGGCAAGGTCCAGAAGAGCCTGATTCCTGCCAAAGCACCGGAAATCAAGGGGTTGGACATCGCCGGCCGCAGCGACCCCTGTCAGGAGGTGGGGGGGACTATTTCGATTTCCTCTACGGTCCAGAATATCCCGCCGGCACCCTGAGGGTCGTCGTGGGCGACATCTCCGGGCACGGCGTGGACGCCGCCCTGCTCATGACCACCGCCCGGGCTTTCCTCCGCATGCGGGCAACACAAACGACAGAGCCTGCCCACGTCGTCACTTTAACAAACCACGACCTGGCGTTGGACATGGGCGACAGCGGCAGCTTCATGACCTTGTTCTATATTGAAATCGACCCGGACGGTCGCAGCGCCCGATGGGTGCGGGCCGGCCACGAACCCGCGCTGCTCTATTGCCCGGTGCGCGACCGGTTTGAAGAGTTGGTCGGAATCGGTACCCCGCTGGGGGTGGACCAGGACTTCAGGTTCACTCAGCAAACACTGCCCGCGCTGCACCCGGGGACCATACTGGCGTTAGGCACCGACGGCATATGGGAGGCCTGCGACCCCGAGGGCCAATTTTTTGGAAAAGAACGTTTCCAGGCCATCATTCGGCAGCAGGCCTCAGCCAGCGCTCAGGACATGGTGACGGCCGTCTTCGACGAGATCGGACGCTTCTGCCGGGGCATGCCCTACCAGGACGACATCACCCTGGTGGTGATCAAGATCGACTCTTGATGGGGCGGAATTCGAACCTACCGCAAGATGAAGCCATTCCGCAAGGGGTCCGTCGGGTCGATCAGCAATTCCTGGCGGCCGGTGATGTGGGCGCTGCCTTCGACCTCCGGGATGACGGCCGGAAAGCTGCCGAAAGTGGTGGTTTCAATCACGCGGCCGCTGAAGCGGCTGCCGATGATGCTCTCGACCACGATGGGCTCCCCGATTCCGACATCCCCCCGGGCGTAGTGGATGGCCAGCCGGCCGCTCACGCCCGTGCCGGTCGGCGATCGGTCGACCTCTCCCTCGGCGAAAATGCAGACGTTGCGGCTGTGGGCGCCGGCTGCCTGCGGCGGGCCGACGAATATGGTCCCGTAGAGAAACCCCAGGTCCGGTTCGAAGGGGTGGAGAATTTCCCGGCTCGCCATGACGGCGCGCTTGATCGCCATGCCTTTTTCGATCAGCAGCCGGAAATCTTCCGGAATGCAGCGAACGCCCGCGTCTTGCGCGTTGACATAGGCATAGAAGGCACCGCCGAAGGCGATGTCGTAGCGCACCCGTCCGAGTCCCGGGACTTCCACTGTTTCGTCTTTGGCCAACACGAAGGCGGGCACGTTGTGGAAGCGGACGCTTTCGACCGCGCCGCCGGACACCCGGGCATGGGCGGTGATCAGGCCGGCAGGACTGTCGATGCGGACCCTGGTTTCAGGGGCTTGCATGGGAATGAGCCCGGTTTCCAGGGCCACCTTGGTGATGGCGATGATCCCGTGGCCGCACATAGTGCTGTAGCCCTCGTTGTGCATGAACAGGACCCCGATGTCGGCTCCGGGGGTGACCGGCGGGGTGACGATGCAGCCGTACATGTCGGCGTGGCCGCGCGGCTCCCACATGAGTGCAGTGCGCAGGTGGTCGAAACGCTCCTTCACCCAGCGACGCCTGGCCAGGATGGTGTCTCCGGAGAGGTCCGGAAAACCGCCCGTGATGACACGGAAGGGTTCACCCCCGGTATGCGCGTCGATGGCGGTGATGCGCATCCAATCCTTCGGCGGCTTCCATTGGCGCATGGGCGCAAGACTCAGCTGAGGTGTAGGCTTTCGATCAGGCATAGGGGCTCCTACAACGAAACGGACAATGGATTAGAAGTGGTTCAAGGCTTTCCGGATCGCGATGGCTATTTCGCTGATCAATATCGGCTTCATAACAAAACCCTTGATTCCCCGCTCAGCAGCTATCCTCTGGTCAATTGTTTGGCTGTAGCCGGTGCAGATAATCACTGGAATATCAGGCCTGATGCGAATCAGTTCTTTGGCTAATTCATCACCGGCCATATTCGGCATGGTCTGATCAGTAATGACAAGATCAAAGCTATCGGGCCTGGCTCTGAACACCTCAAGTGCTTCAATCGAACTGGTTCGGGCAACCACCTCGTATCCCAAACGTTCAAGGGCTTGTTTGCCGATATCTACTAACATTTTTTCGTCATCTACAAATAGAATTCGTTCAGAGCCCCCCACGAAAAGAGCTGTTTGCTCGGTCATGGCTGGAGTCATGACAGTTACCTCCGGCAGGTAAATATAAAAAGTGGTTCCTTTGCCCGGATCGCTTTCAACTTTAATTGCCCCCCCATATTTCTTGACGATACCGTGAACGACTGCGAGTCCCAAACCGGTGCCGACTCCCTTATCTTTCGTTGTGAAATACGGTTCGAAAATTCGCTTTATAACAGCAGGCTCCATTCCGTGTCCGGTATCTCCGACTGAAATGCGGATGTATGACCCGATCACTAAATCAATTAAGTCATTTTTCGGACCGGGATCTATGGTTACACCGTCAACCGTAACTTTCAGAAGACCCGTATTAGGGCCAATCGCATGAACTGCGTTTGTGCAAAGATTCATGATGATTTGATGCAACTCAGCCGGATTGGCTAAAACAGCGCCGGATTTTTCATCGATTCGGCTCTGGATCTCGACCGTTGTGGGAATGGTGGCTCGCAAAAATTTAAGGGCTTCCATGACAACGATGGCAACCCTGACAGGCATTCTTCCTTCATCACTCTGCCGGCTGAAGGATAGAATTTGTTTGACAAGGTCTTTGGCCCTGGTTGCTGCTCGCAGAACTTCTTTTAGTTCCCTTGTGCAGCTCTCTGCGCCCGGGTTGAGCATGGCAAGCTCGCTATAGCCGATTATGGCCGATAAGATATTGTTAAAATCGTGGGCGATTCCACCTGCTAACGTTCCTATGGCTTCCATCTTCTGAGCCTGGCGCAGTCGGATTTCCAACTCCGCCCGTTGTTGCTCTGCGAGCTTTCGATCGGTGATATTACGAGTTATTGAGAGTATGAGCTCTTCCTGGTTTATTTTTAAAATGCGGGCCGACATGAGTCCAAAACCGACGCGTCTATCCTTTCGCCGGAATCTGGCCTCCAAATTTTCAGCAACCCCGTCGGTCATCAAGAGCTTAGCCAAGCGCTCTCTGTCTTTTGGATCCTCCCAAATGTCCAGTTCGATAGAGGTTTTTCCAATGGCCTCCTCGCGGGTGTATCCTGTTAACCGTGTGAAGCCCTCATTTATGTCCACAAACATACCGTCCGAAAGCCTGTTAAGGTTAATCGCGTCCGGGCTGGTTTGGAATGCAAGCCTGAACTTCTCTTCCCCTTCCTTGAGCGCCTCTTCGGCCCGTTTGCGTTCCTTGAGCAGCCGCGCGTTGGCAATGGCACCGCTGATCTGAGCCGCTACGTTTTGAGCGACTGCGAGGTCCCGATCCGAGTATTTATGTTCTTCGGTAGACATGATCACCAACGCGCCAAAAGCTTGTCCTTTTGAGGTAAGAGGGGCCAGGAGCGAAGATTTCATCCCGGCTGCCCGCAGCCGGGTAAGCCCCGGGAGAAGGCGCTCGACCTCCTCATCAAGCAGGGTGGGTATCACGAAGCCGCAGCCGGATGCCACCACCTTTGCAGTTGCAGTCCCGGCGAGAGGGTACTCCGAGTCCGCCGTCCTGCCTTCAACCGAATGCCCCAGGGCGTACTGCGTGGAAACCGTCTTCGTGTTGAAATCGACCAAATTGATGGCGATGCGATCAAATGAAATGATTTTTCTCACCTCGGCGGCAAACCGCTCGTAGACATCTTCGATATTTAAGCTTGAGCTGATAACGCGTCCAATTTGGGCTATCGCGGCCTTTTCCTTCGCCAGCTGGTGGGCCGCCTGTTCGTTCTGCCGAAGCGCCTCTTCGGCCTGCCGGCGCTCGGTGATGTCGTGAATGATCGAATAAAGAAGGGTTTTTCCCTTCACCGTCAGCGGCCCGCTGTATACTTCCACATCACGGATACTCCCGTCGGCTCGGCGGTGCTTAAAGAAAAAGTTCTTGCGCTCTTCGAGGCGGGCCGCGTGCATTCGGGCAAAAACTTCTGGGGTCGCCAGTGTGTTGATCTCGTCAATTCTGAGCTTTTTAAGCTCCTCTAAACTCCAGCCATAGTACGCGCACGCAGCTGGATTTGCATCTTTGATGGCGGCGGTCTCTGGATCTATAAGAAGCATAACGGCGTGATTGTTTTCAAATAAGCTTTGATAATGGGCCTCGCTCTCGACTTTCTGAAGTCTGGCAACCTCGGCCTTGAGGCCCTCCACCTGGCGGCGCAAGATATCTATCTCGCTTTCAGTCATCATTTCCTCGTTTTTTTTTGGGGGTGCTTAGAAGTGGTTTCATAACCCCGCCTGACGTCCGATGGCGGCGTTGCAGGCCTCTCGAAGTGCTCACAACCCGCCGTCGGGGTTGCTGCGCTTTCGAATCGGCCTGCGCCTTGCCCTCGGGCGTGATCCGAGGTTTTGAAATCACTTCTATGCAGGAGCGGATAATTTTTGATTTTAGCACATGATATGGCCAAGGTGAAAATGAAATGTTTTTGAAAAAACCGCGTTCCTGGCCGGCCATTAGAAAGCGTTTCTTTTGAACTTGATGAAGCCTCTTTATGCTGAACGCCTTGGAAGCAGGAGCAGAGGGCAAATTCAACCCAAAAAAAACCAACGCGGGTTCATTTCGCACCTAAAACTTGACAAAAGCAAGTATTTATTTGTATATGTCAACAATAAACAGGGGGTGCATGGTGACTCAGAGCGACTTTTGCCTGCCGGTAGACGCGGTGCGCGGATTCAACAGATTCTACACCCAGCGCATCGGCGTCCTGACCGAGGAGTACCTGAAAAGCCCGTTCACCCTCACCGAGGCCCGGGTGATCTACGAGCTCGCGCACCGTGAAGAGACGACGGCGACAGGGCTGCGCAGGGAGTTGAGTCTGGACGCCGGGTATCTCAGTCGTATCCTGCGGGGGTTAAAAAAGCGCGGCCTGATCGACAAGCAGGCATCCGAAACGGACCGGCGCCAGAATGTTCTGCGGCTGACCGCCCAGGGGCAACAGGCCTTTGCTTTTCTCAATTCGCACTCCAAAAATGACATCGAAGCAATGCTAAACAAGATGCGGGTGGAGGATCAAAAACGTCTGGTTGCGGCCATGCACATTATCGAACGCCTGATGGGTTCGGAGACTCGGCCCATGGCGCCTTTCCTTTTGCGCCCGCATCAACCGGGCGACATGGGATGGGTGGTCCAGCGCCACGGGATGCTTTATGCCGAGGAGTACGGTTGGGATGCGCATTTCGAAGCCCTGGTCGCGGACGTTGTCGCCAGGTTCATTCGACACTATGACTCCAGACGCGAGCGTTGCTGGATCGCCGAGCGGGAGGGTGAAAACGTCGGATCGGTGTTCCTGGTGAAGAAGTCGAAGCGGGTCGCCAAGCTGCGTCTGCTGCTGGTCGACCCGAAAGCCCGCGGCATTGGAATCGGCACCCAGCTGGTGAATGAATGCCTGCGGTTCGCCGCCCAGGCAGGCTATAAAAAAATCACACTGTGGACCAACAGCATCCTGGTAACCGCCCGCAAAATATACGAACGAGCCGGGTTCGAACTGATTGAGAGCGCACCTCATCACAGTTTCGGGCATGACTTGATCTCGGAAACCTGGGAGCGCATGCTCTGATGACTTTTTACGAGTCCATCATGCTCTCTCGAGGAGAGAAATGAACAGGCTGTTGCCCACCGCAGCGGCGATGGTGAACGGCATCTTGGTTGGATCGGCGATTGTGGCCACCCGCTTTGTGATCTACCAGAGCAGTCCGGTCTCACTGGCCCTGCTGCGCTACACCATCGGCTTCTGCTGCCTGCTGCCGCCGATTCTGTGGGCGCGGCAGCTGCGCTTCGAACCCCGCGACCTGCTTCCCATCGGGCTTCTCGGTACCCTGCAATTCGGAGTAGTTGTCTGTCTGCTGAACTTTGCGCTGCAATACATTTCATCGGCTCGCGCGGCGCTCATTTTTTCAGCATTCCCGCTGCTGACCATGATCTTTTCGGCCGCCCTCGGCCGCGAGCGGATCACCTGGGCGAAATGCCTTGGCGTACTTTTAAGCGTCGCGGGGGTGGGGCTTGCGCTGGGGGAAAACGCTTTTCAGCCGTCTGCGCTCGGCCAGGGATGGGTCGGCGAACTGGCTGTCTTGGCGAGTGCCACCGGTGGTGCCGCCTGCAGTGTTCTCTACCGGCCCTACCTGCGGAAATATCCGACCCTGCCGCTGAGCGGCTTGGCGATGCTCGCTTCGATTATTTTTCTGGGCGTGTTTGCCGCCAGAGAGGGTTTCTTCAGCGCCGTCCCGCATTTCACGGCCGGTGGCTGGGGTGCGGTTGGCTTTATCGGGATCGCGAGCGGGGTCGGGTATTACCTGTGGCTATGGGCGCTCAATCATACCACACCTACAAATGTAACTGTATTTCTGGCACTCAGTCCCATCACGGCGACGTTATTGGGGGCCGTGTTCCTTTCCGAAAAAATCACCGGGGTAGTCCTGCTCTCGCTGGTCTGCGTTGCCGGCGGTCTTTGGATCGCCCTCTGGCAGACGCCTCAGAACTAAATCCGGGTTAGATTTCCATTTGCGTTGATACGTTCTTCAATCATCCGTCGCTGCTCCGGGGCAGGCGTTTCACGCCGTCTCTTTCCTGGCGATGAAAAGGTGGACCAGGGCGATGACGGACGAGACCAGGATCAAGATGAAGGATATGGCGTTGATTACCGGTGTCGAGCCGTCCCGAACCTGCAGGTAAAGCGTGATCGGGATGGTCGATTCGGACCCGACGAGAAAGAGGGTGGTGTTGAAATTCTCAAACGACATCAGAAAGGCGACGGCGGCGCTGCCGATGAGGGCGGGCCTGAGGTAGCGCAGCGTGATATACCAGATCGCCTCGATGCGGCTCGCGCCGAGGTTCATGGCCGCCTCTTCCAGGGTACGGTCGAACTTCCGCAACCGGGCGATCACGACGAGCGCCACGAAGGTGGAGATAAAGGAGGCCTGGCCTAAGACGATGAGCCAGTAACCGGGCCGGAGCAGCTTCACATCCCATCCGATCACGTTCTCGAAAAATAGGCCGAGGGTGTTGGTAAACATCAGGATCGAGATGCCCAGGATGACGCCCGGGATCACCATGGGCGCCAGCATGAGGAAATACATGGCGTTCTTGAAGCGGAACTCCTCCTGCTCGAACAGAAAGGCCGCGCAGGTCCCCAGGAGCGTGGACAGCATGGTGACGCTGAAGGCCACCTTCAGGGAGACGAAGATGCTGCGCAGGTTCTTCTGGTCGTGGAAGAAACCAATTTTCTGGGGCCCGTCGCTGAAAAACCAGTCCAGGGTGAAGCCCTTCCAGGGCAGGGAGGGGAACATGGAATCGTTGAAGGCCAGAACGCAGGTCACCAGAAGCGGCGCGAACAGGAAGAAGAAATAGAAAATGACGTAGAGGCGGAAGCTCCACCGGTAGAGGCCGGAACGAGGCAAGGATCGTATCATTTCAAGACATCACTGAGTTTCTGGCGCGTCAGCTTGAGGGCTATCCAGATGATCCCCGACGAGAGGAGCAGCAGGAGAAACCCGAAGGCGGATCCCTGGTTCCAGTTAAAATAAGTGATGAACTGGTTGTAGATCTGTTCGGTGAACCACAGGGAGTTCTTCCCCCCATCAGCTTCGGCGTCAGGTAGCTCCCGAGGACAATCATGAAGACGACGATGCTCCCCGACATGATTCCAGGCATCGCATACGGGATAATGATCTTCCGCCAGATGGTGATCTTGTTGGCGCCCAAGTCGTAGGCGGCCTCGATCAGGGAGTCGTCGAGGCTCTCCATGACGCCGATAACCGGCACGATCATGAAAAGGAGCGTTGTATAGACGAGCCCCATGATCATGACGACGTCGTTGTAGAGGAGCTCCACCGGTTGCTTCCACAGCCCCAGGTAGAGCATGAGACTGCTGAGAACTCCGCTTTCCCGGAGGATGATCATCCAGCCATAGACACGGATGAGCTCGCTGACCCAGAAGGGGAGCAGCAGCAGGACCAGAAGAAAGCCCTGGACCTTCACCCCGGCGATCTTTGTCGTGTAAAAGGCGATGGGGAGCGCAACGGTGAGCACGATCAAGGTCACAACCACGGAGTAGAGAGCGGTGCGGACGAAGGTGGCCCAGTAGATCGGCTCATGGAAGAACCCGAGGTAGTTGTCCCAGGTGACGCCCATTCCAGCGCCGGATTCGCCCTTCAGGAAGGACATCCGGAGCAGCTCGACATGGGGCAGAACCAGCAGAAGCAGAAGCCAGAGGGCGACCGGAGTGAAGAAGAGCAGAAACACCCAGCGGATCCCGCTTCCCTTAGGATTCATCACCGGCCTCGCTTTCCGACACGCAGAAACAGAACGCCGAGGCAGGGTCCCAGCCGATCCCGATCCGGTCCCCGACCCGGATGTCGTCGTATTGCCGGTTCTGGGGCAGGGCGACGATGAGTTCCCTGACGGAATTCTCCGGCGTCACGATGAGCCGGCTGTTCGCGGCGTCGAAAAGGACCGTCTTGACCTCCACAGCGATCCGGTTGAGAGCGGACAAGCGTCCCTCCGGGTTGATCATCATGGCTTCCGGGCGGACGTACATCTCCACCCGGCCCTCGCTGCACGCATTTTCCGGTGGGAGGATGTAATAGCGGTTCCGGTCCCCGCTTTCGACGAAGGCGCATCCATCCGCCTCCCGGCGCAGGCGGCCGAGGAAACGGTTGTTGTTTCCCACGAACTGGGCCACGAAGGGCGTGGCCGGGCGGTTGTAGATGTTCTGGGGGGTGTCCATCTGCTCGAAGCGTCCGTCCCGCATGACGGCCACGCGATCGGACATGACCATCGCCTCCGACTGATCGTGGGTGATGTAGACGAAGGTCGTCCCGACCTGCTGCTGGAGCTTCTTAAGCTCCACTTTCATCTGCTCCCGCAGCTTCAAATCGAGGGCGCCCAAGGGTTCGTCGAGAAGCAGCACCACCGGCTGAAGGACCAGGCACCGGGCCAGGGCAACCCGCTGTTTCTGCCCGCCGGAGATCTGGCTGACCTTCTTTTCCCCGTATCCGGGAAGGCCGACTCTTTCCAGGATCTCTTCCACCCGCTTCCGGAGCTCGCCGCCCCTGACGCCGCGCCTCTTCAGACCGAAGGCGATGTTCTCCGCAATGTTCATCATGGGGAAGAGGGCGAGCTGCTGGAAGACCATGTTGACGGGCCGCCGGTTCGGTTCGACGCCCGCCATCTCTTCGCCTCGGATGCGGATGCTGCCGCAGCTCGGCTCATAGAAGCCGGCCACCATGCGCAGCAGGGTCGTCTTGCCGCAGCCGGAGGGTCCCAGGATGGAAAAGAACTTTCCCGTCTCCACATCGAAGGAAACGTCGTTGACCGCCGCGACGTCCCCGAATTTCTTTACGACATTCTGTACCGAAAGGTCGAGCTGCATGGGCCTCCCGCCCGCGAGGAGTCTAATTTCGTGGAAAAGGCGCCGTGACGGCGATGGCCGTCACGGCGTCTGCCGGCGGGCTATTTCGCCGCCCGGATCTTGTCCATCACTTTGCCCTCCATCTCTTCCAGACCCGCGGGCACCGTGGGATACCAGTTCATCTTCTTCATAACTTCCGGCGTATAGCAGCGCGTGAAGTTCGCCTTGATGCTTTCGTCGAGATATTTAACGGCGTCCTTGGACGCGGTGGCGTATTTCTCCTTGTTCGTGAAGACGGCCGCGTTCTCCGGCTTCAAGGAAAAATTGATCCATTTATAGGCCCCTTCGAGATTTTCGGACTTAGAGGGAATGGCGAACGTGTCGATCCAGGCCAATGCCCCGCTCTTCGGCCCCACCCAGTCGATGTCCTTGTTCTCCTCATGGAGCTTCCAGCCGGCCTGCTCCCAGCCCTCGGCCACCCAGACCTCCCCGGAACGGATCGACTGCACCAGGGCATCCCCGTTTTCCCAGTAATTGCGGACGATCGGTTTTGCCTTGATCAGCGCGGCGGCGACTTTGTCCAGGAGTTTCTGATAGGCCGCCTTGTCGTTGTACTTGGCGAAAGGATTATCTCCGAGGCCGAAGGCGACGGCACAAAGGATCGGCCGCTTCATCCGGTAGGAGACCCGGTCTTTGTATTTGGGATTCAGCAGATCGGTCCAGTCCTTGGCGTCGGGCGCCATTTTTCTGTTTACGATGAGTCCCGAACTGCCGAACACGTGGGGAATAGCGTAGAGTTTTCCGCCGGTGGAGGCGTTTTTCTTGACGGAAGCCAGCAGAACAGGATCAATCTGGTTCGTATTGACCTTTTTCAGGTCGATCGGCTGGTAGAGATGGAACTGCTGGGTCACGGCGACGATCCGGTCCTGGCTCGGCTGGGCCAGATCGAAACCACCGCCCCGGGTGGCGCGCAGCTTGGCGATCATGTCCTCGTTGCTGGAGTCGGTGACCTCGACTGTGATTCCAGTTTCCTGCTGGAATTTCTTGATCAGTTCCGGCGGGGCGTAGCCCGGAAACGTGATCAGCCGGAGTGTTTTGCCGTCCGCCGCTGCGACCGGGCTTGCCGCGCCCCAGACGATGATCAGCGACCATGCGAGCAGTATGGCCAACGAAATCATACTCTTTTTTTTCATCTGCCTTCCTCCTCCTTCGTTTAGTGAACTGCCACCAACCTTGTCGGTGGCATTCAATTGAAAGATCTGTTCTCATGTTACTTGCCAACAAGGCTGGCGCGCTGAATACTCGGTGGAGGTGCTTGGAAGTGGTTTCATAACCCCGTCTGACGCCCAACGGCGGCGTTGCAGGCCTCTCGCAATGCTCACAACCTGCCGTGGCGGCTGCGCGGTCGAATCGGTCTGTGACTTGCCCGCGGGTGTTATCCGAGGTTATGGAACCACTTCCAGTCATAAACGATTGCTTCCTAAACCGGCGGAGTGCATCATTTGCAGACTATCATTGCAATGATTTAGGTGAATGTGAGAAAATAGTCAAGATTGGGTTATAGGCGAAGAACAAAGCGTCGGTACGACGCTATGACCCAGAAACCGATGGGCTGCGCCCATGAACAGAACCCGAAAGCGCTGAGACAGTGGATCGTTGCTATCTTTAATTAAGGAGGGGTGCTGATAAACATGCTTTCCGTCAACAAATCCGTAAAAAATGCAATCGTTTTTCTCGTGGATGGTATGCGACCCGATGGGTTGCGTCTGGCCGATACCCCCTTTTTAGATGAGGTACCCGCCCGAGGGGCCTATACTTTTCATGCCAGGTCCGTCATGCCGACAACGACCCTGCCCTGTATCACCTCTCTTTTTTATAGCACCCCCCCTGAGATACACGGGATTCGGGACAATGTCTGGCAACCTTTGCCGAAGCCGATTCCCGGTCTTTTTGATGTAATTCACCAGCAGGGTCTGTCAGCAGCGGCCTTTTACAACTGGGAGCAACTGCGCGACCTCTCACGCCCGGGGGTCCTTGCAGCTTCCTGTTTTCTCGAAGATGTTCCGGATGACGGCGGGCAATCCGACCGTGAGGTGTCTGCCCTCGCACGCTCCTGGCTTCAGTCGCATCCGTGGGCTTTTTCGTTTGTCTACATGCAGAATACCGACAAGACCGGGCATCGCTACGGCTGGATGTCGGATCCTTATATCGCAGCGATCAGCAATGCCGACCGCTGTATCCAGGCGATCTGCCGTGTTCTCCCCGAGGATACGGTGGTAATCGTCACCAGCGATCACGGGGGGCACGACAACACCCATCATAGTGATCAAGAAGAAGACATGACCATCCCCCTGATGATGTACGGGCCGGGGATCCCGAAAGGTCGTGAGATCAGCGGGCAGGTCGGTATCATGGATATTGCGCCGACGATAGTCCATTTGCTGGGCCTGGAGCAGCCGGCGGGCTGGATGGGGCATGCGATTTCCCTGCAGCAAAGAGGCCGGGTTTCATAGGACTGAGATCTGAGATGGATTCCGAGCGGATTGACCGCGCTCTTGCTCACCACTGTACCGTTTTTAATGGTTGGCTTGGAATCTCTATTGCCCAAGGGCCCGAAGCTGAATGCGACCATCCTGACCGGCCTGTTCATGGGCCTGGCCGGGGTATGTCTGATTTTTGGAGAGGACATCAAATACGTGAGCGACCCTGACGACCTCAAAGGAGTATTGGGGGTGTTGGGGGCGGTTTTTTTCTGGTCAGTGGGATCGCTATACTCGAAGTACGTCAAAGTGGACGTCCATCCACTGATGGGCGCTTCCGTTCAAATGCTGATCGCTGGAATCTTCTTGAGTGTGATAGGGCACGGCCAGGCTACAACCCTCCTCGTAGCTTCTTGATCAAGCCCACTGCATGGTCATCGCCCTTGTCGAACCGTGCTTTATCCGAGCGAGACCACTGCTTCCACCTCTTGCTCAGAAAAAACCTATCATCATCCTCCCCTTGACAAGAATGGGGCAACGTCTCAGATTACCGGTTAAATAAGAAGAGAATGCAGTGCGACATCCGAACTGCTCGCCTGCATCAGAAAAAAAAGGAGGAAAATTCAAATGCGAACGACAGTCCTTACAGTTTTGAGTCTGCTCATCATTACTTCTTTGGTAGCCAGCATCCCGGTGGTTTACGCACAGACCTCGCCGGCCGATTTCACGGGCGAACCCGACAAGTCGATGGCGGCTGCCCACGAATCCTTTGTCAAGAAAGACATGAACAAGGCGGCCGAACAGATCGGCAAGGCAGCAGATTATGTAAAGAAGGAGGCGGGCAGCGTCGCCGCGGACACCAAAGCGGGCGTGAAGAAGGCCGGTGACGAACTGAGCGAGCTCGCGCAAGGCGTCAAAAAAGGTACCGTTAAGTCGGGCGATGAGTTGAAGAAAACCTATGGCAAGGTGGATCATGAACTCGCCGAAGCCTGGCACAAGACTGCGGACGAGTCCAAGAAGGCGGGCAAGGATTCGAGCCACGCACTCAAGAAAGCCGGTGAAAGTCTGGAGGGTGCGGCCAAGTGGTCTGGCAACCAGCTATCCGCAGGCGTGCAGGCTTCCGTAGAAGCGGTCAAAAAGGTTGGGAAAGGCACTGCGAAAGGCGTAAAAGCAGGCACCGAAGAAGTCAATAAGTGGTTTAAAGACATCGGGGACGGTATCGCGGATTTAGGCAGTAAACTCTAACAGGCTGTCGAAAACGGCGCCTCTGGCCGTGATCCTGCGTTGTACGGCTTTTGTAAATGCTCACATATCAAGGCATATGCTGCGCTTTTCAAAAGGCCGTACGCCTTGGCTGACGGCCTGATGTTTGTTTTCAAACACCCTTTTTCAATACCGCTCATGGGTGATTCGAGCCGTTGCGCACCCGCAGAAGCGTGTTGGAATCACTGGGGCGCAAATCGCCCGGGAGCAAGGGGCGCTCGGACAACGTGAACATCACCTGGTGTACGTGCTTTTCTCTGTAGAGAGTCAACCGAACTGTGTCCCCCACGTTGAGTGATTTGACCATTTCGGCAAACCGCTTTGAATCGTTGGGGGACTGTCCGTTCATCTCGGTAACGATATCTCCGCCGAGCAAAAGCTGCTCTCCGGCAATTGTGACGAGCAGATTGCCTCCACGTATGCCGGCTTGCTGCGCCGGACTTCCGGTGTCGACTTTTTCAACCAGCAGGCCGTCAACGAGTGGTATATTGATGAGGTTCACGTCCTTTTTGCTGATGGGCTTGACACTGATACCAAACCATGGGCGGATGATTCGGCCGTGTTCCACGAGTTGCGGGATGACCTGTTTGGCGATATTGATGGGAACGGCAAAGCCGATATTCTGGGCATCGGACACCATCAAGGTGGTGATGCCGATCGCTTCTCCACAGCGATTGAAAAGAGGCCCCCCCGAGTTTCCTGGATTGATCGGCGCATCGGTCTGAATGAGCGGAAGCGACAGACTGAAAGGGGAATCCGCCACAAACCGATTGAGCCCTGAAACGACACCACGGGTGAGGGTCTGTTCCAGGGCGAGCGGGTTGCCGATCGCTATAACGTCCTCGCCGATCCGGACCAAATCGGAGTCGCCCAGCCGAGCCGTGGGGATTTTCGTGCGAATCCCTGGAATGCGCAGGACCGCTAAATCATAGATCGGATCTGCCCCTAAAAGCGTCGGGTTGACCCTGCGACCATCATCCATGGTGACGGTAATCGCCTGACCGCCAAAAACCACATGCGAGTTTGTCAGTACAAGACCATCCTCGCTAACGATAAACCCGGAGCCGACAACAGTTCTTATTCCGTTTTCAGTCTCAAAACGGTCAATCTCCACCGCCGAGATGGAAACGACAGCGCCCGACACTCTGTCGAACAACTCAGGGATCGGCTCTTGACAATCTGCATCGGCGGCAACTTTAGAGTTTGCCGTCAACGTCGATACCACGGCAGCCGGGGGGGAGGCGCCTGAGGGCGACTGCGCGGCGCAGCTTGCTATGGCAATCGTGGCAACCAATACCCCGGGTTTTAGAAACCTGATAATATTCATGCCGTTGCTCCTGGTCAAAACCTGCCGTATGCATTGCATTTCGATCAAGGTGCGCAGGACCTCAAGCGATTACTGGCAAGGCACTGCGGCAGCCTCACAATAGCAGCCTGTCCTATATCAGAAAGGTCTTTTCAACGCAAAAGGGATAGTTACTTTTTTGACAAGCTGCTATATGCTATTGATAGAAGTGGAAATGGCGAGTTAGGGGCGATAGGGCAATGGGGTGGCGGTTCATACGATTGTCGGAGGTGTTTGGGTGTTTGGACGGACGCCCTTGGGATATATCAATGACCGGCCACCCTATAGCATGACACCCAAACACCAAAATACCTAACCACCCGATTCAGAGGTGCGGCATGTTCAGGCATATTCTGTGTCCAACCGACTTGAAGGAACGAGCCTTCGTCGCCTTGAACAAGGCGGTTCAAATTGCCCACCAGTTCAATTCGAAAATCACGGTACTGAATGCCCACCCGGAGTTTATGGGTCAACAGGAGCGGGAAATGCTTCGGGTCAGTTTTGACGGCCTCAAAGAAAAGTACCGGCGGATCGCCGTCGAGTCACGCGAAGAGATGAAGGCCGAAATCAGCAAACTGCATGCCGAGGATATCCAGGTCGATTATGTGCTGCGCGAAGGCAAGCCGGACAAGGTCATTGTGGAGGAGGCTGAAAAGCTTGGCATTGATCTGATCGTCATCTGCACCGACGGCAGGAACAACATCAAGGACTTTGTGACCGGCACGATTACCGAGCACGTCATCAACCACGCATCCTGTCCCGTATTGGTCATCCCATACCCAAAACGCCCATAGAAGTGGTTCCATAACCCCGCCCGACACCCGGTGGTCCCGCCATGGCGGGATTGCCGGCCTCTCGCAATGCTCACATCCTGCGGTGGTTGCTGCGCGTTCGAATCGGCCTGCGCCTTGCCCTTGGGCATGATCCGCGGTTGTGAAACCGCTTCCCGTATTTCGAATTTTCCACTGAGGAGAGAATCGGCAGACATGACCAGGGGCAGAACGAAGCTCCTGCCCCTGGGGTTGCTTTGTTTCAAATCAGCACTATCCGCCGATGATGCATTTTCTGGACCTCCGCCCCGTGCTCTTGGCAGCGGCCCGATAGCAGCGGCGACGATCACTTGCACTCCTGGGATTGGTATCACAGGCGTCGAGCTGCGCCACCAGACGGACATGCTCGCGGGTACAGCAGCGTTTTGCTTTTTCGTTGATATCCATCATGTTTCGCCTCCTCAAAGTGGGATCTGCTTGTAAGGCTGCGCCCGCCGGGCCCATTCGTTTTGTGGAAAGCGGGCGGCGAGGGTGTCGTAAGCCCGGCGCAGGCCCTTGGGGTCGTGGCTTTTCCAGTAGGTGGCAACCCCCTGGAAAAAAATCGCCTCAGGGACTGCCCCGGCGTCCGGATGCTGTTCGATGAGGGTCGTAAAACCCTCGACGGCATCGGCAAACCGGAACCGGTTGAAAAACATTTTTGCCTTGCCAAGCTTCAGATGCGCCAGAAAGTCATTTGTTGGGACGAAGCCCACAACGCGGTGGTGCTCCTTGCCCGTCGCGTCATGCACCAGCAGGGTCGGGGTCCAGGCGATGTCGAACTGTTTCATGAGCTCGGTTCGCTTATCCCAGAAGCACTGGCTCTTCACCGGGACAAATTCCTTTTCTATATACGCTTTAACCTTTTCATCTGAATACGGACCCGTATCCATGGCTTTACAGCCGAGTCAACCGTCAAACCAGAAGTCTTGAAATAGTGGCTTGTGGGTTCTCTCGGCCGATTCGACCGCCTTGTGAAAGTCTTTCTCCCATTTGATATCGCTCATGGCAAACCTCCCTTCGTGCGTGGGGTTACCTCCCACTATTCTACAGATAGTGTCGAAAATGCCGCAGTCAAGCGCCGTCGGATCTCTGCCGCCTGCCTCACCTGCGGCAGTTGTTCCGCAAAAGGCGAAAGATACTCTGCAAATTAAGGACAAAAAAAACCCTTGACAGAATTTTTAAACTGGGTAGAGTAAAGGTCAACATTGGAAATGATGAATGATGACGCCGAACGCATTTCAAATTAATCCATCGAAGAACACCGGACAGTGGTGCTGGCAGGTGACTCCCGCGGAGTAGCCTGCTCGACCGGAAACAAGTCATCCAAAGGATCGTGGGCAACTCCGAAGGCCTGCGGTCCTTTTTCATTTTGAAAAAAGGCTGTGGGCCGAACCCCCCACAGCCTTTTTTGTTGTGGTGTGTCGCGTATAATGAAACAAGACCGTTACTGAACGTTGGAGGGTTTATGATTCTCAGCCGCTTCCCTGACAAGACTAAGTTTTTAAAGCTGGCCGAAAGCTACGACGTAGTTCCGGTCTGCGTCCAGATCCTGGCCGACACCCACACGCCGGTCTCCCTCTTCGGCCGGTTCTACCAGGACAAAGGCCCGATCTTCTTTTTGGAAAGCGTCGAGGGCGGCGAGCGCTGGGGGCGCTACAGCTTTCTTGGCTTCTCCTCGCACCTGATCGCACGGGTCTTCGCGGACCGTGTCGACGTCGAGCAGAACGGCGCCATCCGCCGGATCCCCCACGGCGGCAAGCCCCTTCAGGTGCTGAAGGCGCTCCTTGCGCCCTTTCGGCCGGCCGACCTGTTCAACCTGCCCCGGTTCTGGGGCGGGCTCGTAGGGCATGTCAACTACGAGATGGTCTCGTTCCTGGAGCAGATCCCCCACCGCTGGCCGGCGGACAAGCCACTCGCCTGCTTCATGATCCCCGGCGAGGTCCTCATCTTCGACAACGCCCGGCACACTCTGCTGCTCGTAGCGATCACCTTCCCGCGTGACAATCCCGAGAAGGCCTGGGCTGACGCCGGCTCCCGGCTCGATCGGGTCCTGGAGAAAATCGCCGCACCCCGGGTGCGGCGGCCGGCCGGCCCGCCCAACGGCACCGCGCTGCTCACGCCGACCATCACCGAGGATGACTTCCGCCGCCGGGTCACCGCCCTCAAGGAGCATATCCGCGCCGGCGACATCATCCAGGCGGTCCTTTCCCAGCTGTTCACCTGCGAGCACACGCCCGACCCCTGGCGGCTGTACCGGGCCATGCGCTACATCAACCCCTCGCCCTACATGTTCTTCCTGCATCTGGACGACACCGTCCTGGTCGGCTCATCGCCGGAGACCATGGTGCGTCTCGAAAACCGCATCGCCACCTTGCGGCCCATCGCCGGAACGCGGCCGCGGGGGCGGACCGAGCAGGAGGACCGGCTTATGGCCGACGAGCTGCTGCGCGACGAGAAGGAGCGCGCCGAGCACCTGATGCTGGTCGATCTGGGCCGCAACGACCTCGGTCGCATCGCCGAGATCGGCAGCGTGCAGGTCAACGACCTGATGGTGGTCGAACGCTATTCGCACGTGATGCACCTGGTCTCCAACATCCGCTGCGACCTCAAGCAGGGCCTGGACGCCTGGGACCTGCTCGCCGCCACCTTCCCGGCGGGAACCCTCTCGGGGGCTCCCAAGATCCGGGCCATGGAGATCATTGCCGCGCTGGAGGACGAGCCGCGCGGGCCCTACGGCGGGGCCGCGGGCTATCTCTCGTTCAGCGGCAACATGGACATGGCCATCACCATCCGCACGGCCTGCATCATGGACGGCAAGCTCTCGGTGCGGGCCGGCGCCGGCATCGTGGCGGACTCGGACCCCGAGCGCGAACGGCTGGAGACCGTCAGCAAGGCCCGGGCGCTGCAAAAAGCCCTGGAGCTTATCACCCCGGAACCCACTGCTTAAGGGAGGACCGACAATGCTGGTCATGATCGACAACTTCGACTCCTTCACCTACAACCTCTTTCAATACCTGATGCAGCTGGGGGCGGAGGTCCGCGTCGCCCGCAACAACAGCCTCAGCGTAACGGAGCTGGAGGACCTGAACCCGCGCGGCCTCGTCATCTCACCGGGCCCCGGCCGGCCTGAGGACGCCGGGATCACCGTTGCCGCCATCCGGCACTTCTCCGGCCGCATCCCGATCCTGGGGGTCTGCCTGGGGCACCAGGCCATTGGGCTCGCCTTCGGCGCCAAAATCGTCTCCGCCCGGCGGCTCATGCACGGCAAGACGTCATCGGTCACGGCCGACGGCCGTACCCTTTTCCAGGGCATCCAGAGCCCGTTCCAGGCCATGCGCTACCACTCGCTGGTCGTAGCGCGCGAGGGCTTGCCCGACGGCCTGGAGGTGAGCGCCGAGTCCGAGGACGGAGAGATCATGGGGCTCCGCCACCGCAGCCACCCCACCGAGGGCCTCCAGTTCCACCCGGAGTCCATCATGACCACCGTCGGCAAGCGCCTGCTCCGAAATTTTCTCAAAATCACCCATCAGCCGATCCCGGTCTGAGGGCCAATCACGAAGCCGAAAGGAAAAGCGCATGTTCCGGGAATACCTTCAAAAAATAATCAGCAGGAAAAACCTCTCGGAATCCGAGATGTCCGAGATGATCGAGGAGATTTTTTCAGGCAAACTTGGCAACGCCGAGATCGGTGCGTTCATGGCAGCCCTTGCCACCAAGGGCGAGACCTTCGAGGAACTGGCCGGGGCCGCCCGGGTGATGCGGCGCCGGGCGACGCGGATCCAGGCGCCGGGGTCGGCCGTGGTTGACACCTGCGGCACGGGCGGCGACGGCGGCGGCACCTTTAACATCTCCACCACCACGGCCTTCGTGGTGGCCGGCAGCGGGGTGACCGTGGCCAAGCACGGCAACCGCTCGGTGTCCAGCCGCTGCGGCAGCGCCGACCTGGTCGAGGCCCTGGGCGTCAACATCACCGTGGATCCCTCCGTGGTGGAGGAAGCCGTGGCCGAGATCGGCATCGGGTTTCTCTTTGCCCCCCTCTACCACGGGGCCATGAAGCACGCGGCCGCGGCCCGCAGGGAGGTGGGGGTGCGCAGCATCTTCAACATGCTCGGGCCGCTCACCAACCCCGCAGCCGCCAACTGCCAATTGCTCGGCGTCTACGCCCCCCAGCTGACCGAGATGTTCGCCGAGGCCCTGCGGCTGCTCGGCACCCGGCGCGCCTGGGTCGTGCACGGCCACGATGGCCTGGACGAGATTTCGGTGTGCGCGCCGACCCGTGTGAGCGAGCTGAACGACGGACTCATCCGCACCTTCGACATCGATCCGGAGCGCTTCCTGGGCCGACGGGCGGCGCCGGCAGAGGTCGCCGGCGGCGACCCCTCCTGCAACGCTGCGATCACCCGAGGGGTCCTCGCGGGCGACAAAGGGGCCTGCCGCGACGTGGTCGTGCTCAACGCCGCCGCTGCCCTGGTGGCCGCGGGCAAAACCGACAGCATCGAGGCGGGGATGCGCCTGGCAGCCGAATCCATCGACTCCGGCTCCGCCCGCCGCAAATTGGACGAACTGGTTCACTTCACCCGTAAGGCCGGGTGAAGAAAAGAGCCCCAAGGGGCGGGGGACCAAGGGTTCAAGAGAAAAGACCATCATCCTTCCCTTGACCCCTTGGAACCCTGGGCCCCTTGAACCCTTAATGCGATGCCTCCTGACCCTTCAGAGACACGTGCTTCAGGAGAAGCATCGGCGGAGACAAGAAAGCACAAACATGGCACCCGATATTCTCGAACGGATTGTTCAGGCCAAGCAGGCGGAGGTAACCGCCACCCGCCGGAAGATTTCCCTCAGCCGGCTCCGGGAGGCGGCCGAGGCACGGCAGGATGTCCGGCCGTTCTTTGATGCCCTCAAGGTCCCAGGGCCATCGGGGGTGAACATCGTAGCGGAAATCAAACGGGCCTCGCCCTCGAAGGGAATCATTCGCAAGGACCTCGATCCGGGCCGGCTGGCCGAGTCCTATGCCGCCGGCGGCGCCCGCGCCGTCTCGGTGCTGACCGAGAAAAGCTTCTTCCTCGGATCGGCAGATGACTTGAAGCTGGCCCGGGCGGCGTCCGGCCTGCCCGTCCTGCGCAAGGATTTCCTCTTCTGTGACTACCAGGTCTACGAATCCGCGGCCATGGGGGCCGACGCGGTGCTGCTGATCGTGCGCATCCTCGATCTGCAGAGGCTTGCGGGCCTGATCCAGCTAGCCTCATCCCTCAGGCTGACGGCTCTGGTGGAAATCTACAGCGAGGCGGACCTTGCGGCCGCCACCCGTGCGGGCGCTCAACTGGTCGGCATCAACAACCGCAACCTGACCTCCTTCGAATCCGACCTCGGCCACACGCTGAAATTCCTGCCCCTGCTGCAGCCGGGCCAGGTTGCCGTGGCAGCGAGCGGGATCCGGGCCCGCGAGGACATCCGGCGCTACCAGTCGCACGGGGCCTTCAACTTCCTGATCGGCGAATCCCTGGTCCGTTCAGAAAACCCTGCGGGTTTTCTGAAAATGCTTCAGGGGGAAAAAGATCATGACGGGGAATGAACTGAAAGCAGCCCCGGCACGCCTGGAGCAGGGGCAGACCGTTCAGGTAAAGGTCTGCGGGCTGACGCGGGTGGATGAGGCCGTGGCCTGCGCCCAGGCCGGCGCCCGGGCCATCGGCTGCGTGTTTTATGCCAAAAGCCCGCGCTGCGTTTCCGCCGCCACCGCGCGGGATATCCGCCGCGCGCTGCCGCCGGAGGTTACCTGCGTGGGCGTCTTCGTCGACGAGCCTCTCGAAGGCATCCTGGCGATGGCTTCTCACACCGGCTTCACCGCCGTCCAGCTTCACGGGTGCGAATCGCCGGAGCTGGTCCACCGCCTGGGCCGCGAGGGGCTTTTCGTCATCAAGGCGCTCTTCGCCGACCGAGCGCCCGGGCTTGCGGCTGCTTCCGGATTCCCCGCCGCGGCCTTCCTCGTGGAGTGCGGGCAGGGCCCGTTGCCGGGCGGGAACGCCGCCGTCTGGCAATGGGGCCGCGCCGCTGCCTTCAGCGAACACCACCCCTTGATCCTGGCCGGAGGCCTTGACCCTGAAAATGCCGCGCAGGCTGTTCGCGCGGCATTACCGGATGCGGTCGACGTCAGCTCCGGCGTCGAAGCCGGACCGGGACGCAAGGACATCCGCAAAGTTGAACAATTCATCGCCGCCGTTGCAACGGCCAGCGCCAACAGGAGGATATTCGCATGAGCGTATCGCACGCGTTTTTGAAAGAGGCGCACGGCCGCCTGCCGGATGCTGCCGGCCATTTCGGCCCCTTCGGCGGCCGGTACATCGCCGAAACCCTTATGCCGGCCATTCTGGAACTGGAGGAGGCCTACCGCCGCATCGCGCCGGCGCCGGAGTTTCAGAAAGAGCTCTGCCGCCTGCTGCGGGATTTCGCCGGCCGACCGACCCCGCTCTTTCTCGCCGAGCGCCTGACCCGCCACGCCGGGGGCGCGTCCATCTACCTGAAGCGGGAGGACCTCGCCCACACCGGCGCCCACAAGATCAACAACACCATCGGCCAGAGCCTGCTGGCGCGCTGGATGGGCAAGCGCAAGATCATCGCCGAGACCGGCGCGGGCCAGCACGGGGTCGCCACCGCCACCACCGCCGCCCTGTTCGGCATGGAATGCCGAATCTTCATGGGCACGGAGGACATCGCGCGGCAGGCCCCCAACGTCCAGCGCATGCGGCTGCTGGGGGCCGAGGTCGTGCCGGTCGCCTCCGGCACGGGCACCTTGAAGGACGCCATGAACGAGGCCATGCGCTATTGGGTGGGGGCCGTGAGCGACACGTTTTACGTGATCGGCTCGGTGGCCGGACCGCACCCCTACCCCATGATGGTGCGGGATTTCCAGCAGGTCATCGGCATCGAGGTCAAGCAGCAGATCCAGGCGGCCGCCGGCCGGCCGCCGGATGCCCTCATCGCCTGCGTCGGCGGCGGCAGCAACGCCATGGGCTTGTTTTATCCGTTTCTGGAAGACGCGGTCGAGCTGATCGGAGTGGAGGCGGCCGGCAAGGGCATCGGCAGCGGCAAGCACGCGGCGGCCCTCGGCGCGGGCAGCGTGGGCGTCCTGCACGGCTCCAAGTCCTATGTCCTCCAGGATGCCGACGGCCAGATCCGGGAAGCCCACTCCATCTCGGCCGGCCTGGACTATCCCGGCGTCGGGCCCGAGCACGCCTTCCTGAAGGAGACCGCGCGTGCCCGCTATGTCTCCGTCACGGACGAGGAGGCCTTGCATGCCTTCCAGACCCTGTGCCGCCTGGAGGGAATCATCCCGGCGCTGGAAAGCTCCCACGCCCTGGCCTGGGCCATGCAGGAGGCCGCACGGCGCCCGAAGCAGGACCTGCTCGTGGTCAACCTCTCGGGCCGCGGCGACAAGGACCTCGGCATCGTGGGCGCGCTGTTGCAGGATCGGAAGGAGGGTCAACCATCATGAACCGGATCGAAGCGACTTTCAAGCAGCTGGCCGGCAAAAGCGAAAAAGCCCTGGTTGGGTTTGTCACGGCCGGCGACCCCGACACCGGGCAGTCCCTCAAACTGATTTCCGCCATGTGCGCGGCCGGGCTGGACCTCTTGGAGCTGGGGGTGCCGTTTTCGGACCCGACCGCGGACGGTCCGGTCATCCAGCGTTCCTCCGCGCGGGCGCTCGCGGCCGGGACCGACCTGGGCCATGTCCTGAGCATGATCGAAGCACTGCGCCTGCGCACGCAGATCCCGATCATCGTGTTCAGCTACTTTAACCCCATCCTCGCCTACGGGGCGGCGGCCTTTCACCGGGATGCCCTGAACGCCGGTGCAGACGGGGTCCTGCTGGTGGACGTGCCTCCGGAGGAGTCCGGCGAGCTGACCGCCCAGTGGCCGGACGGCCGTCTGTGCCTGATCCGCCTGACAACACCCACCACACCGCCGGAGCGCATGCAGCAGATTGCAGCCTCCGCCTCCGGCTTCATCTACCATGTCTCCAAGCTGGGGGTCACGGGCAGCCAGGGGCTGCCGTTGGAGGACATCGGCCGCAAGGTGCAGCAACTGCGCTCCCTCACGCGGCTTCCGATCTGCGTGGGCTTCGGGATAGCGACCCCGCAGGAGGTCGCCGACGTCAGCGGGCTCTGCGACGGGGTCGTGATCGGCAGCGCCTTCGAGCGGCTGATCGAGGAGAACATCGGAAAGCCGGACCTGCCGGACATCCTTGCCGCCCGGGTCGCCGCCCTCAAGCGCAACACCCGCCCGCCTTTCTCTTGATCATCCGTTCGCCATGCTTTAGGATCAGCGCGCGTGCCGATGGTGCGCAAAAGGGGATCACCGGGATCCGGGCGCGAGGAGCGCCCTCCCCGGCGGCCTCTTTCAACGTTTTATCCATCATCTCCAGATAGCGGAGTTACGATCTGCTGACGAAGCTTAGTAGCAGGATAGACGAAAGGCTCTGCCAACGTGGATTCGCAATGGGTTGCCGTGATCGTCGCCTTGGTTGCCGTGCTGACGGCCGCCGTCATCCGCGGCTACAGCGGGTTCGGCTTTGCCATGGTGGCCGTCACCGGAATGTCCCTCGTCATGCCGCCGGCCATAGTCAGTGCCCGTGGTGCTGCTGCTCGAGGTGCTCGCCAGCATCCAACTCCTGCCCCAGGTCTGGCGCGACATCAGCTGGGTCTCCCTGCGCTTTCTCTTTATCGGCTCGGCGGCCGCTATCCCGCTGGGGGTTTTCCTGCTCTCCAGCCTGCCGGAAACCCCCATGCGGGTCGGTATTTCCATCCTGGTGCTGGCCGCGGCCATCCTGTTGTCCCGCGGCTTCGCCTTGAAGCGCATGCCCGGCCGCCGCTTCACCCTGGGGGTCGGCGCGCTGTGCGGCGTCTTCAACGGCGCGGCGGCGATCGGCGGCCCGCCGGCGATTCTTTTTTACCTGTCCTCGCCGGCCGGGGTCGCGGTCTCGCGAGCGTCGATCATCGTCTACTTCCTCGGCATCGACCTGGGCAGCCTGGCGGTGGCTGCCTACCGGCAGATGGTGACCGTTCAAACCCTGACTCTGGCCGCCGCGTGCCTGATCCCGCTCATTGCCGGCATCGCCCTGGGCAGTCGCATCTTCCAGCGCTTCGACCAGGCCCTGTTCCGCCGGAATGTGCTCTATTTATTGATGGCGTTGGCGGCTGCCGGCCTGCTGCGCAGCCTGTTTTGAAAAAAGATCGCCGGCGGTGATGCCGCCGGCGATCTTTTTTCCTCAATAATTTTCCCGCCGACGGCGGGAAAATTCAGCTGACCTTCATGAAGACCTTTTTCTTGGCCTTGCAGACCGGGCACTCCTCCGGGGCTTCCTTCTCGCAGGTAAAGCCGCACACCGAGCAGACGTAGTAATCCACGGCCGGCGCGTCTTTCCCCAGAGTGTCGATCGCCTTCTGGTAGAGCGCAGCGTGGACTTTCTCGACCTCGTTCGCGTAGGTGAAGGTGCGCACGGCGGCCTCGTTGCCCTCCGCCTTGGCCTCGGCGATCATGGGGGGATACATGGACTGGAACTCGTAAGTTTCGCCGCCATGGGCTTCCTTGAGGTTCTCCAGGGTGCTCTTCACCCCTTTGAGCGTCCGCAGGTGGGTGTGGGCATGCACGGTCTCGGCTTCGGCCGCGGCCCGGAAGAGTTTGGCCACCTGGGGATAACCCTCGGTCTGGGCCTTCTGGGCAAAGGCGAGATACTTGCGGTTGGCCTGGGATTCTCCGGCGAAGGCATCCTTCAGATTCTTTTCAGTCTTGCTCATTTCAATTCCTCCTTTTGGTGATGAGTTGTGGTCATAAATACGAGATGCCGTGATTAACAAATTACGTGCCAATTGCCGGCCTCCGGCCGGCAATTAAAAAAACAGCATGATTCAGGATGGTTAAAGACAAGCGCGCGGGTTGTGGCAGTGACGGCCCAGCGCAACCTGAGACATATCCGGGCAAGCCTGGTCACGGAACAGGCCCGACTTCCGGCCCGCGCCACACCGTAAATCCAGCGCCGGCCACAGACTCTTGCGTGTTTCACCGATCACCTGATGCACAAATGTCTCAATACACCCCGTCGGCAGGCATATCGCGCTCACGCCCCGGCCTTCTTCTCCTTCAAGGCCGCGTGAGCGGCTGCCAGGCGGGCGACCGGCACCCGGAACGGCGAGCAGGACACGTAGTCCAGACCCAGCCTATGACAGAGCTCGATGGAGGTGGGGTCACCGCCGTGCTCGCCGCAGATGCCGCACACCAGGCCGGGCTTGACCCGCCGGGCCTTCTCCATGGTGATGCGCATGAGTTCGCCCACGCCTTCAGGGTCGATGGTCGCAAACGGGTTGTCCGGCAGGATCCCCGCCGAAATGTAGGGCACGAGGAAGCTTGCCTCGGCGTCGTCGCGCGAAATACCGAAGGTGGTCTGGGTCAGGTCGTTGGTCCCGAATGAAAAGAACTGGGAATAGTCGGCAATCTTGTCGGCCGTGAGCGCCGCCCGGGGGATTTCGATCATCGTGCCGAACTTGTAGTCCACGGAAAAGCGCTGCTCCTCCATGACCTTTTTCGCCTCGGCTTCCAGCACATCCCGCTGGCGCTTTAGCTCGTGGACGTGGCTGGTGAGCGGGATCATGATCTCGGGATGCACGTCGACGCCCTCGCCCGCCACCAGGCAGGCCGCCTCGAACACGGCCCGCACCTGCATGCGGGTGAGCTCGGGAATCATGATACCCAGGCGCACGCCGCGCATGCCGAGCATCGGGTTGGATTCGTCGAGGGCCTTGGCGCGTTTGAGCAGGTTTTCTTTAAGACGGATCTGCTCGAGCAGGTTGTCCACCTCGGCCAGGGTAGGGGCGTGCTGCATGCGGATTTTGAGGTCGGCCAGCGCATGCATGAGTTCGTTGATGTTCGGCAGAAACTCGTGCAGCGGCGGGTCGATCAGCCGGATGATCACCGGCAGCCCGTTCATGATGCGGAAAAGTCCGGCGAAATCGTCGCGCTGGAAAGGCAGCAGGGCCTCCAGGGCCTCGCGGCGCTCGCTCGGAAGGTCGGTCATGATCATCTTCTGGAAAAAGGCCAGACGCGCAGGTTCAAAGAACATGTGCTCGGTGCGGCACAGCCCGATGCCCTCGGCGCCGTACTCGCGCGCGCGCTGGGCATCGCGGGGGTAGTCCGCGTTGGCGCGCACCCCCAGCCGCCGGAACTCGTCGGCCCAGCGCAGCAGCTTGATGAGCCAGGGATCCTTGATGTCCGGCACCACGGCCTTGAGCTTGCCCAGGTAAACTTCGCCGGCGGTCCCGTCGATGGAGATCCACTCGCCTTCCTTGACGACCTTGTCGCCCACCCGCATGAGCCGGTCGTTCAGGTCGATCTCCAGGGCCGAGACCCCGACCACAGCGGGTCGGCCGAACTGGCGCGCGACCAGGGCCGCGTGGCTGGTGCGGCCGCCCCGGCTGGTCAGGATCCCCTTGGAAGCGAGCATGCCGTGCACGTCGTCGGGCTTGGTTTCCGGCCGGACCATGATGACGGCCTTGTTGTCGTTCTTGGCCCAATTCTCGGCCAGATCGGCGTCGAACGCGACCATGCCCACCGCCGCCCCGGGCGACACGTTCAACCCCGTGGCGAGGAGCGCCCCTGCCGCCTTCGCCTCCTGCTTGGTGAGGTGGTCGAACTGGGGGTGCATGAAGAAGTCCACCTGATCGGGGGTCACCCGCAGCACCGCCTCCTCGCGGGTGATCAGCTTCTCCTCGGCCATGTCCACCGCGATGCGCACGGCCGCCTGGGCCGAGCGCTTGCCGTTGCGGGTCTGCAGCATCCACAACTTGCCCTTTTCGATCGTGAACTCGACGTCCTGCATGTCCCGGTAGTGCTGCTCGAGCCGCTTGGCGATGCCCAGAAACTCCGCATAGGCCTCGGGCATCTCCTTGATCAACTGGTTGATCTCCTTGGTCATGCGGATGCCGGCCACCACGTCCTCGCCCTGGGCGTTGGTGAGGTAGTCGCCCTCGATGTCCTTCTCGCCGGTGGTGCTGTTGCGGGTCATGGCGACCCCGGTGGCGCTGGTCTCACCCATGTTGCCGAACACCATGGCCACGATGCTGACGGCGGTCCCCAGGTCGTGCGCGATGCCGGCGGCCTTGCGGTAATCCACGGCGCGCCTGCCGTTCCAGCTTTCGAAGACCGCCGCGGTCGCCATCCGCAGCTGCTCGTAAGGCTCGGAGGGAAAATCGCGGTTGGACATGCGGCGGAAGATTTTCTTGAACTCCGTGATGACCTCCTGGAGTTCCTCGGCGGTGAGCTCGGAGTCGACCTTGACATTGGCCTTGCGGCGGGCCCGGACGAGCACCTCTTCAAAAGGCTCGTCGGCGAGCCCCATCACTACGCTGCCGAACATTTGGATCAGACGGCGGTAGGAGTCGAAGACGAAGCGCGGGTTGGCGGTGAGCGCGATCATGCCCTGGGTGGTGTCCTCGTTCAGGCCGATGTTGAGCACCGTGTCCATCATGCCCGGCATGGAAAACTTCGCACCTGACCGGCAGGAGACAAGCAGGGGGTTATGCGTATCACCGAACTTCCGGCCGCTCAGCGCCTCAACCTTCTCCAGCCCGCCGATCGCCTGGTCCCACATGCCGGCAGGGAAGACGCCGCCGTGAGCGAGGTACTCGTTGCAGGCCTCGGTGCTGATGGTGAAGCCCGGCGGCACAGGCGCCTTGATGCGCACCATCTCGGCCAGGTTCGCCCCCTTGCCGCCGAGAAGCCCGCGCACCGCATCCCATGAAGCACCGATGTAAGCCTCGGCCTGGTCGAGTTCATCGAAGAGATACACCCATTTCCTGTCCATGCGGACCTCCTCACGGTGCTGGTGGTTGGAAGGCTGCCGGTGTTGCGTGCCTCATCGGACACCCGAGTGCCGGTCGAAGAAGTGATGCGAGCGCAGAAATACCCCGACGGAAAAGACGTGAAGCATCCCATTTATGACACAAGCCGATTTGGCAAGTCAAGTCACTGAACCGGCCGGCGGTTGCTTTCACCCCTTCTGCCCGTTTGACTGAAAGGGGTGGCGGCTTTCTGCCCATACAGTCTGTTTTAACTTCCGGCGGCACGTCTCTTTGGGCCCTTTGTCTTGACAACCGATCCATGGCTCCAATAGGATGCCCGTGTTGCAGACGGCTGCGGCAGACACCAGTGGTCATCCACCCCAAACTCGATCGGACACCCCCTCAACCGGAAAGGAATCGGCCATGAAAGATGTCGTGATTGCATCGGCGTGCAGAACTGCCATCGGGGCTTTCGGCGGGACATTGAAGGACATGCATGCGGCTAAAATCGCCAGCGTGGTCATGCAGGCGGCTGTAAAACGGGCGGGAATCGACCCGGCCCTTATCGACGACGTGCGCTTCGGGTGCTGCATGGAGCCGGTCGACACCATGAACGTGGCCCGCATTGCGGCGCTGCTGGCCGGCATTCCGGACACGGTCACCGCGGCCACCATCAACCGCGTGTGCATCTCCGGCATGGAGGCGGCCATCTCGGGCATGGCCATGATCCAGGCCGGCATGGCCGAGGTGATTCTGGCCGGAGGTGTGGAGCACATGTCCGGCGCCGCCTATTCCGTTGCCAACGCCCGCTGGGGCTGCCGGCTGCAGGACCAGGAGTTCGTGGACAACGTCATGCGCGGGCTGCACTGCGGCTCCCATCTGATCCCGCATCCCGAGGACGGACCCGTCGATGCATCGAAGCCGCCGCTCAGCCTCTTCAAGGGCAAGCCCTACATCATGGGCGCCACGGCCGAATTCGTGGCCCAGCACCTGGACATCAGCCGGGAGGAGATGGACGCCATCGCCCTGCGCAGCCACAACAACGTCGAACGCGCGACGAAAAACGGGGATTTCAGGGACGAGATCATACCGGTCACCATCCCCCGGCGCAAGGCCGACCCGATCATCTTCGACAAGGACGAGCACTTCCGTCCGGGCATCACGCTGGAGCAGCTCGCCAAGCTCCCGCCGGCCTTCGTGCCGCAGGGCGGCAAGGTCACGGCCGGAAACTCCAGCGGCATCAACGACGGCGCGGCCGCGATGCTGATCATGTCGGCCGAGAAAGCCAAGGAGTTGGGCATCACACCCTTGGCCCGCATCAAGGCCGTCGGCCGTGGCGCCTGCCACCCCTCCATCATGGGCCTGTCCCCGGTGCCAGCCGTGAAACACCTCCTCACCCGCAGTGGCCTCAAGCTCACCGACTTTGAATTGATCGAAGTCAACGAGGCCTTCGCCGCCCAGTATCTCGGCGTGGAAAAGGAGCTCGGCCTGAACCGGGAGATCACCAACGTGAACGGCTCAGGCATCGGCCTGGGCCACCCGGTGGGAGCCACCGGCGCCCGCATCATGATCAGCCTGGTGTACGCCATGAAGAAGCGCGGCAAGCAACTCGGTCTGGCCACCCTCTGCGGCGGGGGCGGGGTATCCATGGCGTGCGCCATCGAAATGTTGTGATGGCTTCGGGAAAAATCCACTGTTATCATCTTGGGTGGCGGCGGCGGACGAACTGGCAGCAGCGGATCGGTTGTTCGCACAGGGGGGCCTGAAAAACCTTTACCAGTCGATGGCACTCTACCACGTGGCGGTGGAGTAGAACCATAGCAGCTTCGAGAAGGCCTACGCGATCGACAAAACCTACAAGCAAAGCGAGCCTATGCTTTTCCTGGGCCGCTTTTGGTCCGTGCTGCCCTGGCCGCTGCGCGACCGCCCCAAGGGGCTCGACTACTTCCGGGAATACCAAAAAGCCGGCTACTTCGAGCCCAACATCGAGGCCCACCTATTTCTTTCCGAGCTGCTGATTAAAATGGGCGGTGACGCCAACAAAACCGAAGCGAAGGGTTACCTTGCAACGGCGGCCCAATCTCCAGAACCGTATTTCAGGGATTGGGCGGTCGGGCTGCTGGCAAAGATAGGAAAATAAGGCACAATCTATCCGAGTTCCTTCCAGCCAAACGGCGAACGGGTATTGCCCCGATGCTGTCGCCCGTACTTGAGCCATAAGGTTACGCTGGAGCATCTTTCCGTTTACGAACCGCTCGTTACCGCTCTTGAGCGCGCTGAGTGCCTGCTCCGACGTCATGTTGCGCTGCGACTCTTCTGACATCGTGGAAATCTCAGCTGCTAACGTGCGACCGGACACTGTCAGTAAAGCTCCAGCGGCTGCTACGGTCGGCAGCAATCTAAGAAGTTGGCGTCTGTTCATCATTTTGTCCTCTTTTCTTCGCTGCAAAATCGTTCCGTCGGCCGAACGAGCTGCGAATTGAGACTAGTTCCGGGGATCGGACACCGGTTTCCGGTTTGCCTACCCTTGATGGTTGATCGACCATCCCAGTAACCGTGAAGGTTGTGTCACTGATGACCGCTCATAAAGACCTTGCCTTCCGAAGCACCGTCTATTGCCTTAACGAAAGTGAACGACTCCTCCGCCTTTTTCTCGTCCGGAGTTGATATGAACGGCGCGTGCAACTTTTTAAGGAGGAGTCTCATTGGCGGTATCAATGATGTAAGACTTACATCGGAAGGCAGGCGCCGAACACCACGAACGCCACCTCGTCGCCAGAGGCCGTCAGCACCACCTGACCGCTGTCTTCGGAGACAGCGATGGTCCAGCCCAGCCCGTCGCGCATGCCGGCGTATCCGTCTTCCGCCCCCTGCAGGATCAGTTTCCCGTCCACCTGCTCCGATCGCTTGATGGCCGTGTCCGGGATGTCCTTCCCATCTCGGGCCGGCCGGATGGTCTTCTTGGCAAAGTCGATTTTTAAAAACTCCGGCAAGCCCACGTCGGCGGCGCTGGTCTCCTGGCACCCGTCCTTCGGCGTGCATTGCATGACACGCTCTACGGATACTAGCAGCGGCTTGGAGCCGTCAAAATCACCGGCGGTCGCTTTGGGAGTCAAGCCAAGACACAATAGCAACGAAGCAATCACTGCGATTCTGTCCATGAAAACCTCCATTGAGATCCGAAGCACTGAATCTGAAATTTGAACTTATTTCACCGCATATCCACGCCCTTCCAGGCAGGCTGCATAGTTGCGGTTATAGGCGTTGCGCTGCTGCAGGTACTGGTTGGTCTGTTCCCGCTCCCACTGCTCGCGCGTCTGATCCGCCTTTTGGTTCTGGGCGCGACTCCGCATGCCGCCCAGAACGCCGCCGGACAAACCGCCGATGGCCGCGCCTGTCTTGGCACCGGATCTGCCGCTGGCAATACCTCCGATCGCAGCCCCGCCGAGACCCCCGAGCACTCCGCCTCCGACCGCGCCGCCGGCCACGCTTGCTCCGCCCCTGGGCGGCGGCGGAGAGGAAGTCGTCGGCATCTGCATGGGATCAAACCCGGTCTGACCCTTGGCCCAACCGTAGCATTCAAATTTGTCCTTCTCCGTCTCCTGGGTGCTCTGGCCCTTGGCCGGATAGACGACAAAGTCTTGGGCTAGGGCGGCGCCGGTGGAAAAGACCGTAATAAGGAATGCGATCGTCATCATGCGCCAGATGGAATTCATGCGCGTCCTCCTTTCAACCGGTTTTGAGTATAAAAATGCCGAACAAAAGATCGGCCACCGTAAAAAAATCGGCCTGTGATCAGTTGGGATCGATCAATACGGGTCATTCAGGAATATTTTCTATCGATGACTCCCGCCGTGTAAAAATGAAAATAGAGTGGAATCCTCGCAGGAAACCATATTGAAATATTGTTCAGCCGGTCTGCCCATGGTACGCCGATCAACATCCCGTAGACATCCAAATAAAACCTTGCGGACCCCTTTTTAGTCTCTTTTGTAAAACGCAATTTCCGGAAGGTGAATTCCCAGCAGGCCGGGATTGGAATCGCGTTCGGTTCAGTCCGCCACTGGAATCGGTCCATCAGTTTTCAGTTTCTCCTCCCGCAACTGAGCCGGGGAACCAAGGTATTCCACATGCGCCTGCTCGATGCTGCCATTGAACCTGAACGGCGCCTGATCGTAGTACGCGAGCCCAACCGGTGAGCCAGTAATCAAACGGGCCGGCGGCGGTCGTTTGCTCGGCCGGCGTGTTGTGCCACTTGCCCCAGGCCCCGGTGTGATAGCCGTAGTCCTTGAGCACCTCGGCGACCGTGGCGCTGCTCTTCGGGATGGTGTTTGTGAATCTCGCCGCCGTAAGCATCCGTCTGGGCGGGGCCGACGTCGTCGATCAGCACGATCAGGATGTTCGGCGCATCCGCTGGCAGACGGTTCACGGCCGGGAGCGGGCTGTAAATCGATTCCTGCATGGTCCTTTCGGCGACGCTGCCCGCCGGTTTAGGCGGAAACGGCGGGATTTCCTGCGCGCCCACCGGCAGTGCGAGGGCTGCGCCCAAAGCGAGGCTGATGAGGGTCTTGACCATACCGAATCTCATTGTCTGTCTCCTTTCCGATTCTGCTTTGTCATTTCGCCGTTTCGACCACAAAGGATTTAAGTTCCAGACCCTTGTCGTACTTGGCGGCGTTCAGGCTGACGCTGACAATCGATCCTGGCGGTTCATGACTTGATAGTGGACGAATAAGGTCTATGGGGATGGGAAAGAATAAGGTCTACAATGTATTTTTCACTATGGTATGATGTACGAGGGGACGTTTCGAGGCGGGGGCCTTTTTTCGCTGTTAGCCCGCTACACAGTAACGGGTCCAAGCTTTAATGTGGGTTTTCTGCCATAATCGGGGCTGAATTTGAAAGAGGAAGGAAGCAGCTGCAACTAAGCTATCAGGTATCGCCAGCTTAGACCAATCTTTTTTCTGTGATCAATTACTTTGCATTCGGAGCAGACCCCCAGAGCATTCCCTCCCACCACACCCGCTCCTGGGAGGCCAGGATTCTATTGAATTGATCAATGACGCTTGGGCTGGTCAGGATGCTGCCGTGATCCTCATCGTAGCCATAAATTCTCTCAGCTTCCTTTTGTGCACGGTAGTCCAGCTCGCTGGCAATCTCAACCGTACCGTCATTATTTCCCATCATCAAGCTGCAATTGCCCTTAAAGCTGAAAAAAAGATGGAATTTGACCCTGGCTGGCAATTTCTTCTTAAAAAGGAACTGAATGAATTCGCTGTCAGGTATCATGTCGTGCCAACTGGGCACCACGCCCGGGGAGCGCTCAACTCCCTTTGCCGCTAAAGCACTCCCGTTCCAGGGCGTTGAAATGGAAATGAACAGCTTTACATAGTCACGGTCGTCTTCGTAGGCGTTTTGCATGATGAATGCACGCGCAACCAATCCTCCCATGCTGTGGGCGGTGACATAGAGAGTGTTGAACCGATATTTTTCATGCAGCTTGTGGATGACATAATCCAAGACACTGGCGACTGATTCCAGCGGCAAACCGGAAGGGTAATAATAGAACCAAGGCTGATAGTGGCGGTGATCAAGATGTGCGACGAATGCTTCCCAGCCGGCGGGGGTCCCCACCGCGCCGTGGACAAATAGGATCGGGATCTTGTCCGGATCATAAGGCTCAGTGAAGTATACCCCGATTCCGAAATCTTTTAAAAAAGTAAGCGGCTTCCAGTATCCGGTGGAGCCGTTGTTAGGCGAAAACATTTTATCGTCAAGGCTGGTGATATTCCCGAATTTGGCAAAGGATGTCCCCGCGAACTCCTCCGATCCCACATCCGTCGGGAAACCAGGCGGAAAGCGATTCGAACTGCTCAGCCGGATGTCCAAGTCTATAATAGTCTTGGAATCCGACGACACGACGATTCGCTCGGGCGTCCCAAAATATCCGGCTGGCTCATTTTCGTCACAGACATAATTGCCGTTGAGATCTTCGAAGGCGGCAAGGTAATAAGCCCCGCGCTTCACGAGAAAGGAAAAATGGCCCGTAACTTCCGGAAGCGTATATTCAACGATATTTTTTCGCCCATCTTTTTCCGAATACAATACGACAATCACAGTGCCCTTATAAGACGAATAATCGACGACTTTGCCCACCAATCCAAACGTCGCCTGGTATTCGGCGATTTCTTTTCTCAAATTATAGAGAGCGCAGTTGCAGAGAAATATCGATAAAATCAAAAGCGGAAAGAAGGTCTTAAGCCATAGACCCCTTGTGTCCTTCCAGGCCCAACCCAAAATTGCCGATTCGGTCAACCTTAAATGGGAACCAAGACTTTTCTTCATCCGGGCATCCTCTTTTGAGTGCGGATTGAGAAGCGGCTCCGAATAACTGTCAATTAGCTCTCCACTGCTTATTTCGGTTAGGGTTGACGGCCGTCCGGTTGGCAAGTTAAGATTACAAAATTGACGATAAAATACCGTCAATTATGTATTTTAGAGTAATGGGGCATTTACGGTGATCTTAGCCGAATACCCAAGCTTACTCTTGAACAATAGTTCATCATTTCGAATTATTTCGGTGGCATATTTCGTGCCTGGGTCGAATCCTATTTGACAGCCTAAAATTATTGCATCTTCCGTCAGGTAATCTCAACTTCTGGCAGTTTCAAGTCGGCCGAAAATCGCTTTGCGGATACCTGCCTCGATCTCAGGGGACGGTTGCCATAGATACTCTCGGGCGTATTGCTTCCGAGCAAACTTATGCCGTGCCTCGACCACCTGTTTATCCTTAGTCCCATAATCCCTCCTTTTCGTGCTATTATCTGAACATACCGCCCAAGGTCAATTCTTTCCATCCCAAAATCAAGGAGGTGCCCTATGAACCTATCCCAGGCAGTCCAATCGTTTCGGGAGTATCACCGGTTGAAATCTAAAAAAAAATGCGCTGAAGAATTATGAGTTCATTTTCACTCGGCTCCAGGAGGCATATGGCGATCGACAGATTGATACCATAACCTCCGACGATGTCCTCTCCTTTTTGACCAACCTTTCCACCGGTTCAAAACCAGCCACGAAACGCCACCGCTACCCCAGCCTGAAGGACTTCTTCAACTTCCTCAAGAATTCGGTCGATTCGAACATCCAGAACCCCTGCGATACGGCAATGCTGCGAAAAATGTTTCGAGAGCGCCCTCCCCAGCAATGGAAGATTGTCGAAATGGATATCCAGGACAGGAAACTAACCTTGGCCGGTCCCAAGAGTGGTAAAGAGTCTGAGGTTGTATTCATCCCGCAAAAGGTGGCTGACCGGCTAAAGGAGTATGTGAAAGAGTCAGGTGCCGGGCCTGAGCAAAGAGTTTTTTCGATCAGCTACAACGCGGCCCGGATTATGGTGCGAAAGGCTGGCCGATTGGTTGGAATTCATCTGCGACCTCATGATCTGCGGAGGCATGCGGCCACATTTGCCTCCAGATCGGGCACACCAATTGAAATCGTCAGCAAGGTAATCATGCGGCATGCGCATCTTTCGACTACGCAGCGGTATCTCGGAAAGGTTACTGACGTTGAGGCGATGGGCTGGATTGAGAACCTGTATGGATGAAATAGAACTGGGGCAGTGAGCTAATGCCCTGCCCCAGCTACCATGATTTTGAGAGAATCGTTCAAGAAAGGTGAAAAATTTCAGATCCGGATTAGTTCAGGTTCATCGCCGATATACGCACCTTGATCCAGGTTGTCATTTCATAACGATATCGCACTCCGTAGGCAGGCAGATTTACCAGGAGGTATGCTGTCGCAAACACATCCTTCTTGGGGGTCGAGTTGGCGGTGATATTCTCAACGAGGAGTTCACCCGCCCGGCCGTCGCGATATCTTGGGCCGAGCCTAAATCACAGAGCTGAGCCCAATTCGCGCCTCCGTGGATAGCTCGCGCAGAGACGGGTGGAGCGACACGTTATGCGGATTTCCCAGCTCAAAGAGAACATTGAACGGCCACGGAGAAGTCCGCAAGAACAGCCGGTCGTTCATCCCCTCTCAATCCCTTTCATCTCTAGACCTGCAGTCCATATCCGATAGCAAACATCCACCCCTTTAGGCGCATACGAAAGCGGGCCAAGCTTGTGGAGCGTGCCTTCACCCACCATAATGACTGCGTGACACCAGATGAATTGGTACCGTTGCGGCTGGCAGCCTTAAAATCTGAAAAATTGCATTTTATCCACGCCCTGCTGATCGTCGGTAATGGCGGCCGGACCGACCGGCGCCTCGTCTCGGAACACCTCCTGCTTGACGGCCTCTTTTTCTGCCTTTTTCTTTGTGCCGGGCAGCATCTCGAACCAAGGATCGAACTGGGTCAACGTCGTCTTGAGCTGTTCCAGGATCTTGGTATTGCCCGCCATTTTGGCCGCACCGGCTTGAACCTTGTCGATCAATTTGGCCTTACCGATCATCAGGTCTTCCAGGTCGGAACGGTTGATGGTGATGGTTAGGTCCGCATCCTTGGCCTGGTACCCTGCCAGAGTTGTAAGCGTGGCATTGCTCATCTCGACGACGAACTTTTCGCCGTTGTCAGGGGTCACGAGATTGATCTTGAAATTCATGCCCTCGGCCTTGCGGCTATCGACTTGAATACCGAGGTAGTCGAGAAAGAGCTCTGTGCTCGTTCCGCGCACGAAGTCAGGGGAGCCGGCCTTCGCGGCCGATACCGGCACGATGCCGTCGCGCAACTCCTTGGCGCCGCTGAGATAGATATTTCGTATGCCCGCGCCCTCTGCTTGGTAGCCGATCTGCTCCCAGACGTCGGCCAACAGGTCCTTGGCAGCCTCGTTCTTCGGCTGGGCATAGATCAGCCTGTTCAAGATCTCCTGGGCGAGCATGTACTTGCCCTGATTATAGAGCTCTTTGCCCTTCTTCATGATTTTCTGCGCCCCGCCCATCATCTCCACATACAACGGCGCCGAAGCTCCGGGAGAAAGCGGGAGAACCGTCGCCGGGTTGCCGTCCCAATAGCCAAGGTAGTTCTGGATGACGGCACGGGAGTTATGCTGGTACGTTCCGTGGTAGCCGCGAGCGAACCAATCCTTCTGCAGGCTTTTCGGCGGCTCATAGACATTGTGAATCTGGTTGATGGTCACGCCAGCGTTAGCAAGATGCAGGACCTGGTTATTCAGATTGGCGTACATGTCCCGCTGTCCTCGCAGGACCTCCTCAATGCGCCCTTTCTCCCAGCGCGGCCAATTGTGAGATTGGAACAGCACCTCGGCCTCGTCGCCCCACATGTAGAGCGCTTCGTTGATATACTTAGCCCATTTGGAGGTGTCCCGCACCTTCGCACCGCGTAGGGTCAGCACGTTGTGAAGGCTGGCCACCACGTTTTCCGCCATCCACAAGACCTTCAGGTCCGGAAACCAGGTATTCATCTCGGCCGGCGCTTCGGTGTTTGGTGTATTCTGGAATATCATTTTCACGCCGTCGATCGCCATTTCGCCGATATCCTTCTCGATGACTTGAGTGGGGGGGATGAGCCCCAAGTCACCCGCGGCGACCGCTTTGCCGATGGCCATGTCGACGTTGCCGAAGGGGCCCACGGGAAGCACATCCCCGTAGGTGTAGGCCTTGCGGCGCACCATGGCATTGGCGGCGAAAAGGTTCTCAGAGATCGCCTCGTACATGAAGTTGCGGGGCGCTATAATCTGCACCTTGCCGGATTTCAGATCAGCTTCGTTCACCACACCGCGCACCCCGCCAAAATGGTCACCATGGGCATGGGAGTATATCACTGCCACTACGGGCCGTTCGCCGACCTTCTGGTTAATGAACTCCAGCGCTGCCCGCGAGGTCTCCTTCACGGTAAGCGGATCGATCACGATCCACCCGGTTTGGCCTTTAATGAAAGAGACATTGGCCAGGTCGAAGCCTCGCACCTGGTAGATGCCAGGGGTGACCTCGTACAAGCCATAGGTCATGTTCAGGATCGCTTGACGCTGCAGCGAAGGATGGATGCTGTCGAAGTCCTTTCCCTCAAGCAGGAAGTCGAACTTGCCGAGGTCCCATGATATTCCGCCGCCATCCTTCGGAATCTGTTTGAAGTCCGGCCTGGCGATGAGGCCGCGCTGGGCTTCTTCGAAGTCGCGTTTGTCCTCGAATGGCAGCGTTTTGCGCTGCCCGTTTTGCAGCTCAATGGTATACTTTGACGGCATCTTGCCTTTGGTGCTGAAATGCTGTCCTTTTATCGCGTTTGGAAATTGATCTCTCGCATCTTCTGGCCCCTTAACGAGAGTTTTTTTACTGTTATCGGCGAGCACCACACTTGTGGCTCCACTTGCCGCCAAAGTCACCCCCGCCGCCAATGAAAGTTTAAGAACATCACGTCGGGTAACTGAAAGAGTCGTTTCGTTCCGCTCCTTTGGTTCCATAGCTTTCCTCCTGCCGATTCCCAGTCTCAAAGGGGGGGGGAGCTGCCGCTGGAAATCAGGTGCCTTGCGGGCGCCCCATGTGTTGGTAGCTCGACTATTGCCCCTCGTGTTCTCTCATTGTCTCATTGATTTTTTGCTTAACGGCCTCAAGATTGAAACTGGCCGGCTCCTGCATCGGCGGAAACTCGATGGACGTCTATCTGAACAACTAAAACGCAGCCAGGGACTATCAATATCAGGTGAAGATTGTATTTTTCACTTACATACCGTGGCTGAGGGTTGCGGCGAGCATCTTCTCCAGGTCCTTCATCGAAAGCTTGGCCATCGCCTCGCGGTTGCCGGACAGCACCGTCTTGAAGGGCTCAACGTCCTTGAGTTCCGGTTTCGCCTTGATCACTAATCGCCTGCTTGGCCGGGCCTTCGCTCCAGGAAGGGAGCGGGTCCTGGGCGCTCGCAAGCCTTGCCGCCAATGTGAACGCAATCGCCACAAACCCGATTAGGATGTGTTTATTTCTTCTATTCATTTGTTTCCCCCATTTCTTTCGTGAAATTGCAGGTGTTCGTGAATCAAAGAGCTTCAGGCTGTTCGCACTATATTTCTTGGAAAGGGGATGCGGGCGCCCGTTGCCTGGGCACCCGCATGTGACATCAGACTTATCTCAGACCGTTAATCGCCTGCGGGACTACCGTGGCGGGTTTGCCTGACCTGCTCCATGACCTGAGTCAGGTTGTAAGACTCGGGGCTCTGCAGCGGCGGGAATGCAACGTACGTCTCGAGTTCCTTCAGCCACAGCAACTGCCCGAGGGGCAGGATGTTCCAGTCATAGACATAAGCGGTCACTGGACCCGCAAGCGCCCCACCCAGTCCAAACATCGTGCCTTGCGTCTCCCCGGTGGCCATTTCGAAAGGATCCCGTTTGATGTTGTCGATCATGGTCCAGTGATACGTCACGGCTCCTATCAATCCGTCCGCAGGATTGGCCGTAGGCACCATCGTGTAATACATCTTCCAGTTCTTGTACCGCACCGCTGAGGGCTTGGCACCTGTATAGTAAAAGAAGGTGTCGCGCGCCGACTTGTTGCTTTTGCCCTCAAGGTAGTCGCGCTGATCGACGCCGTCGAGCGTCGTCTTGACGATTCCGGGGTACTTGCCGGCCTCGATTTCCTTCTTCAGTTCGTCGCCCTTGGGCCCACCGGCGATGTCAACGAGCGTGGGTACCCAGTCCAGGGAAGCGAACATCTCAGCCTTGATGGTCTCCGGCTTGATGACGCCCGGCCAGCGGACGACACACGGAGCACGCATGCCGCCTTCCCACGTGGTGAGCTTCCCACCCCTGAAGGGTGTCACGCCGCCGTCCGGGTAGGTAATGTTCTCGGCGCCGTTGTCGGTCGTAAAGACGACAATAGTATTGTCGAGTTGGCCCATGTCCTCCAACTTCTTCAGGACGTAGCCGATGTTGTCGTCCATCTGCTTCATACCGGCTTCGTTGACGCCCCAGTCCTTGCCGCCGGGTTCACCGACCATCGCCATATACTTGTCCGGCAACACCGTGGTGATGTGCATCCGCGCCGGGTTGTACCAGACGAAGAAGGGTTTGTCGGTCTTTTTGGGGTCGTTGCGATCGAGGAAGTCGATGACCTTGGCCGAGATCTCTTCGTCCACGGTTTTGGAGCGCTCCAGCGTCAGCGGGCCCTCGTCTTTGCAGGTTTGATTCTTCTCCGTGCCGTCGGAGGACGTGCACCAGATCACCGGACGCGGCGGCGTCAGGCACACACCGTCCTTGGGGTCGATCGCACCGGGAGGGTCGGAGAGCCCCTTGACCGGGGTGTTCTTGCACGGCGGGGCGACGGCCTGCTGGGTCGGCGTCTTGTTGATGTCGGGGAAGCTTACCCCCTGCATGGCATCCAGGTGGTACAAATAGCCCCAGAACTCCTGGAAGCCGTGCGCGGTCGGCAATGCCGCGGTGTGATCGCCCAGGTGGTTCTTGCCGAACTCGCCCGTGGTGTAGCCGAGGTCGTACAGGAATTTGGCGAGCGCCGGCGTGCCCGGCCGCAGGTAAGACGGGCTGCCGGGCAACTGCGGCGGGATCAGGCCCGTGCGCAGCGGATGCATGCCGGTGAAAAAGGCGTTGCGCCCGGCGGTGCAGCTCTGCTCGGCATAATAGTGCATGAAGATCGCGCCCTCATGCCCAATGCGGTCGATGTTGGGGGTTTCGCCGACCATCAAGCCGCGGTGGTAGATGCTCGGCTGCATCCAGCCGATGTCGTCGCCCATGATGAACAGGATGTTGGGTTTCTTGTCGGCTGCGGCGGCCGGTCCTGCGACTATTGCCAGCACAGCGGCCAAGGCAAACGAAACAGTCAATGCTTTTAGGATAGGTTTCATTTTCTGTCTCCTTCCATGATTTTTGTCGCATCTGGCCTCTTGCGACTCTTGTCCGACCTCAGCCTGCCTCGCAATCGGTATGAAACTTAACCGCATCTATCGCCAACTACATGAAAAGCACCGGGGTCCATTTGTCTTACGCTTCAGTTAAGCTCTCTGGCCCGATAGTACTTAGAGACGGGGAGGCTGACGCCAACCCATGACCTCCTCCTCATCGAGCTGCTCATTCGATGGGCATCGGTGTTCGAAATCTTACTCTTATTTGAATGAGCGGTTTTACCTGATTCGCCGCCGGATCCCCGACAGGCCGTTAGGTCCGCTGTAACTCACTAAGCGTAAGCCAAGCGCCGATTCGGCAAAGCCGACTTGTGCACTTGGATAAGGATTAAGAGTCTGGCTGGCAATGGGGCAAATCGAGTATTCTCATCGGGCACCGAACATGAGGCAAAACAGAGACGAAACGGTCAAGATGAGCGGACACAAAATACCCCTGTTTAAACGGGTCCTATTGGATCAATAAATATCAGGGAAATGCAGATTTGTTGGGACTTCCGGAGGGTTCGGGGGGCTGCGGCCTCATGAGATTGGCTGAAACTATCCCAGAAATGGGCTTTCGGTGATTTGCCGGATGGAAGCACCTAAATCCATCCTGCGGTGAAGAGGTTGTGACCTCAGTCGATATCTGTAGCTTTTTCCTGGCATGATCCGCATCCGCGGAAAAAAGAGCCGATCAAGATAGAAGTGGTTTCAAAACCTCGGATCACGCCCGAGGGCAAGGCGCAGGACGATTCGAGTGCGCAACCACCACGGTGATCGTTGCGAAAGGGCGGCAACGCCGTCTTCGGGTGTCAGACGGGGTTGTGAAACCACATCTACTGCATTCAGAGCGTCACGGGAAGCGGATGCTTCGCATTCCGGTCCGGGTGCGCTCCCGCCGATGCGCGTTGCGGGATACGGACCCCGAAAATGCTGCCGTGACCCTTAACGGATCGAACCTTGATCCGGCCGCCGTGCTGTTCGACGATTTTCTGGGTGACGAACAGGCCCAGTCCGGTCCCTTCCGCGCCCTTGGACGAGAAAAAGAGCGCGAAGATTTTCTCCTGGGTCTCGCTGTCCATCCCGGCGCCGTTGTCGCTGATCTCGAAGAGGATGTCGCCGGCCTCGCGGTGAACATTAAAAACGATCCGGTGATCCATCTTGGAATCATCTTTCAGGCAGGCATCCACGGCGTTGTCAAAAATGTTGGCAAGAGCGGCCTGCAGATACGTGGGATCGGCTTCGAATTCGCCCGCCGCGGGATCCACCTCGCTCACAAACTCGATGTGCTGTTCCCGGATCCGCTTGCCGAAGAGGGTGGCCAGTTGGCCGGCAAACCGGGCGACATCCACCCGTTCCGTTTCGAGTTCGCGCTCCTTGGCGTAGTAAAGGATGTCGAGCATCATCTTGCGGATACGCGAGATGGTCAGCTTCACGGCCTGCCACCCTTCGGTGAGCTTCCGGGGGTCCTTCTTGGAAAGCCCGGAGTCCACCAGATAGATTCCGCCGTCCAGCCCCGTGAGCAGCCCCTTGATGCCGTGGGAGATGGAGCCGACCATCAACCCCAATGACGACAGGCGGCTCTGAAGCTCGGATTTTTCCCGAAGGAGCTGCTCCAGGTGCTCGGTATACTCCTTCAGCTGGCGCCGGGTGACGATGCGCTCCTCGGCCCGGCGCAGGGCGATTTCGAGGACATCGATGTTGATGGGCTTGGTGATGAAATCCGTGGCCTCGCACTTGAGACTGCAGATCGCCAGGTCGATGTCGCCGTGGCCGGTGATCATGATGACTTCGGTTTCCGGGTTTTCCTGCTTCAACTTCTGCAGCAGGTCGATCCCGTCCATCCCCGGCATCTTGATGTCCGTCACCACGATCGGCGGCGAGGCCTCCCGGAACAACCGCAAGGCCTGTTCCCCCTCCCCGGCCGTGAGGACATCGTGTCCCATGTCGGCGATGGCCATGGCCAGCACATCGCGGATGTCCTGTTCGTCATCGACGATGAGAATCTGCCGTTTCATGCTCTTTTCCCGTAGCGGGGAATTCCAACACGAAGCAGGCCTCCCGGGCGCTGTCGCGGTCGAGCCGGATGGTGCCGCCGCACTCCTGAATGATGCCGTAGCTGATGGAAAGCCCCAGACCGGTGCCCTTGCCGACTTCCTTGGTGGTGAAGAACGGCTCGAAGATTTTCTCGGCCAGCAGCGGCGGGATGCCCTTGCCGGTGTCGCGCACTTCGCAGATGACCTGATGCCCGTCATAGCGCGTCTTGAGCGTAATGGTCTTGCTGCCCGGTGCGGCCTCCCGGCCTTCCCACTTCTCCTCGATGGCGTCCCGCGCGTTGAGCAGCAGGTTGATGAACACCTGCTCCAGGCGGCCGGGGTCCGCGAGGATCCCGGGGATGCCCGGCTGGAGATCCCATAAAACCTCGATACCGCGCAGCCGCAACTGCTGGCTGAAAATTTCGAAGGCCTTGCCCAGAATCTCCTCTATCTGAACTTTTTCCAGCCGCAGGTCGGACTTTCGTGCGAACTGGCGCATGTGTTCGATGATGCGCGTCGCCCGGTCCACGTTGCTGTCGATTTTCTTCAGCATGGGGTGCAGGATCTCGTCCTGGATCGATTCGTTCCGCTCAAGCTTTTTGATAAAAAAACTGCTGGCCGTCTTGATGACGGACATGGGCTGATTCAGCTCGTGGGCGACACCGGTCGCCATTTCCCCCAGGGTCGCCATCTTGCTGGCCTGGATCAGCTTGCGTTCGGTTTCGAGGCGCTTGGTGATGTCGCTGGTCGTCACCAGCAGCACCTGCCGTCCCGGATACTCCGAAGGCGACACCCGGACGTTGACAAAAAGCTGGCGGCCGGCCTTATTGCGGTGCCGCACCTGGTTCAGGACGTCGGCCGTGCGGAGCTGTTTGGCATATTCCTCGCGCTCATCCTCCGTGAAAAACTCCAGGAAGGACCGGCCGATAATCTCTTCCTTTTCGTATCCGTAGTCCGTTTGGACGCTTTCGTTGCAGTCAATGATCTCCAGGCTGTGACTGTCCAGCACGAACACCGGGTTGGGGATATGGTTGAAGATTTCATGGTACTTGCGTTCGGACCTGCCCAGTTGCACTTCCAACAGCTTGCGTGCGGTGATGTCGAGGCTCATCTCCAAGGCCGCGACGATCTCCCCCTGGGCATCGCGGATCGGCGAGGTCCTGAAAATCCAGTGAGCCTCGGATCCGTCCTTGTTGAGTCCGGCCTCCTCCCCCTGATGGGGCAGCCCGTCCTCAAAGGTCAACGCCACTTGGCAGTTGGGGCATTTCTCGCTGCGCCCTTTGTAGGCCTGGTAACAATGATCGCCGGGGCCGGGACCGAACCGTTCGGAAAACTCTCGATTGTAGCGCAGCAATTTGAAGTCGCGGTCCTGGACGGTGATCAGGCACGGCACATGTTCGAACAGGTTCTGGTATTCATTGCGCTGCTCGTTGAGCTCCGCCTGCTTCTGGGCGATCTCCCGGCTCATGGCGCCGATCGCCGTGGCCAGCTGCCCCATTTCATCTTTGCGGCCGATCGCAATCTTCTGAGGATAAGCGCCCCGGGCGATCTGGCGGGTGCCTTCGATCAGCTGCTGCACCGGGCGGTTGACGAATCGGAACACCAGGATGCCGACCATGCTCGAACTCAGCAGAAAGGCAAAGCCGGCCAGGCCGACCATCCCCTTTTTGGCCTGCAGAATCTCCCGGTCGGTTTCCTGGAGGGACACCACCACATCCAGGGCACCCAGAACCTTCTTGCCTTCCGGGTGAACGTGGCATGCGTCGGTGGCACATCCCGGTTCGTTGTAAATGGGACTGATGATTCCCAGCAACCGGTAGCCTTTGTCGGAATCGAACAGCCGCGTTCGTTCCTGAAGGCCCAACTCCACCAGCGGGGGTTTGGTCCGGTGGCAGATGTCGCAGGCTTCGGCCTTGATGTTGGTGGTCGCATCGATCTCTGCCCGGTGGTTGGAATATTTGATCTGACCCTGTTTGTTAAAGATCCGGATGTATTGGATCTCTTTGAGCCTGCCGATGTTGGTGATGATCTGGTTGATGTCGTCCCGGGAGTTCAGCATCATGGCATAGTGGGTGCCGAGCTTGATGGTGTTGGTCAGCCGGTCGGTGCCCACCACCATGTTCTCCGTGAGCTTGCGCTCCTGGTAGTCAATGTTGAAGTAGGCCCAGGTGGCGATGCACACGAGCAGGGTGAGCCCGACCGCCAAAATGAGCCGAAACACCAGGCGGTGCCGCAATTTGATCACCGAGCTCAACATCAGGGCCTCGCATTGCTGCCCCCGGTATCCGGGAGGATCTGCCTTTCACCCGTGCGTTGCAAGCGGTCAAACACGGTCGAACAGGGTGTTGAAAAACAGGTATCGACTCGTCAGCCAAGGCGCACGGCGCTTTGGAAAGCGCAGCCAATTCGCCCATATGGGATCATTTCCAAAAGCCGTGCAACGCTGGATCACGGCCCGAGGCGCCGTTTTTCAACTGCCTGCCAAGGCCGCATCGATCACATCCAGCATCTGCGGATCGCTGAAATTCAGAAGCACCGAGGCGCTGTTGGGACATACCGCGGCACAATCGCCGCATCCCTGGCACATGGCGGCATTAACGAGCACTTTGTCCCTATCGGGGCCCAAAGAACGCGCATGGTAGGGACAGGTCTCGATGCACCGCTCGCAGAGGCTGCACAGGCTTTGGCGCACCGTGGCGACGACTTTGGCAGTGGGCAGTTTCTCATGCACCAGGATTCTCAGGCAGCGCTGGGCCGCAGCACCTGCCGTGGCGATGGATTCAGGTATCGAACGCGGCGCGAGAGCCAATCCGCAGGCAAACACGCCCTCCTTGAGGCTGTCCACCGGCCGCCATTTGAATTCGGCTTCCGCGAAGAAACCGTCGCGGTCGGTCTCGGCACCGAAAGCGCCGGCGAGCTCGCGGGGAAGCTCGGGAACCACTCCGGTCGCCAATACGAGCAGATCGGCCTCAACTTCGATCGGGCGCCCGAGAATCGGATCCAGCGCGCTGACGCGCACGGGGCCGCCGCCGTCCCCGTCCGGCGCGTCCGCAACCTCAGGCTTGCGGGCCGGGTCATACGGGATAAAGACCACTCCCGCCCGGCGGGCCTCGGTGAAATAGCGTTCATTAAAGCCGTACGTCATGATGTCCCGGTAGAAAACGTAAATGGACATCTGCGGATTCTGCTCTTTGAGGTGCAGGGCGTGTTTCATGGAAGCGGTACAGCAGATGCGGCTGCAGTAGTTCCGCGGCTCCTGCCTGGAATCAACGCACTGAATCATCACCACGCAGTTTAAGTCGGCGGGGTTCAGTTCACCTCCGGCCAGCTTGGTTTCCAGTTCTTTGTGGGTGACGATGCGCGGCGAGGCGCCGTAGCGGTAAGACCGCGTGGGCGCCTCGCAACCGCCGGTGGCCAGCACCGTGACGCCGTGTTCGATGGTTTCCACGGCCGCCTCGGCGTTCTCGACGGCGGTAGTGAAGCGGCCGATCTCACCCCAGGAAGCCGTGACCCGGCTGCCGCACAGCACCCGGATGTGGGGATGTTTTTCGACTTGCTGCACCGTCTCGGCGAGCAGGGCTTGCGGATCGGCGCCGCCGGCCGTGCGTTGGATCCAGCGCAGGTTTCCGCCCAGGGCGGCTTCCTTTTCAACCAGAACGACGGGAAAACCGTGGTCCGCGATGGAAAGCGCCGCCGTCATCCCGGCGATGCCGCCGCCCACCACCAACGCGCTGCGGACCACGGCCACGGATGCGGCCGGTTTGGGTTCGCTCTTTTTGACGCGGGCCAGACCCATGCGCAAGGGGGATAGGTCTGCCCGGAAGGGCAAACGGTTCCGGGTAGAAACCGGAGACGGATCAAAATTCAAGATCTGGACCGCATCCATCAGCGCCGGATCCAAGCCGCAACGGCGGCCCAGTTCGCGAAACTTGCGTACGAAAAGATAGGGTTGACAGACGCCGATGAGCACTCGGTTGGCCTGACCGCCAGATAGGTGCTTTTCCAATTTGTCCCAGCCGGCTGCTGTGCACAGCCCATCGATCAGCAGGACCTCATCCCCTGCAGGTTCTGCGCCCAGGAGGGTTTTTAGCGCTTTTGGGTCCATGACTGCATCCAAGCGGTTCTGGCAGGTGCAGACGCCGATGAGCACCTTGGGCGGCTGCCGGCTCACATCGCGAAACGTCGGCGGCAGGCTCGGTTCGAGCGCCAGGCTTCCGCCTGCGGCATGAATCACGCGCGAGGACTCCAGGGCCGCCGCCGAAGCCTGGATGACCGTCTCGCTGATATCTTTAAGACCGGAAAAAGACCCGCCCACCGCGATGCCTCTGGCGGCGGTGCAGGCGGGGTGAAAGGCAAGGGTATCGATAAAGCCCCCGGGATTCACCGTCAGCCCGGCCGTTTCGGCCAGCTGTTGCGTTCCCGCGGGCGGCCGTTGGCCCACGGCCAGGACCAGCAGGTCGAAGGTTTCCACGTGCTCGTCTCCGTTCAGGGCGACGTAGCGGATAACCGGCGAGCCCGTGGCCGCATCGGTAGTCACCGAGTGAACCCGTCCTCTTTCGAAGCGGATGCCATGCTGGGTCTCGGCCTTGAGACGATAGCGTTCGAAGGGCTTGTTGAAGGTGCGCATGTCCATATAGAACACGGCCGCATCCAGACCGCCACCGGCTCGCTCTTTGGCCAGCATGGCCTCTTTGACGGCGAACATGCAGCACGCCGAGGAACAGTAGTCGGCCTCCACTTGGAGATCGCGCGAGCCCACGCATTGCAACCAGCCGACCTTCGCGATGGGCCGGCCGTCATGGGGTCTGATCAGCCGCCCGCCGGTCGGCCCGGTGCCGCTCAACAGCCGTTCGAACTCCAGGCTCGTCAGAACATGCGGGTTGATCCCGTACCCGTAAGTGTTCTTGCCCTGGGCCGGATCAAAGAAACCGGTTCCACCGCACAGCACGATGGCTCCGACCTCCAGCTTCTCATCGGCGGCCGCCTGGAAGGCGCCATGGATCTTGACCACCATAGGGATGAGAACATCAGGGTCAAAGGGCTTGACGAGATAGTCCAAGGCGCCGATCTTCATGGCTTCCACCGCGGTTTCCACCGTGGCGTAGGCCGTCATCATCAGCACACACAGATTGGGATGGGCCGCCTTGGCGGCCTTGATCAGCTCGACCCCGTCCATGCCGGGCATCTTGATGTCGCTGAGCATCAAGTCGAAGGATTCGGCTGCAAGCATTTCCAGGGCCCTGGCGCCCGATTCGGCCGCCTTCACGGTAAAGCCTTCCTCGAACAGCGTATCGCGCAACGAGTCGCGCACGATCATTTCGTCGTCCACCACCAGAATACGAAAGCGACCCCGGGGGCCAACGGCCAGATCGATGGCCCCGGTGGGACAGACCTTTTGGCACTCGCCGCACCGGTTGCAGACCGATCCATCGATGACATAAGTGTTGGGGATGCAGTGGGGAACGGGCAGGTAAATGGCCTTGCGAACGCTCAGACCGGCGTTAAAGTCCTCGGGCGCTTCCACGGGACAAACCGCTTGGCACAGGCCGCAACCGATGCAGCGTTGCGGATCGACCCCGGTGGGTGTCTGCCGAAGCGTAACGGTGAAATGGCCCGGTTGGCCTTCAATGGAGGCGACCTGGCTTGCCAGCCGGATGTCGATGTTTTCGTGAAACAGCCCCTTGCGCAGACAAAACTGGGAGGAAGCGTCCCGGTCCACCAGGGGCAGCATCTTGCACATCCCGCAGCCGTTGGTGGGGAATTGAAAATCGAGTTGGCTGAGGATGCCGCCGATGTGGCCCGCGCGGTCGATCAGCGTAACACCGTAGCCGGTCTCCGCCAAGTCCAGGGCGGCCCGGATTCCGCCGATGCCGGCCCCGACCACCAGGGCCTTGCCGATTTTACGGTTCATGGTGGCTCCTTGTCATCGGTAGCGCTGCTGGTCTTCGCGCCGCGCCTGGTGTTCATTTAATCCCCACAACTTCGGGGAACTCGTTTTCGCGAAACTCGGAAAGCGGCGGCTTCTCATCCAGACTGCGGCCCGCCGCGTAGCCAAACTCCGCCTGGGTCCTGTGGGCTACACTGCGAAACAGCTCCATCAGCGACACGTCGTTCGGGCACGCATTTGAGCACTGGCCGCAGCCCACGCAGGCCGTGCTCATGTGAGCCAGGCGCGTGAGGTGATAAAACAGTGTGTCGGTGGGCAGCTTGACAGCCCCTTTGCGCTCGGCCCAGCGCAAGTATTGGGCCGGTTCGTGGTCGAACACGTCGGTGACAAAAACGCACTCGCGGCAGTAACACACGGGGCAGGCCACGCGACAGTTGTAGCAATTGACGCAGTTGGCCAGGTAGGTGCTCAGCTTTTCAAGGTTGTCCGTGGCCGCGCGTGTTTGGGCGAACATCTCATCCCGGAAGGCGATCCGTTCCGCCACCAGCTTTTCCAGCGCTTTCGGGCGTCCGGGCGGTTCCTGGGTTTCAACGAGCCCGAGCTTTCCCACCAGATTTTCGCCTTCGGGCGTGCGGGCCTGGACCAGAAGGCGCTGGGCCGTGTCGACGCCGTAAAGCCCCACGGCGATATCCGCTCCGTCGGCCGTCGGCGATTCGCAGGCCTTGCAGGCCCGCGTCAGTTCGACGCCGTCCATCGCGGCCCCGGTGCCCGTCAGGACAGCCTTGTAGAACTTTTGAGTGGAGGCCTCCGCGTCGTCCCCGACCCAGCGAAAATAATCCCGGTTGCCATAGGCGCCCAGGCAGTCGAGGCCGATGATCACCAGTTCCTCGGTCCGGCCCTGTCTGAGTTTTACCAGCTCGACGAAGGCTCTGATTTCGCATGCCCGCATCACCGCGGCCACCTTGCCCGCCGAGGCCTTGCGGGTCAGCCGGGACACCACGCGCGCCGTATTGATCGCAAACCCCGGAGACAACGGGTCGGCTCGATCCAGTTGCTGGGGGTCCGTTATCAAGGTCGGCATGACTGTGTTTTTCATGGGAAGCCGCCAAGGCACAAGGATCGCACTGATTTCGTCCCGCTCCAAGACCGCTTTAAAAAAACCCCTCAGGGCCCCCAAAAGGTCCTGATCCTTGACGTCGATTTGTGCCGTTTTCGCCATGGACTCCTCCCCCAAACCGCGCAACGATTGTGTTCAAATCACCATCTTCAGCCGGCCTTCATTGGGACCCAGGGATTTGATCTGGGCCGTCATCTCCCGCATGATCTCGGAGAACCGGATGCCGTCGCTCGCGCCGATCCAGGTCAGACGCAGGCGCTGGGGCTCGAAACCGAACTGCGCGAGGATCTCCTTGAGCAGCTTGATCCGCCGGCGGGCCTTGAAGTTCCCGTTGATATAATGACAGTCACCGGGATTGCACCCGCTGACCAGGACGCCGTCGGCGCCCTCCAGAAACGACTTGATCACGTATTTGGGGTCGACCATGCCGGTACACATCACCCGGACGATTTTGACATTGGACGGGTAGGACAGACGCGAAGTACCGGCCAGGTCCGCCGCGGTGTAAGTGCACCAATTGCAGAAAAAGGCCACAATGGTCGGTTCGAAATCATTCATCAGCTCACTCCTTTCTATCCGGCCAGCAGTCCATCGATTTCTGCGAAAATCTGCCGGTCGGTAAAGTGGCGAATCGTGGCGGCGCTGCTGGGGCAGTATGCGGCGCAGCTTCCGCAGCCTTTGCACACGGCCTCGTTCACCTCGCTGACGCCTTTCAGCGGATTGAATTCGATGGCCGAGTAGGCGCACAGGTCGATGCACACCTGGCAGCCGATACAGATATTCGGGTCGATGGTCGAAATCATCGGGGCCACCGACACTTTTCCGGACGCGCTCAAGGCCATGGCTTCGGCCGCGGCCCCCTTGGCTTGGGCCACGGTGTCGGGAATGTCCTTCGGGCCCTGACAGGTTCCCGCCAGAAAAACCCCGCTGGTCGCCGTGGACACCGGTTCCAACTTTGGATGTTCCTCCAAAAAGAAGCCGTCAGCCCCGATGGTGATCCCGAAAATGCGCGCCACCTCGTTGGCGGTGGCCCGCGGTTCCATGGCGGTACACAGGATCACCATGTCGACGGCGACGTCCAGCATGGCGGCCGAAAGGGTGTCCTCGGCCTTGACGATCAGCGCGCCATCTTTTTCCACGATCTTGGCCGCCTTGCCGCGCACCATACGCACGCCCTCGCTCTGTACGCGCTTGAAAAACTCCTCGTAGCCTTTGCCAAAGCAGCGCATGTCGATGTAAAAATTGGTCACCTGGGTGTGGTGGCCGCATTTGTCCTTGATGAGATGCGCATATTTCAACGCATACATGCAGCAGGTGCGCGAGCAGTATTCATGGTAGTTCTTGTCGCGGCTGCCGATACAGTGAAGGATCGCAACCCGTTGGGGCGGTTCGGTGAATTTGCAGCGGTCGTTGGGGTCACGCTTCAGGATCCTGCCGCCGGTCGGACCGGTGGCGTTGGAAAGCCGTTCGAACTCCAGGTTGGTAAGGACGTTGGCGTAAGTTCCGTATCCGTATTGGCGCATCGGCGTCGGATCCAGGGGGTCAAAACCGGTCGCCACAATGATGGACCCCACCTCGATCTGCTCCACCGCATCGGTCATGGCATGGTCAATGGCCTTCGCCTCGCAGGCTTCAGCGCACAGCCCGCACTCGCAGCAGGTACCGCAGGACAGGCAACGGGCCGCTTCGCGGCGGGCCTCCTGTTCGGGAAAACCCAGCTCGATTTCGCGAAAATCACCTTTACGCGCCTCGGGTTCGACCTCGGGCATCGTGGCCCGCGCCAGCCGGGGGGCATTTTCGGGCAGAGGCTCCCAGCGGTTGCCCTTGGGTTTGGACGGCCGCGCGGCGTTGGCACCGACACCGCGTACGAAACGGTCAATCGACATGGCGGCCTCGCGTCCGACGGCCACGCAGCGGATGGCGGCAGCCGGTCCGGACTGCGCCTCGCCACCGGCAAACAGCCCCGCACATCCGGTCTGGAACGTATCCGGATCCACGACCACCGTGCCCGAGGCGGTGAGCTTGACCCCCTTTGTGCCTTCGAAAACGTCGACAGCCGGCCTTTGGCCCACGGCGGGGACAACGATGTCGCAGGCCATGTCGTAAGGTGCTGGGCTGCCAGGGCTCTGGTCGCCCTCCCCCTTCCCTTTCGGCGCGGAAGGCGACATCTTCTGACAGCGCAACCCTACCACCTTGCCGTTTTCAGTCAACACGGCAACGGGTCGGGTCTCGGTCTCAATGCGGATGCCTTCGGCCCCGGCGGCCTGGATGTCTTCCTCGGCGGCGGGCATCACGTCTTTGCCCCGCCGAACGCGCTGGTAAAAAAGAGTCACCTCGGCGCCCGTTCGCACGGCGGCCCGCGCGGCATCCACGGCCGCAGCAGTGCCGCCGACGACGGCCACCCGCTGGCCGGTCTGCGTCGCACCCTCCAGATTGATCTGCTTCAAGAAACGGCCACCCGGGACAACACCCGCGGCATCTTCTCCGGGAATCTTCAGCGGCACATCCGAATTCACACCGGTGGCGACGAACACGGCCCGATACCCCTCGGTGAGGAGCTCTTCGAGGCGATGGCCTTTTCCGATTGGATGATTGGTGACAAATTCCACGCCGAGTTTCTGGATCATTGCGATGTCCAGGTCCAGGGCATCGGCGGGCAGGCGAAAGTCCGGGATACCGGCCCGCAGCTTGCCGCCCAGAACAGGCAGGGCCTCGAAAACAGTGACCGGATAGCCCTCACGGGATAAAAAATACGCACATGACAGGCCCGTCGGCCCCGCACCGACCACGGCAATTTTCTCTTCCGGCGGCTTGGGATCGGCCTTCGGGATTTCGATGTCGTCCCGACCGATCTGATCGGCGACAAAGCGCTTGAGTTGCCGGATGGCAACGGGTTCGTCCATCTTGGCGCGACGGCATGCTTTTTCGCAGGGAGCCGGACAGATGCGGCCGATCGACCGCGGCAGGGGGATTCTCTCCAGAATAAGCCGCATGGCCTGGCGGTAGTTTCCCTCACGGACCATGGTGACATAGCCCTGGACATTGACCCCGGCCGGACAGCTTTGCACGCAGGGTGCCCGATCGGACTTGTCGATGGTGTAAGTGATGGGAACGGCTTGGGGAAAGGGCCGGTAGATCGCTTTGCGCATGCGGGTCTGCACGTCCCACTCGTTCGGTTTTTCGACCGGGCACACCCGGGCGCAGGCATCGCAGCCGATGCAGGTGGCTTTTACATACCGGGCCTTCTTGCGCACCTTGACCGTGAAGTTGCCGACAAACCCGTTGACCTCTTCGACCTGGGCGTAGGTGAGCAGCTCGATATTGGGGCTTTGGCCCACGGAGACCATCTTGGGTGTGCCGATGCAGGCCGCACAGTCCAGGGTAGGAAAAGTCTTGTCGTACTGGAGCATATGGCCGCCGACCGTGGGCTGACGCTCCACCAGGTAGGCCTTGAAACCGGCCTTGGCCACGTCCAGGGCGGCCTGCATGCCGGCGATGCCTCCGCCCACGACCAGGGTGTTCGTGCACACCGGAAAGATGGCCGGCGTCAGGTCGGTTTGGTGGGCGACGCGCAAAATGCCGGCGCCGATCAGGGTCTTGGCCTTTTCCGTAGCCTCGTCTTCACTTTCGGTGACCCAGGAGACATGCTCGCGCACACAGACCATGTGAAAGGCCCGGTAAGGATTGAGCCCTGCCCGCTCGCAGGCACCCCGGAAGGTTTTTTCGTGCATGCGCGGAGAACAGGAAGCCACCACCACGCGGGTGAGCCGGTGCGCCCGGATATCGCTTTCGATGAGTTCCTGCCCGGGATCGGAGCACATGAAGAGATAATCCCGCGAGATGACAACGTTCGGCAATTGGGCCACATAGGCAGCCACCTCTTTGACCCGCACCCGGTAGGCGATATTGATCCCGCAGTGGCAGATGTAAAACCCGATGCGTTCAGGCATGGCAGGCCTCCTGATCAACCTGGGCACCAGAACCCGCTGGCCCATGGGTCTCATCGGTGACCATCACCGATGTTGCGAGCAGCTGGGCGATGTCCATGATGGCAATCCGTTCCCCAACCCCGAGTTTTTTGGCCGCATCGGCGAGCATGCGAACACAATAGGGGCAGGCCGTGGCGACCACCTGCGCGCCGGCGCTGAGCGCTTCTTCGATGCGCTGCTGGCCGAAGCGCCGGCTGCCCGAATCCGTGCGCCACCCATTGGCGCCCCCGCCCCCGCAGCACAGGCTGCCATCTTTGCTGCTCGCCATTTCCACCAGCACCAGTCCTGGAATGCGCAACAACACCCGGCGCGGCGCCTCGTAAATCCCGTTGTGACGCCCAAGGTAGCAGGGATCGTGATAGGTGACGGTCAGAGCCGCGTTCAGGACCGGAGTGAGCCGGCCCGCGCTCAGCAGCCGATCGAGAAGTTCGGTGTAATGCTCAACGCCCACGTCCTTCAATCCGGCATAAGCGTTTTTGAATGCGTTGAGGCAATGGGGTGAAGTGGTGAGAATCTTTTTCACCCCGGACTGCACCAACAGGTCGGTGTTGCTGCGAGCCAGTTCGGCGAAAACCGCGCTGGCCCCCGCCTGCCGGGCCTGGTCGCCGCAGCAGCTTTCACGGGTCCCCAGGGTCCCGAAGGACACCCCTGCTTTGTCCAGCAGTTGAACGAGGGCTCGGCCGCCGTCGCGATTGCCCGGATCATAGGCCGTAGTGCAACAGGTAAACAGGCAGTACTCGTGATCGGCGGAAAACGCCGGGAGGTCCAACCCCCCGGCCCATTCCAGGCGCCGGGCGCGGGCACCGTCCCAGGGGTTGCCCTTCTCCCGGAGGCTGGCGAGCGGGGCCTTTACAAAAGCAGGTGGTTTTCCCGCGCTGATCGCAAGCCCCCGCACGGCCTTGATCACATCGATGATCCCGATGCCCCGCGGGCAGTCCGGGGTGCAGGCGTTGCAGGTCAGACAATCCCAGGCGGCCTGATCGACCGAACGCTCCGTACCGCTTTCCAGGGAAATCCGGCGCAGAACCTGGCGCGGGCTGAAAGAGCCATCGCGGCTGGCCGGGCAGAGACTGGTGCAGGTGCCGCACTGCAGGCAGCTCTGAAAAAGCTCGCCCGCTTCGGCCAAAATCCGGGCGAGCGCCACCGTGGTGTCCGGGGAGGCCTTCTGCCGCAGCGTGGTCAAAAAAATCGCAAGCGGCCGGTAAAACAGGTGGGAGAGCTTGCCGAAGGGCAGCATGATGCACAGCATGCCAACGGCAATGGACAGGTGGACCGCGTAGGTGCCGTAGGTCATCAGCGGCCAGCCGGCAAGGCGAAAGACATGAACGAGGATTCCGGAAAAGGCCGTTGAAAACAGCAGCAGCAAAAAAAACCAGTCCGTGAAATCCGAGTACCGGTGCAGGGTTTCCTTTTTTTGTCTCCGGCTGATCATCATGTCGGCCGAGATGATCATCAAGACGACGGTGGCGTAGTAGCCGAAAAGCCGCGTGGGGTGCCACATTGGATGGACGACGTCGGTCTGGAACGCGCCGAGAAAGGCGACCACCAATACTTCCATCGTCACGTAGCCGGAAAACAGGAGCAGATGGCGAACCCAGCGGCCACGGCGATCAGCGCCGCATTTTCGCCAGCGCATCTGGGTCAGGTAATGAAGGACAAAGGCCCAGGCCTGCGTGATGTAAAGCCACAGCGGCGGCCTCACATCGCCCATGATCCGGCGGTGCATGCGAAAGCCACTGGACAGCAGCAGGGCGCCTATGGTGGAGAGCATGATTTTGTCGCCAAGCTTGATCCAGGCGACCGGCGCGAAGGTGTTGAGCTCCACGCGGCCGGTGACGATGGGCCCGTGGCCCAGAAAAAAGGCCAGGATGATTCCCAGCGCGACGACGGCAAAGGCACCGACTTGCCAGACCGGAGAGACGTAAAACCGCCTGGCCAGCCCGGTCCAGTCGTACTGGGTGGTCAGCCAGCGACGGGCGGCCATCATCGTCTCGGCCGGCTCGGCCCCCCTCGGGCAGTCCTTGTTGCATTCGCCGCAGTAATAGCAAAGCCAAGGCTCGGGTGAGGCGAGCAGTTTGTCCTCCAACCCGAGTTGCAGATAACGGTAAATTTTCCGCGGGAAGGAATTGGCGCCGCAGGACAGCGGGCACGACGCACTGCATACGGCACACTGCATGCACAACTCCATGTCCCGGGCGCCCAATCGGGACACCTCCTGGGCCAATTTCAAATCCATGTCGCCCTTAGCCATTACGGATCATTTTCTCCCGCTGATCGTCCGGGTGTCGCGCCGATCGGGCTCGTCAGGACCCGATCAACGGCGAATGTTCACGACTGTAAATCCGATCCGGATGGCCATCCGCGCCACCGCAGAGCTGTGGGCTAGGCTGCCGGGGCTGGTTCTGTCAGCGTCTGGACCCAGCCGATGAGCTCGTCCGCGTTCAAAGGTTTTTTCAAGTAGGCCCCCGGGACGGATGGGCCTGCCTCCGGCAGGGTGCAATAGGATCGCTGGTATTGCAAAAACGTGTTCTTGCCGACGCTGGAGACCATGATGACCGGAATGCCCCGCAACCGGTCGTCCTGCTTGAGTTCCCGGTAGAACTGGAGGCCGTCTTCGTTGGGCATCATCACATCCAGGATAATCACGGCCGGTTTTTCTTTTTTGGCTTTCCGCAGGCCATCGCTGCGATCGGCCGCCTGGATGGTGGTATACCCGCAACCGCCCAACAGATTGCACAGAAAGATCCGCATGTCGGACTCATCGTCGACGATCAGAACCTTGACCCGTCTTTTCATGTCCCACCCGAGGAGATGGTACCGTTTTGGGATGATGCTTGAGCACAAAGCGTACCAGCCGCGCTGATTTAGATTTTATTCAATTAATGCATATTATTAACCGTCATCGGGACAGGAAGGTGTCAAGGAGGGGGAGGGAGGAATGTTGCAGGTATTGCAACATAAAATACCTTGTATTTGATTAAATAAAAATTAGTTAGGTTATATTCCGATATAAAATGCAACGCGATTGCAACAGAATGTGCATCATGGCCCAATCTGATATTTTTTCATTTTGCGCCACAGCGTGCTGCGGTCCATGTTTAAAGACCGGGCGGCCAGTGAGCGGTTTCCTGCGTGCCGCTTCAGGGCCGCAAGGATCCGGGCGCGTTCGGGTGAACCCAACGCCGGGGCTTTCTCTGACCGAGTGGCGGACGCGGGCGGCCGCTGCCGAAGGTAGTCAGGAAGATGTTTACGCCGCAAGGTGTTCTCCGAACAGAGAATGAGCGCGTGCTCCAGAATGTTTTCCAACTCGCGGATGTTGCCCGGGTACGTGTAGTTCAAGAGCACCTGCATGGCGTTCTCCGATATCTCCGGAGGGGCCACTGCCTTGGACGTGCACAAGCGCCGCAGGATGTGGCCGATCAACAGCGACAGGTCCGCCGGCCGGTCCTTGAGACTGGGCAGCTCGATGCGGAAGACGTTGAGCCGGTAATACAGGTCCTCACGAAACTGCTTGCGGGCAACGAGCCGGTCCAGACGTTGATTGGAAGCCGAGATGATGCGCACATCCACCTTGGTGGTCTGCGAGGTCCCCAGACGGAAGAACACCTTCTCTTCGATGACCCGCAGCAGCTTGGCTTGAAGCGCAAGCGGCAGGTCGCCGATCTCGTCCAGGAAGATGGTCCCGCCGTCGGCGGCCTGGAAGCGGCCGCCGCGGTCTTGCACAGCACCCGTGAAGGCCCCCTTGACATAGCCGAACATCTCCGATTCGAGCAGGGTGTCGGGGATGGCCGCACAGTTCACCTTGACCAGGGGCTTTTCGCTGCGCCGGCTGGCCGAGTGGATGACCTTGGCCAGAACATCCTTGCCAGTCCCGGTGGGGCCTTCGATCAGCACCGTGGCGTCGGTTTTTGCCACGACCTGCACGTTCTCAAAAATACGCTGCATCTGCTGGGATTTCCCGACCAAATCGTGGAAGGTGTAGCGGTCCCGCATCGCCTGATTCAACTGCCGGACCAACGTAAGATCGCTGAAGGTGGCCAACCCCCCCACGGCAATCCCCTTCTCGTTGCGAAGCGGAATATAGGTGGCCCGAATGGGGACGGCGACGCCCTCGCGGGTGAGGATCCGGCTTTCGATGCCGCTGCGCGGGCTGTCGCTGGCGATGGTCTCTCTGAGCAGTTCCCACTCCGCGGCGGATTCCCCTCGGAAAATCGCGGCACACGGCCGTCCCAGCACCTCCTGCCGGCTGAAACCGGATATTTTCTCGGCGGTGGTGTTGAAAAAAGTGACGACCCCTCCGAGGTCCACCGTGAAAATGCCGACCTCGAGGTTGTCCAAGATGATCTTCAGGCTGCGCTCCTCGTGGTGGATGCGGTTCACGAGGTCGGCGATGGGTGCGTGGTCCTGGAGGATGGTGAGGCATCCCACGACCTGGCGGTCAGCATCATACACGGGGGCGGCGATGCGCGTCACCAGGTAGCTTTCATCGCCTTCGCCCGGCAGGCGGAGGATCGGCTCCGGCGGTCTCGAGTTCTGCGTCCCCCTGAACGGGCAGGAAACCAGACAGGGCACGCCGAGAAAAACCTCCCGGCAGTCTTTGCCGATGGCATCGCTTTCGCGGACGCCGATCATGGCCTGGGCGCTCAGGTTCAACGACTCGATGCGTCGGTGCTGGCCAACCATGAATGCCCCGATGTTGAGCTCGTCGAGGATGACCAGCCAATCCTTGCAGGCGATCATTTTACCGGAAAAACCGGAAGATCGAATCATGCCGCACGTCCTCGGGACTCGAAGCGGGTCTGCGGGTCAGGGTGTTCGCGGCACCGGAAGCGTGATCTCGAACAAGGCGCCGCCCTCGGCCGGGTTGCGGGCCTCGACCCTTCCGTGATGCCGTTCCACGATGCCGTAAACCGTAGACAAGCCCAGGCCCAACCCATGGCCATCGCTCTTAGTGGTAAAAAAAGGTTCGAAGATCTTGGACAGGTATTCGGGGGGTATTCCCGGGCCGGTGTCCTTCACGCGGAGGGACACGGTTTGCCTCAGATCGTCGGCGTGAGCCTCTATGGTCAGGGTGCCGCCGTTCGGCATGGCATCGATGGCGTTAAAGATCAGATTGATCACGCACTGCTGCAGTTGGTTGAAATCTCCTTCGGCGGCAGGAAGGCCGGTGGGGACTCGAGACTCCAACCGAATGTGGCTCAGCTCGAGCTTGTGTTGACTCAGCAAAATGCAGCGCTGCAGGAGCTCGTCCACATCCACCGGCGCGAAGGCGGCCGGCGAACGGCGCGCGAAGCTGAGAAGGTTGGAAACGATTTGCGAACAGCGGCCGGTCTCGGTTTCGGCAATGTTCAGATAGCGCTTGAACTTTTCCCGGCGCTCGTCCGTGAAGGCGTCCTGCTGCAGGAGTCGCGCCATGAGCCGGATGTAATTCAATATACCCGACAGCGGGTTGTTGATCTCATGCACCACGCTCGCGGCCAGGCGGCCGAGGGACATCATTTTGTCCTGGTGCAGAATGCGCGCCTGATCGGCAATCTCGCGTTCCAGCTTCCGAATCGCCCTCAGGTCCCTGAAGAAGCCCACGACACCGCTTTCGCGGCCCTCATCCATCAGGGTGACCGCCGAGACCTGGACGGGGACCTCGCGCCCAAGATTCGTCTTCAAAAGGGTTTCGTAGAGAAAAAGCGTGTGTTTGCCACCGGCATGGTCGCCCTTCAATTTGGTTTTAAAACGCTCTGCTTCCTCTCCGGAAAACAGTTGCGAGAATTTCATTTTGCTCAGGACCTCGCTCCGGGAATACCCGACGAGTTCCTCCATGCGCCGGTTGTAGATGACTACGATGTCGCGCTCATCGACGCCCACGATCCCGTCCATGGAGCTGTCAATCAGGTTGCGCTGGAAGGCAATGGTCTTGAGGAGCTGCTGGCTGGTTTCGGCCTTCTCCCGCTCCAGGAGCAGGGTGTAGTCCTTAAGCCGGCGCCGGGCCGTGGATCGCTCGCGGGCGCGGTTGAGGGCGAGCAGGAGGTTTTCGTTGCCGATCGGCTTGGTGATGAAGTCCGACGCATCCAGCTGCAGGGCCCGGATGGCCACCTCCATCTCACCGAAGGCCGTGGCGACGATGACCTCGATGTCGGGCAATTGGGCTTTGAGCTGCTCCAGGACCTGCAGCCCGTCCATGCCGGGCATGCGGATGTCGGTCACGACAATCTGGGGGACGGCTTCGATGCACATCCGGACCCCGGAAGCACCGTCTGCGGCCGTCCGGACATCGTAGCCGGCGTGGCGCATCGTGAGGGCCATCACATACCGGATGTCTTCCTCATCGTCGATCAGGACGATTTTCCAAATCTCAGACACGGCCGATCCTCCCCACCCCGACTGTTTTTCGAATCATCCTGCCGGGGGCCGAAACATCCATCGGGGGAAAAGAGGCATTCTAATGAGTTTGCATATCACAATCCACTGGAAAGCAAAACAACCCGCAAATCGAAGGGAGGCTCAATTGGAAAGCCATCGGCCGGCGCCGATGGCTTGAAGGGCTTACGACTGCGGCCAAGAAAATCATCAGGGGACATCGGGTTCTGCGGGTTCGACCGGGGCGGGCTTCTCTTTTTCGGCTTCCTTTTCCTTATCCTTTTCCCTTGACTTTTTCTTGAGCTCGCCCTGCAGGCTGATCCGGAGGCGTTTGTCCACGGAGCGGAGGTAGTGGGTTTTCTGGGAAAGGCTTTTGGCCGGACAGATTTCCACGCACACCCCGCAGAAGACGCAGGCGAAGGGGTCGTAGGTCCAGACGGCGGCCTTGCGGTCGACCTCGATGCACTGGGACGGGCACTTGACTTCGCAGGTGCCGCAGAAGATGCAGCGCACAATGTCGTTCACAAGCTCGCCCCGCACCTTGTCGAAGGTCTCGCGCACCTCGAAGGGATATCGCCGGGTCGACTTCTTGACCACCAGGTTCCGCAGGATGTTAGGCGTCATCTTGAACATGCGTCGAAGCCTCCCATTTATCGGATCTTTTTGAGCCGAGTCACCGTTGGATGATGTCGTCAGAAACCCAAGTTCAAGGCACGCAAGCCCCCGCCGAGCGAGGCGTCCCAGCGAGCGCGAAGCGAAGCGCAACGCCGAAATTGGGCTTCTGACGACGTCCTCAGCGCTCGGTGCAGCTGATGCATGGATCGATGGACAGGGTCACCACCGGTACGTCGGACAGATACACCCCGGGCAGCATGGCGAGCAGCGGCGGAATGTTGGCGAAGGTCGGGGTGCGGATCCTCACACGATCCAGGTTTTTTTCCCCGGACCCTTTGATATAATACAACAGCTCGCCCCGCGGCTGCTCCACCCGGATGACCGTCTCGCCCTTCGGGGGTTTGAGGCCCTTGACCTTGGCCCGCACCTCGCCCGCGGGCAGCTTGCCGAGCGCCCGGCGGATCAGGTCGACGCTGGCCAGGACCTCGCGAAACCGCACCTTGCTGCGGGCGTAGCAGTCGCCCTCGGTTTCTACAACCGGCTCGAAGGAAAGCTCACCGTAGGCCCCGTAGCGGATCTGGCGCGTGTCCTGGGCCACCCCGCTGCCGCGCGCCGTCGGCCCGACGGCGCCCAGTTCGTAGGCCTGCTGACGGGTCAGGACCCCCTTGCCCACGGTACGCTTCTTGACCGTGTAGTCCTCCAGCATGGTGGTTTGCAGGCGCTGGATCTCCTCCTCCACCCCGTCCAGTTGCGTGAGCAGCCAGCGGACCTGCTCGGCGTTCAAATCCCGGCGCACCCCTCCGATCACGTTGACCGATATGATCACCCGGTTGCCGGTCGTGGACTCGCTGATGTCCATGATCTTTTCGCGAATGCGCCAGAACTGCATAAACAGGCTCTCGAAGCCGAAGCTGTCGGCAAAGAGCCCCAGCCAGAGCAGGTGGCTCTGAATCCGGTGCACCTCGGACCAGATGACCCGCAGAAACTGGGCCCGCGGCGGGACCTCGACCCCCATCAGTTCCTCGATGCCCATGCAATAGCAGTGTGCATGAATCATCGAGCAGATCCCGCAGACGCGCTCGACCACCTGAATCATCTGGTGGAAATCGCGGACGTCCGCCAGCCGCTCCAACCCCCGGTGGACGTAGCCCAGATTCGGGATGGCCTCTACAATGCGTTCATCGACCACCGTCAGCTTCAAGTGAATGGGCTCGGGCAGCACGGGGTGCTGGGGCCCGAAGGGGATGACTGTCGTGCGCATCAGAATGTCTCCACGTCTGGATGACTTCGATAAAAGCCCGGCTTCCGCCTCATGCGTTCATCTTAATCCTGGGCCGTTTCCTCCGGCAGCGCTGCAGCCGGTGCCGCCGGGGTCTCAGCCGCTCCGGCCTGCGCGAGCGGCGGCACCGCCGTTTTTTCAGCGGTCTGGATGCTGAACTTGCAGAACGGCGTTTTAAGCGCCTCCTCTTCCAGGTAGAGCATCCCCTGGTAGTCCACGACCAGACCCTGGAACTTCAAACCGAAGAAATCCTGGATCTCGTTTTCGATCAGCAATGCCGCGAAGTACACCGGCGAGATGCTCGGCACCGGTTCGGTCTTCAGCGCGGTCAGTCGCAAGTGCGTGAGGTGGAGGTCCTTGTCGAAATGGTAGAGCACGTCGATCGTGCTCGCATCGATTTCGGTGCAGGAGAGGGTCACAAAACGATAGCCCTGGATCTTGAGCTTCGCCACTTCTCCGATGAGGTCGGCCGAGCTGACGGATGTGATCTCTTCGTGCATGGTCTCACGCCCCTTTTTCCACGGAGGGTTGTTCGTGCAGCCGCTGCAACTTCTGCAGGCCGAGCACGACGCCGTCGATGATGGCCTCGGGCTTGGGCGGACAGCCCGGCACGTAGACGTCCACCGGCAGCACCTTGTCGATCCCGCCGACGACGTTGTAGGCCTCCCGGAAAATGCCCCCCGACAGGCCGCAGGCGCCGATGGCCACCACCAGCTTCGGGCTGGGCATCTGCGCATAGAGGTTGGCCAGCACCTTCTTGTTGCGGTGGTTGACCGTGCCGCTGGTGAGCAGGACGTCGGCGTGGAACGGGTTGCCCACGTTGATGATGCCGAAGCGCTCCACGTCGTAGATCGGCGTCAGGCAGGCCAGGATCTCGATGTCGCACCCGTTGCAGCTGCCGCAGTCGAAGTGCAGCAGCCAGGGGGACTTGGAGCGCATCCGATCGATAAACCGTTTGATGGCTTGCATACGCATCATCCTTGATGGAGCCAGATGAGATTCACCAGGGAAAGGGTCAGCCCCACACCCCAGACGTAACTCAACATCCAACGCCAGTTCATCCTGGAGGTGATGTTGTCCACCAGCACCTCGAGGAAGTAGGTGGCCACCAGCAGGACCGCCATCCCGAACCAGTGGGTGGCCCAGAACAGGGAGCAGAAGCCCAGCAGCAGAATGATTTCAAACCAGTGGGCGACCTCGGTCAGCGCCAGGAAGGGCCCGGAATAGTCGGTGAGCAGACCCTTGACGAGCTCCTGGTGGGCGTGGTGGCAGGTGGACAGGTCAAAGGGCGATTTGCGCAGCTTGATGGTCAACGCATAGCCGAGCACGATGAACAGAAACGGCAGCTTCAGCAGCAGGGGCTCGTGCCAGGCATAAATGCTCGTCAGCTTGAAACTGCCGGTCTCGATATAGAAGCCCACCACCACCAGGACGAGCAGCGGCTCGTAGGAGAGGATCTGCAGCAGCTCCCGGTGGGCGCCGATGTGGCTGTATGGCGAGGTGGACGACAGCGCGCCCACGACCAGCATGACCGCCCCCACGGCCTGCACGAACAGGATCAGCAGCAGATCGGACTGCAGGAAGAAGAGCACCAGGGCGATGGAGGAGGCCGCGATGTAGCAATAGGCGCAGAAGACCTGCCAGACATTGACCACCAGGGATTCTTTAAAAAGCAGCTTGGCGACATCGTAGAACGGCTGCAGCAGGGGTGGGCCGATGCGCGACTGCATGCGGGCGGTCAGGATGCGGTCCATGCCGCTGACGAGCCCCCCGAGGATCGGACCGGCGATCAGCCCGCAGGCAATCAGGATGGCAGTCCTCATCACAATGCACCTCCCAGGATCAGGGTCAGCAGGATGCCCCCGCCCAGGTTGACCCAGCCGGTCAACCGCTTCTCACCGAAGATCGAATCGAGATAGTAGTTCCGGGCCTCGGCCTTGACCGGCTGGTTCATCGGCCCCCGGAAAAAGAACGGCTCACCCGTCTGGATGCCGCTCATGTAGGCGGGAACGATCTTGGACTTGAACGCGTGTTTCAACGCCAGCACGGCGACAACCAACCCGAGCAGCGCCACCCCGCACAACGGCAGGATGGCGAAGGTGCCGTATGCGTTCTCCAGGATCCCGTCCCTAAGGGTAAAAGTCGCGGTGTAGAATCCGCTCAGCACCGGCTTGATCAGCCACAGGTACAGCCAAGGGGCGACCACGCTGAGCACGGCCCCGCCGACGCACAACGGGCCGAGCGCCAGCCACGTCAGCACCGGCTGGCGCTCCGGCCGGAAACGCCCCGCGAACGGGTCGCTCATCAGCGTACCGGCCCAGCGCGCCCAGTACATCACGGTCAGGGCGCTGGCGAGCGCGATCATGACGATCACGTACAGGTTGCGGGCGGCCGCCTCCATGGCCATCCACTTGCTCAGCAGCACACCGAAGGGCGGCATGATCATCATGACGACACCCGTCACGGTGATCAGTGCCGTGACCGGCATGACCGCGTAAAGCCCGCGCATGTCCTCGATGTCGCGGCTGGCGATGCGCTGCTCAATGGCCCCCACGCTGAGGAACAGCAGCGCTTTGACCACCGCATGGAACATCAGGAGCAGCATCGCGGCGATCATGGACTCGGCGGTGTTGATGCCGGCGCAGGCGAAGATGAGGCCCAGGTTGCTGATGGTCGAGTAGGCCAGCACCTTCTTGCCGTTGCTCTGGCCCACGGCCAGAGCCGCGCCGGCAAGGAAGCTGAAGGCCCCGAACACCGCGACCGCCTGGCTGAGAAAGGTCCCCGTAAACCCCGGCGCCAGCCGCAGCACGAGATAGACGCCGACCTTGACCATGGTGGAGGAGTGCAGCAGGGCGGAGACCGGGGTCGGCGCCACCATCGCCCCCAGCAGCCAGCTCTGGAAGGGGAACTGGGCCGACTTGATGAAGGCGGCGACACACAGAAGTGCCAGCGCCAGCAGGTAGACGCCCGAACTGGCCAGCCCGGGCAGCAGGATGTTCTGCAGCTCCAGGCTCCCGGTCTCGCGGTACACCGCGATGATCCCCAGGATGAAGAACGCGCCGCCGGCGCTGTTCATCCACAGGGCCCGCACGGCATTCCGGGTGGCGATGGTGGTGCGGTCGTGGCCGATCAGCAGAAACGAGCAGAGGGTGGTCACCTCGAAGAAGAAATAGATGAACGTCAGGTCGTTGAAAAGCACCAAGCCGTTCATCGCGCCCAGGAAGAGCAGCATCACGAAGAAGAAACGCGGCTGCCGGGAAGGGGCCACGTGGTAGTGGTGCTCGTGCTCGCGCATGTAAGGGATGGCCTGGAAGCAGATGATCGAGCCGACGATGGAGATGATCAGCACCATCATCAGCGCGAGCTGATCGCAGTTGATGCGTTCATAGACCGCCGGCCCGCTGACGAGGAAGAACTCCAGGGCGCCGAGCATGACAATCTGGAACAGCCCCAGGGCGATGATCAGCACGTGCCGGTATTTGAAGCCGTAGTAGACGATGATCAGCAGCAGGATGAAATCCGCCACCTGGACGATGCGGTGCAGGTCCAGGCCGAAGACGGACGCGGCGCTCAGCTTGAACGGTGTGAGCGGAACCAGGAGGGCGGCGCTCACCATCAGGATGGCGCCGGCCGCCAGCACGATGGCCGAGCGGACGGCCTGGGTTTTTATAAGGGTGCAGAGAACGGCGCCGACCAGGGGAGCCAGCACCAAGAGGGCGGTCAGCACAGCACGCAGGTCCATAGCGCTCAGCCCTTTCCGAATCTGAGAGGTCCATCATGTAGACGCCGGGACGATGCTGCTTGCGCAGCTCGGACGGAAACACCCTCGTGGAAGAGCAATCGTCATGCCAACAAAGGCCGCCCATCCGAAAACCAACCACCCGATATCATTAGGCAAGCCTGCACATGGCGCCAATAGTCCGGAGCAGAGGCCGGAACGGGTGTCAGCATTTTTGACATATTGAAAAGAACCATGTGATTCGCACCGGAAGCACCGGGCCCGAACCGATACCAGAGTTTACTCAGGATGAGAGGGTTGGCCGCCGCAGGTACCTGCGGGCCAGGCCGTCGATCTCGGAAGTCCGGTCCGGGCGGATCCACACGATCTGCGGATCCGCGCGAAACCAGGTCATCTGGCGCTTGGCGAAGCGGCGAGTGTCGCGCTTGAGGGTGCGCAGCCCCTCGCCCCGGCCGATAAGGCCGGCGAGCCAGGCGGCGGCGTGGCTGTACCCGATGGACTGCATGGATTTGAGCTGCGGGCTGTACCCCGCGGAGAGCAGGCCCTGCACTTCATCCTCAAGCCCAGCGGCCATCATGGCGTCCACCCGGCAATCGATGCGCTCGTAGAGCATGTCCCGGTCGATGTGCAGCCCTATCTGCAGGGCATCGAAGGGCGCCTCGGCGAACCGATGCTCCTGCTGGAAACCGGAGATGGGACGGCCCGTCACCTCGAAGACCTCCAGCGCCCGCAGGATGCGGGCGGTGTCGTTCGGGTGCAGCCGGCGGGCGCTCTCGGGGTCGCAGGCCGCAAGGCGTGCGTGCAGTTCCCGGATGCCGTGGGTTTCGGCTTCGGCCGCAAGCCGCCGGCGCACTGCAGGGTCGCCCGCGTCGGAGCGGAACAGCCCGTGCAAAAGCGCCTTGATGTAAAGGCCCGTGCCGCCGACGATGAGCGGTACTGCGCCCCGGCGGTGGAGCGCGCGCACCTTTTCCCGGGCCAGTGCCGCGTACCGGGCCGCGTCGAAGGGCTCGTCCGGATCGACGACGTCGATCAGGTGGTGCACCACGGCGGCCTGCTCCGCCGCGGTCGGCTTGGCCGTGCCGATGTCCATGCGGCGGTAGACCTGCATGGAATCCGCGCTGATGATCTCCGCGCCGAGCACCCGCGCGAGCGCGATACCGGCCGCCGTCTTGCCGGCGGCGGTCGGCCCGCAAAGGACGATCAGACGGGGTTTGTTCTCCGGCGGATCCCTATCGCTCGATGCGTGTTCGCGCGTGCCCATGCCCCTGTTCCACCGCATCCCGCAGCGGCCATGCGGGTTGGAAACTACATAAAGACGTAAGCCTCCATGCAACCAGTCCTATGCGCTATGCCCTATGCCTTTTGCGCCGGATCCTCGGCGTAACGCGGCAGCGTCATGTGAAAGCGCGAGCCATGGCCCGGCTCAGACTCCACAGTGATCTGCCCGCCGTGCTGGCGGATGATCCGGTCGGTGAGAAAAAGCCCCAGGCCGGTGCCCTGGCTGCCCTTGGTCGAGAAAAAAATGGTGAAAAGGTTCTGCAGCTGTTCGGCGCTCATGCCGATGCCGTTGTCCTGCACCGTGATGTCCACCGCGTCGTCGCTGGCCTCGATCCGCAATACCGCCCGCGGCTCGCGGTAAAGCCCCTGGGCCACACAGGCGTCGACGGCATTCTCCAGCACGTTGACGACCGCCGCGCGCAGCATGTCGGCATCGACATCGAAGGAGGCCGGCAGGCCCTTGAAGTCGCACTCCAGCCGGATGCCCTTGCCGTCGAACTTGGGTCGAACAAGTTCCACCGCGTCGTCGGCAAACGCCTGGATATCGACGGTGGTGCGCTGAAGCTCCCGCTCCCGGGCGCAGAACAGGATGTCCAGGATCATTTTGCGCATGCGGTTGACCATGCGCCGGACGACATCGAGCCCGCTCTCGATCTGGGAGTCGTCCCGTTTCTGGAAACCCTTGTCGAGCAGGTACACGCCGGCGTCCAGACCCGTCAGAACCCCCTTGATGCTGTGGGAGATGGACCCGATCATGAGCCCCAGAGAGGCGAGATGGCTCTGCAACTCCCGAATTTGGGTGATGTCGAGAAAGATCAGCAGCACCTGCATGAGCTTGCCGGCCGCCGTGGAGATAGGGGAGGTCCAGACCAGCAGATGAAACCGCCGGCCGTTGGGTCCCACCAGGCTCATCTCCCCGTGCCGGGACTGGGCGTCCGTGAGCGTCTTGTTGAGGGGCGAGGCAAGGAAGGCCTCATCGTCCAGGTCAAACGTGTCCCGAAAGGCCGTGCCGGTCCGGTTTCCGAATTCATGGATGAAGGCCCGGTTGTTGGCCGAGAAGGACAGGTTCCGGTCCAGCACTGCCAGGTAGCAGGGCACGGCGTCGAACAGCAACTGGTAGCGCTGCTGTGTGTTTTGGGTATCCTCCCGAAGCCGCTCGACATCCTGGGTGCCGGCGGAAACCTCCAGCACCAGTTCCACCTCGCCATTGTCGTTGTAGATGGGCGCGGTGTGGACGATCACCGGCACCCTGGCGCCGCTGCGGTAACGCACGACCTCCCGGGACTGCTGGGCGTTGGCCGTAGCCAGGGTGCGGCCCACCGGGCAGCTGCCGGACTCGCCGGACTCGCCCTCATAGATAGACCCGCTGCCGTCGCCGGCGTTAGCCCCGAGCAGCATGCGGTAGGGGCGGCTGGCCGCGATCACCCGGGCCTGGCGGTCGTGGATGGACACGAAATAGGGCATCTCGTTGAAGTAGCGCACGCCGCCCTCCACGTCCCGGGCGATGCGGCCGATGAAGGTCGAAATCTTGTCGACGATCTGCTTGACGACGAGGAAGCGCTCGGTCGAAAGCTGCTTTCGGAACCGCTTCTCGAGCCGGCGTTCGATGCGCACGGGCTGCTCGCGCAAGCGGCGGCGTAGTGCCTCACGCTCGCAGGCCCCGCGCACAACGACCTCCACCACATCGGCATGCAGCGGCGGCAGCAGAAAGCCGTGGGCGGCGTGCTTGAGCCGTGAGGCCTCCCCCGGCGCCTCGCACAGGACCAGCCGCGTCACGTCCGGGTTCCGTTTCTGGATCGCCTGCAGCAGGGATTCGGCCGGCATGTCCGGTAGACGGGCGGCCATCAGCACCACCTGCAGCCGGGCGGTCTCGGCCAGCGCCAGCGCCGCAGTGCCGCTTCCGGTCGCGAGCACGCGGTACCCCAGGGTCGACAAAAGGGCCTTCAATCGGCGGCGGCGCGACCCCTTTCCATCAGCAATCAGCACTGTATCGGCCATGAGCGGGTCTCCTCTCGGCGCGGCGCCGCCGCGTGGCGGTTTAGCGCGGAGGAAAATACCAGAGGATGGCAGCCGGCGCAACTGCCGGCGGGAGACAGGGGATTCGCGACGCCGCAAAGGGCCCGCCGATGCGGGCTTGGGCAGGGGTCGGTGCGGAAACGGGCGGCCGGCGGTCGCGCCGCCGCAGGCTACCCGATGGTGTTCTTGATGATGCCGATCAGTTTTTCGGGGTCGAAGGGCTTGCGGACGAACGCCACGGCATCCTTGATCGCGTGATCACCGTCGATCCCGCTGATCACGATCACGGGCGTGTCTTTCAGCTCCTTGTCCAGGCGCAGTCGGCGGTAAAACCGGGGTCCCCACTCACCGGGCATCTGAATGTCCAGCGTGATGAGATCCGGCTTTTCCTGGCGCACAAGGTCGACTCCTTCCATGCCGCTGCCGCCCACACAGGTGGCATAGCCGTTGTCGCTGAAAACCGCTTGAAGGTACTTCACGATGACCGGGTCGTCGTCGATGATCAGAATTTTCTTCGGCATGGGTCCCCCTTATTTGGCGGCGGCAGCTCCCGTCTTGTTCGGCCGCCAGACATGACATTGCCCGCACATCACCGGCCCCTTGCCCTGTTGGAGATGGCATCCCTTGCATCTCGTGTGAAAGGCCATGACCAGAGAAGGCGTGCGGCCCTGCGCCTTGCGGCCGTGGCAGTCGGCGCAGCGCTCACCCTCGGAGCTTTCATCTTCGACCTTTTTCCCGTCCCGGAAGACGTGGTGGCACACGTTGCAATTTTCGATGCCGGCCTTCTCGTTGTGCGCATCGTGCGCGAACCGCGAGGGCGGCCGCTGGGGCCGTTCGAACGGGCTGGTGTCCACCGCCACCATGTCCTCCTGGGAATACCCCGGCGCCCACAGCCACAGGGTGGTCCCCGCCAGCACCAGTGCCAATGCCCATCGCTTCATGCGTCTGCCTCCTCTTCACCCGGCGGGTTTCTCGATGACCTCGTACAGGATGTCGCCGAGGAACTTGACTTCAAAGCCGATGTGGTAGTGATGGTTGATGTCCTCGAGACCGCTGTGGCAGTTATGACAGGGTGTGATCAGCACGTTTGCGCCCTTGGCCTTCACCGCGAAGAGCTGCTCCGCCTTGACGCGGTTGCCTATGACGCGGTCCAGCTTGTGCGGCGGTCCGGCGTTGATGACCCCTCCCCCGGCGCCGCAGCAGTAGTTGTGCTCGCGGTTCGGCGTCATCTCGATGAAGGTCTCGCAGATCGCGTTCACGACGTAGCGCGCCTGGTCCCCCAGACCGCCGCCGCGGACCACATTGCAGGGGTCGTGCAGGGTCACGGGTTCCTTGAATTTCTTGGCCACCTTCAGCCGGCCGCTCTTGAGCAGGTCGTAGTAGAATTCGATGGCGTGCACAATCGGGATGGGCGGCATGCGCCAGCCGAGCCAGCGGTTGCCCACGTCGTAGACGGACCGGAACGCATGGCCGCACTCCCCCATCACGATCTTCTTCACTTTCAGCCGCATGGCCGTTTCGAAGTGCGCCCGCTTGATCCGACCCATGATCTCGTTGTCGCCGGTGAACATGGCCATATCGCTGTTGTCCCAACCGGGGCTGGCCGGCATGGTCCAATCGAGGCCGGCCACATTCATGATGACGGCCGCCTGGTAGATGAGCTGGGCCTGGAACTTCGGCTCGGGACCGATCACCGAGTACATGATCTCGGCCCCCTCCTTTTCCAGCGGGATTCTCAAATTCGGTATCTCACCCCGGGCTTCCTCCTCCTGCCACTGCAGCGTGTCGGGCCACTCGTCCTCTTTGACCCACATCTGGTTGAGGCTCACCGAGTGACTGTGGGCCGTGTCCTGGATGTAGAGGGGTGTGACACCCAGCAGGTGGCAGATGCGCCGCACCACGAGCATCAGGTAGGCCACGTCGATGCCGAAGGGGCAGTACATGGCGCAGCGCTTGCAGAGGTTGCACTGGGTGGCGGAGATGAGACAGGCCTGCTTGATGAACTCGGGGTTCACCTTGCCGCGCTTGGTCAGCATCTGCCACAGCGTCTGTTTGACCTTGCCCACCGGCGAGTAGCGCGGGTCCCGGTCGTGCGAAAGAAAGAAATGGCAGGCTTCCGAACACAGGCCGCAGTGGATGCAGGTCTCCACGTAGGCCTTCAACCGGGCACCGGTCTCCCCTTTGAGCACCCGGTTGATCACCTTTTCGATCTTCTCCTCGGTGAGGGCTGCCGTCCCTCTTTCCAGCCCCTCGTCGATCTGCTTTTTTCCCTCTTTTGATGTCGTTTCGGCCATGCCATTACCTCCTGCTGCGGGCCTGGGTCACATACCCCTGTCGTTGAACTTCTGAAATGGGTTCAAGGATTCAAGGGTTCGAGTGAAAACCTATTTCCTCCGCCCTGCGTGATATCACTTCTTGTGGCTGCAGCCTGAAATTCTCTTTGTCGGCCAGCGACAGCCGCTCTTTCCGTGCGTCTTTTACTTACCCCCGTACGTCGCCTGGACCCTTGACCCCTGGGACCCTGGAACCCTTCCTTATTTACCAGTCGCGGGCATGTCGTACCCCCCCAAATTCGCTGCCCATGTAAGCCCGCGTGAACGGTGCATAAAGCATGTGACTCAGCCGCGTGAAGGGGATGGCCGCCAGCATGATCTCGCCGGACAGAATGTGCAGAATGAACATGGTTTCGTAGGCAAACCACTGATGATAGGCCAGGAAACCGGTGACGAAGGGGGCGGCCACGATGGCCAGAATGACGAAGTCGGAGGCGGAGGTAACGTATCGGACCTCGGGCTGGGCGAGCCGGCGTACCAGGAAGTATATGCAGCCGGCAATGACGACCACGGTGATGACATCCGCCACCCGGTCCGGCAGCGTCCACCAGCTCAGGTCCCAGGATTCCTCCCAGAGCAGCACATGGGACAGGAGCAGGACGGGTGTAATGATCAGGCCGAGGTGAAAGACGAAGGTCACCACCGTGAGCACCCGGTTCTTGCGCATGTTCACGGTGGCAAACGGGGTCATCCAGTGCAGGATGGAGCGCAGGCTGTACTTCCAGCTCATGTAGGAGTAGATGAACTTTTCTTTCCGGTGGACCAGCATGAGCAGGTGCACGAGCCGGTACAGGCTGCCGCCGATGAAGACGATAAAGGCGGCCCACGCCAGCGGACCCCTCACGAGCGCATAGAGATCATGCATCTTCCACCTCCTTCAGCCGGCGATGTCGGAAACAGAAAGCACGCGCCGGACATAGCTGCCGTTCTCGATGGTGCGGAATAGCACCTTCCGGCCGTCGGGGCTGAACACCGGGTCCCAGGCGGCGTCTGCCTGCCCGTTCCAGAGACGCCCGTCGATGGCAAAGGTGCAATGGCCCTTCGATTCGACCTTGGCGGCCGCCTGGCGGCCGTCCGGGCTGAAGACCGGGTGCCAGACCCTGTCGAAGGTCTGGGGCCACACGGAATCGTCCACGATGATGTGCCAGGAACCGTCCCTCTTGCCGATGGCGGCCACCCGCTTCCCATCCGGGCTGAAAACCGCATCGTCCACCAACTCGTTGAAGGTGCTGCGCCAGGGGGTGCCGTTTACCGCGACCGTCCAGTTCCCGAACGAAGGGGCCACGATGGCCGCGAGATTGGCCCCGTCCGGGCTGAAAACCGGGTGCCAGAGTTGGACGAACTGCCGCTCCCACGCCGGGCTCCCATTGCGGGCGAGCGTCCACTGGCCCGCCTGCCGCACAGGGGCCAGCACGCTGTTGTCGCGGGGGTCGAAAATCGGCTCCCACACGCAGTTGAACGTCTGACCCCACGGCTCGCCGTTCACGGCGATGGTGTAATCGTATAGCGTCAGCCGCACCTCGGCGGCAAGCGTGCGGCCGTCCGGGCTGATCGCCAGGTTCCAGACATTTACGAAGCGCCGGTCCCACGCCTGCCCGTCCAGCGCGGCGCTGAAAGTCCCCTTCTGAAACGCGAAGATGTCCGCCTCCCCGAAGTTCTCCACCTGGACCGCCGCGGCGGTCCGGCGGCCGTCCGCGCTCAGGGTGGCGCAGGTCATGTTGGCGAAGGTGGTGGCCCACGGCGCGTCGTTCACGGCCATGCCGTAGCGCATGTCCTGCTGGAACTTGACGGCGATGGAGGTGCCGTCCGCGCTGAAGCGGGGCTCCCAGACGTAGCCGAAGCGGTTCTCCCAGGGGATGCCGTCGACGGCCAGCGTCCATTCCCCGGAATCGGAGACGATGGCCGTCAGGCGGCCGTCCGGTGCGAAGCGCAGGTGCCAGATTTTTTCGAACGGGGCCTCCCAGGTCGAACCGTTGACGCAGACGCTGAATTCAGCCTCGCCGATGTTCACGATCGCGGCGATGGACTCCCCATCGGGGCTCACCTGAGGTTCTTCGACCCAGTTGAATTGACTCTGCCAGGACGAGAAGGGTATCTCTTTGCGGGGGGAGTCCCAATCCCATGCCTCCGGGTGCTTCATGCAGCCTCCTTGCGGAAGGTTGTGAGTATGGTCTTCCAGCAGCAGTTGCGTTCGGGACGGACTGCGGTGAACGTCTGACTCCAACCGCATTCGACGAACACCCCTGCATGCCTGCGGCTGTAAACCGGACTGTCTTATACAAAATCGTGCCCGGGAATGCAACAGCCCCTGTTGCCTTTCTCCGATCTTGAACTTTTTGGGAAACTGCCGCATAAGGAGAGTGTACGCCCATATCTTAACCCTTCTGAGCAGTTGAATTTGTTTCGAGTTTCGTGCTTCGAATTGCGACTTCGACTCCGGCGTGTCCGGGTGGGGAGATTCCGCATGAACATCGCTATCGTTGGATCCGGCGCCCGGTGCATCCAAATGCTGGATTTTTTCAACTCGAACAGATCCGGTGGAATCGGGATCAGCATCCAGGGAATCGCCGATGCTAAAAAGGACCCCACCTGCCGGCTGGCGGCCGAAAAATCCGGGATCCAGGTGTGCTCCGACTACCGGGCCTTCCTCGCGCGCGAGGACATCGATCTCATCATAGACCTTTCCGCCGATCCCGACACGTTTCAAGACATCCTGACCCACAAAATGAAAACGACCCGCGTCATGAATTACCAGACCGCTCGTTTGTTCCTGGACATGTGCCGCATTCACGAGCAGCAGCCGAGCGCTTCGGACTCGATCCTGCGGGCCAGCTCCATATACAAAACCGTGATGAACGATTTCATTCACGAAGACGTCCTGGTCATCGCCTCCAACTACCAGATCCTGGACGCCAATGACGCCCTGCTGAAACGGCTGGGCCGCACGCGCGAGGAGGTGATCGGCCACAGCTGTTTCGAGGTGACCCATCATTACACCAGCCCCTGCGCGGTCGAGAATTGCCAATGCCCTTTAAAGGAGACCCTGGCCACCCAGAAGCCTTTCACCACGACCCATGTGCACCTGGACAAGGAAGAAAACGAGCATCACGTCGCCATTTCCTGCTACCCGCTCGTAGGCCCTGAAGGCCTGGTCGGAGCGATCGAAATATCCAAGGACATCACCCGGGACATCCTGATGCAACGCTCCCTCATGCACCAGGAGAAACTCGCCTCTATCGGCCGGCTTTCGGCCGGTGTGGCTCACGAGATCAACAACCCGCTGACCACCGTTCTGACCACCGTCATGCTGCTGCAGGAAGATCTCACCCCGGAGGACCCCCTGTACCAGGAACTCGACACCATCGCCCGGGAGACCTTGCGCTGCCGGGACATCGTGAAGGCCCTGCTCGATTTCGCGCGCCAGAAACCCCCCCGGGTGAAACCGTGTTCCATCAACAAGATCGTGGCAGAAACGGTGACGCTCACGCGCAAACAGTCCGCCTTCAAGGACATCGATTTGGAGATGGCACTCGATGAAACGGTGCCGCCGCTCTCGCTGGACAGCCAGCAGATAACGCAAGCTCTAATCAACCTGACCATCAACGCCATCGAGTCCACCGAACCCGGAGGCAAAATCAGCATACGCACCGAGTTCGATCCCGGCAAACGCAGCGTCAGGATTCATGTCCGGGACACCGGCGCCGGCATCCCCCCGGGCCTTCTGGGGCATGTGTTTGAACCATTTTTCACGACGAAGGAGACAGGCACCGGCTTGGGTCTGGCGATCACCTACGGGATTATCGTTCAGCACGGGGGCCGCATCGAGGTCGAGAGCCAGCCGAACCTGGGCACGACGTTCACCATCACCTTTCCGATCGGCAATGGAGCGTCATGACATCATCCGTTCCGCCTAAAATCCTGGTGGTGGATGACGAGGCCAACATTTGCCGCAGCGTCGAAAAGATCCTTGCCAAAATGCAGGTCCTCACCCGCTCCGCCCTGAACGGCTATGCGGCGTTGACGCTCATAGAAACCGAGTCCTTCGACGTGGTCGTCACCGACCTTAAAATGAGCAGCATGGGGGGGCTGGAAGTCCTGCGCCGAGTCAAGGAGGGAAACCCCGACGCGGTGGTGGTTGTGATGACCGGCTATGCCAGCGTTGCCTCGGCCGTGGAGGTCATGAAATCCGGGGCCTTCGACTACCTGCCCAAGCCCTTCACCCCTGAAGAGCTGCGGGCAGTCGTTCGCCAGGCCCTCCAGGAAAGCGCGCGGCGAAAACAGCACCGTGCGCTCAAGGATACGCCGGCCGCCCGGAAACCCCTGATGCATCAGCTCATCGGCGAGAGCCCGAAGATCAAGACCGTGATTTCCATGGTGAACAAGGTGGCCGGGACGGACTCCACGGTCCTGATCTGCGGCGAAAGCGGGACCGGAAAGGAGCTGATCGCCCGCGCCGTGCACGTCAACAGCCCCCGCCGCAATCAGGTGTTTTTCGCCGTGGACTGCGGCACCCTGTCCGGGAATCTGCTCGAAAGCGAGCTGTTCGGCTTTCAGAAAGGCGCTTTCACGGGAGCCGACCGCGACAAGGAGGGCATCTTCAGCCTGGCTGCCGGCGGAACCGTGTTCCTGGACGAAATCAGCAATACCGGCCCGGAGGTGCAGGGCAAACTACTGCGCTTCCTGGAGCAGCGGGAATTCCTGCCGCTGGGTGCCGGCGCCGTCCGCAAGGCCGACGTGCGCCTGATCTTCGCCACCAACCAGAACCTGGAAGGCCTGGTGGCCGCCGGGACGTTCCGGCAGGACTTCTATTACCGCATCCAGGTCTACCCGATTCTCCTGCCGCCGCTGCGCGAGCGGCGGGAGGACATTTTGCCGATTGCCTATCATTTTCTCAGGCTCTACAACCAAACGCTGGGAAAAAAGATTGCGGGCTTCGAAGATGATGCCGCCCGCCGGCTGAGCGCGCACGACTGGCCCGGGAATGTCCGGCAGCTGCGAAATGTCGTCGAACGCGCGGTGATCCTGTGCGAGAAAAGCTCAATCACCCTCAAGGAGCTGCAGGTGTCCGGCGAACCGGATGAAATCAACCAGCTGTTGGAGCGCGTGCCCCAAACCAGCCATGAACTGAAGCAGTTCAAGAAAGAAATCCGCACGCGGGCGACCGCGGCCGTCGAAAAAAGCTTCCTGCTGCAGGCACTCGATAAAAATGCATGGAATGTGAGCCAGGCAGCCCGCCAGGTGGGCCTGCTGCGCAGCAACTTCCAGGCCCTGCTGAAAAAGCACGGCATCACGCGCAAGGCCCGGGCGAGCAAACCCTGATAAGGTTTGATGACTTCGTAAATAGGCCAAATTCGGCGTTGCGCTTCAGCGCGTAGTCGCTGCGGCGTACATGAAGTACGCCTCACTCCACGCGGTTTTTTGCTTTCGCAAACGTAACGTTGCAAACTCCGAGGTGCTTTTGTCTTTTCGGCCGCTGGCCGAAAATCCAAGCCACCCGCGCGGCGGGTGGTCGTTAGGGCGCGCGCCTTGAACTTGGCCTCTTTACAAAGTCACCGATTCGGATGGCTTCTTACGAGTTCATCTTGTTAGTTGAGTTGGTAAAAGAGAGCTATCACGGCACGGGTGTGCCGGCACAAGACCACTTCTTCAAAATTGAATAGTATATAAAAAATATACCCTGCCTTTTTAAATTATACACAATCCCCTTCCTTCGCTTCTCCCTGGAAACACCCCCTGGATGAACGCCTCTGAGCGTTAAGCCTGCATATTTATTTTATACACTTCAGACGCCAAGAACTCGGTGTTAAATTATAATGTTATGTAATATCAATATGTTCATATATATTCGCGGCGATGGCACGCCATGTGCTAAGAAAGTGCGCAACAATATGCGGTGCAATATAACCGACCCGAAAGATTATTCGAACCCACCCCTAAAACAGAGTTGCAAGGAGGGCCTCATGGGAAAATCTGAAAAAATTCTGGTTGTCGACGACGAGCTGCAGATCTGCAAGAGCGTCGAAAAGATCCTCGCCAAAAGCAACTACCAGGTCACCCATGCCTGCAGCGCCCAGGAGGCCATCACGAAACTGGCGCAGGAGTCCTTCTCCCTGTTGATTTCCGACATCGTCATGCCGGGCAAAAACGGACTCGAACTGCTCAAGCTGGTCAAGCAGGAGTGGCCGCTCACCAAGGCCGTGATGATGACGGCGTTTGCCTCCACCGACACCGCCATGAAGTCCATCCGCCTCGGGGCGTTGGACTATATTTCCAAGCCGTTCACGCCCACGGAACTGCGCAGCACCGTGGACAACGCCATCAGCGGGAAGCTGGTTGAAGCCACCGCCCCGGCGCAAGAACGGGACCTGATCGACGTGATCGATATCGACGCCCCCTTCGAGGCCAAAGAAGTCATCGAACAGGTCGGCGAGGATTACGCCAAGATGCTGGGGCGCTCCGACATGCCGGTAGTGGAGGTGAAACTCCCGGCGGCCTTGCCCAACTACTGCGAGGTCGGCACCATGGTGTGCGACATCTTCAAGAAACTGGGAGCCACATGCAAGGCCGGCACCAAGACACACGAGTGCCCACAGAAAAAAGCCAAAAAGTCCGCCGCCAAATCCCAGGGCGTGGACACCCGGCGATTGGTGGGCATCGACCAGCCTTTCAGCTACGAGGAGGTCATATCGGTGACCGGGCCCCAGTACGCCCATCAATTGGGTCGCGAGGGCGTGGCCTATGTCCCGTATGAGGAGCTCAAAAAAAATATGGCCGCGCATCTGAAAGCGGACGCAGCTCAGATGGACGTAGACCTCCCGTTCAACCGCAGAGAAGTCGAACAATACACGGACACGGATTTTACCGTGCGCCTGTCGCGTTCCGATGTCCCCGTGGTGGAAGTCAAAGTGCCCGAGTCGCTGCCCCATTACTGCCAAGTGGGCCATATGGTCTGCGAGATATTCAAAAAAATGGGAGCCACCTGTAAACCCGGCACCAAAAGCGGTGAGTGCCCTCAGCTCAAAGCCAAAAAGGCCAAACCCGCCGCGGCACGCCCGGCTGTGGATGATAGGCGGCTCATCGGCCCCGATTGGCCGTTTGACTATGAGGAGGTGGCCGCAGCGACCGGGGTGGACTATGCCCGCCGGCTGTCGATGGAAGGCGCGATGGTAATGCCCTACGAAGAGTTGAAACGAAACATGACCGCTCTGCGCCAGCAGCCGGTGCAGACCGATTCACGCGCGGCGACGACGCTCAGCACCCGCCGGATCCTCGTGGTCGACGACGAGGTTGCGGTGAACAACAACATCCGCAAAATCCTGGCCAAGAAAGCCTACCAGGTCGATCAGGCGACATCCAAGGCGGACGCCTTGGCGAAGATTCAGACACGGCCTTACGCGCTGGTCCTTCTGGACCTCAAGATCCCGGGGGTGAACGGGTTGGAATTGCTGGCGGCCATCCGTGAGCAGCAACCGAAGGCCAAAGTCATCGTCATCACCGGGTACGCCAGCATCGAAACGGCGGTCGCAGGCGCCCGGATGGGAGCGATCGACTACCTCCCCAAACCCTTCACCCCGGATGAAGTCCGTAACGCTACGGAAAATGCCTTGCGCCTGGCGGCGTGAGTCGAACCGGCGAGCGATGTCGCTGAAATCCCGGGAAGAAAGATCCCCTTCCCGGGATTTCATTTCTATGGATCTCGCCCCAGCCCCGCGCGGTAACGGCATCCATCCGCCGCGAGACGTGAAGAAAAGTCCCGTAACGGAATGGATCTCTTACCATTTTTAAAAGGCACCCCCCCTCTTCTCATCAATTCTTGCAATAGTCCGAATACACTTGACAATAAGGTGACATTGGGGATAACCTATCCTCTTCGGGTTTATGGAAGGTGTCAAGTGCTCGAAAAACTTCTTTTTAAATCAAATAATTGACCTGTTTCGCCCACCCCTATTGGAGGAGGCTTAGCGCATGGCTCAGGACCTCATCGGATCAGTGATGGTTGTCGGAGGAGGGATCGCCGGGATGCAGGCGGCCCTGGATCTGGCAAATTCCGGATATTACGTCTACCTGCTTGAAAAATCGCCTTCGATCGGCGGGGTCATGTCCCAACTGGACAAGACCTTCCCCACCAACGACTGTGCCATGTGAATTATCTCGCCCAAACTGGTCGAGGTCGGCCGGCACATGAACATCGAGTTGATCACCTACGCTGATTTGGAATCCGTCCAGGGATCCCCAGGCAACTTCAAGGTCAAAGTCAAAAAGCGAGCACGCTTCATTAAAGGCGACCTCTGTACCGGGTGCGGCGCCTGCGTAGAAAACTGCCCAGTGGTTCAGCAGCAAGCCTGAGGTGCTTCGTTCTAAGTCTAATGGCGCTTCGGTGATCCGTCCGAGTCACCAACATGGTACAGGAGAAATTAGTATGAGTGTCGCACAATCCTTGGAGCACCCCCCCACCAACGACATCGACATCATGGAGCTTGATGGCATCATCGCGGAGGAATACGGCAACAACAAAGAAAATCTGATCATGATCCTCCAGGCGATCCAGCGCCGGTACAACTACCTGCCCAAGGCTGCGCTTACGTATCTGTCTACCAAACTCGACCTGCCTTTCAGCAAAATTTATGGGGTTGCCACCTTTTATAGTACCTTCAGTCTTGAACCACGGGGGCGCCACATCATTTCGGTTTGTCTGGGCACCGCCTGTCACGTTCGGGGAGCCGAGCGGATCCGCGAAAGAATTAACGAAACCCTTGGCATCGACAACGGCGAAACCACACCGGACATGCGGTTTACCTTGGAGTCGGTGCGCTGCATCGGCTGCTGCAGCCTGGGGCCCGTGTTCAAGGTCGATGAAGACATGCATGCGCGCATCCCGACAGACAAGGTTGTCCAGATCCTGGATTCCTACGAATAGACCCTCTCCCCAATGAGGCCGGAAACATGAAGATCCAGTCGGTTGAAGACCTAAAGACCATCGCTGCTCAATACAACAAGAGTATTTATGCCCCGGACCGGGTCAAAGTGAACGTCGGCATGGCCTCCTGCGGCATAGCGGCCCAAGCCAAGGCCGCTTACGAAAAAGCGCTGGAACGCTTTCCCGGCGACAACGGGGTCGCAATCTGCCAGACGGGCTGCATCGGGTTCTGTGAAGAGGAGCCCCTGGTGGAAATTTTTGAGACCGGCAAACCCCGTCTGGTCTATCGGAAACTCACCGCAGACAAGATCCTGGATGCCATCGAAGGTTACCGTGCCGGAGATTACCCGAAAAAATGGATATTGGGTCAGATGCGCGATCCGCGCAGCGTTTTGGACGACGATATCACCAATCCGCTGAAGGGGCTGACGCCGCTTGCCGGCATTCCGGTCCTGGAGGACATTCCGTTCTATAAGAACCAGGTCAAAATCGCCATGCGCAACTGCGGTTACATCGACCCGGACCGCATCGAGGAATACATCGCGCGCAAAGGGTATTTGGCGTTTCTGACGGCCCTCAACGAGATGAAACCCGCGGAGGTCATCGATGTCGTCAAACGGTCGGGATTGCGGGGGCGCGGCGGCGGTGGTTTTCCCACCGGGGTCAAATGGGCCACCTGCGCCAAACATCACGGGGACCGGGTCATCATCTGCAACGCCGACGAGGGGGATCCGGGCGCCTACATGGACCGCAGCATCCTGGAGGGCGACCCGCACAGCGTGCTGGAGGGTATGCTCATCGCCGCGCGGGCCATCGGATCCCGCCAGGGGTTCATCTATGTGCGCAACGAATACCCGCTGGCCGTGAAACGTCTGGTGACGGCCATCAAGCAGGCCAAGGCCTATGGCCTGCTCGGTGAGGATATCGCCGGCACGGGTTTCGCTTTTGACGTCAAGATTTCCACGGGGGCCGGCGCCTTCGTGTGCGGCGAGTCCACCGCCCTGATGGCCTCCCTCGAGGGCAACGTCGGCCGGCCGCGCGCCAAATACGTGCACACCGTGGAAAAGGGGTTCCGGGAATCCCCCTCCAACCTGAACAACGTGGAGACGTATGCCAATGTTCCGCCCATCCTTTTGAGAGGGGCCGACTGGTACGGCGGCATGGGCACCGAGCACAGCAAGGGCACCAAGGTGTTCAGCCTGGTCGGAAAAATCAAGAACACCGGGCTGGTGGAAGTCCCGATGGGCATATCGCTGCGCGACATCGTCTTCACTATCGGCGGCGGAGTCCTGAAAAAGAAAAAATTCAAAGCCGTACAGACCGGCGGCCCTTCGGGCGGCTGTATCCCCGAGCAGTTTCTGGACTTGCCGGTGGACTACCAGAAACTGACCGAAGTGGGCTCGATCATGGGCTCCGGCGGCATGATCGTTATGGACGAGAACACGTGCATGGTGGACGTGGCGCGCTACTTCGTAGAATTCCTCAAGGAGGAATCCTGCGGCCAGTGCAACCCCTGCCGCGAGGGATTGGAACAGATGCTCGACATCCTCTGCCGCATTTGCGGCGGCGAAGGACGGCTTGAGGACATCCCTCTGCTGGAAGAGCTGGGAATCATGATGCAGCGCTTCTCCCTGTGCGGTTTGGGAACTTCCGCGCCCAATCCGGTGTTGACCACCATTCTTTATTTTCGCAACGAGTACGAAAGCCACATCCGGGACCACAAGTGCCCCGCCGGGGTCTGCAAGGCCCTGTTTCATTACGAAATCGACCCGGACACCTGCACCGGCTGCCAGGTGTGCTTCCGCAAGTGCCCGCAGGAAGCGATCTCCGGCGACAAGAAAAAGCCGCACACGATCGATCAAGACGCCTGCATCAAATGCGGCATCTGCTACGACGCCTGCAAATTTGATGCGGTAACCGTTCGATAGCCAAAAAGGGAATGCAGCGATGATCACCTTCAAGCTCAACGGACAGACGGTCCAAGGGGAAGACGGACAGTATATCCTTCAGGTCGCCCAGAAATTCGGGGTGGACATTCCCACCCTGTGCAATCACAAAGCGCTGGAGCCGGCCGGCATGTGCCGCCTGTGCACGGTGGAAGTCTTCGACGGACGCCGCAGCCGCTATGTCACTTCCTGCAATTACCCCATTTGGGAAGGCATGGAGGTCCGGACCGATTCGGAAGCCGTCCACCAGGGGCGCAAGCTGATCGTCGAGCTTCTGCTGGCGCGCTGCCCGGAGGTACCCCTGCTGCAGAAACTCGCCAAGAAGTATGGGCTTGAAAAGCCGCGCTTCAAACAGAGCGACGACACCTGCATCCTCTGCGGACTCTGCACCCGCATGTGCGAGCGCATCGGCACCAACGCCATAAGCCTGACGGGGCGGGGCGTCGAGATGGAGGTGAACACGCCCTACGGAATCAACACCGATGCCTGCATCGCCTGCGGGGCCTGCGCCTCCGTCTGCCCCACCGGCCACATCACGCTGGATCGGGTCAATACCCGCCAGACGCGAATCTCGGCGAAACCGATCCCCTCCAAATACGATGTAGGCCTTAAAGGCCGGAAGCCCGTTTATGTGCCTTACGCTCAGGCCGTTCCCAACACCCCGGCCATCGACCGCAGCACCTGCGTGCATTTCAAGACCGGCGGCTGCAAGGTCTGCGTGGAATTCTGCGGGGTCAACGCCATCGACCACAGCATGCAGGATGAAACCGTGGAGGTCAATGTCGGCTCCATCATCCTGGCGCCCGGGCTTCGAGCCGTTCGACCCTTCCAAGTTCGACAGCTACAACTACGCGAACCTGCCCGAATGTGATCACCGCCATGGAGATGGAGCGCATGCTGTCGGCTTCCGGCCCCACGGGCGGCCATCTGGTGCGTCTGTCCGACCACAAGGAACCGAAGAAGATCGCCTGGTTCCAATGCGTCGGCTCGCGGGACATGAACAAGTGCGACAATTCCTACTGCTCCTCGGTGTGCTGCATGTACGCCATCAAGGAGGCTGTCATCGCCAAGGAGCACGCCGGCAAGGACCTGGACTGCGCCGTCTTCTTCATGGACATCCGCACGCACGGCAAGGATTTCGAACGCTTCTACGACAGCGCCAAGGACAAACACGGCGTGCGTTTCATCCGCAGCCGCGTGCACTCGATCACCCCGGTCGGCGGCGGCGGCGACCTGGAGGTCCGCTACATTACCGAGTCGGGCGAGCTGGCCACCGAGACCTTCGACATGATCGTGCTCTCGGTCGGACATGGAGATCTCCCCCGAGGTGGTGGAAATCGCCCAGAAGATGGGCATCCAACTGAGCGAGGGGCGCTTCTGCCAGACGGGCTCCTTCAACCCCGTGGCGACGTCCAAGGAAGGGGTCTTTGTCTGCGGTGCCTTCCAGGGCCCCAAGGACATCCCCCAGTCGGTCGTCGACTCCAGCGCGGCCGCCACCGCCGCCGGCGAGATTCTCAGCACCGCGCGCAACACCCTGACCAAGGTCAGAGAACTCGTGCCCGAAACCAATGTGGTCAACGAGCGGCCGCGCATCGGGGTCTTCGTCTGCCGCTGCGGCGTCAACATCGCCGGTGTCGTGGATGTGCCTGCCGTAGCCGAGTATGCGAAAACGCTGCCGTACGTCGAATTCGCCTCGGACAATCTGTATTCCTGCTCCCAGGACACCCAGGAGAGCATCTCTCAGATCATCAAGCAGAAAAAACTGAACCGGGTGGTGGTGGCGGCCTGCACCCCGAAAACCCACGAGCCGCTCTTCCAGGAAACCCTGATCAGTGCAGGCCTGAACAAGTATCTGTTCGAAATGGCCAACATCCGCAACCATGATTCCTGGGTGCACCGCAACAACCCGGATCTCGCCACCCAAAAAGCCAAGGATCTGGTGCGGATGGCCGTGTCCAAGGCCGCGCTCGTGCAGCCCCTCAAGGAAGCCGAGTTGGACATCCATCAGACCGCCCTGGTGATCGGCGGCGGCATTTCCGGCATGGCCTCGGCGCGCAGCCTGGCCCGGCAGGGCTACGAAACCCACATCGTCGAAAAGGGCGAGCGGCTCGGCGGCCAGGCCCTGAACCTCCATCGCACCGCCAAGGGCGAGGATGTCCAGCAACATCTGGCCGCGATGGTGGCAGGGCTTCAAAACGATCCCAAGATCCACGTTCATCTAAGCAGCACGCTCTCCCAGGTGGACGGGTTTGTCGGCAGTTTCAAAACGACCATATCGACCGACGGCACGGCGGAGGTCCTCGAGCATGGGGTGGCCGTCATTGCGACCGGCGGCACGCCGTACAAACCCACGGAATACGGCTACGGCAACGACCCGCGCATCATGACGGCGCTCGACCTCGACCGCCGGATCATGGACCACGACCCCGCGCTCAAGCAGCTCAACAGCGCGGTCTTCATCCAGTGTGTCGGTTCCCGCGAGCCGGAGCGGCCCTACTGTTCGCGGGTGTGCTGCACCCACTCGGTGGACAACGCGATTCACCTGAAAGAGACGCAACCCGGAGATGAACGTCTTCGTGCTCTACCGGGACATGCGCACCTACGGCGAACGCGAGCTGCTTTACAAGAAGGCCCGCTCCCTGGGAGTCATCTTCATCCGCTTCGCGCGCGAGGACAAGCCCAAGGTGACGGTGGAAAACGGGCGGCTGCTGGTCACCGTGACCGACCACATCCTCGGCCGGCCCATCGAGCTCGAGGCCGACCTGCTGACGCTGGCGACCGCCATCCTGCCCAACCGGGACGAAAAACTCGCCAACTTTTTCAAGGTACCGCTCAACGCCGACGGCTTCTTTGTGGAACGACACGCCAAACTCGGCCCCTCGGAGTTCGCCACCGACGGCGTCTTTCTGTGCGGGCTGGCCCACTACCCGAAGCCGATCGACGAGGCCATCGCCCAGGGCCAGGCCGCGGCCTCCCGTGCGGTGACCCTGCTCGCGCGCAAGAAGATCTACACGAGCGGCACGGTGGCCGAAGTCGATCCACGCCTGTGCAGCCAGTGCGGCGTGTGCGTTTCGATCTGCCCCTACTCGGCCCCGTCCTTGATCGAGAAGGGTCCGTTTGCCGGCAAGGCCCAGGTCAACCCGGTGCTGTGCAAGGGCTGCGGGCTGTGTGTCGCCTCCTGCCGCTCCGGGGCGATCCATCTCAAGGGCTTCGACAACGACCAGATCTTCGCCCAGATCTTCAGCCTGAGCGAGGCGGTGTAGAACCCAAACAGGATAAATCCGAAATTCGAATATCGAGGAGAGGACCGATGAGTGAGTGGGAACCGAAAATTGCCGCATTTCTGTGCAACTGGTGCAGCTACGGGGCTGCCGATCTGGCCGGCGTCGGCCGCATGGAATACCCCCCCAACATCCGGGTGATCCGCATCCCCTGCACCGGCCGCATGGATCCCAAGTTCTTCCTGGCCGCGCTGCGCGAGGGGGCTGACGGCGTCTGGGTGTCGGGGTGACACCCCGGCGAATGCCATTACCTGGAAGGTAATTACTACGCCCGCCGCAAATTTGCATTGTTCAAGAACCTGATGGAGCATATGGGGATCGAGCCCGGTCGTCTGCAGTTCTCCTGGATTTCTTCGGCCGAGTCCACCAAGTTCGTCGAGGTGGTCACCCAGGTCACCGCCGCCGTCAAGGCCTTGGGTCCCAATTCCAACTTTGCCAAGAAAATGGCCGAGGTCGCCTAACATGCTGAGCTACACCGAGAAGATCAGGGAAATCGCCGGCCGCCTGCTGCAGTCCGGCGCCGTGGAGATGGTCATCGGGTTCCGCGCGGGGACCGTGCCGATGATGAACGAGCCGCATTTCGCCAAGACGCCCGCGGAGGTCCAGAAACTGGTGTGGGACAGCCACTGCGGCATCAATCTGGCCAACTACCTGACCGACCGCAAGGAAAAAATCGGAGTCGTGGCCAAGGGCTGCGACTCGCGCAACATCGTGACCCACATCATCGAGAACAAGATCAAGCGCGAGCAGCTGGTCATCATCGGGGTTCCCTGCCAGGGCATGGTCGACAAACGCAAAATCGCCATGAAATGCCCGGGTGAGATCACGGAGGTGATCGAACACGAAACCGGGCTCACCGCCAAAGGCAACGGCTTCAGCCAGGACTTCGAAAAGAAAGACGTGCTGCAGCACAACTGCTCGCTGTGCATCCACCGCAATCCGGTGATCCACGACGAAATGGTGGCCGCGCCGGTCGAGGAGCAGAAGGGAGTCGACCGCTACGCGGACGTGCGCAGCCTCGAGGCCATGACGGCCGAGCAGCGCTGGAAGTACGTCGACGACCTGCTGGCGCCCTGCATCCGCTGCTACGCCTGTCGCAACGCCTGCCCGCTGTGCTACTGCCCGACCTGCTTCGTGGACGAATCCCGGCCGCAGTGGGTCGGCAAAAGCCAGGACCCGAGCGATGTGCGCACCTTCCACTTCCTGCGGGCCTATCACTGCGCCGGGCGCTGCACGGACTGCGGCGCCTGCGAGCGCGCCTGCCCGGTGGGGATCAACATGCGGACCTTCACCAAGAAGCTGGAGAAGGACTGCCTCGATCTGTTCGGCTGGGAGGCGGGTCTGGACCCGGAGGTGCGGCCGCCGCTGGACGTCTACCGGCCGCAGGACCCGAACGACTTCATCAAGTAAGGCGCGCGAGCGCTTTCACGCATACCCATTTCACGCAGAGGCTTCGGAAATGAAGATGATCACGATCAACAAGAGCGAGTGGGCGGGCGGCCTGGAAAAGGCTGCCCGGGCCTTTCGGCTGTTCGGCCCGGTGAAGGAAAAGGAGTTTCACAGCTTCAAGCGCCTGCAGAACGGCGTGCAGCCGGACTTCGCCTGCCTCAACACCCGGCTGTCCCCCAAGCATCTCATCTACCCCCAGTCGGAGGTGATGTTCGATTACTCGCTCGACGAGAGCCAGGCGGATCACCACATCCTGAAAGAAACCGCGCGGGACGATTCACCCCGGGCCGTCGTCGGCATTCGGCCCTGCGACGCCAAGGCCTTCGTCCTGGTGCGCATGAATTTCGACACCCCGGAATACCAGGACCCTTACTGGGTCCGCGCCTACGAGGCCACCACCCTGGTGGGGCTGGCCTGCGATGCGCCCTGCAGTTCCTGCTTCTGCACCACGGCCGGCTGCGGGCCTTACCACGAGGAGGGGCTCGACGTGCTGCTGGCCGACGCCGGCGATCATTATCTGGCCAAGGTGCTGACCGAAAAAGGCGCGAAATTCGTGGCCGCAGGCGGCTGGAAGACCGCCGCGGAGCCCCAGCGCCGCGGATCAGAAAATTGCGGCCCTGAAACAGGCATCCGAGTCCAGAATCGCCTCGTTCGTGCAGACCGACAACCTGAGGGCCCTCGAAACCACCGACCTGCACAACGCCTCCTTCTGGGAGGACGTCTCGTTCTCCTGCATCAACTGCGGCACCTGCACCTTCGCCTGCCCGACCTGCTGGTGCTTCGACATCCAGGACGAAATCCGCGGCAAGGCCGGGGTGCGGATGAAGAACTGGGACAGCTGCATGTTCCCGCTCTTCACCCTGCACGGCACCGGCCACAACCCCCGGGGCACCAAGCTGCACCGGGTGCGGCAGCGCTTCATGCACAAGCTCAAATACTTCGTGGACAAATACGACCGCGGTATCCAGTGCGTGGGCTGCGGCCGCTGCGTGCGCCTGTGCCCGGTCAACATCGATATCCGCCGGGTGTGCAACATGATGAACAACTTCGACCGCACTCCGGCGAAGCCTGCGCCAGTGCAGGATGATAAGAGGGAGGAATCAGCCGTGCAAAATCCATATCTGCCCTATCCGGTCCGCATCGACGCCATCACGGTCGAGACCGAAGACAAGAACCTCAAAACCTTCAAGTTCGTGTTCCTGAATCCCGGCGACGAAGAGAAATTCGCCTACCAGGCCGGCCAGTTCGCGGAGCTGTCCATCGCCGGCAAGGGGGAAATCCCCATCGGCATCGCCTCCTCCCCGACCGAAAAGGGCTTTGTCATGTTCACGGTCAACAAAGTCGGGCGTGGTGTCCTCCCACCTGCACACCATGAAATCCGGGGATGTCATGGGGATCCGCGGGCCGATGGGCAACTGGTACCCCTGGGAGCGCATGCAGGGCAAAAACGTCGTCATCATCGGCGGCGGCTTCGCCTTCACCACCCTGCGCTCATCCATCGTTTACATGCTGCACCCGGACAATCGGCCGAAATTCAAGGACATTCACGTGATCTACGGCGCCCGCGGCCCCGGCATGCTCCTGTACCGGGATGAGCTCGCCGAGTGGGAGCAGCGGGACGACATCCACATGCACATCACCGTGGACGCCACGAACGACCCCAACTGGAAATACAATGTGGGCTTTGTCCCGACCATCACCGAGAAAAAAGCGCCGCCGGCCGGCGACGACACCTATGCCATCATCTGCGGGCCGCCGATCATGATCAAGTTCACCCAGCCGGTGCTGGACAGGCTCGGCTACTCCCATGACCAGATTATCATGTCGCTGGAAAACCGCATGAAGTGCGGCATCGGCATGTGCGGCCGGTGCAACATCGGCAAGGAGTTCGTCTGCAAGGACGGCCCCGTGTTCACCCTGGAGCAGCTGAACAAGACGCCACGGGAGTATTAAAACGGCATTTTCATATTGACATATATCGCCGGCTTCATTTACACAACATGCGTTTAACAGAGGCCAATCAGGCAGACCGCCTACCCATAACACCAACATTACTGACAAAGGAGGATGTGTACATGCCAACAGTGAATTCATGGGAAAATCGTTCAACGTGGATGAAGACGGTTTCATCGATTCCTACACGAACTGGGGTCCGGAATGGGTCCAGTACGTCAAGGAGCAGGAAGGCATCGACGAACTGACCGACGAGCACAAAAAGCTGATCGAGGTGCTGCGTGACTACTACGAGAAGAACGGCATCGCCCCCATGGTGCGGGTTCTCTCCAAGGTCACCGGTTTCAAGCTGAAACACATCTACGAGCTGTTCCCCTCCGGGCCGGGCAAGGGAGCCTGTAAGATGGCCGGGCTGCCCAAGCCGACCGGTTGCGTTTAATTTAGTATTTCGATCGATCTGCGAAGAGCCCTGTCGGACCGGCAGGGCTCTTTTCATTAGCAGCGTGCCCAATGGACCTCAGCGTCAGGACGCAATCTCAGACCGAGCTGGTGGACATCACCGCGCAGGTGCGCGGGGCGGTGGCCGACACGGGAGTGCGCGAGGGTCTGTGCCTGGTGAGCGTGCCCCACACCACCGCCGGGGTTACGATCAACGAGGCCGCCGACCCGAGCGTGGCGGCGGACATTCTCTTGGTTCTGAACCAGATGGTCCCCTGGCACGCCGGCTACCGCCACCAGGAGGGCAACTCCCCCGCCCACGTCAAGTCGACCCTCGTGGGTGCCTCCCTGACGCTCGCCATCGCCAACGGCGACCTGGTGCTGGGCACCTGGCAGGGGATCTTCTTCTGCGAGTTCGACGGCCCGCGCAGGCGCAAAGTGCACGTGCGCGTGCTGGAGGGGCAGTTCAAATAAGGGCGTTCCTGCAGGACTTGAGGAGCGTTGCGTGTGAGGCCGGACAAGTGTTCGTCTGCGGGCAACTTCAGGCAGATAGACTGAAGGCTTTCAGGGACAAAACCTGCCTGATTCAACAAGACGTCGGGAATTTGAGTCGGCATTTGAAGCAAAGCTTGCAGAAACCGAGAAGGTCTTGATTCGTGCTTTTCGAGATGTCTTATAGCCTTCAGCCTTCAGCCTAAATACCTGGGCAGGTACTATTGTGGGTGCTTTCGAGAAGCTGCCGATGGCCGAAAACGAGACTGTATTGGACGACACCGACCGGGCGATCTTGAACCGGATCCAATCCGATTTTCCCATCACCCCCCGACCCTACCTGAGGTTGGCCGAGGAGTTGGGCCTGAACGAAGGCGATCTGATCGCACGAGTGGCCCGTCTGAAGGACTGCGGGATCATCCGCCGCATCGGCGGCAACTTCGCGCCGGGCAAACTCGGCTTCGTGAGCACCCTGTGCGCCGCCCGGGTGCCGGAGGAGAAAGTCGCGCATTTCACCGAAGTGGTCAACCGCCACCCCGGTGTCACCCACAATTACCGGCGCGAGAACTCCTTCAACGTCTGGTTCACTTTCATCGCCCCCTGCATGGCGGACATCGACGCCAAGCTGAAGGCCATCGCCGATGAGACCGGCGTAACCGAAATCCTCAACCTGCCCGCCACAAAGGTGTTCAAGATCAGAGCGCAGTTTGATGTCTGACAGGATGCCGTTCAATGATGACAGTGCGCATTGCCGCCGTCGTCTTCAATTCTCCGCGAGGAGCCGCCCCCGCGAACCTCGATCGCATGGAAAGCTGGGTGGCCGGCGCCCGGGATAAAGGCGCCGGGATCATCTGCTTCCCGGAGTTGAACATTACCGGATACGGAATCGACGCCGGGGTGAAGGAAGACGCCGAGCCCGTGCCCGGCCGGCTCACGGAGTGCCTTGGCGCCATGGCCGCCCGTCACGGCCTTGTGATCCTGGCAGGGCTCGCGGAGCAGGCCGGCGACGGCCGGATCTGCGCGAGCCACTTGGCCGTCGCACCGGGGGGCAGCCTGGGCCGGTATCGCAAGCTGCACATCGCCCCTCCCGAGCAGCCGGTGTTTTCGGCCGGCGAGACCGTGCCCATTTTCGAGGCGTGTGGAATCCGATTCGGAATTCAGCTTTGCTACGACGCCCACTTCCCTGAGCTTTCAGCCCGCATGGCGCTCGACGGGGCCGATGTGATCTTCATGCCCCACGCCTCCCCCCGGGGGACCCCCGAGGAAAAACGAGCCTCATGGATGCGGCACCTGCCGGCCCGGGCCTTCGACAACGGGGTCTTCATCGTCGCCTGCAACCAGACCGGCGCCAACGGCGGCGGCCTCGCTTTTCCCGGCCTGGCAATGGTTATCGGCCCGGACGGCAGGGTTGTTGCCGAAACCACGGCCGGCACGGAAGGCCTGCTGATCGCCGACCTCGCCTCCGAGGCCCTCGCCGCCGTCCGCCAGCACCCCATGCGCTACTTTCTGCCTCGCCGCCGGCCGGATCTGCTCCACCTCGACCGGGAGTAAACCGGCTCCCGGCGCTGGAATGGAATAGAGAAAAACTAACAGGCAGCTCAACTCACCAGCCGGTAGGCGCGCAGTGAATCGATCGAATAAATGGCAAGGGCGACCCAGATCAGCGCGAAGGTCCACAGCTGGACCACCGTGAACGGCTCGCCGTAGACCAGCACAGCCAGCAGGAACATGCCGCTCGGAGCGATGTACTGCATCAGACCGACCGTGGACAGGTTGATGCGCCGGGCCCCCAGGTTGAAGAACAACAGCGGGAACGCGGTGATCAAGCCGGTGCCGATGAGCAGCGCGTCCAGCGCCAGGTCTCCGTGAAACATGGCGCCGGCGTCCATCCGTTCGAGGTAGATCAGGTAGGCGATGCCAGCGGGCATCAGCAGCAGCGTCTCGACGGTGAGCCCGACCAGCGGGCCCGCCGGGGCCACTTTGCGGATCAGGCCGTAAAGGCCGAAGCACAAGGCGAGAGTCAGGGCGATCCACGGGAACTGGCCGTAAGACACGGTGCGGAAGACGACGGCCGCGCCGGCCAGCAGGACCGCCAGCGCCTGCGGCCGCCGCAGGCGTTCCTTCAGGAACAGCATGCCGAGCAGCACGTTCACGAGGGGGTTGATGTAGTAGCCGAGGCTTGCCTGCAGCAGGTAGCCGGCATTGACGGCCCAGATGTAAAGCAGCCAGTTGACGCTTACCAGCAGCGTCGTGAGCATTAGGACCAGCAGAGTGCGCGGGCTCCTCAGCGCTTCGACGAGCTCGGCCCCGCGTCTCTGGGCCAGAGTGAGCCCCAATAGAATGAAAAACGACCAGACCACGCGGTGGGTGACGATCTCGAGCACCGGAACCTGATGCATGGCCTTCCAGTAAACGGGGCTGAGGCCCCAGATCAGAAAGGCTGAAGCGGCATAGAAGACCCCGGTCAGGCTGTTGCGGCGCGCTTGTGAGAGCGGTGTGTCCTCTGAGTTCATTTTTTTTGCAACTGCACAGGGGGTTAGCCAGACCGACATCGATCGTGGCTGCGACGATCTCTCCTTATCCCACGGCAACGTGGGCGTCAACCAACGCCCTGAAGAAACACCCCCGGGGCAGAGCAGCGCTAATACGGCATGAATCCAGCATCGCGATATGATATAGTGTCGGCCATATGAAAACCGGTTCAGAGTCGCAGAGGGTTTCCGAAATGGACGTCACCAGCCTCCTAAGACAGATGCAGCTGGAGGCGGCTATCCGGGCGCTAAAGCGTTCAGGGGGCGGGGTTGATTCTGCCGCCGTAAGGGCGATGATCCTGGGATATGAAACCCGGGCGAGCCAGATGCAGGCGGGGGGAGAGTCCGGAGAGGCCAGACGCATGGCCCGCCGGGCGGCTGCACTGAACGGCCTTCTCATTCACGGGCCGGACCCCACGCACATGGTGGCCGAAACGGATTTGCCCGAAGCCTACGTGGGTAAGATCCTGATGGTGTTGCTTGCGGGGTGCGGCTTCGACGATACGGTTTGTCTGCGGTCGGGGGACGACTGGCACCGGGAGATTCTGAACAATACCCGGGCGGAGATTGCCGATCTGGGCTTTCCCGACGTGCAGGTACGCCACCTTGGGGGCGCCTATGCCGGCTTTGATTCCACCGGCAGCATCGTCATCTGGGGGAGCAGCGACGAGTTCGGCTGCTGCGACAAGGATCTCGCGGCCCGGCTGATCGCGCGGGCCTACCCGGAGAAAACAGTCAGGATTGAAGAGTGATAGCAAGCGTCTATTTCGCTTTTTCAGAAAACGGATGGTTGCCATTCGCTGTCACTGTACCACCTAAACGGGGCGATCACTTTTCGTTGGATACATTCCCGAGGCACAATCTATCCAGGTTTCTTCCAGCCAAGATCATATCCACACCTTTTTGGAGTAGGCCCTGGTTGAGATTACCTGACCAACACCATCAACGTTTCAACTTTCTACTAAGATTCGATTAATCGCCGATATACGTCCTATAAGCTGAGTTGCTATTTCATATGGATATCTTTTGCCAGAGCATTTTATCAGTTTCAATAGTCCCAAGGGCAGAGTGAACAGTTACTCTGCCCTTGGGGAGTTCCTTATTTTGTATTTTAAAGCTTGACGTCATGCATTGGCGGTGGAAGCAAACGCCAAATAAAGGGCAGTGGCGCCTACGACCAGAAGGGCCACCGCCCATATCAAATCGAAATTGATCCAGCTCTTCCGCAAAATTTTCAACCCTAGTTTGCGGTAAACGATCCAGGCGATAATGGCCATGACCACCAGCATGGATACGGTGTGCAGGCCCACCGCTAACAGCATCCCGATGCTGGAGGTCAGTCCTGCGCCCTGCTGACCGCCTGCGGCGGAAATCTCCAGAAGGGTCGGTGCTACCATTAACCCTGCGCCATGCGCAGCAGCCATCAAAAAGGACCAGAAGAACAGATCCCGCATGCCCACACGCATTCCGACCCAACGGGGATGACGGTAATAAGTGAACAGCTTTGTTACCCCGAAGCCAAGCAGCACGGCAGCGGTAATAAAACGCAAGGCGGCCGTGGAGATCAGGTGGCCGGCGGCCAGTATCAGGGCCGCTACCAGAATGATCGAGGCGGCATGCCCGATGGATATTGGGAGCAACGACTGCCAAATGGCGCGCTCATTTTTCTGTTGCAAACCCAGGGCAAGGGCAAACAGCCAACCCATGCCCGGGTTCAAGCCATGATAGGCCCCAAAGCCGATCATCAGCGCCCAGTTGCTCATCATGTCAGGATGGGTAACAGAATGTGTCAGTGGATGCATCTCCACCCTCCAATCTTATCTGATGACTGCGGGTTTGACCAAAATCGACAAAAAAATCCTCGTCGAAAGAAATGCCGCCGGCCGCCCCAACATTCACCTTGGCCATCCAGCCCGTCATCCGGTCGGGGTAAAACTGGTCGTCAACAACCCCGTAAAGCGAGTTTGTAAAATAGACCCGCTTTGCATCGCGGCTGATCTCGACCATTTGCGGGCCTCCCAGCAGCAGCCCCTTGCTCTTGGGGTGCGCCTTGCGCCGAACGATGCCTCCGACCTCGACTTTTCCGGCCAGCTTTGGTTGGAAGGGATCGGAGACGTCATACTGGTGCAGTTCCCCCGTTCCCCAGCAGGAGACGTAAAGAAAGCGGTCGTTGAGATCCAGGTCGATGTCCGTGACCAGCGGCGGGACAGCCTTGAAGCCTTTTAAGGGAGGCGGCAGCAGGTCCGGATCGGCCGGTTGTGCCGGTATCTCGATGGTTTTACGCACCGCCCAGCGGCCGTTTTCGCGATACCAGGTCCAGATGGAGCTGCTCAGATCCTTGGTGCTCATGACCGCCATGGCGAAACCATAGATCTTAGTGGGTTCGTGGGCGGGTCGCAACTCGAAAACAAGTTGGTGTTCTTCTCCCAGATTGATGGTTTGGATGTTCCTGCGGCGGCGCAGGTCCCAGAAATGCAAGTTGTGGCCGTAGCGGCCGTTGATGATATCCTCCAAGATCAGCCCATTTTCGAATTGCGAAGGTACGCCCCATTCGCTGGTGATCATCGTGTCTTCGGTGATATGCCACCAGAAGTCGTAGGAAAGATGCTGAGCGCCGCGATCGATCTCCCAGGGCCCCAGCACTTCGAAGTTGAAATGATCCAGCATAAAGATGCCGCCAGGGCCGCCGCCGTTGTTGGCTGAGCCCAGGGCGCTCACGTAGATTGCATCGGGGCCGCAGTGAACGGTGTGAGGTCTGCTATAGCCGGAGCGCCTGATCACCTCTTCGGGTTCGATGATCTTTGCGATCGTCGGTCGTGCAGGGTTCGGCTTGGTATCGATGATGTAGATTCTGGAACTGCGCAGCCCAGGGACAATGAGGTAGCGCCGTTCCAGATGCGGGTGGGGGGCATAGGGGCAAAGCGCTGAACTGCATGCGTTCCAGCCGTAATGATGAAGCTCATCACCCACATAGGGCATCTCCAATGTATGCAGGATACGGCCGTACTTTGGAGAATCAGGGTCCAAATCCACTACGCTGATGCCGTCCGGACGGTCGTTGTTGCCGTAGTTGAGGGTTGCAACGTAGCCAAGCTTTTCCGCCGGCGCCTTACAGGCCATCTGCGGGGACGGATAAAAAGTTTGGTCAGGTCGTAAGATTGTCATAGGGAAGACTCCTTCGGATGGGGTTTAAAAAAGACTTATCAGAAAGAGCGCTGGGCAATTCGGGTTGGCCGGAAGCGACAGACCGTTCTGGGAAGCGGAGAATCTCGCTTTGCCAACTCGCAAGAAAGCTACCCGAGAGCCGTAATCCCAAAGGAGAGGCCCGAGTAGCGCCTGGAATCGATTGGCAGCCTGACAGGCTATCCCTCTTGAAATGCGGGATCACCCTTATGGTGCAGCCTTATCCAGGGTTAAAAGAATCTGAAGTGGTTCTGAATCCTGCATTCCGGAGGGCCCAACAGAGACTACCTTTCTTCCGCGCCGACCTACTTGAGCTTCACGAAATTACGCTCCAGAGGGCTTAGACGTAACCGAATGAGATTAGACGCGCCGGAAGAGCCGACCCGGGATTCATACCAAGTTAGTGGATTAAAACCTGTGTATTTGGGTATGGGGTGTCAAGGGCCTCTGCAAGAAAATTTCGGTTCGGACGGGGAAGAGGTTCACTTCCGACAATCACCGGTTCCAACGTGGCCATCGCCAACCGGACCTGCCTTTCATCCCCTTGCTCAAGAAGCCGCCCGTCGTAATCGAACGAAAGATACGAGTACTGACTCTTCAGAATCTCGACAGGGATACGGCCCTTTGATTCAACAACAATGACAGCACACCGGACTCGCTTGCCGGCATATTGCCGCAACCGCTCGTTTGATTCATGGCCGAGCAGTCGGTTGTACCTCCCAAATGGAAGGCCTTCCAAAGAACCGTCATCCTTAACAATGAATATCCTCATCCCCAGTCCCATAATCCCTCCTTTTCGTGCTATTATCTGAACATACCGCCCAAGGTCAATTCTTTCCATCCCAAAATCAAGGAGGTGCCCTATGAACCTATCCCAGGCAGTCCAATCGTTTCGGGAGTATCACCGGTTGAAATCTAAAAAAAAATGCGCTGAAGAATTATGAGTTCATTTTCACTCGGCTCCAGGAGGCATATGGCGATCGACAGATTGATACCATAACCTCCGACGATGTCCTCTCCTTTTTGACCGGCCTTTCCACCGGTTCAAACAGCTACAACGCGGCCCGGATTATGGTGCGAAAGGCTGGCCGATTGGTTGGAATTCATCTGCGACCTCATGATCTGCGGAGGCATGCGACCACATTTGCCTCCAGATCGGGCACACCAATTGAAATCGTCAGCAAGGTAATCATGCGGCATGCGCATCTTTCGACCACGCAGCGGTATCTCGGAAAGGTCACTGACGTTGAGGCGATGGGCTGGATTGAAAACCTTTATGGATGAAACAGAACTGGGGCAGTAAGCCCATGCTCTACCCCAGCTTACCTGCTTTTGGTGGATTCGGTCAGGAAAGGTGAAAAATTTCAAAACCAAATTATTTCACGTTCATCGCCGATCTACGCACCTTGAAGCGTTTTGTGGTTATCTATGGTGTGACATCCACGGCATGGTTGTTAAATCAGCAATCATGGATAGCGCTATTGAGAGGAATCGAGCAGCGAAGATATCTTGTCACGGTCATCGCGATGGCCGATCCGATGATCAGAGCGGTCAGCGGTTCGTCCAGGCCCTTCATGGGGTCGGAAAGGGCCGGTCTGCCTTGCTTGCCACGACTGGCCGCACTGCGTTGCACACCTGGTATCATAGCCGGCAGCATCCGATTGAGAGCTACCGTGTGAGAGCCACCGTGTTTAGCTTGCCGTCCGACAGCGCCTTGAGCGTGATTTGCCGCACTGCATAGTGAACGTCGACCGTCTCGTTTTCAAGCGTTGCCTGAGCAGGGTGCTCGAACGTTTCTGTGTTCGTTGCCATGTTTTCTTCTTTTTGAATTGCAAATGGAATTACTTGAAACGGGAAACGACACGATCGAGCGCTTCGTACATCTCTTTCCAGGTTTTTTCCGCGCCAGTTTTCAAATCCTCCCAAGCCCCCTCCGTGCGTTCGCGCAGCTCCCGCAACGTGGTCTGAGCCGCAGCCCGTTTGTTGGATAGATCTGCGATCTCACTCTCGATTTTTGCTCGAATTTTGGCTTTTGCCCCTTGGGTTTTGGCAGTTAACTCAGCAAGCTTTAAATCCCACTCCTTGAGCTGCGCTTCGAGCTTTTGTTGAAAAGCCTGTTTTGTGGTCATTTCGTCTTTAACTGGCTCAGATGACAGCTCAAGAAGGCGGTGGATTTCTGCCTCGGCTTCCCGCCAGTCCTGCGCGACATCGCCACCGACAAAACCACGTTTTTCAGCACGGAAATAAGCTGCCTCGGCGATCATATGATAGCGTTGTTCGGGACTAACGGGCGCCTTTTTCCCAATAGTAGAGGTTTTGGATATGACTTTTTTGGAAGCAGTTGATTTGGATTTAACTTTGGACATAGTCGCCTCTCCTTTTCATTGCCAATGAAAAGTTTCATTTTTATCCTGTTCGGGTCTAACTCCCCGCAACTTGATGCGGTAGGATCGACAAAAAAAGTGGATAAATATCCCGCTTTTTCGGCGAGGATGGCTTATAAATTTCATATAGTTGTCCACAGGCAGACCGCCTTTCCAGAGTTCGATATCGATGATGCCCACCTTGGCCGGGTAGCCGATCAACTCAAGGCTGCTACGGACGGGCGTCATCCGTGGGAAAAAGAGAAAAGACTCTCTCAACTGAACGGGTCATCAGACTTCGATTTTCTTGGTCTTGGTTTCCGCGCCTCCTGCTTTTATAGCGACCTTCTTGGCATCTTCCATCGGATCTTTGAAAGGCACCTCGATTCGGAGCAAACCGTGCTCATAGATCGCTTCGGCTTTGTCAGGTTTCACCGGCCAAGCTAAAGGCAGTGCTGAAACATACTCGATGTCCCTTGCTGGCGCAGTCAGGTGGACGCTGTCTGGCAGAAGCTTCAGATCGATGGTATCTGTTGGCGCTCCTGGGATGGCGCAACTCCACTACTAGCTTTGTTTTCTCATCGTCAGCATACGCTACTGTACTGGGCGCGCCCTGATCCTGCTTTCAATCATTTTGGGGACCTCCTTAATTGTCTCGTGCAGTTAACCCGGCATAGTTCAGATTACCGCGAGATTGGCTGAGAACAGCTCAGGCTCACTAACCATTCATTCTACTGGTGATCTTGTTTTGGGAGATACGCTGGGGCTTGACTATCATCAATAGATTGAGCACTATGGCCATCCTTCTGTCTACTTACAACTCCACTTCTTCTTTCGATACCGCCTCGCTTAAAAAACTCTAAATCACCGGCCTTCCGCCTGTGGTTACCAGATCTTCGGTCAAACAATGGACCGATGGCACTTCTCTCCTTCAATGACAGACCTCGACTCATATCCCACCACGTAGCTTTCTAAATCCGTCTGGATAGGTTCAGCCAACAGCCATGGCAGCTTGCCAACGGCCATAATGCAAACTCCTCAGGCTGTATAATGGTACCTTACACCGACGGAATAGGGTGTATGGTCACAGTCGGAAAGCTTCTGACACCACTTGACTTCAGCCAGGGCGCTCCATCGCAGGTTCCCATGGGTTTTAGATACGTCAAGGCATTCCATGCATTTAAAAACATGGATGAGAACCGTCGATCCGAGAATGAGAGCTTGATTTGTCTCAAAATAGCTCCCGTTCTGACTGAAGTTAAGAACCCTTGCTCCACCGCAACACTCCTTATTGAAATAAACCCAATTCATGGTGCCTTCGCAAGCATGACGCTGCTCTATTCGCCTTTCTGCTTGAGCGTCCATTGTGTTCCTTCTTCAATAACCAGTTATTCATATTAAAGTTTATAGCAAAACTCTGGCACAAATGCCGTTGAGTATGGCTAAGAATGAAGCCAACGGAAATAAAAACTGAGATGAAGGATCGCAAGAAGGCCAGCTGTTGCGAGTGGTCAGCTCCGGTAAATAATTACCGGTATTTGCTGAAAAGTGGAAGGGGGAATTGTTTCGAATTCCTATAACCTTACTAAAATATGTACGACTATCATCTTTGTCAAACCGCCTTAAATTACAAATCTCGCCCCAAATCCGATAATTCGGTGTTTTAAGCAAATAGTGGGTGTTGGCAGGGCCATTGAGCTTTCATGTAAAATTTGACTCCGTTAGTATTAGAAATAAAAAAAGGCAGAACCGATTATGGCCTGCCTTACACCACGATGTTTCTCTAAATGCCGTTATTTTACTAGACCTCCTACCTTACGAACAATAGAACGCCGAAAAAGATGCACGCACATTTGAGAGACATCTTTCAAGGCCACCTCCAACCTTCCCTTTCTAAATTTAACCTCTGGAATGCATGAGCTTTCCAAGGTTCTTTTAAAGTTGTTGAAGTTGGGTGGTCCTTAAAATGTACCTTCAACATAATCAGTAATTATATAAAGTCAAATGGTTCAAATATTCAAGTTTTTTTCATGGCTGTGTAGTCTACTCAGAGTTTATTCCATCCATCAGAGTGTCATCATTGAGGTCGATCTCCTTTTGGTTTTGTTTCGCAAGCGCTATCATGGATTCCAATTCGACAGTGGATTGGCCATGGTGGCTCTCGGCAAGGCCGGCGCGGATTGTGAATTCAACATACTCCTTCAAAGCGATGCTCTTGTTGGCGCCAGCCTGAATATGAAGGATCCCCTGCACTTGAAAATTTTAGTAAGTTTTTCAAGAATACCCTCAACTTCAACCATATCCGAATTGGGGAGCACCGTCACAAATTCAATGGTGTTTTGGCGGGTGGAGAACCCGCCCACAGGGCCAAGGTATTTATCGACATACGCGCCCATGCGTCGTATGTCCGAAAGAACTTTTTCTTCATTGCGCATCGGTCTTCAGGTGTTTCAGGGAAAACTTGCTTATGGCGCTGACAACCGGTTTCAACATATCGTATGGGGTCTGACCTTCTGCCAGACCACCAAGGAAATAGACCCACCCGCCTGATTTGGCCGCAATCCGTTCGATGCCGTTTCTGCCAGCCTCGTCCCAGTCGTACGCGACAATAAAGTGCTCGATATCAAGGCCTTTGAGAATGTTCGCCGCTTCGGGGGTGAGATAGGAACCCAACATCGAAACCACCACCGGTTTGTCCTGGGCTTGGAGCAGGTTGTAGAAGGCAAAATAATCAAAGATGCCCTCCACCAGTATGATCGTCCGGTACTGCCGGATATACCGCTCTGCCTTTTCAATACCATAAAGCCAGCCCCTGGCAGAAAGAGGAGCTTCTCTGGCCTGGTGTTTGAGCCAGCGAACGCCCCTATCGTCCGGGCGTCTGCCGACAAATCCGGTCGGGCAGGCATCAGCATCATAAATTGGAAACACAATCCGTCCGGCCAAATAATCACCGTAATTCCTTGAAAACGGATCTTTCCGTCTGAAATCGATCTGCCGGCAATAGTATCCGTATCCCTTTACGGTCCCATCGTTCAACAATCTGACCAATCCACCACCTGAGAACGCATTGAAGGCCCAATAATCCTTACATATCCAGATTTAGCATACGGCCACTAAGCCGCCTACCTTTCAATCTGCGTTCTCGATGGGCTTTACTTAACTCGGCATTTTCCCGCGGCATTCCCCCGCGATTCCTATCATGAATCGCACCAAACCATAACTTAGCCAACTCGCCAGACGCTGTCCGATGGATTTCGTTCTCCAGTTGTTCAACCTGATGCTTTCGCAAATTTAGCAAAATTACCGTGATGTCGGGTATTCCCGGTAGAGGTTTCTTACCGTATCCCATGATAGGTTTCAATATATATTGCATACCGACTCTTTATCTGGCTACCAAGCAAATATTCCCACCATGGGATGATCAAGAAGTTTCCCGATTTGTTCAAAACATGTCTTTTTTACTGTCCGATTAAATCTTAACACCCCGACATAGGAGCCCCGCTCCCTGTTCAGATTGCTTACGCAGGTTCTTCGTTCATCTGCGAAAAGGCAGCTATGTCCAATTACTTAACATGCTCCCTGTCGTAATCTTGGATTCGCTTGATTTTAGGCTCAGACCTTCCACCGGGGGAATATTCAGAGCGCAGCCAGATACTTACTAATTCCTTTGCCAGCTCGGGGCCAAGAACTTGGGAGCCAAACGTCATGATGTTAGCGTTGTTGCTTTTCCTCGAACGCTCCGTGGAATAAACATCTGAACAAAGAGCCGCATAAGCACCCGACACCTTGTTCGCCGCGATGGACACACCAATGCCGGTTCCACAAATCAGGATGCCCAATGGATATTTTCCCGACGCAACGTCTTCAGCAACTCGAATGGCAACGTTTGCGTAGATCGGATCGTCACTTCCGTAATCTTCGTACTCGTATCCCAAATCGACCAGGTGCTTCTTGATAATCTCCTTGAGCCCGCTTGCGTTAGGATCGCACCCGATGGCTATTCTTTTCATTTTATATTCCTCCCGTGCTTGGTGCTGTGATTGAACATAAGTCCTTTTTACCTGACTGTTAGGTATGGAGAATCACACGGTGCATCCCAGAACAGGCTTCTGCCCGACCTCCCCTTCAAGGCGGGTGATGAGGTTTGCCTGTTGATCAACAACCTGGGCCCCACTACGATGATGGAGCTTTGGATTGTGAACCGCAAGGTTCACCAGATTCTTACGCAAAAGGGAATGCGCGTGCACGATGCTGTTATCGGCAGCTTCTGTACCTGTCACGAAAAGGCAGGATTTTCAATAACCCTGTTGAAACTGGACGAGGAACTCAAGAAATATTACGACATGCCAGCCAACTCGTTGGGTTTCAGAAAGGCTAGGGCCATGGAAAAATCCCAGTTGGATCTTGAATCGTCACGGCAGATGTTTCTGTTTGTCTCGCAGAAGATGAAGACGAGCAAAAACCTTCTGACCGATCTGGACAAGGCTGTTGGGGATGGCGACTATGGTATAGGCATGGCACGAGGGTTTGAGGCCGTTCAACGTGAACTGGAAAACAGATCGTTTGATTCCATTGGAAAACTGCTGCACGGTATTGGGCACGGCGGACGTGGTTCCCTCGGTGCAGCCGATGGGAAATCTGTTTGAACGGGCCCTGCTGATCACGTTTGATATGATCGTGATGACCTTGCGTGATCGCAAGGGGATCGGGCCCGAACAGATGGAACATCGGCATCGGAATCTTGAATAACCAAATTGACCACAAAAAACCTTACAGGAGTGAAATCCTGACAAACTCAGGCCCGGGGGTTGATGACCCGAGCCTTTTTTGGTTAAAGAGACCCGTGATAGGTTCAGGTGCTGTAAGGACTATAGGGCCCCAAATATGAAAGATGAAAAGTTCCTCGGTTTGGATCTCAGTACCCAGAGTCTGACAGCCGTGGTGATCGATACCGCCACAGGTGATCTGCAGCAGACGTCTATAAATTTCGACCAGGCTTATCCTTCCTATGGCACGACCGGTGGAGTGCTAATTGGCGAAGACCCAACAAGGGTTCGCGTTGACCCAGGGATGTGGGTGGAGGCGCTGGATGACATCCTGGCTTCCCTGTTGTGCAAAGGAATCACGAAGGACATCTCCTGTATGGCCGCTTCCGGCCAGCAGCATGGAACGGTCTATCTGAACGCCGAAGCGCAAGCTTGCTTTCAAAAGCTTGACCCCTCCCGCCCGATGATCGACCAACTCCGGGGGATTTTCGTCAGGCCGCTTTCTCCCATCTGGATGGATTCGAGCACGCATGCAGAATGCAAAGATATTACCAATGCCATGGGAGGAGATTCAAAAGTGGCCGAGATCACCGGATCGATTGCCACGGAACGATTCTCAGGGCCGCAGATCCGAAAGTTCTGGAAGGAGGAGCCTTCAGGTTACGAGCGGACAAAACACATAGCGCTCGTCAGTTCCTTTGTCACCTCTCTATTGATCGGAGAGATTGCTCCTCTGGATGGCGGTGACGGCTTCGGAACCAACTTGGCCGGAATCCGCACCGGCAAATGGAGCCTGGAGGCTATGGAAGCCACGGCACCGAATCTCTCCCGCCGTTTGCCGAAGCTGGTCCAACAGGACGAGCTCGTAGGCAATGTTTCAGACTACCTCGTTAGACGCCACGCCTTTTCCAAGGGCACCGGGGTGGTTATCGGCACCGGTGACAACCCGAGCAGCCTGGCGGGGCTTGGTCTCATCGGAGAACCCGCAAAAAAAGCCATCAGCTTGGGTACCAGCGATACCTATTTTGGATATCTTCCGGAGCTGTTGAGGGGTGAGCGAACGGAAGGGCATATTTTTGGCACCGCCGATGGAGCCTATATGCTGTTGCTCTGCTTCAAGAACGGCAGCCTTGCCAGGCAGGCCATAAAGGATCGCCATGGTCTGACGTGGAATGAATTCTCTGATGTCCTCCTTAAAACTGCACCGGGGAATAACGGCAGGATTATGCTGCCTTACTTTTTACCTGAAATCACCCCGTTGGTGCTTAAACCGCAAGTATACAGGTTCGGAGGGTTGGAAGAGGACGATGCTATTGGTAATGTCCGGGCCGTTTCTGAAGGCCAGATTATGGCGATGGCACATCACTCTCGAATCTTTGGGAAAAAGCCGGATACCATTCTCGTCACCGCCGGAGCTTCCGAAAATATTGGCCTCTTGCAGACCATCGCCGACGTGTTTGACGCCGAAGCACAGAGTTTCGAAGTGAAAGATAGCGCGGCCTTAGGTGCTGCTATCCGAGCTGCTATATGTTGCCTTCAAAAACGAGGCAATGGCCCCAGATGGCGCACACTGACCGAATTGTTCACTACTCAGAGGCGTTCGCTTGTAGCAAGGCCGAGGAAGGAGGCTGTCCGCGTTTATCGCTCTGAAGGCGGTCTTCTTGATGTATATGCGGCCTGTGAGCGCTTTAGGACAGGAAAAGGGCAAAACCCAGAGAAGGAAATCTCACGGTTTCGAGAAAATTTCAACTTATATGGAGGACTTCATCCCCTTTAAATCTTCGATGTCTTTTTTCCCGTCCGAATCAATCATGGCACCCAGGCATCAGTTCAGCTTTCAGCTCCTTGGTATGAGTATGTCGAGACAGACCTGCGAAACTGGCATCGGCTGGCCGGCGAGGGTATTAATTACTCGAAAGCAACCCCGGGATCGAGCTTCCCGCCGGGTGATTTTTTCCTTTGCCCTCATCGGATGGGCCGGAAGAGGCCGTTGCAGTGCCAGACCCTCGAAAACGGCTCCGCCGCCGGCAGCAGGCGACGCTCGACATCCCCGAGCCGGATCTCGTTTTCGTTCAGACGGTACATGGGATCCCACGGCAGCAGCAGAACGAATTGACGGTCCTGCTCCAGGGGAACCAGACGGGGCATGATCGGCTGGCCCCAACTCCGGCCGGAGAGCACGCTGTGCAGCCGGTGAAGGTTGGGAACGCTCAGAAACTCGTGCAGGGTAGCCAGAGTCGGAGGGCTCAGGGGCAGGTTGCCGTTTGAGTTTTCCACCAGCGCTGCCCGCGGGCTGATCCAGATGCCGTCGGTGGTTTCGCGCATATCGGGGAGGCATGTTTGCCCCGGCGGCAAGGCGGCAACGAAAAAGCGCGTGTCGAAACGCCGCGGCATGCGCTCCGGAGTGATCCAGCGCGCCCAGCGCGACAGCGCCGAAAGGGTGAGCACCCAATCCTCCGACACCACCAACTGCGTGAACCAGCCATGCGCCGGACTCTGCGATAGACGCCGCTCACAGGCCCGCCCGAAATCTGCTTCCGCCGGCGGCCTGGGGCACGCCAACAGCACGCCGGCTTCCTCAAAAGTCTCGCGCACCGCGGCGACCCCATAGCATAGGGCTTCAACGCCGCCGGCTGCCGGCCCCAGGCGCTCGCTCAGCGCGGCGGGTGTCAGATCCGCGTGGGCCAGCCACAGCGCGTCATCCCGGTCCCCGTCATCCACCAGCCCGCCGGGAAATACGTAACTGCCCGGCATGAAGCCGCTCGTCCGGCTGCGGCGCAGCAGATACACCTGGAGCTGGCCGGCTGTTTCACGCACCAGGATCACGGTCGCCGCCGGCACCGGCAGCGGGGGGCGGCGGTCGGCGGGCATGGCCTGTGTCCTATGCCGGGGTCAGCACGTGGATGCTGAGGTTTTTCACTAGACCCTGGATCTTCTCGCGGTAGCTCAGCATGTGCGGCGTTTTCAGGTGGGCCCGCAAGTCCTCCAGACTGTCCCAGGCCTCGATGATCGTGACCACGTCCGGCCGCAGTGCGGCCTGGACCGCCATCCCGGATTCGATGTCAACAGCCGGTGCATAGGCCCGGCAGCCCTTCTCGGCCTGCACTCGGGGAACGTTTTCCTTGAGGATTCTCAGGAATTTCTCCCGGGTGTCGGCTTGGAGTTTAACGGTGGCAATCACGTGAATCATGTTTTCTCCCTCTCAGCAAATCGGCTCGTACCTCAAACGATCCTCCCCATCCTGCCTTGGGACAGTATCCGGCTTGCGGCGGAACGTCAACCCCCTGTAAAGCATCCGCGCCGGCCGGGTGCTTTGCGCGGTGGCCGGCAATGTGTTAGAAGACTGCAGCAAGCTGCAGGGAATCTTCGACCGTAAGGAATTTTTATCGAATCTTGATATTCGCTCGATAGTGCCCATCCAGAAATGGCTGCACGAATTGCCGGCTTTCCCCCATTCAGGGGCTGGGGGAGGAGACCGATTGCCAATTGCGCCCCCCAAGAGGTCTACGACCATGCTGTACGAGAAGGAAGCCCTGCGCTATCACCGGGAGCCTCGGCCCGGCAAAATAGAGGTCATCCCCTTGAAACCCTGTCTCACCCAGTCTGATCTCAGCCTGGCCTATACGCCGGGAGTGGCGGCCCCCTGCCTAGCGATACATAAAGACCCGGACCTGTCCTACGAGTACACCTCCCGGGGCAACTTGATCGGTGTCATCACGAACGGCACCGCCGTTTTGGGCCTCGGCAACATCGGGGCCCTGGCGAGCAAACCGGTCATGGAGGGCAAGGGAGTGCTCTTCAAGCGCTTTGCCAACATCGACGTGTTCGACATCGAAGTCAACACCCGGGACCCGGACGAATTCATTCGCACGGTCCGGGTTCTGGAGCCAACCTTCGGCGGCATCAATCTGGAGGACATCAAGGCGCCGGATTGCTTCTATATCGAGGAGGAGCTCTCGCGCCAGATGTCCATCCCGGTGTTTCACGATGACCAGCACGGCACGGCCATCATATCGGCAGCCGGTCTGTTGAATGCCGCGGAGCTGACCGGACGCCGCATGGCCGAGATGCGCGTCGTCATCAACGGCGCCGGTGCCGCCGCGATCGCCTGCGCCAAGCTGTACATGCAGTTCGGGATCAGGCAAGAAAACATCATCCTGCTGGATTCCAAGGGCGTGATCTTCAAGGGCCGCACGGAAGGAATGAATCCCTACAAAGCCGCCTTCGCCGTCGACACGCCCCTGCGCACCTTGGAGCAGGCGGCCGAGGGCGCCGACGTGCTCGTGGGCCTCTCGGTCAAAGGGGCCTTCACCCCGGCCATGCTCTCCCGCATGCGGGAGAAGCCCATCATCTTCGCCCTGGCCAACCCGGAGCCCGAAATCGACTACTTCAGCGCCAAGGCCGCCCGTCCGGATGCCATCGTGACCACCGGCCGCTCGGATTTTCCCAACCAGATCAACAACGTGCTCGGGTTCCCCTACATTTTCCGGGGCGCACTGGACGTGCGCGCAACCAAGATCAACGAGCCCATGAAAATGGCCGCCGTCCGTGCCCTGGCCGAACTCGCGCATGAGGATGTCCCGGACGCGGTGATCCGGGCCTACGGGGGCAACCCCATCCGCTTCGGCCCGGACTACATCATCCCGAAGCCCTTCGATTCGCGGGTCCTGTTGAAGGTCGTTCCGGCCGTGGCGCAGGCGGCGATCGACAGCGGCGTGAGCCGCCACCTCCCGCCCACCGGCGTGATCTATGTCCGGCAGCTGGAAAAGCTCCTGGGGCCAGAGCGGGAGGTCATGAGCAAGCTTGCGAGCAGCGCCCAGCAAAAACCCAAGCGCATCGTGTTGCCCGAGGGCAACCACCCCGTCATCCTGCGCGCCGCTCATTTCGCCGCCAAGGAGGGCATCGCCCATCCGCTGCTCTTAGGGAAGGCCGATGAAATCCAAGCGCTGGCCGACAGCCTCCATCTCGCGCTCGAGGGCATCGAGATCCTGGACCCCGTTGAAAGCCCGTTTTTCGATGAATTTGCAAACCGACTTTTCACGATCCGTCAGCGCAAGGGCTGGACCCTGGCGGAGGCCCAGTTCCAGCTGCGCCGGCCGTACATCTTCGGCGCCATGATGGTCCGCGAGGGGTTCGTCGACGGCCAGGTGCACGGCATCTCGCAGAGCTACCCCAACGCCATCCGGCCGGCTCTGCAGGTGATTCCCATGCGGCCGGGTGTTGCGACGGTGGCCGGGCTTTACCTGATGTTGTTCAAAAACCGAACGCTGCTCTTTGCCGATTGCACCGTCAACGTCGATCCGAAGGCCGAAACGCTGGCGGAAACTGCGATTCTCGCGGCCGAAATGGCACATTTCTTCGGCATGGAGCCCCGCGTAGCGATGCTGTCCTTTTCAAACTTCGGCAACGCCCGGCATGCGCTGTCCGACAAAGTCGCGCGCGCCGTCGACCTTGCCCGCAAGCACGGGTCGAACCTCGTCGTCGACGGCGAAATGCACGCCGACACGGCGTTGCTGGAAGACAAGCTGTCTCAGATGTTCCCGTTCAACCGCCTGGGAGGCCCCGCCAATATCCTGATCTTCCCCGACCTGGGGTCGGGCAACATCGCCTACAAACTGATGGAGCAGATGGGAGGCGCCACCGCCGTCGGCCCCATGCTGATGGGATTGAGCAAGCCCTTCAATGTGCTGCCGCGCAACACCGACATGGAAAACGTGGTGAACGTCATCACCATCACCGTAGTACAGGCCGGGTACCTGGACTTCAGCAAGGCCCCCGCCTGAACGGCCCGGGGGGATAGTGAAATCCTGGGCCAACAGCAGGCGTTGACAACCGATAGGCGCAGGCTTACTTGAATCTGCGCCCGCCCAGCGGCTGGACCCAGGTTACCCCTTAATGGGGGTGAACCCGAGCTGCGGCAACGGTCTAGATCCTAAATCCGAAGCACAAAATCCGAAACAAACTCACATGAAGCGGGTCCGATTATGGAAGCGGTCAAACTGTTCATCGATTTTATCCTGCACATCGACCAGCACCTGCAGGTGCTGTGCTCAGCTTACGGGATCTGGGTGTACGTGATCCTGTTCCTCATCATCTTCTGCGAGACCGGCCTGGTGATCGCACCGTTCCTGCCCGGCGACTCCCTGCTCTTTGCGGTGGGCTCACTCTCCGCCATCGGCGCCTTGGATGTCACCACCGCCATCCTCCTGCTGGCAGCCGCGGCCATCATGGGCGATTCCGTGAACTACGCCGCCGGCAACTATGTAGGTCCCAAGGTGTTTCATGCCGAGCATGCGCGCTTCCTGAACAAGGAATACCTGCACCGCACCCACGCGTTTTATGAACGACACGGCGGAAAGACCATCATCATCGCCCGCTTCCTGCCCATCATTCGCACCTTTGCCCCGTTTGTGGCCGGGATCGGCAGCATGACCTACCCCCGGTTTTTAGTCTTCAACGTGTTCGGCGGGGTGCTGTGGGTGCTCGGATTCGTGCTGGCCGGCTACTGGTTCGGGAACATCCCTCTCATCAAAAATAACTTCAGCATGGTGATCCTCGCCCTGGTGTTGATCCCGGGCATTCCCAGCCTCGTGGAGTTTATCCGCATCCAGATGGCCCGCCGCAAAGCCAAGTCCCGGCCGGTCAAGGAGGGGTGAGTTCACCTCCATGGCTGGCGCAGGTCCCGATTCTACAGCCTCGCATCCCGCCCCGGTTCAAGGGGATGCTTCTTCCGGCGCTCACCCTGATCCGAAAAGGACCACCGCGTTGGCCCTGGGGGCCCTCGGCGTGGTGTTCGGCGACATCGGTACCAGCCCGCTCTATGCTGTCCGAGAGTGCTTCAACGGGCCGCACGCCGTCGCACTGAATGAAGCGAACATCTTTGGCGTGCTGTCCTTGATTTTTTGGTCACTGACGATGGTGGTGACCGTCAAATATGTGGTATTCATCCTGCGCGCCGACAACCGCAAGGAGGGCGGCATTTTTGCTCTGCTGGGCCTGATTTTGGGATCAACCGCGCAGATATCCCCACGCCTGCGCGCCGCCATCGTGGTGGGGGCCATTTTCGGAGCCGCGCTTCTTTACGGCGATGGCATCATCACCCCGGCAATCTCGGTGCTCTCCGCCATCGAAGGTCTCGAGGTCGCCACCCGCGCGGCCAAACCAGCCGTGGTGCCACTGACGTGTGCGGTGCTGGTGGGACTGTTCCTGATCCAGCATCGGGGGACCGCCAACATCGGCAAGGTCTTTGGACCCGTCATGATCCTGTGGTTTACGGCCATTGCAGGGTCCGGGTTGGGGGCCATCGCTCAATCCCCCAAGATCCTGCTGGCCGTCAACCCCGTCTACGCGTGGAATTTCTTCGCTGCCAACCACCTCCACGGGGTCGTCGTCCTCGGTTCGGTGGTTCTTTGCATCACCGGTGGGGAGGCGTTGTATGCGGACTTGGGACATTTCGGCCGCCGGGCCATCCGCTTGTCGTGGCTCGCGCTGGCATTCCCGGCACTGCTATTGAACTATTTCGGCCAAGGGGCGCTGCTGATAGACCATCCCGAGTTGAATTTTCACCCATTCTACGGTCTGGTGCCTTCCGGCCTCCTCTACCCGATGGTGGCGGTATCTACCATTGCCACCGTGATTGCCTCGCAAGCGCTGATTTCGGGTGTCTTCTCCCTGACCCAGCAGGCCGTTCAACTGGGTTTATCTCCGCGCGTCCGCATCGTACACACCTCGGCCGATGTGCCGGGCCAGATCTTCATTCCCGCTGTCAATTTCGCCTTGATGCTGGCCTGCATCGGACTGGTGTTGTCTTTTAAAGAGTCCAGCAGGCTGGCCGGAGCCTACGGGATTGCCGTGACGGCCACCATGGGCCTCACCTCGGGCTTGTACCTGGTGGCCACGATCAAAGTCTGGCGCTGGCCGCTGTGGAAAGCCCTGCCATTGGTGATCATTTTTCTGCTGTTCGATCTGGCCTTCTTCAGCGCCAATCTCTTTAAAATATTCGACGGCGGTTGGATCACGCTGGCCGTGGGCTTCGCCATCATGACGACGATGACAACCTGGCGCAACGGCCGGGAAGAACTGAAACGCAGGCTCTTCGCCAACCGAATACCGTTGGATGTCTTTCTATCGGACCTCGAACGGCAAGCCCTGACGCGCGTGCGGGGGACAGCGGTGTTCATGACCCTTTCGCCGGAAGGAGTCCCACCCACCCTGCTGCATCACGTGAAGCACAATCACATGCTGCATGAGCACGTGGTCCTGCTCACCCTGCAATCGGCGGATATCCCGGTCGTGGCGAACGAGGACCGCCTGCGCATCGAACGTCTACGGCAGGGGTTCTATCGACTGACGGCGTGGTATGGCTACATGGAGACCCCGAGCGTGCCGAAGCTCATGATGTTGGCCGCAGGCTTCGGCCTGCCCCTGGAACCCACCCGGACCACCTTTTACTTGGGGCGCGAAACCCTGCTCACCACCGGAAAGTCCACCATGGCGCCCTGGCGCAAGTCCCTCTTCGCTTTTATGTCGCGCAATGCCGCCAACCCGGCGGTATACTTCGGCATCCCGCCCAACCGCGTCGTCGAGCTCGGGGCCCAGGTCCAGTTGTAAACGAACCCGAGTTGACTGGATATGGACATCCTGATAGGTTTGCGTCGCTTCGCTCCGGAGAGGAGCCCTTGAGCGGTTCAACCGGGAAACTCCAGGATTCACGCCGCTGGTGCGCGGCGGACTATGATGCAACCACGAAACGCTGCCGGCTCTCGCGATCATCCACCCTGGCCCTGGCATCTCAGGCTGTTGATTTCCCGCCATCTTTCGCCCGAGCGAATCTTCATTCTGAGCTTCGCGGGGATCATCCTTCTGGGGAGCCTGTTGCTCTGGCTGCCTATTTCCGCGACGTCAAAACCCCTCTCGGCGGTGGATGCCCTGTTCACCTCGGCCTCGGCCGTATGCGTGACCGGGCTGACCCCGATCGACATCGGCCGAGACCTTTCGACCATGGGCCATGTGATCACCATCGTCCTTTTTCAGGTCGGTGGACTGGGCATTCTCACGTTTTCAGCCTTATTTTTCGTCATTATGGGCAGGGGACTGGCCTCCAAGGAACGGGACATCATGCAGTCCGCCTTCCTGTATGCGCCGCGTCATGACCTGGCCTCGATTTTAAAATTCATCTTCCTGTCCACCTTCCTCTACGAGGGCACGGGGACCCTTCTGCTCTGGGCCCGCCTGGCGCGGGATTTCCCGCCGGGCCAAGCACTCTTCCATGCCGTCTATCTCGCCATCTCGGCCTTCAACAACTGCGGCTTCACCCTGTTCAGCAACAGCCTGATCGATTACCAGGGAGACCCGATCGTCAACCTGACGATCGGCGGCCTCATCGTCGCCGGCGGCATCGGCTTCATCGTCCACTACGAGCTGCATACGCGGCTTTTCGGAAAACAGAGAAGACTATCGGTTCATACCAAGGTGGTCCTGATCGCAACCGCCGTGTTGATCGTCGCCGGAGCCGTGCTGTTTTTCGTGTTCGAGCACAACCGGGTCTTGAAAGACCTCCCGTGGCAGAACCGCGTGCTGGTATCCCTGTTCCAGGCGATCACTCCGCGCACCGCCGGTTTCAACACGGTGGACATCGGGATGCTCGCCAACGAGACCATCCTGCTGATGATCACCCTGATGTTCATCGGGGCCTCCCCGGGCTCCACCGGCGGGGGCGTCAAGACCACCAGCGCGAGCCTGCTCTTCCTGATCATGTGGAGCCGCCTGAGAGGCCGCGAAGAGGTGAACGTTTTCAACCGCACCATCCCCAGAGAGCTCCTGCAGCGCACGATCTCCATCATGCTGGCGGCCGCACTCTCCATTTGCTTCATCATGTCGGTCCTGCTGCTGGCGGTCGATCACAGCGGGGCCCCGACCGAAAGCCGCCATCTTTTCGTCGAGTATATTTTCGAGACGACATCGGCGTTTGCGACCGTGGGGCTCTCCATGAATTTAACCCCAAGTCTGAACACGGCCCAGAAGCTGGCCACCATCCTGATGATGTTTGCCGGTCGCGTGGGGCCGCTGACCCTGGCCTTTTCGCTCGCCCGCATCAGCGCGAAAAAAAGCGTCACGTACGCGGAAGAAGGGGTCATGGTGGGATAAGGAGGCAATGGCATGAAACGCGTCGTGGTGATCGGATTAGGAATCTTCGGCTCCCAACTGGCTCGGCAGCTCTATGAGAGCGGGCTGGAGGTCGTGGCCATCGACAAGAACAGGGACGTCGTCCAAAGAATCAAGGATCACAGCACCAAGCCGGTGCTGGCCGACGCCACGGACAAGGACGTGCTCGAATCCATCGGCATCGATGCCAAGGACACCGTGGTCATCTCCTTCGGGGAGGATTTGTCCGCAAGCACGCTGTTGACGCTTTACCTGAAAGAAATGAAGGTCAAGGAAATCATCGTCAAGGTGCCGAACGAGGACTACAAGCGCATCCTGCTCAAGGTGGGCGCCAGCGAGGCCATCATCCCCGAACGCGAAATGGCCAACAAAGTGGCGCGCAGCATCATCTCCCCGAATGTCCTTGAGTATTTGCCGATTTCCGAGGACTACACCATCTGCGAGCTCGCCCCGCCCTCGGCCTTCATCGGCAAGAGCCTCGTCGAACTCGACCTGCGCAAAAAATACAACCTCCAGGTGATCGCCATCCGGGATGTGCTGTCCGGCAAGCTGCAGTTGGTGCCGCGGGCGAGCGCCGTCATCAAGGACAGCGACGTCATGGTGATCATCGGCCGGGAGGAGGACATCCACAAGATAAAATAAAATTCGCCGCCCCCCTCTTACTCAGCATACGCCGTTATAAACCAATCGATCAGCCTGCGGGCAATGCTGATCCGGGGGGGAATCGCCGGCAGGCCGCCGGCGAAAAACCAACCGGCATCAGCGATTTCCACCGGGTCCACCCGGATCTCCCCTCCGGCATAGTCGGCGGTGAAGGCCACCATCAGCGAGTCCGGAAAGGGCCAGGGCTGGCTGCCGAAATAACGGATGTTCCGGACGCGCACACCCACCTCTTCGAGCACTTCCCGCTGCACGCAATCTTCCAAGGTCTCCCCCGGCTCCACAAACCCGGCCAAGACGCTGTAAAATTTCGCTGTAAACCGTATCGAATGCGCCAGCAGCAGCTGCCGGTCTTTCACCACGGCGACGATGATGGCAGGCGACACCCGCGGGTAATTGATGAGGCCGCAGCCCGGGCAGATTTTGGCCCGTTCATCGGCGTGGTCCTGGGTGAGGCTCCCGCAGCGGCCGCAGAAGCGGTGGTTGCGGTGCCAGTGGACCAACTGGCCGGCCCGGCCCGCCACCCAGACCAGATCCTCGTCGAGCTGACCGAAGAGTTCCCGCAGCCCTTTCCAGGTGAACCCCTCGCTCAGCGCCAGCTCCTCCGGCAGACACACGGCGCAGCAGGGTCTCCCGTCCCACTCGCCGAAATAGTGGGTCCAGGGCGGGGTGCGATCGAAAGCGGCTGCATCCTCAACCGTCGGGACGGACAGCCGTCCCTCTTCCACCTTCAGCAGGATCTTGCCTGCCTGAAAACCGAAGCACAGCGCCTGCGGCATCGCCGCGGCCGATTTCCTTACTCCCGCGATGAACGGCATCACGTTTTCCTCTCTTTTTGGTACAGCCCGGATCACACTTAACTACGAAATGCGCGAACCACGCGAAAGTGCATAACAACTCAGGTGGTTAGGCTGAAGGTAGATAGACTGAAGAAAAAGACATGCGCGATCATTACTGCCCTTCCGTCTTCAGCCTAAACACGGGTGTCAGCCAAACCGCCTGACGCTGAACGGCGCCGGGTCGATGTGAGGAAGCTTCCCGCAGATCAGTTCGGCCACGAGTTTGCCGGTAGCCGGCGCCGCGGTAACCCCCAGCATTCCGTGTCCGGTAGCCACAAACAGATTTTGAAACCTGCCGGCACGGTCGATCACCGGCAGCTCGTCGTAGGTCATGGGCCGCAGACCGGCCCACTCCTCGATCACGGCCTGCCCCATAGGCGCCTTCAAGTACTCGCGCGCAGCGGTTTTCAGGTTTCTGAGGCGGTAAGCGGAAAGCTGCGTGTCGAAGCCCGCAAACTGCATGGTTCCGCCCAAGCGAAAGCCGCTCGGCCAGGGGGTCGCGACCACGCGTCTTTCGTAGAAATAGCAGGGGATCTGGGGGCACACGGCCGGCCGGTCCATCGTGATGCTGTAGCCCTTGCCCGGCTGCAAGGGAAGCTTCAGGCCCAGCTGGGCGGAGATCGGGGCCGACCAAGCCCCCGCGGCCAGAACGAAGTCCCGGGCGGCATGTTCCCCCCGGTTCGTCACGGCGGCCTCGATACGGCCGGCGGCGCACCTGAAACGCTCCAGCCGGCAGTCCTCCTCGATAACCACCCCGGACCGCGCCAGAGCCTGCTTCCAGGATGCGAGCAGTTTGTCCGGCCGCAGGTGGCTGTCGCCCCGGTGATACCAGGCGCCATAGACATCCTCCCGCAGCGCGGGCTCGACGCCGAGCAGCGCATTTCCCACCAGGGCTTCCGCGGCTACGCCGTGGGGTCTGAGCAGATCGTTCACCGCCCCGTACCCATCCATCGCCGCCTCGGACCGGTAGACGAGCAGCACCCCCCGCCGTTCATATTCAGCCGCCAGACCCCCCGGCCCCAGCAGCGTTTCGAAGAGCTGCCCGGAACTTTTCAGAATCGCCGCACGCGCCCGGATCGCGTGCCGGACGTGGCCCGCCCGGCACATCCCGGCAAACTTGAACAGCCAGAATATCCGACCCATATCCAACGTGGGCGCGATGGAAAGCGGCGAGGTGCGCCGCAGCATACCGAGAATCTCCTGGCGCACGGCACCCGGGACGCACAGCGGTACGAGGTCGCTCGTGAACACCAGTCCGCAATTGCCGTGGGAGGCGCCGGCGCCGACAGAGCCCTGCTCGATCACGCGCACCGCACGCCCGGCGTCTCTTAAATAGTGGGCGCAGGCAAGCCCGATCACACCGCCGCCGATGACCAAAACATCGTCGCTTTTTCGATCGTTTTGCATAAAATCGTCCGATGGTTCTCCGTGGATTTGACAGCCCCTTTTCTTTTTGCCATACGTTGCCCTCGGAAGTCACGCGCTTTGATCGATGCGGGGACGGATCCGAGACCGGAGAGCACTTTATGATCCTGACCTACGAAGGACAAACGCCGAAGATCGCTGCGAACGTTTTCATCGCACCCACCGCCGTTGTCATCGGCGCGGTGGATATCCAGGAAGGTGCGAGCATCTGGTACGGTACCGTCCTGCGCGGCGATATCGCCGCCATCACGGTCGGGCGCAACACCAATATCCAGGACAACTGCACGGTTCACACCGATCACGGCCAGCCCACGGTGATCGGCGCCGGAGTCACCATCGGCCACAACGCCGTCATCCACGGCTGCGTGATCGAGGATGATTGCATGATTTCGATTGCCGCCGTGGTGCTGAGCCGGGCGGTGATCCGCAAAGGCTCCGTGGTGGCGGCCGGCGCGGTGGTGAAAGAGGGTCAGGAAATCGGCCCCGGCCAGCTGGCTGCGGGGATGCCGGCCGCCGCCAAACGGCTGCTGACGGAGGCCGACAAGAGCCTGGTCTTAGGGGCAGCCGGCATCTATCGGGACCTGGCTGCGCGGCACGCCGCGCTGACCGCGCCGGCCGACACCAAAGGACGCTAAGAGATGATAGACACGCCCACCCTCGTGACCGGGGTGTTGATTTTTCTGGCCCGCATCTGTGACGTGTCACTCGGCACGGTCCGGACCATCGTCATCGTTCAAGGCCGCAGCGTCATTGCTTTCTTCCTGGCCATCTTCGAGATCCTGATCTGGATTGCGGTCGTGAGCACGGTAGTGAACAGGGTCGCTGATCAGCCGATCTTGGCTGTGTTCTATGCGCTGGGATTCGCCACCGGCAACATTGTGGGTATCGCCGTCGAGCGCAAATTAGCCCTGGGATTCATGATCCTGCGTGTTTTCAGCCGCACGGCCGGTAAATCCCTGACCGAACAACTGCGGGCCATGGGACAACCGGTGACGGTGTTCCGCGGGGAGGGCATGCGGGGACCGGTGGACGAGCTTTACATCGCCTGCCGGCGGCGGAATGTGGAGAAACTGCTGGAGATCGTCAACGCTCAAGATCCCGAAGCCTTTTACATCACCGAAATGGCGCGTGATGTATGCCGGTCCATGGCGCCGCTTTCAATGGAATGCACCGGGTGGCGCGCGGTGTTCAAGCGCAAATGATCCGCGTCCGGCGCTGGACGTCGGGGGATCCACCCGGGAGACTTCAGGAAGGCCCCTTGCCGGGGACAGCGCCGCGCATCGATGCAATCAGCTCCTGTTTGAGCTGCCACATCTTTTCCGTCAGCGACACGTGGTAGATGTGCGGGTTCATCAGACGCTTGACCCCGGGGTCCAGGCGGTCCGTGTCCGCCTGGCGCACCTCCCGCATGGCCGCGATATCCGGAAATTCATAGACCAGCTGCCCGTCCTTCAATATCTCCTGCTGCAGGGGTTCGACCTCGAGAATGTCCTTCCGGTTCAGTACCCGCTGAAGGTTTGCCTCGGTCATATGGCGCAGGATCATCTTCGGCATATCGGCCGGAGATTCGTCCTTGGTGCTCAGTAGATCGGCGGTCGCCTTGTGGCGCAGGTCGTAAAGACGCCACGCCCGCTTATCCCCGGGGTTGGGGATCTTGGAGGGTGAGTCCGAAAGCTTCATGGCCGGGACCCACCGGGCGTCCCGCCGCAGGGCAACCAATTTGTAAACCCCTTTCAGCGCCGGGTCCCCGGCCGAGGTGACCAGCCGGGTACCGACGCCGAAGGACAGGCGCCGGGTGATGTGATCCGCATCGAGCCCGTTGCGTGTGCCTTCCTGGCCGATCTGGGTCATGATCTGCCAGATGCTGAGCTCGTCGAGCTCATTGGAAAGCACGATCGTCGTGTCCGGGAACCCGGCCGCATCCAGCATGCGGGCGGCCTGAATGCCCAGGTGCGCCAGGTCGCCCGAGTCCAGCCGGATCCCGACGGGCTTATGTCCTTTGCGTTTGAGTTCTTCGAACACCTTGATGGCGTTGGGGATCCCGCTGCCCAGGGTATCGATGGTGTCCACCAGCAGCACGCAATCGTCGGGGTAGGTCTCGGCATAGGCCCGGAACGCATCCAGCTCGGTCATGCCCAGGGCAAGAAACGCCTGCACCATGCTGTGGGCGTGGGTTCCCTGGGGCGGATACCCGAGCACGTGGGAGATCCCCACATTGGAGGAGAAATCCGCCCCCCCGATCAGGGCCGCACGGGCCGCCGCCGTAACCCCCTTGCCGTGGCCGCGGCGCGCCCCGAACTCGATGATCAGCTGGCCGCGGCTGCTCTCGCGAATGCGCGCGGCCTTGGTGGCGATCAGCGTCTGATAGTTGAGATGGTTGAGCAGCGAGGTTTCCAGGATCTGGGCCGTGGCCAGGGGCCCCGTGACGACCGCCAGCGGCACGTTGGGGTGGACCACCCGTCCCTCGGGGATGGCCCGCATCGAAAGCCCGTCGAAGGTGCCGTGCTTTTCGAGCCAGCTCAAGAAATCCGCGCTGAACACGGGCTGTCCGCTGCGCCCGGTTTGGCTTCTGAGGCAGTCGAGGTCCGGCCGGCGGAACCGGGCCTCACGCATCCAGTCGACCAACCACTCCAGACCGGCGTTGATGCAGTAGCCGGCCTTGTGGCCGCCGTAGTCCGGGGTGTCCCGGAAGAAGTAGTCGAACTGGGCGGGCTTCTCGTGCAAGCCCAGGCGGAAATACAACTGGGCCATGGTGAACTGGTATTCGTCGGTGAAGAGGATGCCCTCGGCCAATGGCTGCTGTGCGTTTTTCATGGGGCTGTTGTATCCGACAGGACGGGAAAATTCAAGCCGTTCATGCGGCGGGACGGGGATGACCCGGCGACGGGAAAGCACCGGCGGCACCGGCGCCCAAAAAACCGCTGCGCCGGGCTTTTTCCAGACGAGAGCAGACACGAAGGCGATTACTTGTTGATCTGCGTATCCCGGTGCTGAATGTACCCGTTGCGGATCGCCACATAGGGATCCAGAGAGGCATCCTTGATGGCCTCGTAATCGCCGATTCGGAAGGTGGTGTCGTTGACGGCCTCACCGGCGCGGATCGCAACCGATGGCGGGATCCCCGGCACGAGCCAGAACAGCGGATCCAGCAAAACGTCTCCCACCCGGCCGACGGCATCGCGCCCCGTGGACGGGCCAAAAACCGGCAGCATCAAATAAAAGCTTGATTGCCATCCCCACACGGCGAAGGTCTGCCCCGTGTCTTCCGGCCCCGTGTTGAGTCCGGGATAGATCGAGGCCACATCCGCAAAACCCAGAAAACCAACGGTGGTGTTCAGGAAGAATTGGCAGAACTCGTTTCGCGCCGTCAACCACTTCGCCTGGAGCAGGCTGTTTACGAACCGCACGGGGAAGCGGATGTTGTGAAACATGTTTTTTATGCCCGAGCGGATCTCGACGGGAACGACGAACCTGACACCTTGAGCGGCAGGTTTCAGCGCGTAGAAGTACATCTTGTCGTTGAACCAGAAAATGCCCCGGTTGACAGGTTCGATGGGGTCGGCGACGGTCACCTTCTGGCTGTCATTGTCGTACTCATCTTGGTAGTCGTCCTGATCGGTTGACGGCGCTGCCGCCGGGGCCTGACCGGTGGCGGCCGGCGCGGCCTCGGCTGCCCATAAAGACAACGGCAAAAATACGAACAGGAAGACGACGGTGAGCACGGCGGCCGCAGGCATTCTTTGCATCTCAACCCATCTCCTTTCCTTTACTTTCCTTTACGTTACTTTCGCTTCTCCACTTTGATGGCGATCGCCTCTATCATCCGGATGACGACCGCGTCGCCTTTCTTGATGCCATCAAGGTGCTTGAGGCTGCTATCCACCCGCAGGACCCGGGTCCGGCCCCCGGCCAGCTTTAGCGTCAATTTGCGTGTCTTGGCGTTGACCGCTTCGACGACGGCCGCCACCGGCACGGTCTCGGCGAGCAGAACCGCGGGTCTGCCCCCCTTGGGTACCACCGAGACCAGCCGCGTCTCGGCGGCACCGGGCGAGGCATCGGCCTTGTGCATGAAGACCGCCATGGGCTCGGTGTAAGCCGCCTTGACCAAGTCGCCTTTTTTCACATGCTCAAGGTTTTTGACTTCCCGGTCCACCTTGAGATCGAGGATCCCATCCCTGGGAATCTTCAGTCTCAACGTGCGCTTGGCGTAATCAACCGCCTCCACCGTGGCCGTCGCCTCGACGACATCCGCCACCACGACGGCCGCCTTGCCAAGTTCCTGGGCTCCGACACCCGGGGCCACCCCGCCGGCCAAGACCCTCGCCGCATGAAAAAAGAAAATGATCGCGGCGCATGCCACCCATCGTTTCATGCCATATCTCCCTGGGCTCATCCGGAGTCGAGGCCCGAGCCTATCTGAGCATATGAAAAAAATTATGTCTTCCGTCATTTTACGGCTTCCAATCAAAAAATGCCAGATGATTATTCAGCCGAAGGAAGGGATGGTAACGGTCGACCTCCCGAAAAAGAACCCGCTCGGTGCAGAAACCACTTAATAGGAATGACGCGGGTGTGGTCCGAAAGGTGGGTTTTGGTGAGAAGGGATTGCTATGTCAAATTCATCCACCGTTCAGCTTCCTCTTGAGCGGTGAATATCTCTATCCGGTTGCCATCCGCCAAGGTGGATAGACTGCGACATAGTTCTGCTGCAGCCCGATTATTCCCCTCGCCTGTTATCAAGGCCCAACGAAATTTTCCCAATTTGAATTCGCATCGTTTGAGATAATTTTGCAGCTCGACCAACATTTCGAAGCTGGGATCGACCTCGGCCTCGGATATGTCTGTGATGAAATTCATCCCTGGGCGATGCGCCGGGTCAAAAACCATGGTGTCGGCGTGCTTAATCACATCGTTGGTAGTTAGCCGCCCAGTGACTTTTTCATAGACGACGTTTTTTTCTCCATCTATTCTGTAGCTGATACGGCCCATCACTGCATTCTCCCGCGGGCATTCAACTGTTAATGGAGGCGCTGATAATGGCGTCTTTGGTGAGGGTCATCTCTCTGTCGTCCTGTGAAGAAGGGGCCGGGGTAAGGGAGGGAAAGCCGAATGAATGCAACTTACTGTTTCTATAATATTTTTGTCAAGAAGATTGTTTCTTGATGAGGGCGGCAATGATTCTTTGCGTGATCGCATCTGTCAGTCCCCATCCGCCTGTGCATCAAACATGGCAAACCGGTCTATGCTCACTGCCTGGGCGGGATCGGGAGGACCGGGACAGTCGTGGGGTGTTATCTGGTACGGCACGGACTGACCACCGGAAAAAATGCCTATGGAAAACTTTACATCGGCCAAGACCGAACCGGCGATATCAACTATTTCGGCAACGCCGATAGCATACTCATCGCTCAAGAAAAACATCAAAGCGCTGCGGTAGTTGCAACATAGTCCTTGTGCAGATATCATTCGACATATCCAGGACGATGGCAATTGCCCTGAAATGCCCTGTCGATCAAAACCCATCCGAAAAATTCAATCAAACTGAGGCTCAATTTGGAGATACATGATGATTGAAAAGCTTCGCCGGGATCTGTTCCGAATCATAGTGCCGCTGCCCGACAGCCCACTCAAGTTTCTCAACTCTTATGTGGTTCGATCGGCCGACCGGAATTTGGTGATCGACACGGGGTTGAACCGGGACGAGTGCTTCGAGGTGATGAAGGCCGGATTCGAGGAATTGAAAATCGACCCGAATAAAACCGATTTTTTCATCACTCACCTCCATGCGGATCATTTCGGCCTGGTGTCGAGGCTGATCGCCGCTTCGAGCCGGGTCTATTTCAACCGCCCGGATGCCGAGATCATAGAAGCCTGGTCCGGTTGGGGCCCGATGCTCGCCTATGCCACTGAGAACGGCTTTCCAGAAGATGAGCTCCACCGTGCCATCCAGCAGCACCCGGGCTTCAAATTTAGTTCAGAATGGGTGCCCGAGCTGAATATCCTGCAGGACGGGGACATCATCAACGTGGGCGAATACCATTTCAGATGCGTTCATACGCCGGGGCACAGCCTCGGTCACACCTGTCTGTACGAGCCGGAAAAGAAGATACTGGTCGCTGGTGATCATGTTCTGATCGATATCACCCCCAATATTCAGTGCTGGTCCGAAATTCAGAACCCCCTCAAGAGCTATTTGGACAGCCTGGATCGCGTTCATGCCCTCGATGTCGAGCTCACACTCCCCGGGCATCGCCGACTGATCACCGATCATCGGAGCAGAATCGCCGAGCTCAAAGAGCATCATTCTGAGCGCTGCAATGAAATTTTACGCATCATCGGAAATGGCAATCTGTCGGCCTATGAGATCGCATCCCGGATGACGTGGGACATCAAATGCGACAGCTGGGAGACATTTCCTTTGGCGCAAAAGTGGTTCGCCACAGGAGAGGCAATCTCCCATTTGAGATATCTAAAGGAGAAGGGGCGGATCGCGCGGATGCGGGCAAAGAACCTTTACTGGTACCAGCCCATAGAATAGCAGGGCAACCCTCGACTAGAAGTGGTTTCAAAACCTCGCTCGAACCTCCTCGCCATCGAACCGGACAAACAACTGCTCTCGATTCCCGCTTTTGATCCAGTCGTTGATTTGCTCGGTTTGAAGCCCCTGAGGGCATTTATGCCGATAATTGAAGGGAATACCCAAACGTCAGGCAATTGATCTCTGCGCAATAGTTCTTAGTTTGTAAGTGTCAGGTTCTATTCTGACGAAAGGGAGGCTGATTATGGGTGAATATCTGATCGTCGTGGTCAATGATGAAAAGGCAAGACTCTTTGCCCTCGAACCCGTGAATTTTCCGGAATTGGAGTCAGGCCCCAGGATCGTTGAACTTAAAGACCTCATAAACCCAGAAGCGATGGTGGGCGACCAGGAAAGATATTCCGATTCAAAGACAGGAAGGGGAACTGCACCTCGAGGTGGACCTGTTCACGGTTATAATGACAGGCGCGAACATCATCGTGGTGAGTTGCGACGCCGCTTCTCGGTAATCGTTATGAAGGAAGTCCAAAAGCTTGCCAAGGCTCAGCATGTCGCGACGATAATTGTGGCAACTGCCGCTCCAATGGGACGGTATGTTTCCCCTGAATTAGAAACCTTCGCCAACCGAGGATTCGACGTCTTGAAGGTTGCAAAGAACATGATCAACTTTCCGCCTCAAAGGATTCATGCTCATCTGGCGCAAATGGGTTTGGTGCCTGAGCAGAAACGGTTGGCTGCTTGACCGGTTTTGACTGTGAGGGCTCTGTCAGTTGGAAGACGCAGTGCTACCGATCGGAAAGACAACTTGCTCTAAGGTAGTCGCGGAACTGCAGGCGACAGTGTACGACCATGTCATGCCCCAGGTCGGTGTGGATAAAAATAAGTCGATGTTTCGAAAGATCACGCGGTGACAAGGATGTCTCGTCGCTGAAGAAGTAGGGAATCTTCCAGGCGCGCAAATCTGCCATCAAGCTCTCTGTCTCAGTCTTTGTGCCGCCCGAGTCTGTATAGATCACCACCAACTTGCCCTGAAAGTGGTCAATCCAGTGAGCAAACTTCTCCGTTTGTCCGTACAGTGCGTCAAAGAGATAGACTTCGCGTATTTTTTCGGACACCCCCCCCTGCATCAGAGCATAGGAGATTGCGTGATAGGCGCCGCTGTGGCCAGATAGAATCACGTTGCCGACATTCCGCGTTGGTATCTTTCCGGCTCTGAAAAGATAATCGGCCACATCTTCAATGAATTTCTTGAAACCGCCCGGGTCTTCCAGTTTTCCCCCGAAATAATCAGGCGCATTGCGCGGTCCCTCTGGGACAACAAGAATGGCGTTCTTGCCGCTCTCAGCGAGTTGCTGCGGCAAAAAATAGCGCTTGAGTGCGGTGTCGATATTGCTCCACCATCCATGAATATGAATCTACGAAGTCGACCGCATCGGTGGATCGGAATCCTTTTGGGATGAACAATGCGACACTGCTGTCATTGTAATGTTTCTCTGTTGAATAGAACTGCTTTCCGTAGGTATATCCCGAATCCCGCCGTGGATGAGGAAAGGGAGCAGACGAGAGCTGTGTCCTGAGAAGCTCGCCGTATTCACTGAAGGGCTGGGTAGGCTGTTGCGCGAAGACATCGAACGTGAATAGAAGGAAAGAGACAAGAACAATGAATCGGATCATGGGGTGTCCTCCGGAAGCGGTTATAGGAAGGCTTCGAGAAGACAATTACAATTTAAAAATAAAAGATGGGTTGAGAGCTTACACAAGAGTATAAATCACCGGGCCAGGGGGGATGTCCGGGTCTGCGGATCCGGCGCTCAGCTTACAATGTGGTGAACGGGGATCTTGGCCATCTGCCATTCACCCGTCTTCGCATCGTACTGTGAGGTGGTGAACACGTGCCACTGCACGTCATCGAGCTTCGGATGATCGGCGCGATAATAGTAACCCGGCCACCGGGTCTCCTTCCGAAACAGCGTGTGCCGGGCCACGGATTCCGAGGTCCAGACCCGGTGGTGAAGTTCCCAAGCGCGCTGGAGCTGGTGCAGGTCCTCGGCGCCCAGGTGAACCAAGTCCTCCTTTAGCATCGCGAGCAACTCGAGTCCGCGATTGAGCAGCTTTTCGCTGGTGACGTAGAAGGTACTGTAGCCGCCGACGTACTCGTCCATGAGCTTCTCCAGCCGCTGCAGGCCGTGGAGCGGAAGCAGATAGCTCGGCGAAACGGTGCCGGCGACGATCTCGTTCCGGCCCAGCTTGAAGTTTTCGAGCGGCTTGTACACCGCGTGCTTGAGCTGGTCGACTTCGTTGTCGTCTATCTGGGGCTGGTCCCCCTTCAGATCCCGGACGTAGCGGACCGCCGACTTCCCTGCCAGCCGGCCCTCGGTGAACGAGCCGGACGAGAACTTGTGCGGTGCGCCGCCCATCGTGTCCCCGGCCCCAAACAACCCCTCGACGGTCGTCATGCGGTTGTAGCCCCATTGGTAATCGTCCGGCGCGCAATCCTCCGGGCCGCTGGCCCAGGCGCCGGAACAGGTCGCATGCGACCCCATGACGTAGGGTTCGGATGTGATCAGCTCCGAGGGCTTCTCCTTGGGGTCGATATTCTGCGACGCCCACACGAGCGCCTGGCCGATGGTCATGTCGAGGAAATCCTCCCAGCCGATCTCCTCCTTCTCGCGGGTATCGAGCACCGCCGGCGTCTGCATGTAGATCGGGCCGTTGCCGGCCTTTATCTCCTCTATCATCGCGTGGTTGCGCAGGCAGGTCGGGAACGGTTGGCTGGTCGTGTATTTCTCCCCGACGATGGCCTTGGTGTGCTCCAGCCAGTTGGCCTCGTATAGCTCGCCGCGGGCGTTGGTGGCGACGGATTTCAGCAGCAGGAACCAGGCACCGACCGGACCATAGCCGTCCTTGAAGCGGGCGAGGACGATGCGGTTTTCCATCTGTGTCATCTTTGCGCCGATCGGGATCAGCAGGCCGTAGGCGGAGGCGCTGCTCCACGGCGCGTACCAGGTCCGGCCCGTGCCTTCCCCAATTGCCCGCGGGCGGTAGATGTGCGACGCGCCGCCGGCGCCCACGATGACCGCCTTCGCCCGAAAGACGTAGAAATCCCCGCTGCGCACGCTGAAGCCGACGGCGCCGGCGACGCGGTTGGGTTTCTTCCGGTCCATCAGCAGGTGGGTGACCATGATGCGGTTGTACACCTCGGTCGCGGCCTTGCGCGCCGCCTCGGCGATGATCGGCTTGTAGCTCTCGCCGTGGATCATAATCTGCCACTTCCCCTCGCGCAGGTAGTGACCGGTCTTTTCGTCCTTCATGATCGGCAGGCCCCACTCCTCAAACTTGTGGACGGTCGAGTCCACGTGCCGGGCGTTGTCGTAGACGATGTCCTCGCGGACGATGCCCAGCAGGTCGCCGCGCGCGTAGCGCACGTAGTCCTCCGGCTGGTTCTCGTTCCAGCGCATGCCCATGTAACAGTTGATCGCCGACAGGCCGTGCGCCACCGCACCGCTGCGCTCGATCTTGGCCTTCTCGACTAGGACAATCTTCAGACCGCGACCCCAGTAGCGGGATTCATAGGTGGCGCCGCAGCCGCTGAAGCCGCCACCGATGACGAGGATGTCCGAATCAACGAAGTGCGTCTTCCTGGATGAGAAGGTTCCCATGCGGTTACCCCTTTTTCTTGTCGGTCAGGGCGGGGAGCGATTCGATCATGAGCGCCTCGGGCTCGTGCGCCAGCAGCAGCGAGTCGAGCGAACCCGGATCGGGCGCAGCATACTCGGACGGCCCCTTGATGGAACCCCAGGGAGTCGTGCGGATCGCGAACATGAACTCCTTGATCCGCCCGTCGCGGTAACGGATCTTCCAGGAAACCGTGCCCTTGTCCGCCTCCCGGAGCACCCTCACGCTGTGCCCGAGCGGGGCGAAATCCGAATAGCCGCGCGCGTCGATCGCGTGCTGCGGGCAGGCCTTCACGCACGAATAGCATTCCCAGCAGAAATTGGGCTCGATGTTGTAGGCGCGCCGGTAGGTCCTGTCGATGTGCATGATGTCCGACGGGCAGATGTCCACGCACTCCCCGCATCCGTCGCATCGCGTCATGTAAGCAAAAGTAGGCATGGGATCACCTCTCTATGTAGCGGACATCGGTGGGCCGCGGCAGACTGCTGGAGCCGTCTGCTTCCTCGACCCGTCTCTGGAAGGCCGCCGCGGGTTTGTAAAACATATGCGCGAACTTCGACCAGGGCACCCCGAGGAACAGCAGCGTGGTGAAAAAGAGGTAGATCCCGAAAAAGATCTGAGTCGCTGTCAGGTTGCCTGCCGCCTGCACGCATTCCCAGACGAGGGCAAAGAGGATGCTCGCGAGCAGGCTGACAATGAACAGATCGGCACGCATCAGGCGAAACGGCGAATGGCCTTCCTTGGCGACGTCTACGCGGATGAAGAAGAAAAACCAACAGCCGCCGGCGAGAATCAGCAGAGCGCCGATGTTCCACAACACCGGCCAGGCCGCCGGCGCCGGCGTCTGCGGCGTGGGGTAGGCGAAGACCAGGGCGATGCTCGTGATGAGATAGAGCAGGACGCCGTAGAACATCAGGAGATGGGAGATCCTTCGTCGCGGATTGTGGAATTCTCCGGCAGTGAGCACTTCTTTCAGGAGCGTGCGGACCGCCAGTGACATGCGCTCCCCGCCGCTGAGTTGCCGGGTCGCCCGGGCATGGGATGCCCGGCGCATTTGCATAAAGTAGCGCGCGCTGCCCTTGTGCAGCATGTCGATCGACGTCCCGGCGGCGACCGCCAGTATCATCAGGACGACGTAAACCTGCATGAAAAGTGGGGGCAGAAAGACGGTGAGGTCGGCGAACGGATTGCTGGTGAACATTGGATTCCCCCCCTAAGTCGGGTGAGGTCATAAGAAATTGCTTTCTGGCGGTTTTTGTGTAGCAGATATCGTGAGGTGGGTCAAGCGCATTGTTGTCTCGATTCTCTGACACGGTTGAGGCAGGTTGGGGCAAGAATGAAGCAAATCGTTCGCGGGGGTGGCTTTTTTGTGTGTTGGAAAAAAAACAAGGGCGCAAGATTTCTCCTACGCCCTTGTTTTTATATGGCGGGAGCGACGAGGATCGAACTCGCGACCTCCGACGTGACAGGCCGGCGCTCTAACCAATCTGAGCTACGCCCCCGTGTACCGATGCTGCAAAAATGGGATCCGGTTGAACACCCGAATCTCTCGTTCAGCGGATCGACCCCTCCCGCGACCCCGTTTTGAAATGGTAGGCGGAACAGGGATTGAACCTGCGACCTTCGGCTTGTAAGGCCGACGCTCTCCCAGCTGAGCTATCCGCCCGCAAGCGAATTGCACAAAAAAAATGATTTATCAACTTGCGGCAACCCTGTCAAGCTGAATTTCAGCACACCCGCGGGGCTAATTGATGGCCGGCCCCTGCTTGGTTTTTCCTTCAGCCGGCACGTCCAACCGGATGTCCACCTTTTTGAAAAGGGATTCGCCCTCGCGCACGATCAGCGCATGCGCGAGCACCTCGTCCATGTGCTCGACGAAGGCGATGTCCATCTGGCTGGAGATGCTCTTGGGTACATCCTTGAGGTCCTTCTCGTTTTCCTTCGGGATGATCACCCGCTTGACCCCGCCGCGGTGGGCGGCGATCAGCTTCTCTTTCAGCCCGCCGATGGGCAGCACCCGGCCCCGGAGAGTGATCTCCCCGGTCATGGCCAGGTCCCGGTGCACCGGGCGCTTGGTCAACGCCGAGACGAGCGAGGTGCACATGGAAATGCCGGCCGACGGCCCGTCCTTGGGGATGGCCCCCTCGGGGATGTGGATATGGATGTCGTACTTGCGGTGGAATTTCTCGTCGATCGTCAGGTACGCGGCGCGCGAGCGCACGTAGCTCATGGCCGCCTGGGCCGACTCCTGCATAACATCCCCCAGCTTGCCCGTGACGGTGAGCTGGCCCCTGCCGGGCATCAGCAGCGTCTCGATGAAGAGCAGCTCCCCGCCCACCGGAGTCCAGGCCAGCCCGGTCACCATCCCGATCTGGTCTTCCTGCTCCACCTGCTCCTGGCGGAACCGGTAGGGCCCCAAATGTTTCGGGATGGATTTTTCGCTTACGCCAAACTCGCTTTTCGCCGGATCGGTCACGGCCTCGCGCGCCAGCTTGCGGCAGATGGAGGCAATCTCGCGCTCGAGGTTGCGAACACCGGCCTCGCGGGTGTAACGGCGGATCAAGGCGAGGATCGCGTTCTTGGAAAAAGTGACCTGTTTGCCCTCCAGGCCGTTCACCTTGATCTGTTTGGGCACCAGGAACTGTTCGGCGATGTGGTACTTTTCCACCTCGGTGTAGCCCGGCAGCCGGATGATTTCCATGCGGTCCTGCAGCGGCAGCGGGATGTCGGGCAGGGTGTTCGCCGTGGTGATGAACATGATGTCCGACAGATCGTAGTCGAGGTCGAGATAATGGTCGTTGAAGGAGAAGTTCTGCTCCGGGTCCAGGACCTCGAGCAGGGCCGCCGAGGGGTCGCCGCGGAAGTCCATGCTCATCTTGTCGACCTCGTCCAGGCAGAACACCGGATTGTTCACGCCGACTTTCTTGAGAGATTGGATGATTTTGCCGGGCAGCGCGCCTATGTAAGTCCGGCGGTGGCCGCGGATCTCCGCCTCATCCCGCACCCCTCCCAGGGACAGCCGCACATACTTGCGGCCGGTTGCCCGGGCGATGGACTTGGCAAGCGAGGTCTTGCCAACACCCGGCGGCCCGACAAAACACAGGATCGGGCCGCGGATTTTCTTCACCAGAACCTGCACGGCCAGGTACTCCAGGATCCGTTCCTTGGGCTTCTCCAGCCCGTAGTGGTCTTCCTCGAGAATCTGCTCTGCCTTCGGCAGATCGTCGGCCACCTCGGTCTTCTCACCCCAGGGCAGGCTCAGGATCCAGTCGATGTAGTTGCGCACCACGGTGGCCTCGGCCGACATGGGGGTCATCATCTTGAGCTTTTTCAGCTCGTGCTCGACCCGCTCGGTGGCCTCCTTGGACATCTTCTGGTTCTTGAGCTTCTCCTCGATCTCCCGGATCTCGTCGTTGAGATCGTCCTCCGCGCCCATCTCCTTCTTGATGGCCCGCATCTGCTCGTTCAGATAGTACTGTTTTTGGCTCTTCTCCATCTGATCCTTGATGCGGGTCTTGATGCGCTGATCCATGCGGAAGACCTCGATCTCCATCTTGATCAGACCCAGGAGCAAGGGCAGCCGTTCGGTCAGGTCGAGGGTGTCGAGCAGGCGCTGCTTGTCATCCAGCTTGAAAGAGAAGTGCGAGGCCACCGTGTCGGCCATCTGGGAGGCATCCGTGATGGAGGTGATGTTGGCGACCAGCTCCTTGGAGATGCTGCGGTTCAAGCCGGCGTATTCCTCGAAGGTCTCGACCACGGAGCGCATGAGGGCAGTCGTTTCCGCCGGCGACAGATCCTTTTCGACGACGCGCTCGAGCTCGACCCGGAAAAACTCCTTTTCCGGTATGAACCGGACGATCCGCGCACGGCCTTTGCCCTCCACCAGGGCTTTGACGGTGCCATCGGGCAACCGCAGGAGCTGGAGCACTTTGCCGATGGTGCCCATCGCGCTGATGTCCTGTTCGCCCGGGTTGTCGATGCCGGCTTTCTTCTGGGTAGCCAGGAATACGGTTTTGTCGCCGTTCATGGCCTCGGTCAGGGCATTGACGGACCGGGCTCGGCCCACGAACAGCGGCGCCACCATGAACGGGAATACCACGATGTCCCTGAGCGGCAGCAGCGGCAGCACCGGTCCCGAAGAACCGGGTTCGCCTTCTTTATAATACTTCGGAATATTCACCATGTGTCACACCAATTGAATAGCTCAGAGTTCAGAGCTCAGAGCAAAAGATTGAAAACATACGTGACGGAGTCGTGTTGCGGATAGGGGTCTGATCCCACAGATTGCGATCACGTCAGGCTTCAGTTCAATGACGAAATCGGGCGGCGCCCGATTTCGTCAAGCTTGCTTCTTGTTCTGCTCGAAGAGCAATATCGGGTCTTCTTTGTTGAACACGACATCCTCGCTGATCACGCACTCCTTGACGTTTTCAAGCGACGGCAGGTCGTACATGATGTCGAGCATGCACGATTCCATGATGGCGCGCAGGCCGCGGGCGCCGGATTTGCGCTTGACCGCCTCTTTCGAGACCGCGGCGAGGGCACTGTCCGTGAAGCGCAGGTTTACCCCTTCCAGCTCGAAGAGCTTCTGGTACTGCTTGATCAGGGCGTTCTTCGGCTCCCTGAGAATCCGGATCAGGCTTTCTTCGTTCAGCTCGTGCAGGGTGGCGATCACCGGAAGCCGCCCCAAAAACTCCGGGATCAGGCCGTACTTGATCAGATCCTCCGGCTGCACCATTTTGAGGGTATCGCTGATGGTGCGCTCGCTTTCCCCGACGATCTTGGCGCCGAACCCCATGATCTTCGGTCCCAGGCGACGCTGGATGAGTTTTTCGAGGCCGGTGAAGGTCCCGCCGCAGATGAAGAGGATGTTGGTTGTGTCGACCTTGATGAAATCCTGCTGGGGGTGCTTGCGGCCGCCCTTGGGCGGGACACTGGCGAGCGTGCCCTCCAGGATCTTGAGCAGCGCCTGCTGGACGCCCTCGCCCGACACGTCGCGGGTGATGGAGGGGTTGTCGGCCTTGCTGGCGATCTTGTCGATCTCGTCGATGTAGACGATACCGCGCTTGGCCTTCTCCACGTCGTAGTCGGCGTTCTGCAGCAGGGACAGGATGATGTTCTCCACGTCCTCGCCGACGTAGCCGGCCTCGGTCAGGCTGGTGGCGTCGGCGATGGTGAACGGCACGTTCAGAAACCGTGCCAGCGTTTGCGCCAGCAGCGTCTTGCCGCAGCCGGTCGGCCCGATCAGCAGGATGTTGCTCTTCTGGATCTCGACATCCCCGGCATTGAAGGCGGATTCCAGCCGCTTGTAGTGGTTGTAGACCGCCACCGAGAGGATTTTTTTGGCCGGTTCCTGTTCGATCACGTATCCGTCGAGGCGCTCCTTGATCTCCTTGGGGGTCAGGATGTGCGCGGTGTCCTTGGCGTCCTTTTCGGTCTCCTCATCGATGATCTCGCTGCAGAGCTGAATGCACTCATCGCAGATGTACACCGCGGGGCCGGCGATCAGCTTGCGCACCTCGGACTGATTCTTGCCGCAGAAGGAGCAGAACAGGTTGTCGTTTTCGTCCTTTTTCTTCGCCATGCTATTTCTCCGATTTTTCCATACGGTCGAGGTCGTCGCGGTTGGCGATGACATGATCGATAATGCCGTAGGATTTGGCCTCGAGGGCGCTCATGAAGTAGTCCCGGTCCGTGTCCCGTTGGATCTGGTCCATGCTTTTGCCACTGTGCCGGACCAGAATCTGGTTCAGCGTCTCTTTCATCCGCAGCATCTCCTTGGCCTGGATCTCGATGTCCGAGGCCTGGCCCTGGAACCCGCCCATCGGCTGGTGGATGAGGATGCGCGCATTGGGCAGCGAGTAGCGCTTGCCCGCAGCGCCGGCCGTGAGCAGCAGGGCGCCCATGCTGGCGGCCTGGCCGATACACACGGTGGTGATGTCGGACTTGATGTACTGCATGGTATCGTACACCGCCAGCCCGGCCGTCACCAGCCCGCCCGGCGAGTTGATGTAGAAGTTGATATCCTTGTCCGGATCCTCGGATTCGAGAAACAGAAGCTGCGCAATCAGCAGGTTGGCGACTTCGTCGTTCATGGCCGAGCCGAGAAAAATAATCCGATCTTTCAGCAGTCGGGAGTAAATGTCGTAGGCCCGCTCGCCGCGGCTGCTTTGTTCAATGACCATGGGAATCAGGGGCACAATGATCCTCCTTCGGCTTTATTGAAGCTCAACGTCTGGACCCTGTCAAGCGGTTGCATCCGGCGGCACGTCTTCGATCGTGCTGCTGTCGAAAATGAGCCTGAGCGCCTTCTTCTCGAGCAGGGCATGCTTGTAATAATCGAGCTTGTCGTCGTTTCCGCGATAGAAGCGTTTGATCTCCTCGACGGGCTGCTTGAAGTTTTCCGCCATGGACTGGAAGCCCGCTTCGAGCTCCTCGTCGCCGATGCTGAGTTTCTCTTGGTCGATCAGGTGACCCAGGATCAGGTGGCGCTTGGCCTGCTTCAAGGCCGTGTCACGGTATTTTTCGGCGATGATCTCGCGGCTGAGCCCGGCATCCTCCAAGGAGCTGTTGCGGTGGGAAAAGGAGCGCTCGGCCTCCTCGATGATGCTTTCCAGCTCCATGCTCACCAACGCCTCCGGCACTTCGAACTGCGTCCGGCTCAACAGGCCCGTGAAGACCTGTTCGTTGAGCTCCTGCTCGACGCGCTTTTCGTAGCCCTGGGTGAGGTTGGCGCGGATCTCCCGCTTGAGATCCTCCAGGGTCTCGAACCGGCCTGTGCGTTTGGCCAACTCGTCGTCGATGTCAGGAAGGATTTCCTCCCGGATCTCTTTCAACGACACGTTGAAATCGATGGTCTGGCCCGCAATCGCCTTGTTCGCGTAGTCGGCCGGAAACGTGACCGGAAACTGCTTGCTGTCGCCGGGGTTCATGCCGACCAATGCCTGGTCGAATTCCGCGAGCGCGCTGCCGGTACCCACTTTCAACGTAAAGTTCTCGGTCCGGGGCGTTTCGGCAAACGGTTTGCCATCCCGGAGCCCTTCAAAGTCGATCAGGACGTGATCACCGTCTGATACGGGCCGGGTCGCGGCGATCTTCTGAAGCCGCGCCAGGTTCTTCTGGAGCTGCTTCAGCTGCATGTCCACTTCACCCTCGCTCACCGAGTAAATAGATCGTTTCAGAGTGAGTCCCTTGAAATCGAAATCCGCGATCCGCGGGGTGACCTCGACGGTGGCCGCGTACGTGTAGTCTCTGGAGCCGTCGAGCTCCGGGGGTTCCAGTTTCGGCTGCCCCACCACCCGGAGGTCCTTTTCTTTGATGGCATCGATGAAGGAGCTCTGGATCAGCCGGGAGGATACGTCGGCCAGCACGTCCTTCTTGAACATTTTTTCGAGGACGGAACGCGGCGTCTTGCCCGGCCGGAAGCCTTTGATCCGGGCGGTCTTCTTGAGCTGATTGTACGCCTTGTCGATTTCGCGGACGACCTCCTCCCGCGGGATCTCGACCCGAAGGTTTTTCTTGACGCTGCTGATGTCTTCTATCGTAACCTGCATGATTTTTTAAAAAATCCTTTCTACTGCGCGGGGGCTTTCGGCACCCCAGGCAACGCGATAACCTGCCGGCGTGGTGCGAGAGGGGAGACTTGAACTCCCAATCTGTCGCCAGAGCTGGATCCTAAATCCAGTGCGTCTACCAGTTCCGCCACTCTCGCCTGCTAACGGAACGCTAACGACTACAAAAGCAAACGAAAACCCACTTGAGCCCGTACCGGGCTCTAACAGCGGGTAAAAACTCCAGAAAGGTCTTTTTAAGGTCAACGCAGCCAGTATAAAGACAAAACCGAGGGATGTCAACTCAACCCGGGGTTTCAGGGGAGCACCCCGGCATGGGCAGGCATTGGAACGCTTGCTTTGGGGCCGGCAGCATGTTAATAAATCAGGTGTAATTCGGGGCGTGGCGCAGCCTGGTAGCGCACCTGCTTTGGGAGCAGGGGGCCGTCAGTTCAAATCTGACCGCCCCGACCATAATAAAAAGCAAATACGGCTGGTTAATGAAACCTGCCACGCCACCGCACCATCTGCATGCCCGCGTATACGGTTCAGGCGCCCCGCTGATCATCCTGCACGGTCTGTTCGGATCCTGGGAGAACTGGCACCCGGTGGCCAAGGCGCTGTCGGCGCATTTCACGGTGCATGTCGTCGACCAGCGCAACCATGGGAGCTCGTTTCACAGCAGCCGCCTCGACTACGACGCCATGGCCGAAGACATCCGGGATTACATGGGTGCACACCGGCTGGCGAAAGCCGCCCTACTCGGCCACTCCATGGGCGGGAAGACCGCCATGCGATTCGCCGCCATGTTCCCGGATCAGTTGGAGAGGCTCATCATCGTCGACATCGCCCCCCGGGGCTACCCACCGTCGCAGGCCGCGACGATCGACGCGCTGGCGCAGCTGGATCTTGCCCGTATCGCAACACTCCGGGCGGCGGACGAGCACCTTCAGTCGGCCATTCCCGATACCAGCGAGAGGCGCTTCCTTCTGAAAAACCTGAAGCCGGCTGCCGAAGGCCGCACCCGCTGGAAGGTGAACATCGATGCCATCCGCCGGGCCTACCCTTCCCTCTGCGGCCCCGTGACATTGGATCCCTGGCCCGGGCCATGCCTCTTCGTGCGCGGGGAGCGCTCGGATTACATCCGCGACCGCGACTGGGAGGATATCCGGACCGCTTTCCCGCAGGCGCACCTCTGCACCCTGCCCGCTGCCGGGCACTGGGTGCACGTGGACGACCCGCCCGGCTTCGTGCGCGCGGTGACAGACTTCATGGAGGCGTTCCCCGGCGCCTGTTGCCGCCTCCCGCAGGATGCAGGTGAGCCCCATCCTTAACCGGGAGGCCAGCGCGGCCCCCGATCCCGGCATTTTTCTCTTGACTAATCGTCCGACATCGTAAATTGGTAATTCTTTGCGCATGAGTGCGTGCCGGCCAGCGCCCCGTACAGGTGCTGCCCCCGCAATCCGCGCAAGCGGCCTTCCCGCCGCAAGGAGGACACATGGCACATCCGCCTGTCGCCGAGCCCGGCAGCCGGCCGACCGACGCGGCTCCGGAGATCCCCGAGCCGATCCTGCTCGGCATGTACCGGAATATTTACGCCACGCGACGCTTCGAGCTCACGTGCATCGAGTTGTACCGCCAAGGGCTGATCCGCGGCTATCTGCACCCCTATCTCGGGGAGGAGGCCGTGGCAGCCGGCGCCTGCGCGGCCCTGCGTCCAGAGGACTATATCGCCAGCACCCACCGCGGCCATGGGCACTGCATCAGCAAGGGGGCCGACCTGCGGTTGATGATGGCCGAGATCACCGGCAAGGCCACCGGCTACTGCAAGGGACGCGGGGGGTCGATGCACATCTCCAGCAAACAGTTGAACCACCTCGGCGCCAACGGCATCGTGGGGGGCGGAATCCCCATCGCCACCGGCGCGGGCATGGGCATCCAGGTGCGGCAGACCGACCAGGTGGTCATCGCCTTCTTCAGCGACGGCGCCTCGAACAACGGCGTGTTCGCCGAGTCGTTGAACCTGGCCGGCACTTATCGGCTGCCGGTCATCTACCTGCTGGAAAACAACCACTATGCCGTCTCCACTCCAATCGAATGCGCCACGGGCTGCTGCGACCTCGCCAGCCGGGGACCGGCTTTCGGGGTACCCGGCATGTGTGTCGACGGCAACGACGCGCGCGCGGTCTACCGCGAGACCCTCCAGGCCGTCGCGCGCGCCCGCCGCGGCGAAGGACCGACCCTGATCGAGGCCAGCACCTACCGCCACGGCGGGCATCACGTGAACGATCCGGGCCTCTACATGAACCCGCAGACCCTCGCGGCGTGGAAAGCCCGCGACCCGCTCGCACTCATGCGCCGGGCCCTTGGCGACGAAGCCAACGCCCGCGCGATCGAGGAGCAGGTCGAGGCTGATTTGGAAGCGGCGGTCCGGTTTGCAGCCGAAAGCCCGGAGCCGTCGGTGGCGGAGTTTTTAGCCGGTATTCCGGACTGATTTCACAGGAAAGAGCGTTATGACAGAGATCATGTACCGCGAGGCCCTGCGCCGGGCGCTCGACGAAGAAATGCAGCGGGACCCGCTGGTGTTCATCCTGGGGGAGACGATCGCCGAGCGCGGCGGTTCCTACAAGGTCACCGAAGGCCTGCTGAAAAAGTACGGTCCGCGCCGCGTGGTCGACACCCCCATCGCCGAGGCGTCCTTCACGGGCATGGCGGTCGGCGCGGCGTTAGTCGGCTGCCGGCCCGTCGTCGAAATCCTCTTCATCGATTTCGCCATGCTGGTCATGGACCAGATCGTCAACCAGGCGGCCAAATACGAGTTCATCTCCGGCGGACAGGGCAAGGTTCCCATGGTGCTGCGCACCCAGGGGGGTGCCGGCAACGGCCTTGCCGCCCAGCACTCCCAGAGCCTGGAGGCGCTCTTCTACCACATCCCCGGACTCAAGGTAGTCATGCCCGCAACACCCCACGACGCCTGCGGTCTGCTCAAGGCCGCCATCCGCGACGACGACCCGGTCATCTTCATCGAGCACAAGCTGCTCTACATGACCCAAGGCCCGGTCCCTGAAGAAGAGTACGTCATCCCCCTGGGCAAGGCCGACATCAAGAAACCGGGCCGCGACGCCACCATCATCACCTATTCCTACATGACCCTGAAGTGTCTCGAGGCGGCCGCGGCCCTCGAAAAGGAGGGCATCAACGTCGAAGTGCTCGACCTGCGCACCTTGACCCCGTTGGACAAGGAGACAATCCTCGCCTCCGTCCGCCGGACCGGCCGGGCAATGGTCGTGCACGAGGCCTGCAAGCGCGGCGGCGTGGGCGGCGACATCGCGGCCATGCTGATGGAGGAGGCCTACGACGACCTGGACGCTCCGGTGGTTCGAGTCGCCGGCAGGAACACCCCCATCCCGTACAACGTGGCGATCGAACAGGCCTGCGTGCCCTCGGTGGAGGATATCGTCGAGGGCGTGCTGCGCATGCTGTAAAAATAGGGGACTCAGGCAGATAGACTGAAGGTGGATAGGCTGAAGGAACAAACCTGCGAGATCATTAGTTGCCCTTCAGTCTTCAGCCTTCAGCCTTTCAGGTGTAAATAATGGCAACGAACATCATCATGCCCCAGGGCGGTCAGGACATCACCGAAGGAGTGGTGGTCCGCTGGCTGAAGCGCGAAGGGGAGCCGATCCGCAAGGGCGAGGTCCTCTGCGAGGTGGAAACCGAGAAGGCGGTCTTCGAGGTGGAATCCCCGGTCGACGGCGTTCTGCTGAAAATAGCCGCCCGGGAAGGCGAGCGGGTGCCGATCTTCTCGACCATCGGCATCATCGGTGCGCCGGGGGAAAAAGTGGAGCCGGACCGACTGCTCGACGGGGCGAAAAAAGCGGAGCCGGGTGTCGATGTGGCCGCCATCCGCAAGCGACTGCAAAGAGGAGCGGAGGGGCGAGAACGGGTCAAAGCGTCAGGCCGCGCCCGCAAACTCGCCTCCGATCGAGGCATCGACGTGGCCCAGGTTCAGGGCAGCGGGCTCCAGGGCCGGATCACCGAAAAGGACGTTCTGATCCACGTGGAGAAAAGAAGGATCTCGGGGCCGGCCCTGCGGGGCCGGGTCGTCCCGCTTGCCGGGATTCGGCAAACCATCGCGCGCCGCATGTCGCGGAGCAAACAGACCATCCCGCATTTTTACGTGACGGTGTCGGTCGACATGGGCGCGGCCCTGGCGCTGCAGAGCCGTCTCAACTCGTCGGCGGGCGGCGACGTCTCGATCACCGACCTGATCGTGAAGGCCTCGGCGCTGGCCCTGAAGGAGCACCCTCACACCAACTGTCGCACCCAGGAGGACGGGGTCATCTTCCTGGAGGACATCAACATCGGGGTGGCGGTCACGCTGGAAGACGGCGTGGCGGTGCCGGTCCTGCCCAGGGCCGATCAGCTCCCGCTGAGCGAGGTCTCGCGCCTGCGCCGGGAGTTCGCCGACTTGGCCAGGGCCGGCAGGCAGGCCAACCTGGAACCCGCCTGTTTCACGGTCAGCAACCTGGGCATGCTGAACGTGGACAACTTCATCGCCATCATCAACCCCCCGGAGACCGCCATTCTCGCGGTCGGTTCCATCCAGAAGCGGCCGAGCGTGGGCGACGGCGGAGCGATCGTCATCCGCGACATGCTGAGCATGACGCTTTCGATCGACCACCGCGCCGTGGACGGAGCCCTGGCGGCACGGTTCATCAACACCATCAAAGACCGCCTCGAGCACCCGCAGAGTCTGGTATCCGGCTGAAGATCGCGGCATTCAGCCGCGATCTTTTATACGGGTCTCCCGGAACAGCACGGCAGCCGCCAGGAGAATCAACACGTCTCCGACCGGCCCCTCACAGAGGAGCATGATCCCGGAAAGTAGGACCGATAAGAACTGGACCTCGGAGTCGACCAGGTAGGCATAGAAGCTCATGGGCACAAACAGCAGGAAAACCAGGTCCGCCGCGGCCAGCACCAAGAGACCCCATACGGCCCAGCGCCGGCGGTTCCACACCCCGACACCACAGACGATCAGCGGGACGGCGAGCAGCAGGTATTTGAAACCAAGCAGCCTCAGAATCTCCTCCGGCATCACCGGCTCATAGGCCAGCCAGAGCAACGCCTTCAACATGGCCAGCCATCCGATCGCCCACAGTATCCAGGGGAAATCCGTATCCATTCGTTCCGCAGGAAACAACCCTATCTTCATCATCACCCGCCACTTGCACCTTTCGTTCAATTTCCGATTCAGAGCTGACGTCTGTTAAGCGATTTGCTCCGGCTTGTCAATTGGAGCCCCACATCCTTGGCGAGCGGGATGAAGCGCAACGCCGAAATTGGGTGCTCGATGAAGCCGTCACCGGAGCAGATTGAGAATGGACAGGACGATCATCAGGCAGGAAATGGAGCCGCCCAGAAGCCCAAAGAAGATCGGGTAGCGGAAAAAGATGGCGTCGACGTCGTGGCTGGACTTATCGAGCCTCTCGACGAAAGAGCGGGTCTCCATCCAGGTATTCAGTTTGTGTTCGATGCGCTGCAAGGTCGCAGGCGAGACCAACAGACACAGGCCAAAGGCCAGGCCCAGAAGACACCCGATCTTGCCGATCCAGACAACCGCCTGGAAAATGATCTCTCCGGCACCGGAGTTGTTGGGGCCGAAAACGATCCGGTTGAAAGCAACGACGTCGACCTTGAAAAAGAAGAAGATCAGCGCAAACAGGGAAGCGGCCACCAAGCTGCCGCCCACGATGAGGGGCTGGCCGTAAATCAGCGCATCGGTTGAGATGGGTTTGTCCAGAAAGAGGAGCCTCTTGTCGATATCCGTGCTGCGGTTGAAAATCACGCTCAGATTCCTGGCAGTGGACGGCGCAAACAGAAACAGCAGGGACATGGCCATCCCCAGCATCCCCACGACCAGCGTCATGATCTCAATCGAACGCAGACCGATTTCCCGGAGTACATTCATGGCGTCGATGTTTCATCCTTTCGCTGTGGCAACGGTTTTTCCGGGCGGGGCCGGCCGCCGGGCAGTCGTCTTTCCTCCGGCACGAGCAGAGCCGCCAATTCCTGCATTTCCGGGTCGGCGATGGCAACAAGCTTCTTCTTGACCACCCGTGAGTAATATTCCCGTTCGGTCTTGGTGAGGTGATGCCCTTTCAGGCGATTGTATACGAGCTCCTTCTGCTTGCCCGAGAACAGCCGGTCCAAGAGACGCTCGAGCTGCGGGGACCACTGGCGCCGAACTGCCGGGGCCTTCGCCTGAATCGGTTTCCGGAGATCGCCCGCGAATTGTTTCAGGGCGGCATACATGTCTGCAACGGCCACCCTGGGGCCGTTGAGCAGCGGCACGGCATCCGCGGAAAGCAGAGAGGCATGCCTGGCCTTCAACGTTTCGGCAATCTGCAGCAGATTGCCGGGTGCGAGGATGCGCTCGCGGAGGAAAAGCTCCGCGCTGACAAGAAGCAGTTTTTCCAGGTTCTGGCGCTTCGGGCTGGATTCCCAGTACCGGGCGAAAAGAGCCTGGCTGTCGAGTTCGATCCCGCGCCGCGCGCAGATGGCCAGAACGGCGGGAAACCTCGCCACCAGGGCGGGATCCTGCGCTCCGGCCAGCGCATCCAGAATGATCATCACCTGGTTGTCGGACACCATTCGCTGAGGGGATGTTTCCAGGATGGCGTTGAGCAGTACCAAGGCATCACGGGATGCACCCTTGAAAACGCCTGACCTGGCAACATCCTTTTCAATCATGATGCCCATCCGAAGAATTGGTGACTTAAAAAATTATAGTACGATTTCATGTAGATCGCAAGTTTGACGACGTCGTAAAAAGTCCAACTTCGGCCTTGCGCGTCATCCCGCCGTCGCTGCGACGACCTGCATGAAGGCTTCACTTCACGGGATGGGCGCCGCTTCAACGCGGGCGTTTTACGAGTTCATTGTGTCATTTGTATATATAGATACAAGACCAGACTGGAAGGATGGGTCGATGTCAAACGCGTTGTAACCGAACCACCGTAAATCAAAGAACCGTTGTAGCTATATCTACAAAAAAACATGAGGGCCTCCATCCGCAGAGCGGATGACCTCAGGTTAACCCCTCAAAGGGGGTGGATTTAGAAAAAAGTAAAGGAGCATGGGAAGGCGGCGGCAGTCAGCCGCGCCGGTAAACACGCTGGCGGGCTTTGGCGGCATTGACGAGGGTGTCGACGTGGATGTCGATGTAGTCGAAAACCCGGGCTTTGTCCTTTCCGGGCGCAGGGCGCAGGACCCGTCCGAGATACTGGAGCACCCGCCCGCTGAAACGAACGGGGGTGGCGAAAAACAGGCTGGACAGGTGCCGGCAGTCGAAGCCTTCACCGATCAGTTGGCCGGTCGCGATCACCACCCGGACCTGCCCGGCGTTCAGGCGCTCCGTCACCTCCTGGCGCTGGGCGAGGGGCAGATCGCCCGTGAGAAGCTCGGAATCGACCTTGAAGCGGTAGCGCAGCAGGGCCTGCAGGTTTTCGCAATGGGCCTTGCGGTCAGACAGCACCAGGCAGATGCCGGGAATCTGTGCGGCTTCGCGGGCCACGTCGCCGGCGATCAGCAGGTTGCGCTTTGTGTCCACCGTGAGTTCGGAGAGCATTTTGCTGTATTCGCTGACGGGGTCGTGAAAGGATCGAAACTCGGTTTCGCGCAGGATGACCTCGGCCGCCAGCACCTCGCCGCTGTCCACCAGGCCGGACTTGTCCACCTCGTGATGCACGTCGCCGAGGTGCCAGAAAATCAACCGGGACAGGTTGTCCCGGCGATACGGGGTGGCAGAAAGCCCCAACATGTACATGGAGTCAAAGCAGGTCACGGCCTCCGTAAAGATGCGGCTCGGACAGCGGTGGCACTCATCGACCACGACGAACCCGATGCGTTCGGCCACCTGATCAGCGCACTTGTAGAGAGACTGCACCAGGGCCACCGTGATCCGCTCTCCCATCCGCACCCGGCCGCCCGCGATCATGCCGCACTCCGCCGGCGGAACGCCGAGAAAGGTCTCGATCCGTTCGACCCACTGGGAGGCCAGGTCTTTCGTGTGCACGACAATGATGGCAGGCTGGCGGCGGCGCGCCACGAGCGCGAGCGCCATCACGGTCTTGCCGGCACCGGTGGGGGCGCTCAGGGTCCCGAAGTCTCGGGTCAGCATCTGCTCCACGGCGGCCTGCTGGAAGGGACGCAGCTCGGCGCGGAAGTCGAAGTCGACCGGCGGCAAGCGCCGCCGCTGGTCTTCGATCTGGTGCTCGACCCCCATCCGCCGGCACGTCAGGATGAGCTGCCGCAGGTACCCGCGCGGTATCCAGAGGCCGTCTGCACCCAGCTTGTCATAGAACTTGAGCACCCGCGGTGTGCCTCGGTTCCAGCGTCCCATGCGCTCGTTCTCAACCCACTTGGGGTTGGCAAACTCGAGCTTTTCCAGCAGCGCCTGTTTGAGCTCTCCGGGAACGCCCTTCAGCCGAAGGTTGGCGGTGATGGTGATGATCATGGGAGACACGGACTCACGTGCCTTCCTGCAGCAAGGCTCGGGCCGCCTCGATGTCGTAGGCCCGGCGGGGGTCGAAATTTTTGCCGTCATACATTTCCGCCGCCCGCAGAATGGCCGCGTAGGGCACCCAGTCGTGCTGGTCCCAGAGCGCGGGATCGGCAGCGTTCCACATGCGGAACCAGACGACACCCTGCGCTTCCTTCACGTACATCCGCACCCGTTGGTTGCTGGGAGAAGGGTAGTAGTACAAGCCGCGTTCGTCTTTCATGGCGACATAGCCTCTTAACGTAATAGTTCCATCTCATCCAGGAACTCTGCGATGGCCGCGTTTACCGCCTGCGGCTTTTCGATCGGCACGAAATGGCCGGCATCCGGGATGTGAGCCCGGCGGCTGCCGGGGATATGCTGTGCCAGGAACTCCGCATACTTCGGCGGGGTAAATATGTCGTCGGCCGCCGATATGACCAGAACCGGCACCCGGATGGAAGCAATCCGCGCCATCACGTCGAAGTGGTCGCAGGCCCTGAAATCCCCTTCGGCGACCTTCGGCCGGGCCTTCAGGTGCTCTTCCAAAAAGGGCCGCTTGACGACGGCCGGCGTCTTCTCAGAGAATCCCAGTTGGTCGACCATCTCCACGTAGGCCGGGAAGTTTTGGGCGAGCATCTCAAACAGCGCCGGCAGGACCCGCAGCTTCGCTCCGGAGCTGACGATGATGCCGGCCCGAAAACGGTCGGCATGGTCGAGGAGCAGCTGCTGCGTGATGGCTCCCCCCATGCTCAACCCGCAGGGAATCGGGCGCGGCGCCGCGATCGCGTGCATGAAATCGACCAGATCGGCGGCATAGGTCCGCACCCGTCGTTTGGCGCGGCCGCGGCTGCGGCCGTGGCCCGGCAGATCCAGGGCCACGGTGTTCGCGCGATCCTTCAACCCCTCCACCTGGGCGTGCCACAGCAGCGAGGATTCTCCGGCGCCGTGGATGAAGAGGATCGTGGGCTTTTCTCGATCCAAGGGCCATTGGCCGCAGATAAACGCGATTCCCCCCTGCTGGCGTTGTTCCATGACGCGCTCCTTCTGCCCGTGGGATCCAGCGCTGCAAAAAAGCCGGTGAGCCGCATTTATAGAAAAGCCCGCGCCGGCTGTCAAACCGGATCACGGCCTGAGGCGCAGTTTTTCAACACCCTGCTAGAGCACCAGCGAGGTGATGAAGTCCGAAAGCTGATTCAGGTTCTGGCACGGCTGCACTGCGTCGCACACCGCCGCGAGCGCCCGCATCTCGCTGTCGCCGGTGGCCCAAAACTGTTCGGTCTCGGGGTTCAGCCAGACGAGCCTGCGGCTGCGGCTGCGCATCGCCTCCAGGATTTCGACCTGCGGGTCGGTGTAGTTGGAACGGCCGTCGCCGATGACGATCAGCGTCGTCTGCTTGTTCAGGATGTCCATGTAGTTCTGCCGGAACTCCCGGAAGGTCTGGCCGTAGTCCGTTGCGGCGTTGTAGTCGATGTCGGCCTCTTTCAGGATCATGTCGATGGCCGGGTTGATCGCCTGGTCTTCGAAAATGTTCGTCACCTCCGCAAGACCGGACACGAAAATAAAGCTGCGCACCTGGGTAAAGCACTCCTGCAGGGAATAGAGCATGTTGAGCATGAAACGCGCCGCCGACCACACCGACCCCGACACGTCGCAGAGGGCCACGATCTTGGCTTTGCGCTTCGGCCGCCGGCGGTAAAAGACCTTAAACGGCAGCCCCTCGCAAGCGGCGGCCCGGCGCAGGGTCTTTTTCACATCCAGGACCCCTCGGCGCCCGGCGGCACGGCGCCGGCTGGCTTTGTCCTTCAACCGGCGCACCAGTTGTTCGATAACCTCCCGCATGGCCTCCACCTCGCGCGGAGTCAGGGAGGCAAAATGGATTTCGCCCAAATCGTCGATGCGCTGGCGGTAGGATCGCACCGTCCGCTCCGTGTCCGCGCGGGCTCGGAGCGGCTGCCCCAGCAGACGCCGCGCGCTGTCCAGGCGGTCCTGGAAATGCTCCAGCAGGTCGCGCCGCTCCTCCCAGCCGAGCTCCGCGCGGCGCGCGGCGACGGCCGCCGCGAGCGATTCCTCCAGCGCGTCAAGCCCGCGCGGAAGCAACCGGCGCCCCGCGGCCGCAGTCCCGCCGTGGCCACCCGCCCTCTGACCAGCCGCCGACAGCTGCCCGAGGAGTGCAGCGGGGTAGCCGCCCAGGAAATCGAGCAGCGCCTGCAGCAGCAGGTCGCTGCCGGCCGGGGGGGCAAGCGCCTGGAGGATGGCCCGGATCGGATCGGCCAGCGCCACCGACCCGACGATGGACGGCTGCTGTCGCTGCTCGTGGAAGAAGAGCTGGTAGAGCCGCTCGAAGTGCACCTGCTCGCGCCGGCTCTTGGCGAAATTGGCCTGGAGGACGGACTTGAACTGGGCCTCGTCAAGCAGGTCGACCCGCTCGAGGTGACTCAGGCAATCGAGAACTTCCGAGGTGGAAGCGCGCAGCCCCGCGGCGCGGGCGCTCAAGACGAATCTGAGGACGAGAGAAACCATGGCACTGACAGGGTGTTTAAAAACCGCGCCTCAGCTCAGGATTCCGGCGATTTTCTCGGTTACTTTTTGAGCGTCCGCGCGGTACTTGCAAATGACGTTCAATGTGTCCAGAACCACCTCCCGGGAAAGGTCCTCCACGTGCAATGCAATGAGCGCCTGGGCCCAGTCCAGGGTTTCGGAGATCGCCGGCCGTTTCTTGAGGTCCAGGCTGCGGATCCGGCGCACGGCCCCGACCAGCTGCGCGGCCAGGCGTTCTGCGATCCCCGGCGCCTTGAGCCTCACGATGCGCAGTTCGAGATCGGGGTCGGGGTAATCGATGTACAGGTGCAGGCAGCGGCGCTTGAGGGCGTCGCTCATGTCCCGCGCGTCGTTGGAGGTCAGGAAGACGGCCGGAATACTGCTGGCTTTGCGGGTCCCGATCTCCGGAATGGTGACCTGGAAATCGCTCAGAACCTCGAGCAGGAACGCCTCGAACTCGGGATCGGATTTGTCGACCTCGTCGATCAGCAGCACGACCGGCCGCGGGGACGTGATGGCCTGCAGCAGCGGACGGGGTTGGAGGAAGCGCTCCGAGAAAAAGGCGTTCGCCTGCACGGCGATCCGGTCCACGGCCTCCAGGACGGAGCCGACCCCGGAGATGACCTCGTTGATTTTTTCCTTGACCATCTGGGTGTAGAGCAGCTGCTTGGCGTACTCCCACTCGTAGAGCGCCTTGGCCTCGTCCAGCCCCTCATAGCACTGCAACCGGATGAGCGGCCGGCCCAGGCTGCGGGCCACCGCCTTGGACAGCTCGGTCTTACCCACTCCGGCCGGCCCTTCGATCAGGACCGGCTTGTGCGTGGCCTGGGCCAGAAAGACGACGGTGGCAATCGTCCTGGAGCAAATGTAGCCGGAGGCCTCGAGGGCTTCGTGCACGTGCGCGACACTGGCAAATTCCATTATGGCTCCTTCCGCTTATTCCAGGCGGCGGATTCTACCACACCGCAACGCGGGAAAAAAGAGGTTGCGATCGGTCACGGGATCGTCTTTCACCCCATCTGTTTTTTGTTGATTCTTCGACCAGGATTCATTAGGCTCTTCTTGTGAAATAATTCACCCTGACGGCGAGATGGAGGATCGCATGGACAAACCGTTGAACCACTATTGGAACATTCGATTGGCCGACCTGAAGAGCGCCCTGGAGACGAACAACTTCGAGGTGCATCTGGCTGAAACCGCCGCAGACGCGAAGAAGATCGTCCTGGAGGAGATTTTGGCCAAGACCGGGGCCCGCAGTGTGTCCTGGGGCGGGTCCATGACCGTGGTGGGCAGCGGCCTCTATCAGGCCGTCAAGGACCGCACGGACATAGAGATGATCGACACCCTCGACAAGCAGGCTCCGGCCGAGGAACTGATGGAGCGCCGTCGCCGGTCGCTGCTCGTGGACCTGTTCATCACAGGCTCCAATGCCGTCACCGAGGACGGCCAGCTCGTCAACCTGGACATGCTCGGAAACCGCGTGGCCGCCCTTACCTTCGGCCCCCGACACGTCGCGGTGGTGATCGGCCGCAACAAAATCGTGCCGAGCGTGGACGAGGCCATGTTCCGGGTGAAAAACCTCGCCGCCCCGGCCAACGCCATGCGGCTCGACAAGAAGACCCCCTGCGTGAAAACCTCCTACTGCGAGGAGTGCAAGAGCCCCGAGCGCATTTGCAACAGCTGGACCATCACGGAAAAATCGTACCCCAAGGGCCGGGTGAAAGTCGTTCTCGTCAACCAGGACCTGGGTCTCTGATCGGGAGGTGTTATGAAGATTCTTGTGGCCTATGACGGCTCCAAACCCGCGAAAGAAGCGCTCCGGATCGCCACTCAACGCGCCGGCGCATTTAAGGGGAGCATCCTGCTGGTGCGTTCCATGGTCGGTGGACCCGAGATCCCGCGCAAAGAGTTCGAAGATGCCGAGAGGGAGCTGCAGCAGCAGGAAATCATCCTCAAGGGCGACGGGCTGGTCTGCGAAACCCTGCTGTCGGTGCGCGGCCTGGAAGCCGGGGAAGACATCGTCCGAACCGCCGATGAAAAAAAGGCCGATGAAATCGTCATCGGCCTCCAGCGCAAATCGAAGGTGGGCAAGTTGCTGTTCGGCTCCACCGCCCAGTACGTCATATTAAACGCCCCCTGCCCGGTGGTAACGGTCCGCTGAACCGCCGCACCGCAGGCAGGTGTTCAACCAAGCCGACAGACCGGGTTTCAGTTGCCAAGCGCCGCGGAAATGGGATACCTGCATGCCCCTTTCCGCGGCGCGGCACCACAGCGTTTGGCGCTTGCCACCCCCGGCCGATCATACGCCGGTGACAACACTGATTCCCGAAACGACCTCCGACACGCCGGGCACGCTCCTGACCGCAGCATTGAGCTTCCGTGTTTCTTCAGAGTTGGGGCTGATGCCGTAAACGTGTACGGTCCCTTTCTCAGGGACCTCTACGATGATGCTGTTCATGTCCATGCCGGTCTCCAGAAGAGCGGCGTGGACCTTTTTTTCGAGCGCCAAGCGCTCCATGGCCTCCAGCGCCTTCAGGCTGCACGTTCGGATACTCTCCGAACGGGCCGCCTGAATGATCAGGCCCGAGGCGGTGTCGAGGTCCAGTTTTTCCGTGTGAATGATCAGATCATAGAGCGACGGGTCGTTCATCTCCAGGTGAAACGCAAAATTGAAGAAACCCGACTGCTCCTGGTCGCGCTTGCGGATCAGCTTCAGGGCCGCCTCCCGGCTCAGACTTTGCTCGGCCGCCATGTTCTCAACGCGTCGTTTGTCGGATGAAAATACCCGCACGTGGAAGGCGCAGTCGAAGCTGCGCAGCAGTATCTGGCTTCCGTGTCCGATGATCACCCCCTCGCCTTTGCGCGCCACTTCGTAAATCACCGATTCGAGGATGTCCAGAAACACCTGCGGCCGGCTGCCCAGGAACCTGTCCAAAAAACCGGGCGCCTTTCCATCGAAGCGGCCGATCTCCTCGGAGGGTATTCCGCGAGCCTGGACCAGACCCTGCAGCTTCCGGTCGTCGAACAGGTCAATGCCCAGGCCGTCGGCCACCTTGCGCGCAATGGCCATTCCATCTCCGCCGAAGTTCTGTGTGATCGTGATGAGTGTCATTTTTTATCCCCTGTATTTCGGGTGAGGTTTTTTAGGGATCCCCCCATTTCCGGCAAGCGTTCGCAACAGCCCACGCGCCTCGGGACTCCTGGCGTTGCCCACTCAACCGGATGCACAGCCCCGGCGTGGCGCGCCCGAAAACCATACATGGGAAAGTAGTGCATCCGCAAAAATTTGCAAATCGCATGCGCATAAAAGACCGCGGCTTGACAGCGGCAGCCGAATTCACTATCTTTTGCCTGAATTCGTTCAGGGGTGGCGGGATCAAGCCTGAGATCATACCCTTTGAACCTGACCTGGATCATGCCAGCGTAGGGAAACGAATTCGAGTTCACCGGCCCCACTGCGACCTCGAAGCCGTTTCCAATTGGAAACGGCTTTTGTTGTTTGGAGGCACCCCATGACAGCAATTCCCGAGGCGGCTGCACGCAACCTGGCGGCCGTGCGAGCAGAGAAACCGCTCATCCACAACATCACCAATTTCGTCGTGATGGCGTATACCGCCAACGCGCTCCTTGCCATGGGGGCTTCCCCGGTGATGGCGCATGCCCTGAACGAGGTCGAGGACATGGTCTGCCTCGCGGGGGCGCTGGTGTTGAACATCGGCACCCTTAGCGAGGAGTGGGTCGAGTCCATGCTCAAGGCCGGCCGAAAAGCCTCCGGCCGCAACACCCCGATCGTGCTGGACCCGGTGGGCTCAGGAGCAACGCCGTTCAGGACCCAGTCCGCCCGAAGGATCATCGCCGAAACCCAGCCGCGGGTCATCCGCGGCAACGCCTCCGAGATCCTGTCACTGCGCAACGCGGACTCCCGCACCCGAGGGGTCGACTCCCTGCACTCGGTCGAGCAAGCCGCAGACGTCGCCCAGGCCCTGGCCGGGCAGCTGCAGACGGTGCTCGCCATCACCGGGCCGGTGGATCTGGTGACCGACGGCCGGCGCGTCGCGCGCGTGTTTAACGGCCACGCGCTGATGGGGTGCGTGACCGGCACCGGGTGCACCGCAACGGCGGTCATCGGAGCCTTCCTGGCGGTGGACCCCGACCCGCTGCGCGCCGCCGCCACGGCACTGGCCTACTTCGGTCTGGCCGGCGAAACCGCCGCGCAAAAAGCCTCTGCCCCCGGCAGCTTCATGATCCAGATGCTGGATGCGCTCTACACGATCACGCCGGAACTGCTTGAAGCGGGATGCCGGATTGAAGAATGATGAACCGTAAACCCATCGACTACTCCCTTTATCTCGTCACCGACCGCGGCCTGGCGCGGGGCCGTGCCATGCTCACCATCGTCCGCGCGGCAGTGCAGGGGGGGGTAACCTGCGTGCAGTTGCGCGAGAAGAGCTGCTCCACGCGGGAGTTCATCAAGGAGGCGCTCGCGATCAGGGAGTTCCTGCGATCCCGCGGGGTGCCGCTCATCATCAACGACCGGGTGGACGTCGCGCTCGCGGTCGGGGCGGACGGGATCCATCTGGGCCAGAAGGACATGCCGCTCGCCGCGGCCCGCGCCATCGTCAGGGACACGATGCTCATCGGCATCTCCGTGGAGTCGGTTGCGGATGCCATCGCCGCGCAAGGGGGCGGCGCCGATTACCTGGGAGTAAGCCCGATCTTCGCGACCCCTACCAAGACCGACGCCGCCGCCCCGATAGGCCTGGCGGGGTTGCAAACCATCCGCCGGGCGGTACGCATCCCGCTCGTCGGCATCGGCGGCCTCAACCGGCAGACCGCCGCCGCCGTGGTCCGGTGCGGGGCGGACGGACTCGCCGTGGTCTCGGCCATCGTGGCCGCGGAAGACCCGGAGCAGGCGGCCCGCGAACTCGTGCAGGCCATCCGCTCAGCGAGGCGCCCATGAGTTTGAGAGACATCGGAGAGTTCGGCTTCATCCAACGGATCCGCCGCGGATGCCTGACGCGACCGGAGGCGGTCATCCGGGGCATCGGCGATGACGCGGCCGCCTTCCGAACCGACGGCCGCCTCGTGTCCCTGATCACCACCGACCTGCTGATCGAGCGGGTGCATTTTCTGCGGGAGGCGGTCAGCGGCCTGGACCTGGGGTTTAAATCCCTGGCGGTGAACCTGAGCGACATCGCCGCCATGGGCGGAACCGCCCGCGAAGCCTTCGTGAGCATCGCCATCCCGGAGGACTGCGGGCTCGCCTATCTCGAGGACATCTTCGAGGGCATGAAAGGGCTGGCGGCCGAGTTCGCGGTCAACATCCTGGGCGGCGACACGACCCGCTCCATGGCGGACCTGGTCATCAATGTCGCCGTGTACGGGGTGGTTCCCGAAAGCGAGATCCTGACCCGGGACGCCGCCAGGGCCGGGGATGTCGTGTTTTCGACGGGTTTTCTGGGCGACAGCCGCGCCGGCCTGCACCTGATTCTGGATCAGGAATCCGCCGACACCCCGGAGCTCGAGGCTTTGCTGGCCGCCCACCGGCGACCCGCGCCCCACCTGCGGGAGGGGCGCTTTCTGGCCGGCCGGCCGGGAGTGCGGGCCGCCATCGATGTGAGCGACGGCCTGAGCTCCGACCTGGGGCACATCGCCGAAGAGAGCCGGGTGGGCGCACGGTTGGTTGCGAAGAAAATCCCGGTCTCTCAAAACCTCATTCACTACTGCGAGCGCTTCAACCGCTCGGCACTGGGCTACGCCCTGTCCGGCGGCGAGGATTACACCCTGATAGTGACCGCAGATGCGGCCGCCGCCGGCGCCATCGCCCGCGACTTCGAGCAGCACTTCGGACGGCCGCTATACGCGATCGGCGAGATCACCGCCTCCCCGGGGATCGAGCTGATCCACGCCGACGGCGCCGCCACGGCCGTCGTCCCCACGGGATGGGACCACTTCAAGGGGGACTGACATGGAAAACGCGCATCCAGCGCCTCGCATCTACCGCCGGGTTCTCACCATCGCCGGCTCGGACAGCGGCGGGGGGGCCGGCATCCAGGCCGATCTCAAGACGTTTGCCGCATTGGGCTGCTTTGGCATGTCCGCCATCACGGCGCTCACGGCCCAGAACACCCAGGGGGTCAGCGGCATTCACCCGGTGCCGCCGGCGTTTGCCGCCGCACAGATTGCGGCGGTGCTGGAAGACATCGGTGCGGACGCGGTCAAAATCGGGATGCTCTACTCGGTCGACTTGATCCGGGCGGTAGCGGAGCAGCTTCAAAAATTCAACGCGCACAACATCGTGCTGGACCCCGTGATGGTAGCCCAGAGCGGCGACCGGCTCCTGCGGGACGACGCGGTGGGCGCCATTGCCGATTTCCTGATGCCGCTCGCGGATGTCGTCACCCCCAACATCCCCGAAGCCGAAGTGCTGGTCGGCCGCGCGCTGCGCACCGGCGATGAACTGCGGGCGGCGGCCTGCGACCTCGCCCGCCACGGCAGCGGCAGCGTCCTCATAAAGGGCGGGCACCTGGAACATGCGGACAGTTGCGACCTGCTCTACCTGGCCCGCGAAAACCGTTTCGTTGAACTGGCGGCCGAACGCATCCGCACGCGCAACAACCACGGCACCGGCTGCACTCTGTCGTCGGCCATCGCGGCCCACCTCGCCCGGGGCAGCGGGATCGAAGAGGCCGTGCGCCGGGCCAAGGAATATATCAACCGTGCCATCCGCGCCGGGGCTGGCTATTCCATCGGCCGTGGCCATGGGCCGGTGCACCATTTTTTTCAATTTTGGCAGTAACCGGATTTCTGAAAAATTCGGATAGTAGGACGTCGTCAAAAAAAACGGTAGAAAAGACTGGTGCCGCTCGCCCACAAAAGAACAGCGGCGGTGAGGATGAGGCAGGCGGCCGCCAGGGTTTTCTGAAATGCGGTTTCGCGTTTGCGCTCGTGGTACCCCAGCAGGTAACCCAGGCCGGCGCCGGCGACAATACCGCCGCCGTGGCCCCAGTTGTTGATCCCGGGCGCCAGCATCCCGAAGACGAATATGATGATCACCCACATCCCCACCTGGCGATAGAGCGCGCGGCCGTAAGTCCCCCCCCGGCTTTTGCCGTAGTAAAGGATGGCGCCGATCAGCCCGCACACCCCGGCGGAGGCCCCGATGGTCAACTGAACCCCCGCCAGGTAGGACACGAAAAAGCCGGCCACCCCGCCCAAGGTGTAAATCGTGAACATGCGGCTGGCACCATACTCGTGAATGACCGGTGTTGCGAGCTGTCGGAATGCGACCATATTGAAGAAGATGTGCAGGATCCCGGCGTGCAGGTAATTCGCGGAAATCAGCGTCCACCACCGGTGGAAGCGGTCGATGGGGATCGTGCCGGTGGCTCCCAGCACCAGAAGACTCCGGTCCGACGGCGACAGGAACTGCAACGGATTGGAGGTCATTCGGGTCATCCGCGGATCCAGGACCAGGGACAGCACGAACATCCCGATGTTGACGCCGATTACCAGCTTGATCAGTAAGGCCGGGTCCGTGAATAGCCGGAAGATCGGCAGGTGCCTCCAGGGAGCGGCCGGCGCCTTCAGGCCGCAGAACGGGCACTGGGACTCCCGGGCGCTGATGAGCTTGCGGCAGTTGGGACAGAGCAATGAAGTGCGTTCGTTCGACACGTCGCATCCCCCGTGTTGGGCCCATGATCTCAGGCGCTTGGCCTGATGCGCGTCCTTCAACAGCCTGCTCAGCAGCGCCTTACGAAGACACCCAGGACAGCGAATCCGGGATCAGCGGCCCGTGGACGCGCTCGGAGAGCATCTGCAGCGTCTCCTGCAGCTCGCGCATCTTGTCCTCGACGGCGCGGCGCTGGGGGAGCCAGTCGGCCGGGCAGGCCGTCTTAAGAAGTGCCAGCTGAGAGTCGATCTCGCCGACAATGGCATGCAGGCTGCCCGCGGAACGCGTCACCGCCTCCCGTTCGCCCGCGCTCAGATGATCCGACAGGCGGATGACTTCGCGAATTTTCGACTTCCAGGCGGTTAGCTGCCGTTCCATCATATCGCAATAGGATGAGGTGTCCATCGTATGATACCTCGCGTGGGTTTACCTCGCCGATGAACCCGGGTGGCCTTGCGACCACCCTTCACGGCGGCCGATCGATCGTCACAGCCACCCCGATGGGCGACGTCGGCGCATAGGGTAAGGCAGCTCTGCCACGGGTCAAGGACCGAACGCCGCCGGGCGCACGTTTTTCGGTTTGACACGCCGGCGATCTTGAGTGTATCGTTTCAGCGTTTTCCGACAAACTATCCGTCTATCATCGTGTGACCCGTCATGCCCGATGTCCGCGCAAACCCTGCCCGTTCAGCCCCTGCAGCACCCTCCGGCCGCCAGAGCATCGTCGCCCTCTGTGCTCTGGGGTCTCTGGCCCTCATCGCCACCGGGATCCTGATGGTGCAATCCCGATTCAACCCGGCGGTGCTCAATTTCCTCGAAACCGCGGCCAGCGCACCGAAGCCGGTCGCGCGGACGCCGGCGGCCGGCGAGCCGCTGCTGCCGATGCCGGCGGACATGTCCGCGTTGACGCCGCCGGAGAGCTTCGACCCCGGCACCCTTTCCGATAAGATCGACGGCAAGGCCGAACTGTACCTGTCGGCCGGTTTCGTCCGCCTGGATTGCCAGCGCCTCGCCCTCGTGGGCCAGCCGGACCTCTGGGTCGAGGTGTTCATCTACGACATGGGCTCGCCCCCGAACGCCTTCGCCGTGTTCAGCACCCAGCGGCGGGCCGACGCGGCGCCGCTCAACATCGGCGGGCTTTCCTACCGTGCGGGAAATGCGCTCTTTATTGCGCACGGGCCCTATTACCTGGAGCTGATCGCCTCGTCCAACGAGAACCGCCTGATCGCAGCACTGACCGAACTGGCCGAAGGCTTTGTCCGCCGCCGGCCGGTCGCCGCCGGTCCGATCGGCGAGCGGGACCTGTTCCCGAAAAACGGGCTCAATGAAGCCAGCATCACCCTGATCCCCGCCGACGCCTTCGGCGTCTCCGACCTCGACCAGGTGTTCACGGCGACCTACACGCTTGGGGCCACCGAGATGACGGCGTTCCTCTCTCGCAGGGCCACACCCCAGGCAGCGGCCGACCGGGTGCGGTCCTACGCGGAGTTTCTCACCTCCTACGGCGGCACGATTACGGCCCGCGACGAGCCGGTTCCGGGCGCCGTCGTCATTGCGATCATGGACGCGTATGAGGTCGCCTTTCACCAGGGGCCTTTTTTCGCAGGCGTCCACGAAGCGCCCGACAAGGAGCAGGCCGTGGCGCTGGCGCGAGAGCTGGATGCGAAACTGAAAGAGGTGCCGAATGCCAGACCCTGACCCGTTGAACCGCCGCGAGTTTCTCACCCGTGCGACCCAGGCCGGTGCCGTTTTTCTGACCGCCGGTGCCGTGGCGTATATGCGCTTTGACCCGGCAGGCCCCGGCCCGGCCCCGACAGAGGCCGCGACCGCCCAACTGCCCGATTTCTCGATTCCGGCGCTGGGCCGCAAGCTGAGCATCGCCCGGGGGGCGGATCGCGCGCAGACCCTGGCGCTGGCGCTGAAGGCCCTCGGCGGAATCGAGGCCTTCATCCAAAAGGGCGACCGCGTCCTGCTGAAAGTCAACGCCGCCTTTGCCTCGCCGCCGATGCTCTGCGCCACGACGAACCCCCAGCTCATCACCGAGATCACCCGGCTGTGCTTTGCCGCCGGAGCGGCCACGGTCCGGCTGACCGACAACCCCATCAACGACCCGGCCAGCTGCTTTGCGCTGACGGGGATCGGCCAGGCCGGCCGCAGCGCAGGCGCCGACGTGATCCTGCCCGAGGAGCGGTTCTTCAAACCCATGACCGTGAAGGGTGCACAGCTGATCCGCAACTGGCCCGTGCTCGTGGCACCGCTGGCCGGCGCCACCAAGCTGATCGGCATCGCTCCCGTCAAGGATCACCACCGCAGCGGGGCCTCGATGGTGATGAAAAACTGGTACGGCCTGCTGGGGGGCCGGCGCAACATCTTCCACCAGGACATCCAGACGATCATTGCCGAGCTGGCCGGCATGGTGAAGCCGACGCTCGTGGTGCTGGACGGCACGACCACGATGATCACCAACGGCCCCACGGGCGGATCGCTTTCCGACCTCAAGGAGACCCGCACGCTGATCGTCGGCACCGACCAGGTGGCCGTGGACGCCTTCGGCGCCACTTTGCTGGGCAAGACCGCGGCCGACCTGCCGTTCATCGCCAAGGCCGAGGCGCTGGGCGCGGGGACCGCCGACTACCGCTCGCTGGCGCCGGTCGAGGTGTCGGCATGAGCATCGTGACGGCGCGGCGCATCAGCCAGATGTTTTTCGTCGTGGTCCTTATCTGGTTCTGCCTGGTTTCCACCCTGGGGGATATGGCCTGGCAGCTCAGGGGCTGGCCGGTCAACTGGTTGCTCGAGCTGGATCCACTGGTAGGGCTCGCCACCCTACTGTCCACGCGCACGCTTTACGCCGGCCTGCTGTGGGGACTTGGCACCGTCGCCCTCACCCTTGTTCTGGGGCGTGTGTTCTGCGGCTGGATCTGTCCGTTCGGGGCGATGCACCAGTTCCTGGGATGGCTGGGCCGGCGCCGAAAAAAACTGGCGGTCCAGCTGGATGCGAACCGCTTCCGGCCCGCCCAGGCGATCAAGTATTACATTCTGGCTTTTTTGCTCACTGCCGCCATCCTCCTGCCGGGCGGCCGGCTGTCGTCGGGATCGCTCCTGACCGGGCTGCTCGACCCGCTGCCGCTCGTTCATCGCTCGGTCAACCTTGTCCTTATGCCGTTGGCCGATCGCGCCGGATTAGGCCTCTCGCCGCTGCCCCGCTGGTATGAAGGGGCCTGGCTGATCGGCGTGGTGTTTCTGGCCGCCCTCTTTCTCAACCTCTGGATCCCGCGTTTCTACTGCCGCTTTGTCTGCCCCCTCGGCGCGCTCCTCGGCGTCCTGAGCCGCTTGGCCATTTGGCGCATCGGCCGCAAAGGGCAGGAGTGCACCGACTGCCGGCTGTGTGAGCGCAACTGCGAGGGCGCCTGCGAACCGACCGGGCGGATCCGGATCAGCGAATGTGTGATGTGCCTGAACTGCCTGAACGAGTGCCGCCACGACGCCGTCGGCTACGGCACCCGCCCCTCGGCCGCCGGGGAGATCCTCTTGCCGGATCTCTCCCGGCGGGGGTTCATCGTCTCAGCCGTTTCCGGTGTGATGGCGGCACCTGTCATGCGGCTGGGCGGGCTCACCGGCCCGAACTGGAACCCGGGCCTGATCCGGCCCCCTGGAGCGCTTGCCGAAGAGGTCTTTCTGGAGCGCTGCATCAAATGCGGCCAGTGCGTGCGGGTCTGCCCGACGAACGTGATCCACCCGGCAGGGTTCGAGGACGGTCTCGAGGGCCTGTGGACCCCGAAGCTTTCCTTCCGCTCCGGTACCAGCGGCTGCCAGCACACCTGCATCGCCTGCGGCAACCTCTGCCCGACGGCGGCCATCCGGCCCATCAGTCTGGACGAACGCCTGGGCCGCAACGCGTTTTCCGGCCGCGGCCCCATCCGCATCGGCACGGCTTTCGTGGACCGGGGCCGCTGCCTGCCCTGGGCCATGGACCGGCCCTGCATCGTCTGCCAGGAGAACTGCCCGGTCAGCCCCAAGGCCATCTTCACGCGCGCGGTCTTCAACCCCGTGCGCACGAGCGCCCCGCTGGCCGTGAAAAGCGCCGACCGCGGCCGCCTGGCACTCACCTCCGATACGCTCGCGCCGGGCCGCATAAGCACCGGGGATTACTATGTGCTCCTGCCCGGCGGCCTGCGGCTGCGGATCATTGCCAACACGGCCGCAGCCCTTGATCTTGAACGGCCCTTGGCTGCCTCCGAGGCCCCGCCGCCCGGCAGTCCGGTGGCGATCCAGGTCCGGCTGCAACAACCCCACGTGGACCCGACGAAATGCATCGGCTGCGGTGTCTGCGAGCACGAATGCCCGGTGCGGGGCCTGCGGGCCATCCGGGTGACGGCCGAGAACGAGTCGCGCTCAGAGCACCACAGGATGGTGCTCTGAGATGAAAAGAGCTGAAAGCCGAAGGCGGGAAGCTGAAGGGAATACTCGTGGAGATGATGATATGAGTTTTAGCAGCGAATGTTCACGCAGGCAATTTCTGAAAACCGCCGGGGCAGCCGGCCTCGGCTTGCTGGCCGCCTCGGCGGCCGCCGACCTCCTGTCGGCTCAGGAGCCGCCCCGGGTGCCCACCCGGCCTTTCGGCAAAACCGGGGTGAATGTCGCCATGCTGTCCCTGGGCGGGATGTTCGACATTCCCAACAACCAGCTCATGCTGCGGCAGGCGCTGAAGTGGGGCGTCACCTACTGGGACACCGCCAATTCCTATGAGGGCGGCAACAGCGAGCTCGGCATCGGGAAGTATTTTGCAAAATACCCGGAGGACCGCAAAGGTGTTTTTCTCGTGACCAAGTCGGCCGCCTGGACGCTCAAGGGCATGAGCGAGCACCTCAACCGGTCGCTGGAGCGCCTGCGCACCGACTATGTGGACCTGTTCTTCGTCCACTCCGTGCGCGGTATCTCCAGCATGGACAAGGACATGCAGCAGTGGGGCGCGAAGGCCAAGGCCGCGGGCAAGATCCGCTTCTTCGGCTTCAGCACCCACAGCAACATGGAGGAATGCCTGCTCGGAGCGGCCTCGTTGGGATGGATCGACGGCATCATGCTGGCTTACAACTATCGCCTCATGCACACCGACGCCATGCGCCGTGCGGTGGATGCCTGCGCCAAAGCCGGCATCGGGCTGACCGCCATGAAGACCCAGGGCGGCGGCCAGGTGCTGACGGACACTCCTGATGAACTCAAGCTGGCCGGCCGCTTCGTCCAGAGCGGGTTCACCGAGGGCCAGGCCAGGCTCAAGGCGGTCTGGGAGAACCCGCAGATCGCCAGTATCTGCTCCCAGATGCCCAGCATGGCGCTGTTGTCGCAGAACACGGCCGCGGCCGTAAACCGCGCCCGGCTCTCCGCCGGCGAGCGCGAACTGCTCGATCGACACGCGCAGGCCACCGCCGCGGGATACTGCGCCGGCTGCACTGGCATCTGCGAGCCGGCGCTCGCCGCCAGCGTGCCCGTCGGCCGGGTGATGCGCTATCTGATGTACGCCAGAAGCTACGGCAACCGGGGCTTCGCCCGTAGCCGGTTTCAGGCCCTCCCGGACCAAACCCGCGCCATGATGGCCCAGCTCGATTACACGGCGGCCGAGGCAGGCTGTCCGCAAAAGATGCCGATCGGCCGACTGATGCGGGAAGCCTTGGTTGAACTTGCATGAGCGCCTTCGGCGGCGAGAGGAGCGGCCCGAAAGGGCCTTGAGGAGCGTTCCTTTGGAACTTGAGACTACTCGGAACGGGGTTTACGTGGTGTGACGCGCCTGTAGATGTTCAGCATGTCCTCCGCCTCCCGGCGGATCTCCTGCCGCAGGCTCTCCGGCGCCAGGACCTCGGCGTTGGCGCCCCACTTCAGCACCCAATGCTTGATCTCCTCGGTACCGGCCACCTCGGCCTCGAAGATCACCGACCCGTCTGCGCGAAGGTTCACTTTCTGGCTCGGGTGCCAGGTCTTTTCCGTGATGTAGCCGGCGATGTCCTTGCCAAACCGTATTTTTACGCGGGCCGGCGGGCCCTGAAACACCCCGAAGCTTGATTTGAGAAACTCGTCGATGTTCAACCCCTCCGGGGCCGCAAAGGTCTCGTCGGTCAGGTCGAGCTGCCGGATGCGGTCCAGGGCGAACACCCGGATGTCCTGCCTCAGCCCGCAGTGGCCCAGAATGTAAAAGGAGCCTTCGAAGAACAGCAGCCGGTAAGGGGCGACCCGCCGCCGCGTGTCCGCCCGGCCGTGAATTGCACGGTAGACAACTTCAAGCCGGCGCCGCTGCAAAATGGCCTGACTGACGCGATCGATCATCGCGCGGTATGGCGCGTGCGCCTTGGCCGGGGCCACGGCCACCGCGAGGCTCTCCTGGGCGCGATCCAAAAGCCGGAGCATGTCGGCGGGCAGCAGGGACTTGACCTTGGTAAACAGGGACTCGAGGGCATCGTAGAACACCGTGCCTTTCAAAACCCCGGCCAGGCTCCGGCCGAAATAGAGCGCCGTCAGTTCCGGCAAGCTCAAAGGAATGGGCAGGGTGTGCCGGGCCGGGTCGAGGAGGGACCAGATCATGCGGTGACCGTCGCGCTCGGTGGTCACCGGAAAGCCCGCCACCTGCAGCGCTTCGAGGTCTCGGTACACCGTGCGCACGTGGCAGTCCACCATTTCGGCCAGCGCGGGCACGGACCGGCCCCGCCGCGAGGCGATCAGCGCCTGAATGATTTTCCACTGCCGCGATAGTTGGTCCCCTCGAGCCATAGGTCTTGCCTCCGATTCCCATGCTACCAGGTATGATGGCTTCGTAAAAAACCCAATTTCGGCGTTGCGCTTCATCCCGCTGTCGCTGCGGCGCACATTAAGTACGCCTCACTCCCCGGGATGGTTTGCTTTCGCAAACGTAACGCTGCCAGCACTGACGTGCTTTTGTCTTTTCGGCCGCTGGCCGAAAATCCAAGCCACCCACGCAGCGGGTGGTCGTTAGAGTACGCGCCTTGAACTTGGGCTTTTTACAAAGCCATCGATTATGGTGATTTTTTACGAGTCCATCAAGCTGAAGGGCTGTGAGGCTTCTGCTTATCACAAAATCAGCCTTCCGCAACATACCCGGCTTGGCGGCAGAGCGCATAGGCCCTGCCCAGACTCATGGAGGCCTCTTTCCCCCCGCGGCCTCTGCCCCCGCTCGCTGATCCGGACTGAACACCCTGTTAAAATTTTTTCTGTAACTGTGACCGTCCCTGTCACATTGGCCTTTTACACTGCGGGCAAACATCGAGGGGGGATTTACCCAAAACCTGCACCCAGGAGGCCAACATGACCAGACAGATTGCGATTGATGAGTTCTGTGATTGCTACGAGTACCACGGCAGCACGACGATCGCCTACAAGCGGACACAGGACGGCGAGACGGTGTGGAAGGACTGGATCCTCTTCGACACCGTCGAAGAAGCCTCCGAGTATTTCAATGCCGCCGCCAATTGAAGGAAGGAGGAAGTATGATCCGCAATGCCAATGGACTCGTGGGCGTGGGATGTTTCGCCGGGCAGGGCACCCTTTCCCGGGTGCTGCGCAAAATGATCGAATCCACCTCGCGGGGTGAAGCGGGAGATGTTGTGCACGCGCGCGCAGATGCTCCGGACGATGGCCGCCTGCTGCGAGAACTCCTCTCGGGCATCGGCAAGGCAGGCGGTTCCGGGGAAAAGGCCAGTGCCGTCGATTTGAACGTCGAAAAAATCGCGGGATTTTTCCTGACGTTCAAAAACCAGCAGCTCAGCCTGTCCGTGTTCACGCGCGGCGGCGGGCGGAAACTCGAGAATTTTGAATTCCCCCTGTCCCCATCTGCATAAATAGGGACATGCAAAATGGCATAGGCTCGTAACTCGTCAGCTTATTTACTTGGGATGGCACTCCCCGCAGGATGTCGGCCCGGACTTGATCGGCGGGGACGCGGGTGTCTTGAGTGATTTCTGCTGGGCGATGGCCTTGGCCTTGATTTCCTTGTGGCAGCCGATGCAGGAGGTGTGGAAGGCGTTCTTGAAGTACATGACGGAAGCATCCTCATCGGCGGGCTCGCCGGGCTTGCGCTTCGGCAGTTCTGCCAGGTCGTGACAGCCGGACGTCATGCAGCCTGCGATCGGCTCGGTCCGTCCCCAGGTGTGGTGGCAGGTGACGCAGGCAATATCGAAATGCTGCGAGTGGGGGAATGTGACGGCGGACCGCTTCGATTGCACACCCTCCGGGGCCTTGAGGGGGATGCTCCCCATGGGAACGCACATGGGGTCCTTGGAGCCCGCGCTCGAGAAACTCTGGATCGCGCCCAGAAGGCCGATCGCCGTCACCGTCAGAATCGCCACAACGCTGCGCCGCATGTCGTCCCTCCTGTGGGAATTTCCGTCATTCGCTTTCCCGGCCGATTTGGCCGGCGCGTTCAAGCCGAAGCGGCCTATTAATGGGCCAAAATTCCGGAAATTTCAACCCCAAAATTCTCACCCGGCCCCGGCGCCGGGAACCTCATCCGGCGAAAAACTCGATCGTGATCGTACACCCGGCCACCGTCGATGAAGACGGATTGAAACGGCGCCACCTCCGCTTGAAGTCTTTTGGAATCGACGCGGGGGCCAGGAGGCGCGCGATCGCTTTGCTCTTTTCAGCTACTCCGACGCCGTTCAGAATGGGAACGCAAGGTCCTGACTGAAGATTACAATCGCCTCAAGCAGGAAGTGGCCGTCAACATCACCGCTGGGAGCGCGGGTTCCGCGCTGAAGCGCATTGATGCCTATGAAAAAGGAGCAGCAGGCATTGAACGCCGTCGTCAAGTTTCCCGGGGTGGCCCGAAACCTGGAAAGCGATGTGAAAAACCTGAAGCAGCGCGTCGAAGATACCTTCCAAGGTCCGCCGGCGGCGGTGCTTGAAAAACAGAAGTCCAGTTCGAAGTGGATGTTCGGTCTCATCCAGGCGCTGTACTTCGTGGCGGTCGACGTTGAGCCTACCGGCTAGTCTGAACCAAACACCCGGGCAAGGATTGAAAAACGCACTGCCGGACAAACCTTCTTCTCAGGGAACAAAAGCTGGAAAGGGCCTTCGAGGAGTTGGGTTTGTAATGAAGCCGGCGTTTTGCTACAGGATGACCGGGGCGGTCCGGTCGATCCAATGGCGGGAGAGGCTGCAAAACTGGTTGTACTGGCAGCCGTCGGGATGAACCGCTCTGTATTCCTGCCACAGCAGATTTGATCATAATATTCTTTTTCTTCCGAAAAAACCATTTGCGCAAATTCAAAGTCATTCTCGGCTTTGGCAAGCCACTCGTCGATAATCAATCGGTCAACCATATAGGACTTTGCCTTCCTTGAGGATCAGGCCGATGAACGGATCACCTAAGCTGATCCGTTTTTCGAACTCCTCAGGGCGATACACCAGAAAGTCGACGGGCACATCGCGCTCAATCAGGCTGCTGACCTCCATGATTCGGTCGGCGCTGAAAGGGGGAGTGTCACTTTTTACGATCAAGAGATCGACATCGCTGTCGAGGGCCGCATCCCCACGGGCCGCGCTGCCGAACAGAATGATCTTTTCCGGTTTGTATTTCTCGATCAACTGCGCGGTGATGCTGTCGATCGCTCCTTGAAGGCTCGGAGCCGTTAGATTTCTACCTCTTCATTTCGTGTATCTTGCTGCACGACCTGGTTTTTAAATTAGCATGGAAGGCCATTGCTTTCAAATGCCGGCAGATGTTGCTTTTTTTGGTAGGGGTAAGGGGGAGAGGAAACCTTGATCTTTGCCTTTGGTGACACAGGGTTATCCCAGGGACCATACACTATCACCATCGAAAAGATGACGAGGGGGGACGCATGCACGTTTGCTTTGTTTACATGACGGCCGCAAACCTGGAAGAGGCGCAGAAGATCGGCCGCGAACTGGTCTCAACCGGTCTTGCGGCCTGCGTCAACATCCTGCCCCACATGAACTCGATCTACGTCTGGGAGGGCAAGCTCGAGGAGGCCTCCGAGGTGGTGCTGATCGCCAAAACCGTCGAGGCGCGGGTGGCCGATATCACCGCCAAGGTCAAATCCATGCACAGCTACAGCTGCCCCTGCATCGTGAGCCTGAAGGTAGAAGGACGGTAATCCGCCGTTTCTGGAGTGGGTAGCCGAAAATGTCAGGAAGTGATAACTACTCAGGTAGATAGACTGAAGCAAAAGTCATGCGCGATCATTATTGCCCTTCAGCCTTCAGCCTAAACACCTGAGCGGTTACTATTTTTCATGATCGCTCACTGTTTCATCGCGGCAAGATGCCCTGCCCCTATCAAACAGGCCAACTGTCTGAAGCGGACACGGAGACCTCAATCGAACAGCGGCTTCTTGGATGAATGTTACCCGCAGAAACCGCGGCCGGTAGAGCCGTGGGTCGGATGCAAGCAGCGCGAAATCCGTAGCGTTGGCCATGTAGCTGACGATGAGCTCATCGTCTGCGGCGGAAAGCTCAGGGTGGCCCTTCGCCGCGTAGCAGAACATGCGGGGGTCCCAGCCGACCTCCGGGCAGCGGTAAACCTTCACCGGCTCGCCCCACGGCCCCTCGGGCCGGGGGGAAAACCGAAGAACAATGTTCGCCGAAAGACCGCCCTCGGTGTAGACCAGAACATAGCGGCCCACGGCCGGCTGATAGGACACCGAGAATTCGCTCGCCACGTTCGTGCAGACGGCGCTCGCCCGCTCGACCTCTGCCGTCCACTCCCCGTTTGCCCAAAAACGCCAGGCGCTGAAGTCCCCCACCTTTTGAGCCGGAGCTCGTGCGGCGATCATCTGCTTGGCCATGCCGCCGCCCGCGGCGTCATCCACGGTTCCGTAGATGTAGACGTAGTCGCCCCCCAAGAGCACCGATGAACCGTACAGCCGGCGCTCCGTCCCCCACGGGGTTTTCTGCTGAGACAGCGTCCAGCGCTCCAGGGGGGCGTCCGGATCGGCGACCTTGCCCAGCCAGGTGGCAACCGGCCTGAAGCCGAAGCCCGCCGGGCCCTCCGCGGGTTCGATTTGAAGCAGGAACAGGAAAAGCCCCGCGGCGGTCCGCACCCCGTGATACGGCCAGAGCCAGCCGACACCGTCCGCCGGTTGCAGGAACGCCGCCGGGCCGCCGTCGGGAAGCCTGCGATAGGTGAACGCGAGATTCGCAGCCGATGGCGCACGTCCGGTTTGAATCGCGGCCGAGTTGTGAATCAGACGGGAGTCGACCCGCCGGCCGTTTTCCACCCTGCCCACCAAGGTATCGCCGAACATCCAGAGAATTCGTTCGCCGCCCAGGGCCACGGAGTAGGCCCCGTCCCCGCCCGTCCAGCCGGAGGTGATTTCAAACGCGGCATCGTAAGAGAGAAGCGGTTCGACCCTGAGGCGAGGCTGCGCCTGGCAGGCGCTGAGAAACAAGCATAGCAGCAAGGTCAGCGCACGAAGCATGTGCGTCTGCTTTTCCCTTAAACCCTCGAACCCTTGAACCCTTGAACCCTTTGGTCGGCTATCGCTCATCCAGTCCGATCTTTCCACCATACATCCGGACGCCGTGCGGAGTGTTCCCCGGCGAGAACCCCACCGGCTTGGTGAACATCGGGTCGTCGGTCACGTAGCGCACAAGCTCTTCCCGGCAGCTCGGGTGGGATATGGCCGCCAGGGCCAGCGCCTTCCCGCCGACGGTGCGCTCCCGCAGGTCGGCGATCCCCCACTCGGTCACGATGACCACTCCGTCAAAGGAACACGCCGTGAGGTTGATGCCGGGTGGATGGTGTTTGATGATCTTGGACTGCCCCTTGTCCGTCAGACTCTTCATGGCGATGATCGGTGTGCCGTGGATGCGGTCGTTCAACGCGCGAATGAAGTCCGGCTGCCCGCCGACCCCGCTGTAGTAGCGCCGCAGCTCGATGAAGTCGGCCCAGACGTTACCGAACAGATCCACGCCGAGGGCCGTGTTCACGGACACGAAGGGGCTGTTCTTGCGCACCGTCTCGGCCGAATTCGTGTAGGCCGAAGGCCGCATCTGGACGCCGGTGCGCATGTGCACGAAATCGTAAAGCGCCCGCGAACCCATGATCAGGCTCGTGGTGCTGTAGCCCTGGTTGGCCTTCTTGCGGCGGTTGGTGACGATGCCCGCCTCTTGGAGGATCATGAGCCCGTCGCTGTACAGCTCGGTCTGGACACCGAGATCGCGGTAGCCGGCGTTTTTGATGGTGGCGACCACGGCGTCGGGGATTTTGCCGATGCCGGCCTGCAGCGTGACCCCGTCGTGGATGAAATACTCGGCGATCAGTTCGCCGATGCGCCGTTCCTGGGGTGAAAGTTGGTTGAAGTCCGGGGCCTGCAGTTCGTAGACCGGCTGGATGCCCTCCTGGATGAGGTAGTCGATCGAACTGGCATCGACACTGCTCTGGCCCTCGGTAAACGGCATGCTCGGGTCGATCTCGGCAATCACCACCCGCGCGTGATCGATGGCCGTGTGCAGGGCCTCGACGGACAGGCCCATGCTGAATTCGCCCGTAAAGGGGTTGCGGCTGACTTTGAAGATCACGAGGTCCGGCTCAAACCGGCGCCCCTTGCCGATCAGGCTTTCCAGGTTGGCCAGCGTGCACGGCAGGTAATAGGCGCGGCCCTCGTTGGCAGCCTTGCGCACATCGCCACCCGAAAAAATCGAATACGTCATGATCCGGTCCTGCAGTCCTTCTTCGACATAGGGCACCGGACCCTGAAGCAGGAGGTGGACCATTTTCAAAAAGGGAAGTCTGGGCGTGCGCGCCTTCACCGCCGCGGTCATGGCCTCGAGCGAGGCCGTGGGGGTAGCGGCGTTCGAGCCGATGTAGCAGGTGATATCTTGCCTGTGTTGGAAGTGGGTAGCGATGATCTCGGGCAGCTGGGCGAGCGTGATGGTCTTCGGGTCGGGGCTCATGGGTTTTTCCTGGGTTGAGGGGTTCTCATTTTGCTTTTTTGCGGAAGGGCCCGCCGGGGTCTGCCGTGCGCAGGGGCCGCCGCAAAAAACACCTATGCTTCGTCAACGCCCCCGAGGCTTCGATAACCTCCTCACCGGCAGCGGCGGCCGTCTCTGTCGTGCGGCGCTGTCGTCCGGGGCTTTCTGGGAATATCTGAGTTGCCTTGCTGCCGTTGAGGCTGCCGGGGAAAAATTGCAGCGACCCCTGCGCACGGCAGACCCCAGCGGGCCACGATGTGAATGGACAGAATCGCTCAATTTTGGTTTTCCTTATATTCTATTGTTGCTGCTGGTTGCAAGCGGGATAGCCCGAACATTTGTGGAAGAAGCGCCCGGCTGCGATCTGGATGAAGTCGGGTCCAAAAAAAAAGCTATTGTGCCCACCGCTCTTCGGTTTTAATATCATACTAACAGACGCTCTCAAACTTCAGCGGTCTTTCTGCCACGGCAACCAAACCACATGCAAGCATCCAAGCTGCAACTTATAGAAGTGGTTTCAAAACCTCGGATCACGCCCCAGGGCAAGGCGCAGGCCGATTCGAACGCGCAGCAACCACGGCAGGTGGTGATCGTTTCGAGAGGCCGGCAACGCCGCCATCGGGCGTCAGACGGGGTTATGAAACCATTTCTATGCATTATCGTTCTTTTCGCCCTGACAGCCTGGTCGGGTACCGCCCAGGCGATGCGCTGCGGCTCGCGCCTGATCTCCGAGGGCGACCCGGCGGATAAGGTCCTCAGTGAATGCGGCCCGCCGACCAGCGTGGACACCTGGGAGGAGGAGCGCTACGATTATTTCGATCGGCCCCCGCCTGCCAACCAGTACCGGGAGTTCGAACGCTACGGCAACTCTTTTCGGGTCAAGATTTATGTCCGGGTGGAACTGTGGACCTACAACTACGGCCCCAGTCGATTCGTGGACTACGTGCGCCTGGAAAACGGGATCGTGCGCAAGGTCTACAGCGGCGGCTACGGGTATTAAGCCGCAATAGATCCGTCGGGCTTCGGTTCTAGTCGCCCGAGCGCCGACCCCGCCTTCCTTAACCGCCGGAATCTATACAACTATATGAAATCAAGGCTCTTCTTGACCCGCCTTCAACGAACTGGTATAATTCTTAAGCAAATTCTACAGATTGGTGGACTCGTAAAAAATCATCAAATCCGATGGCTTTGTAAAAAGCCCAAGTTCGAGGCGCGCGATTCCTGCAGAGTGCGGCGTACTTAAAGTACGCCGCAGCGACAGCGGGATGAAGCGCAACGCCGAAATTGGGTTTTCTACGAAACCATCAAGCCTATCTTGCCCACACCCTTCCTGGTCCGGGGAGGGCCGCGGATTCAAACCGATGAGGTCGATCGATGGGCCGCCCAGCGGGTTTCTCAATTTTTGAACTCGTCGTCGTGCTGCTCTTGATGAGCGTGCTGGCGGCGGCCCTCGCGAGCCGCTCGATCACGACCACCAACATGGACCTCAACTCGGCGACCGACCAGCTGCGAAACCACCTGCGCCTCGCCCAGGCCGATGCCATGAAGCGCTCGCCCGCCGTTTGGGGAATCAGCTATGCCAATGGAGACTATTGGCTTTTCAGCTCCACGCCGAGCACCAGGGTTAACTTTCCCGGTGCAGCCGGCGATCACATTAGCCTGCCCAACGGCATAGGCATTAGCGGTTTGACCAACATTTACTTCGACCGCATCGGCAAGCCCTACACGGCCTACACGGACCCGAGCAACAACACTCAGCTGGCGAGCACGATGACAATCACCGTCTCCGGCGGCGGGGACACCCGCACTATCACCGTCACCCCCGAGACAGGCCTGATCCGATGAGTGCCTTTGGTAAAAGTGACCCAGGAAAAATCCTCATAGCCTCCCTTGCTAAAGGGGGAGCAATGCGGGGAGAGCAAAAAATGGGATGGCCAGGCAGATTGCCCCTGGGCTTCAGCCTGGTGGAAGTGATCGCCGCCATCCTCGTCACGGCCATCCTGGGGGTCATCTTCGTCAATTTCATGGGCACGGCCATGAGCAAGAGCACCAAGGCGGTTGACGTGGTTCAGGGCGAGGCCGCGGCCGAGGGGGTACTGGAGCGGATCGTGGCCGATTACGTCCTCGGCATGAATCAAAATGATCTCGGCATAAATCCAAATCGCTCGAACGCCTTGAGTTCAATCAAGACCAACATCGACAACCACGTATACGGCACCAACGTTTCGGCCGTCTACATCACCTTCGCCGCCGACGGCAGCGAGGTCCTCGTGGCCTCCCCGGGGACGAGCCGCACGCTCAAGGTCACCGTGAATGCGGCGGGCAACGACCTCACGACCCTTCTAACCCAGAGCCGCGACGCCAATTCGCCGGCGATCGCATTTTGAAGATGAACGCGCGGACACATAGCGGCTTCATATTGATCGAGTTGGTAGTGACGCTGATCCTGGTGGGGTTCATCGGCGCCTTCGTGGGCCTGTTCCTGAACACCGGCATCAACGGCTTTCTGGCCTCCACGCGCAACTCCGAGGCGGCGCTCAAAGCCCAGTTCGCCCTGGACCGGATCAGCGCCGAGCTGCGGCGAGTTGAAAAATTGCCCACAGCACCGGTCCATGACACCTCGATCACCTATGAAAGCGGGGATTTCGCAGGGACGACCCGAATAATCAGCTACAATACAGGAACCAAAACCATTTCTCTCAGCCCCGACGATGGTACGAGGTGGTATCCGCTGCTCGACCAGGTGACGAGCTTCACCCTCGGCTGGACCTCCGCAGACATGGACCACCTTGACAATGATGAGGAAATCAGTGCGATCCTTATCGGCTTTACCATCGCCGACGTGCCGAAAACCTTCAGCTTGAGAATTTATCCAAGAACCCTCATTCCCAAACCCAGTTGACCGTGATTCCGTTGAGACCGTTTTCTTGTTTAACCAAAGAGGCTGAACGACCGGCATGAATCAATGAAGACCCGTCTTGACCCACTTACTAAAAATTCCCTTTTTCCCCTTTACAAAAAGGGGGGGGGGATTTGAAAGCAGACCAACCATGAGAGACTTCCAAGATCTTGTCCGGCGCCCGGCCCGCAAGGCGCGCCGCTTCAAGGGACACTGCTTCCAGGCGGCCGCTGGAGACATCCGCTGCTGCCTGTTCACGAACCGCGGCAACATCCTGGTCTACATCGTGATGGTGATGGTAATCTTCGCCGCCTTGGGAGTGACCATGCTCTCGCTGTTCAGCTCCTCCACCGGCGGCTCCGCGCCGGCCAACAACGAACGCCGCGCCTTCAATCTTTACGAGTCCGGATACCGCTACGCCCTGAGCGAGCTTACCAGCACGAGCTTCTCGTCCGCCAGCATAAACACCCTCAACACCACCACCTACACTCTGACCCCCGAGGGGCAATTCTTTCTGAACGTCTTCGGGCCTTGGTTCGACTCAATCGGTTCCCAAAACCTGAACGGGGTAACCACCAATTCCCTCAATCTCAAGGTCCCCCGGCTCAGAACCCTCAGTCCCCACGCGGGTCTGCCGACTGGTTTCACGAGTCAGATCCCGACCAGCGCCCCCTATGTCTCGGTGGTGAACTACGACTACATCGGCGCCTCCATCCCGGCCTCCGGCAGCGCCGATGTCATCGGCTTCAGCTACGACAGCTTAAACCAACCGACCCATATTTCCCTCACCGTGAATGATGATTTCGTGGCGAACGACAAAGAGCGCATCTGCCTGGCCGTGCACCCGGCAGCTCAGACGGTGCAATATGATCATGACCTCACGGTCGATGGCCAGGCCCGAAACATGTTCCCCAAAAGAAACGGCGCCATCCAGGTCAATCGGAAACTGCTTTTCTACCGCGAGCTATATGATCCGGATCCAAGCGCTACCCCAAGTCGTGCTGAAGAAATTGAGCAGTAAAAGTCCGGGAGCTTCACCCAATTTGATGTACTTGACACGGACTACGTCATCCTCTCCCCGGCCAACTACTACATCGTCCCAGAGGGCCTCTCGGAAGGCGTGAGCTACGGCGCGAAAATGACCTACGCTGTCAGCGCCTACGACGTGACGCCCTTTGGGCCGGACGACCCCAAACCCGACATCAGTTTCGACCAGGAGTCCGACCTATCCTCCGTGCTGAGCCAGAACACCACCCCCGGGTTCGCCACCGTGGACAACCTCAACAAGAAGGTGACCTTCACGCGAACCACCGGAGGCGGGACCCCTTTCGGCACGGTCCTCTTTAACGCTACGCGGGCTATCGGCGGGCAGACAAATTACTGCCAGAGCGGTGCCTGCCAGTTCAATGACGGGATCCGGGCCTTTTTCGTCATGACCTTCAGCGGCGGGGGCGACGGGTTCACTTTCAGCCTGCTCAACGCCAGCAACAACAACACCACATCGGTCGGAGGGGATTTCCAACTGGGCGAACTTTTGGGCTACGCCGGCGACGGCCGGACCGGCACCAACCCGGCGACCTACATCACCAACACCCTGCACGGCCTGCAGGCGCCCAAGATGGCGGTCGAGTTCGACGGCTACTACAACAATACCTCCCTCGTCTACTGCGCCGACGCCAACAACCTGAACTCCGGCCGCTTCGACCCGGCGTTTTCCGGCACCGTCAGCGGCGGCAAGGACACCGTGCAGTATGTCTTCTGGGGCAGCCGCACGCTTTCGGTCCCCTGCCGCGGCGCCAACGGCGCGCTCTACGACGACAACCGCCACGACGCCAAGGCAGACAGCGCCGGAGGCCAGTGGACTTACCCGGCCAGGGCCTTGGAATCCGCGAATACCTCCCTTGAGCGCGTCAAGATCGGCCCCAGCCCGGACGGGACCGTCTATGCGATATTCGGCAACAACGGCAGCAGCTCGGACAGCCGCCTGGTCGCTCTTGACCCCTCTTCGGGCGCGCTGAAGTGGCAGATCCCCACGCCCATCCCGACGAGCGGCGACGACGACCTGGACGCCCTCGCCGTCGACAGCGCCGGCAACACTTATATCGGCTCCGACCAACACTTTATTTTCGCCATGAAGCCGGACGGCAGCCAGCTCTGGTCCCCCGTCACCACCAGCACCAATGTCGAATCGCCCATGGCCGTCGACGAATCGCGGAACCGGATCTATTTTGCGTCCGGGGTGGGACTCTATGCCTTGGACAAGAGAACCGGCGGTGCCACCGCAGGCTGGACGAACTATATCAAGGCGGAATCAGGCGACATCGCATCCGGGGTTACCGTCGACCCCGTGGACGGAAGGCTTTATTTCGGCACGAACACATCGCCGTTTCTTTATGCGGTCGCCAACAACGGGGGCTGGATCTGGAAATACCCCGCTAGCACCGCCTTAAGCGGCGACATCCGCACCCGGCCGGCCGTAAACCCCGCCACCCGCGACGTGATCTTCGGCAGCGATAACGGTTCCGTTTACGCAGTTGACAGCCTCGGCAACTGCCTGTGGCGCTATTCAACCACCGGGGCCGTGGAGGCATCGCCCATCGTCACCACCGACGCCACACCCCGGGTCTATGTCGGCAACTTGGCCGGTGTCTTTTACTGCCTGAACGCAAGCAACGGCGCCGTGATCTGGCAATACCCGTCCAGCGGCACGCGATCGGGGCGATCCGGTCCAAGGCGGCGGTGGACCCCGACGGCACGATTTATTTCGGCTGCGACGACGGCAAGGTGTATGCGCTGAACCCGGACGGCACCCTCAAGTGGACCTTTTCCACCGGCGGCAGTGTCAAGAGCGCGATCACCATCGGTCAAAAACGGCAGCATCCTCTTCATTTCGGACGACGCAAAAATTTACTCCATCAATCCGTACACCACGCCCCGCAACCTGAGAAACCTTTATCTCACCGACACCGAGGTCGCTGCGACCAGGCGTTTCCGGTGAGAACTGGTTCAATCAGGCCACCTGGGCCGTGCGCGTGGAGGTGGACCGCAGCCAGACCGTGAACGCCAGAGGCAACTACGAGTACACCCTGCGCACCTGGATGCGGAAGTGCACGGACACGGCCAACTGCTCGGACATCGCCGGCACGCTCTTCGGCAGCACGCGCCTGCGCTACGATTACCAGCACGCGGCGACGCCGAGCCTTCCCATGAAGCAGACCATCGAGCTGAGCCCCACGGATCACTCGGCCCTCAACCACTTTTTGTTCGGCTTCACCAGCGGCAGCGGCAGCAGCCAGACCATCGAGATCCGCAACTTCCAACTGAGCTTCATCCGGCCGGACGACGGGGTGGTCACGGCCGACCCGGATTGGCCATAACCATACTTTCTTGCGGGAGCGGCATCCCATGGCCACCGAAGCCTTTTGCGAAGGTCGGCTGCCGCGATCATCGCAGCCGGGAGCCACTCCCATAAGAAACCAACCTCCTACCGCTCCCAACGGAAGCAGGCCCCTTTGTCCCGCTCAGGACTCATCCCACCCTACCCGGCGCCGGTCATGGAAAAGACCGCCATTTACTTTGCTAAATGGAATTGGGCAGATTTTTCTATAGGATTACGCCCCAAATTACCCAACGAACCCGGCAGCGCGGCCTCTTGCCAATTTCATCTGCCCGAAATCACATTAAATAATTTTTAAGTGTCGCTTCAGTTAATTGGTGCACTTTTTGCAGTCTAATCTCTACCTGGAAATATCCGGACTTGGAGGTCGATCCAACATTGTCGCCATCGTCTATCGGGGGTAGCCGGCTATGTTGGAGGATTTAGCCTTGGGGGCGAGGCTTCGGGGTTTTGCACTAGATAATTAATGGTCCGGCATTCGGCTTGGGGGGAAAGATCAGCGGATTGACCGGCACGGAGGTGACCCGATGAAAAGGGGATCGGTATTTTTATTTTTAGTCTTGATAATCTTTTGTTTCTGTCCGCTTGCCTATTCCGATACGCTTGTCTTCGACTTAGGCTCCCTGTTGGAAGGACCACTACCTACTAGCGTGAATGATAAAAAGCCTTTGTTGGTAGCAACTTTTACTGATGACCCAGAAACAATTAATGGACAAGCGGTGGTAAAATTAGTATTAGACGCAACAAACTTAAGTACCGGACAAAATGTCAGTTCTTGGCTGTTTAATTTCTCGGGTGATGCGATTAGCCTCGAATTCTATGTTAAAGGAGTCGATGGTAGTTTTACTAGTGCCTCAAACATTCGTCAAGCCCCAAACGCTATTCAAGCCGGATCGAATGCAAACTATGGATATTTCGACGTTAGCTCAAATAACCCTCTGGGAGGTGGATCCGATCCTCTAATCTTTATATATAGCCTACTCACCCGATCTATCTGTTTATGATTTTAACGTGTTGGATTCAATGACTAACAACCAAGGTTCGCCTGCTTCCCTTTACTATGCAGCTTACTCTGCAGCACAAATTAACGAATCATGGGTTGCAACCCCCACCCCCACCCCCGAGCCCGCCACCATGCTGCTGCTCGGCCTCGGGTTGGTGGGTGTAGCCCTCGTCGGCCGGAGGAAGTTCAAGAAATAAGCAACCCGGATTCAAACCCAAAGGGGCGCGGAGAAATTCTCCCGCCCCTTTTTCCTTTTTTGGAGACGAATTGCGTTCAGTTCAATAAATGTGTGCTATTGTGGAAGCGCAAAGCAGTCAATGTGATTTTGACTCACATTGTAAGGCAGCAAGGCGCACAAACATGAAGATCGAATATACGGCTGTGACCAAACAGGAAGGCGATTGGTGGGTCGGTTGGATCGAGGAGATTCCCGGCGTGAACTGCCAGGAACGCACCCATGGGGATCTCCTGGAAAGTCTGCGTGTGACTCTAAAGGAGGCTTTAGAGTTCAACCGCAAGAAAGCGCTGAAGGCTCAGGGCAGAACTACCGCGAAGAGAAGATCTTGGTAGAGCAGCATAAATTCAATAAGCTATCCCCAATCTCACAGACTCACGCCTCAGTTTTTTATCCAGAGTCCAGAGCGGCGTTCCGCTGAGAAAAGCCGAGGCCATCAAGTGAATATCGATCAAACCCAAACCTTTTCCCATCAGTCGATATTTTTCCAGGAATGCCATTACTTCATCATGGTCTGCCTCGACGGCGGAGGGGAGTGCCCGCAGCAAAGAAAATATTTCCGCTCGGTTCTCGATATCGCCGCACGCCAACTCCCCAATCACGAAGAGGTGGCAAACCACTTTGCCGGCGCTGAGCAGCGCCTCCAGTTCGGCATGTCCGCGCCTGAGGTGCTCGACCCAGAGCGATGTGTCGACGAGAACCACTTATGCCTCACCGCTTCGCCGCCTCGGTATCGCCTTCAGGCGCTTCTCACTGCCGCCTAACCTGGCAAGCCTTTTGGCGCTTTCCGCAGCAATGAGCGCTTCCAATCCTAACCGCACGAGAAATGTTTTTTCGGTAATGCCCGTCAACCGGGACGCCTTGTCGATTAAGCTATCTTCGATGTTTAACGTAGTTCGCATATAAGCCTCGGCTGGATGAATATTCGTATGTCATCATATGCATCTTTTATATGCCGTTGTCAATTACGCATAAGGGGACAAATATGAATTTATTCATTCCGCAGCTGAAAATCATTAGCCCCCCCCTTCTCTCCGAAAGATTTTCCGGGGCGACACCGAAATCAGCGCTAAAAATTTCATCCTCCAGAAGCTTTCAGAAGGCGCTTGTCCAAGGTAACCAACTGCCCACCCGTTTTCCGGGCCAGCCAAAGATAGGATGCGTCGTAGGTCGTAAGGCGCGCTTGCGCCGCAAGGTCGATGACTTCCAGGTGATCCACGGATAGGATTTCGATGGCCAGTCGGCTGGCCATTCGGAAGGCCTCACGAATCTGCCCCTCCAGGCCGGCGTGCTTGACGGTTTTTTTAAAGGCGATACTGGCCAATTCGAACCACAACAACTGCGGCGCCACCAGCGTAGACCTGGAAAGCTGTTTCGCAACCGTTTCGGCCTCCGGCTCGCCGAAAACCAGAGCCCCGAGCGCCGAGGCATCCACCACTTTAACGGGCATCTCGGTCCTCTCTGAGCATCGAGCGGGATTCAGCCGGCGTGCGCAGACCCAGGGTGCGAACCCCATCCAGGAACTCGGAGGGGCTCAGGGGGCTTTCTTTGCCCGCAGCCGCTTCGATGATGGCCATCAACTCCCCTTGAAGCGAGCGATGATTTCTCGCCGCTCTTTCGCGCAACTCTTCGGCGATTTCATCCGGAACGTTTTTTATGGAAAAATTGACCGCCATGTTGTGCCTCCTTAGCCAGTTTGGTTCTAATTTAGATCTATATTGGATCCATGTCAAGGATTAGCGGTTCAGTTTTTCGTCGCAAACAGTCCGGCGTATTCCCCGTATCCTTCCTTTTCCATGGACGCCCTGGGGATGAACCGCAGCGCGGCGGAATTGATGCAGTAGCGCCAGCCGGTCGGAGGCGGCCCATCCGGGAAAAGGTGGCCCAGATGCGAGTCGGCGAACCGGCTGCGTACTTCGACTCGCACGATTCCGAACCGGGTGTCCGCCTTTTCCACGACGAAGTCGGCATCCATGGGGCGGGTGAAGCTGGGCCAGCCCGTGCCGGAGTCGAATTTGTCGGTCGAACTGAAAAGCGGCTCCCCGGACACGACATCGACGTAGATACCTTCACGCTCGTTGTTCCAGAACTCGTTTTCGAAGGGCGCCTCGGTGTCATCCTCCTGCGTGACGCTGTACTGCATGGGGGAGAGCCTTTTTTTAAGCTCGGCCTGCGTGGGCTTGGTATAACCCGCAAAGCCCCCTGAGGCCGGGGTCGCGGGGGATCCCCACACCTGCTGAATGAAAGGACCATGGCCGGCTACAGCCACCCCCGCCAGCACGCATATGACGACCGCTAATATTCGCTGCATGTCAACGCCTCCGGTATATGCTGAAAAAGATAGGGATGCTTCGGTGCGGTTTCAACCGGCGGTTTTTAGCCATCAGTGTTACTCCGGCGGTTACATATATGCCATGCGCAGCTAAGGGAAACGTTCCTATCGCCTGCCGACAACGGCAGGGCCCGGTGGGGGGCGGGGCCGCTGCCGGCCGGAGACAGTGACACCTGGGTCGCGACAACGCCCCAGGGGTTTCTATAGTAGTCCCTCACAGGCAGCGCGGAAGTCTTTGTCGTGAGGCTGTGATCTGGGGGCTTTTCCGGGTATTTCTAAGCGGCCCGGCTGCCGCCCGCAGAGGCCCGGATCAGATGTCTGCGGCCGGCAGCGGCCCCGCCCCCCACCGGGCCTCGTGGCACCCACGCCATTCGATCTGTTTAGTTGCCAAAGTATAGCCTGCTTGCCTTCTCCCATGGCAGCATAAGGAATGAATGGCATACTCCGATATCTGCCGAAAACAATTTTCGGCTTACCCCTCTGAGACGTCGGCGACCAGGCACCCCAGCCCGAAACGGATGTCCACCGGCGACATCTTGAGCATGGTGCCTCTCTGGCCCGCATTGATCAGAATTTTTTCGTGGGACAAAATGATCGCATCCATCAGGACCGGCAACGCCTGCCGGACCCCGAACGGACTGATGCCGCCGACATGATACCCGGTCAGGCGCTCGGCTGTCGCGGTGTCGACCATTTCCGCCCGTTTGACCGCATACGCCCGGGCCACACGCTTCATGTCCGCCTGCCGGTCGCCGGACACGAGCACCAGGCCATGGCGGCCGGACCCAAGATCAACCACCAGCGTTTTCACCGTCTGCTCCAGGGGAAAGCCGGTCGCCTGCGCGGCGAACTCGGCCCCTTTCTGCAGATGCTCGTATTGAATCACTTCAAAAGAAACCTTATGTTGCTTCAGGTATTGGATCGCACGCGTGGACATGGCATCCGGGTCCCGCTGGCCGCTTCCGCCAGGCATTTGTAGAAATTGCTACAATAATTCATCCGGCACAGGGCGTGTGCCGGTTTGGTCTTGTAGCTATCGATACAACAAAAAGCGAAAAAATTAAACCGGCCGGCGGCAACGCCGAGTACACTCTATTCCTTTTACGCCTTATCTTTCAGCAAGCGTTGTGCTATTGGCAATCTGTGGCCCTCATCGATAACCCAAACCGTTCACGGAAGAATCGCACCATGAAAGCGCAATCCCTGAAAGACGGCAAGCTGGCGGATTCGATGGTCCTGGCCGTGGTGCTGATAGCCACGGTCTACTGGGTCCTGGATTCAATCCTGAACATCTTCTTCTCGAACAAGTTCAACTTCATCGCCCAGCTCATCGGCCCGGGCCTCTACGACATTTACATCCGCGCGGTGGTGCTCTGCCTGCTGGTCATATTGGGCTCACACGCCCAGTCGATCATCACCCGCCTGAACCAGGCCAGGCAGAAGCTGAACGAGTCCGAAGAACTGTGGCGTTCGCTGGTTGAAACAGCGCCGGACACCATCATGACGGTGGCACCGGAGGGTGTCATCCGGTTCATCAACCATGCGTTTTTCGGCATGCCGCCGCAAGCGGTCGTCGATCGTCGGCTCTACGACCTGCTGCCGGCCGAGTCCCGGGAAACCGCCAAGGAGATCGTCGGCAGCGTCTTCCGCACCGGTCTGACCGGCACCTTCGAAATCTGCATGGGCGAGCAGCACAACCAGACGTGGCACACCTTCCGAGTCGGCCCCCTGCGAATGGAACACCGCGTGATCGCGGCCACGATCATCTCGACCGACACCACCGAGTTCAAGCAAGCCGAAGAACTCCTCCGCTACAAGGAGCTCTTTGACAATGTCGGCGATGGGGTCTTCATCCTCAGCTACAACGGGAAATTTATAGAGTCCAACGATCGTATCGAGGAGCGCACCGGGTTCGCCAAGTCCGAACTGGCAGCACTGCCTTTCACCGACCTGGCGGTCCCCGACCAGGCAGGTCGGGTTGGCACGTTGATGGAGACGGCCCGGCGTGAAAAAGAGTCCCGCTGCGAGATCAGCCTGAAGACCAAGGCCGGCGGTGCCGTGATCCCCTACGAAATCAACTGCCGCTACGTAATCTATCTGAACACGCCCAGCTTCCTGTGCGTGGCCCGGGAGACCACCCAGACCAAGCTAATGCAAGAGCAGCTCATCCGCTCCGCGCGCCTGGCGGCCACCGGGCAGCTGGCCGCCTCCATCGCCCACGAGATCAACTCGCCGCTGCAGGGGATCAGCGCGTTGCTCAACGTCATGCGCACCACTTACGACGGCGACGAGTATTTGAAGCGCAAGCTCGACCTGGTCAAAAGCGCCTTCAACAGCATCCGGGACACGGTCAAAAACCTCAGTGATCTAAACCGCCCCGGCAAGGAGAAGCAGCAGATGATCGACGTGAACCAGGTCGTCAAAAACACCCTCGCCCTCGTCCGCAGCCTGCTCCTGAAAAACATGATCACTTCGGAGCTGTCGCTTGAGGCCAAAAATTCGACCCTCATCGCCTCTCCCCAGCAACTGGGACAGGTGCTCATGAACCTCATCAACAACTCGGTGGAAGCCATCACGGGGGCGCCCGAGTATTTCGAGCGTGCTCGACTCGCCCCGGAGACCCTGGGGCAAATTGCGATCAGGACCTTTAACCGGGACAATGAATTCGTGCTGGAGCTGAAAGACAGCGGGCCGGGGATTGCCGACGCGGATCTCAACCGCATCTTCGACCCCTTCTTCACGAGCAAGAAACCCATGGGCATGGGGGTTGGCCTGGCCATCTGCCAGGGCGTCATCGAGGATCATCGCGGCAGGATCACAGCGGCAAATGCGCCGGGGGGCGGGGCCGTGTTCACCATCACGCTGCCGATGCAGGCGGAGCACGGGCAGGAGGGGAGTGCGGAACCCTGATGGCTTTGTATAAAGCCCAATTTCATCGTTGCGCTTCATCCCGCTGTCGCTGCGGCGTACTGCACGTACGCCTCACTCCACGGGATTGTTTGCTTTCGCAAACGTAACGTTGCAAGCACTGACGTGCTTTTGTCTTTTCGGCCGCTGGCCGAAAATCCAAGCCACCCGCGCGGCGGGTGGTCGTTAGAGCGCGCGCCTTGAACTTGGGCTTTTTACAAAGCCATCTGTTCGGATGACTTATTGGGACCCCATCAACGCTGGGGAATGTGAGCTTTGCGCGTTGCCCTTTACTCCGCATCCAGGGCTTCCGTCGCCAGCGCCTGGCGAACGGTTTCAGCGATGGCCGCCTCGTGTTGGGAGCCGATAAACCGGGCCTTGAGTTGCGCCTCTTTGCGGATGAGCTCGGCCCGCAGGTCCCCCCGCCCGGGCGTACGGTAGATCAGCTTCACGTCCACGCTCACGCAGACGTCGACGCGGCCTTCAATCGGCAGGCACTTCATCGCTTGGCTTTCTGTTTAGTGTCCTCACCCGGAAAAGGGTCGGCCGCACTCCTTGCAGCGGCCGTCCGGACCGATCACCCCGATGCAGTTTTCGTCGCTGCACAAACGGCGGCTTTCCCAGTCGTCATCGGCTTCGGCGGCCACGGTCGGCGCTTCGAGGGGGATCTCGGGCGCAACGGCGGGGGCTGCGACAACCGCCGCCGCCGGCGGCACGTCACCCGCATCCGCGGCATACGGTCGGCCGCACTCCTTGCAGCGGCCGTCCCGACCGATCACCCCGATGCAATTTTCATCACTGCACAGCCGACGGTTATCCCAATCCGAGGCCGGTTTGCCTGCATCTGGCGTGCCGGCCGCCTTGACTTCCGATACCATCACCACACCCCCCAACCCCGGACGCGCCGGAATTAAATTCGAAATCAAAACGGTCTCCACTTTGCACAGAATAGGCGCTTAAGGGACTACACGTACCTTCACGCCTTTCCCGAGCTCTGCAGGAACCCTTCGAGGTCCTTCAGGCTTTCGATATGCCAGCTCGCCTCCAATGCCGGGTTGCGATAGGCTACGAATGGGACCCCGGCGGCCCGGGCCGTCGCTTCATCCACCTCCGAATCTCCCACGAACACCGCCTGGCGAGGCTCGACCCGGAAACGCGAGAGGATTTTGAACAGGGGATCCGGGAACGGTTTCGGCCGCTCGACATCGAGTGCGGTCACCACCATGTCAAACCGGTCCGCCAGCCCGAATTCGCGCAGGAGGCGGTCCATCGTGGTGGTGCGGTTGGTGGCGATGGCGGTCTTGTAACGGCTGCGCATCCAGTCCAGCAGAGCTTTCAGGTACGGCTCGATCGTGAGGTATTTGAGAAATTGGCCGTAGTCGATGGAGGCCTGGAAGGCCAGGGCCGCCTGCCAGTCCGCAGCGTCGGCGAACAAGTGCGCCACGGCCTGCTGAACGGTGTGGATGTGGACAAAGCGCAGCTGGTGCTCGTCCATGGTCGGACGTCCGAAATGGGCCAGGATAAAATTGTAATAGGCGCGGTTGGCCTCCACGGTGTCGAACAGGACCCCGTCGCAGTCAAAGGCCACCACGCGCACATCGTTCATATCAGTTGGCTTTCTTTTCGACCGGCGGCTGCGGCGGCCGCAGGTAGGTGTACACCCGCACGTCGAGCTCCGGCTGAAGCTTGCTGTCGGTTTTAAGGACCACCGTGTCGGAATACGAGCCGGCGTCCGCCTTGAGATTTTTCACGACAAGCGCATAGGCGAATTTCCCGCCGGAGTTGGTTTGGTTCAAAGCAACCTGGATGTTTTTGCCCTCCTTGGCCCCGACGCTCACCACTTTGAAGGGGTATTTTTCATCGGGCACGATGATCACGGTGCCCTCCAGCGCTTCTCCGACGTTCCCGCGCAGGTTCAGCATACGTGGGTTGATGGTCGCGAATTTGTCGACCGGTCCCTTCACCATCAGTTGCACCACGGGTTCTTTCGGGTCGTTGGTGAGGACCTCGGCGGATTTGTCTATGGACCTCCCGCCGTAGCCGGCGGTATCGACTTTGATCGTGATTTTTCCCTCGCCCCCGGGAGGGATCTGTCTCGGAAAAGAGACAGCCGTGCACCCTCAGCCGGTCCGGACGTTTTGGATGGCGAGCATGCTTGCTCCCTTGTTCATCACTACGAAGTCGTGAATCACCTTGACGCCTTCGACCACGGGCTGGAACGCAAAAACTTTTTCCGGGAAAAAGATGGCGGGGGAGTCGGCACTGCCCGGCACCAAGGCCGGTTTATCCGAAGCTGCAAGCGGCACGGTGAACCCCGCGCAAAGGGCAATCGCGATCAAAAAGACCAGCATTCGTTTCGTCATCACGCCATTTTCTCCTCTGCTGTGTTATCGTGTCATTACCCGATAATTTTAGATGGCCCCCGGGTCAAAGTCAAGCCGCCGGACCATGACCGGACCCATTTTCAGATTCCAGCCATGGGTGATGATTTCGCAATGGGTCTGGAAACATGCGCCCGCTGTTCACATCAGGAAGAGCGGATCCACGTCGACCACCACCCGCACCTGGCGACTGTTGAAGCTGCCCGGGTGCTCGGCCAAGAGCCGCTCCACAAACCGGTGCAGCGGCCCGGTGTCGGGTGATTTCAGAAGAATCTGCCAACGGTGAAGTCCGGCGATTCGCGCCAGTGCGGCCGCAGCCGGCCCCATGACGGTGATGGCCCGCGCAAATCCCGGGTCTGCCGCCTGCAGCGCCCGGCAGTGCCGGCCCAGGCCCTCGGCCCCCGCCTTCGCCCGGCGGGGGTCCTGGGCGGAGATGCGCAGCTGGACCAACCGGGTAACGGGAGGGTAGCCGAGCGCCCGGCGGAACTCGATCTCCTGCCCGTAAAAGGCATCGTAATCCTGGTCCCGAGCCGTCCGGATGCTGAAATGGTCGGGATTGTACGTCTGCAGGATCACCCGGCCCGGTCGCTCGCCACGGCCGGCCCGGCCGGCCACCTGTGCCAGCAGCTGGAAGGTGTGCTCCCCGGCCCGGAAATCGGGAAAGCTCAGGGACAGGTCGGCGCACAGGATCCCCACCAGGGTGATGTCCGGAAAGTCGTGGCCCTTGGCGACCATCTGCGTGCCCACCAGGATGTCGATGTCGCCCGCGCTCAGGCGCTTGAGAATGCCGACGATGGCGCCTTTGCGCTGGGTTGTGTCGCGGTCCATCCGCGCGATGCGGGCCTGCGGAAAAAGGGCTGCCACCGCCGCCTCCACCTTTTCGGTGCCCAGTCCCAGGCGCTTGATCTTGTCGGACCCGCAGGTCTCGCAGGCCGCCGTCGCCGGCCGGCTGAAGCCGCAGTAGTGGCACTGGTAGGCGTTGGCCGACTGGTGCAGCGTGAGGGAGATGTCGCAGTTCCGGCAGCGCAGCGCGCTGCCGCAGGACGCGCAGACAGGGAAGCTGGCAAACCCCCGGCGGTTGAGAAAGAGCAGGACCTGTTCACCGCGGCCGAGGGTTTCGGCCATGGCCTGCTTCAGCTCACCGCTGATGAAGCGGCCCGGGCCGCGCAGGTCCTTGCACTGCCGCAGGTCCACCACCCGGATCTCGGGCAGCGGGCGCGCCTCGACCCGGCAGGTCAGCTTGAGCTCGGTGTATTTCCCGGTCCGGACGTTGAAGGTGGATTGGAGCGAGGGCGTGGCAGAGCCCAGCAGCGCCGGGCAGCCGCTCTGCCGGGCTCGGACCACGGCCAGGTCCCGCGCATTGTAGTGCAGCCCCCCTTCCTGCTTGTAGGAGGCATCGTGCTCCTCGTCGACGATGATGAGGCCGATATCGGAAAGCGGCGCGAAGACCGCCGAGCGTGCGCCGATGGCGATGCGGGCCTCTGCCTGCAGGATGCGGCTCCACTGGTCATAGCGCTCCCCCTCGGAAAGGCCGCTGTGAAGCACGGCGACACAATCCCCGAAGCGGGCGCGAAAGCGTCGTTCGGTCTGGGTGATCAGGGCGATTTCCGGGACCAGCACCAACACGCAGTGGCCCGCCTGCAGTGTGCAGGCCGCCGCCCGCAGATAGACTTCGGTCTTGCCGCTGCCGGTCACGCCGTTGAGCAAAAAGGTATGAAAGCCCTGCCCCAGGGCGGCGGCGACGGCAGCCCCCACGGTTTCCTGTTCGGCAGTCAGCCGGGGCGCCACATCGGAAACGATGGGCGCGCCGAACGGGTCCCGGTAGATCCGCCTGGAATAGATCTCAAGATACCCGGACTTTTCCAGAACGCGCAGATGCGCTGCGGCGCGCGGGACAAGGTCGTCCAACTCCCGGACCGCCAGATCACCGGCCTCTCCGAGCGCATCGAGAACCAGGCGTTTCTTCGCGGACAGGCTCTGCCGTGGGTGATCTCCCTGCCGCGCACGCACGCGGCGTTCCTGGAGGGTTTTCACCCGGGCGCCCCGCAGCCTGGCCTCGCGCAAAACCAACCCGCGGCGCACAAGAGAGGACAGCACCGCTTCGGAAAAATCCTGCCCGAGTCGCGCGCGCAGCTCAGGAGGGCGAAGGCCGTCCCCACCGAGCACCTCAAGCACACGCCGTTCCGCTGCGCTCGCCGTGGCGTGCCGCATGGCGGACCGGCCTGACTCCGTTGTGGAAAAAACGGCGGACTCGGATACCGTCAGGCCGCCGGGCAGCGCGGTCTCGATGACCTGGCCGAGCGGGTGCTTGTAGTAATCGGCGGCCCAGCGGAAAAAAGGGATCATGGTGCCGGGGAAAACCGGGCATTCATCCAGCACGTCCATGATGAGCTTGATGTCCGTCCGGTCGGTCGAAGTCGCCGGTCCCAGCACGTAGCCGGTCGCGCGGCGGCGCCCGAAAGGCACCAGGACCCGCGTGCCGGCCGAGGCTTGCCGGGCCAGACCCTCCGGCACACGATAGGTGAAAGTTCCGTGCACCGGCATGGCAACGGCCACTTCGATAGCGATTTCTTTAGACGGCGTCATCGCTTTCCACTCCCCGCGCACGCCCCACCGGCGCGGCGTCGATCTCAGACAACACGTTGAAATGGATGAGAATAGCTAAAAGATTTGAAATTCCAGTCGATTCTGCGGTATAATACTCTCAACTCGGGATGTGTTCAACCTGTTCCGCATGCAGGAAGGTGAGGTGGCGGTTTCGAACCTGGCCCGGCGTGCGACAGGTAACATGTTTCCATCTGTAACCAACAGGGTGTTCAAATGAAATTTGGATACAAGGAGGATGTTATGCTCGGATTCAGGAAAATCGTGGTGGTGGTGCTTGTCATCGCGGCGCTTTCGATCGGGCCCCTGGGTCCGGCCGCATTCGCGGATGAATATCTGGCGCCTGAGAAGCCGACCGGCGGGATGATGATTTGGGACACCCTGTTCATGCGACCGATCGGCGTGGTCGCCACCGCGGTGGGCTCCGTGGTGTGGGTCGTGAGCTACCCCTTTGCGTATTGGGGCGGCAACACGAATGAATCCACCCAGATGCTCGTCGCGACCCCTTTCGAATGGACGTTTGAACGGCCGCTGGGCGAGTTTTAGCGTCCTCCGGCCTCGCCCTTTTGCGCGCGCCATCCGAGTTCATCTCCGGCGAGCAGCTAAACAGGGTGTCGAAAATCCGGGCCCGAGACCGTGATCCTGCGCAGCGCGGCTTTTGTAAATGCGCACCTAATCGCTGCATAGGCTGCGCTTTTTAAAACGCCGCCCGCCTTGTCGGACGGCCCGATGCTCGTTTATCAACAGTCTGTAAAACCGTGGGCAGGAAACGCCCGGCCTTCGGGTGTTTCCTGCCCACGCGGTTCTGCGTGGCGGCGTGTTTCAAACCTTCCCCATGCCTGCCGGGAGCAGCCGGGTTCGGGGTGCAGCGTGATCAAGCTGAATGATAGTACGACATCAGCGATCCTGACATTGATGCGGTTTGCCGAACAGGCGACCGGTGCCGAGCCCACTCAGCAGGAGATCGCATCCGTCCTGAAATCCTACTTCACCCTCGACGAGGTCACCAACCAGCTTAACTACCTGCGCCACAGGCCGCCCAACGCCGGAGAAGCCCCTGCGCTTTTCGTCGCCCCGCGCCTGTCCCTGAGAATCAACCTGACAGGCGCCGCCCAACGCAACATCCTGGCCCGGTCCGGCTATTTCATCGAGGCGATCGGAGAGGGCCTCGACGCCTTACGCAAACACGCCCAGGCCACCCTAGGCACGGCACCCAGCGATGAGGAAATCACCCGCAGCCTCACAAGCAGTTTCATTCTGAGCGAGCTTAAAAATCAGATCGTCCACGCGCGCAAGCACCCCCACCGATCGGCGAAATAGCGCCGTTCAATGATCCAAATCCGAATACCCCAACCCCATAAATGATGGACTCGTAAAAAGTCATCATAATCGATGGCTTTGTAAAAAGCCCAAGTTCAAGGCGCGCGAATCCCGCGGAGTGAGGCGTACTTGAAGTACGCCGCAGCGACTGCGGGATGAAGCGCAACGCCGAAATTGGGTTTTTTACGAAGCCATCATAAAGAGAAAAACTAATTCCTGCCGGGGCCTTCCCCTTCCGCCGTTGATCCTTATATTCAACACAATTTTAAATCTCTTCACACCGGGCACCCGCGCCCGCAACTTATGAATTTGGAGGCCTGCCATGACAACCGTTCAAAAAGTTTTCAAGCCCATGTGGATCACCGGCGTCTTGGCTCTGTTGGCTTTCGGCTGCGCCGGCTGGACGCATTCCAATTCAACGTCACCCCGCGATCGCCTGGCCGATGCCTATGGAATCAAGAATTTCGACCAGGTCGAGGAGCTGCGCTACACCTTCAACGTGAAGATCGGCGACAAGGTCATCAGCCGCAGTTGGTCCTGGGAGCCGAAAACCGACCGCGTCACGTTCATGGGCACGGCCGAGCAGGGGGGGACCGTCAGCTATGAACGCGCCATCCTGACCGGCCAGCCGACCGAGCAGGTCAAAAAGATCGATCCCGCGTTCGTCAACGACAACTACTGGCTGATCTTCCCCTTGCGCCTCTACTGGGATCAGTCGGCGACGGTCGTCGCGGACGATGCGCCGGCGAACCTGCCCATCGGCACCGGCAAAGCCAATCGCATCGTCGTCAGCTACCCGAAGACCGAGGGCTACACCCCGGGCGACGTCTACGAACTGTATGTCAACGATTCCGACCGGATCGTGCAGTGGGTCTACCGCAAGGGCGGCGGCCCCAAGCCGACGCGGATCACCACCTGGGAGGATTACCACAAAGTCGGGCCGCTGGAACTTTCCCTGAACCGTCAGGGCCCGGATGCCAGCTTCCGTGTATGGTTCACCGACGTGGCCGTTCGGCTTGAGGGAAAATCAGACTGGATTCCGGCCATTAAATAGGAACCCGTAAAAAACCGGTGAAGGTTCGTTGTGCCATTCTGACGGTACAACGAAATCCCCTTGCGCCCCCTTTAGCAAAGAGGGTGGGTGAATTTTAGAAGCGGCTTCTGCGGAAGCCGGGATGTCAAGGAGTGGTGTGTCGATGATCACCCATGTGGTCCTGATGAAATTCAAACCCGCAGTCGGCGACGCGGAGATACGCGAACTTGAGCAACGCCTCGATGAGCTCCCGAACAAGATTATGGACATCAAAATGTACGAGTTCGGCCGGGACATCGTCCGTTCGGAGCGCTCTTATGATTTCTGTCTGGTGTCGCTCTTCGCCAACCTCCCGGCGCTGGAGCGTTACCAGAAACACCCGGACCACGTGCCGGTCGCGGCGAAAATCAAGGCCATGTGCGACAGCCTGATCACGGCCGATTTTAACGGGCCGGATTCCGCTGCCACGGAAGCGGGCACCCCGGAATGGGAGCGCGACCCTTTTGAACGGCTCAAGATCTGAATCGCCGGGACTGTCCGTATATTAATTCGTGTTTAATAGCTGATGGACTCGTAAAAAGTCATCATAATCGATGGCTTTGTAAAAAGCCCAAGTTCAAGGCGCGCGAATCCCGCGGAGTGAGGCGTACTTAAAGTACGCCGCAGCGACTGCGTGATGAAGCGCAACGCCGAAATTGGGTTTTTTACGAAGCCATCATAGCTGGGCGGCAAAAATTCGGGGAGAATACAGGCTTGATAAAAGGTCTCGCGCTGATGTTGCTTGTGCTGACAGCCGCAGGCTGTTTTGCGGCCTCCGGGCAGGAGCCCGCCGGCAAGATCGACTGGGTCAAAAATTATCCCGACGGGCTGCGCCTGGCCCGGGAATCGGGGAAACCCGCTCTGGTCTATTTCACGGCCGATTGGTGCGGCCCGTGTCAGGAGCTTAAAAAATACGTTTGGTCGGACAAGCGGGTCATCGCGGCCTCGAAGCAACTGGTCAACATCTACGTGGATACGGACCAGAACCCCGACACCATGGCGGCATACAAGGTACTGCGCATCCCAACTGTTTTCTTCCTCTCCCCTGAGGGCGAGATCGTCATGAAATATGCAGGTAACTACAGCGCAGCGGATTTTGCGAAGCAGATGCGTACGCTGGCAGCTAAATACCGCACGGGAAAGCAAATTTGATGTTGAGGTTTCCGCCCTATTGTAATATCATAAAAGTTAAGTAAATTCGACACTTCATGGGCGTCTGCCGCCGAGGCTGGCGCCCCGCGACGACCGGTTTTCCGATTGAAGCGGATGCTCCCCGGTCATCGTCAGCAAAGCGGGCGTGTTCCTCAGCTTATGAGCGCAATCGACAATTTTGACCTCAAGGCCCATGTCAGCGCCTCCGTCGTCGAGACGTTCGGCACCATGCTCACGCTGGAGATCCGGCCGGTCGACGTGGAGCCTCCTCCCGGATTCGGCATCGCGCGCGTCGTGGGGACCCTCAATTTCGCCGGCAACGTCAACGGCATTTTCAATGTCCAGACCACCATCGATTTCGGGCGGCTGATGGCGGCCGGCCTGCTCGGGATGGAACCCGAGGAGGTGGACCCTGCCAGCGACATCCGGGACCTGCTCGCGGAAATCACCAACATCGTCGGCGGCAACCTCAAGTCCGCTCTCAACGACGCAGGCCATGCCTGTGTTCTTTCCACGCCCTCCATCACCTACGGCACCGACTTCAGCATCAAATCCCTGAGCATGGACCGCTTCGAGCGGTTTGCCTTCCAGCATGCGGAGCACGTGCTGATCGTCGAGGTCGGACTGAAAATGGTGGAGGGTGCCGACGGCGTCACCGATCTGAGCTCGCCGGAGGCGATGAGCCGCCTGCCGGGTGTGGACATCGAAAAGCTCAAGGCCCTGGATTACAAGACCCGACTCAGCGAGGCGGCGGCGAATGTCTTCGACACCATGCTGTCGCTCAAGCTGGAGCCCGTGGAGGCCGTGGCGGCATCCAGCCTCACCGGAGTCCGCGATGTCGCCTCGGTGTGTTTTGCCGGTGACGCCACCGGCATCGTCAGCGTGCATGTCCCCGAGGACCTTGCGCGCATCATGGTGGCAAACATGCTGGGCATGGAGCCGGAGGAGATCGAAGGACATGCCGAAATCGAAGACCTTCTCGGCGAGCTCGGCAACATCGTCGGCGGCAACCTCAAATCCGCCCTGACGGACGCCGGACTGCGCTGCGCCCTCTCCACGCCGTCCTGCATCAGCGGGTCGGACTTCATGATCGAATCTCTCAGCCTCGAACGCTACGAGCGCTACGCCTTCCAGTGCGAGGGTCGGACGGTGTTCGTGGAAATGGGCATCAAGATATCCGACCTGGTGAAGACCGCCGCCCAGGCGGGCAAGGGCATTCACTACGAGGTCGTGGACTCCCAGGCCGAGGACAGGGAGACACCCCAAGAGCCTGAGAAACGCCCCGCATCGCCGGAGGCCCCGGCGGAGGCCAAGCGGCCGGCACCCTCCGCGCCGCCGCGCCCCGCCATGCAAGCTCCCCCGACGTTGCCGGCCGCACCCGGCAAGGACGAGCCCACCCCCGCGCCGGAGGACTTCGGCCTCGAGATACTGCTCGACATCCCGGTGGAGCTCACGGTGGAGCTTGGCCGCACCAAGATTCCGATTCAGGATCTTCTAAGGCTCGGCCCCGGGTCGCCGGTCAAGCTGGCAAAGCTCGAGGGCGAGCCGGTCGACATCCTCGCCAACGACGTCCTGATCGCCCGCGGCGAAGTGGTGGTCCGCAGCGAAAAATACGGCATCCGCATCACCGAGATCACGAGCCGGATAGACCGGTTGAAGGGACTGCGATAAAAAGCCGCGTTTAGATGAATCGTTCCATCTTCGACCTCTTCTGCTCGTTGGTTCGGATTAAACCTTCCACCCTCGTCAACATTAAGTGGGTTGCGGCCCATTCATCCGCAGGGTGACTATAGAGTGGCCCCGACACCAGGGTCAAGGCAATCCATCGGAGCATTCGCCCCGGGGGATCGCTTAATCCTTGACAGGTCGAGCGCTCTGCCGCTATAGCTCAGGCCGAATTTCACCTTACTTCACCTTGATTGAAAAACAGGAGGCCCTATGGCAGGGAATCGACTGCTCTACCTATCACAGGCGGATGTGGCGGCCGTGGGTATTTCCATGTCCGAGATCATCGCAGCCGTCGAGACCGCGTTCCGCGCCAAGGGCGAGGGCCGCACCGAGATGCCGCCCAAGCCCGGGGTCCACCCCGGCGGCGGTGACAACTTCATCCACGCCATGCCGGCTTACATCCAGGACCTGAAGTCCGCCGGCGTCAAGTGGGTGAGCGGGTTCCCTGAAAATCATAAGCAGGGGCTGCCTTACATCAGCGGGCTTTTGATCTACAACGACGTCGAGAACGGGCTGCCGCTGGCCGTCATGGACTGCGTCTGGATCACCGCCAAGCGCACGGGAGCCGCCAGCGCCGTCGCCGCCCGCCGACTGGCCCGACCGGGCTCCTCGGTGATGGGCATGCTCGGCTGCGGGGTCCAGGGCCAGAGCCACGCCGAGGCCTTCACGGAAACCTTCCCGCTGAAGAAAATCCTGGCTTACGACAAGGACGCCGAATCGGCGCGGCGCTACGCCGCGGCAATGACCCGGCAGCTCAAGGTGGAGGTGGTCGCAGTGCAAACGCCCCGCGAGGCCGTGAGCGGCTGCGACATCGTGGCGACGGCCGGACCGATCCTGAAAGTGCCTCATGCCACCATTCAGGCGGGCTGGCTGGACGAGGGGGCTTTTGCTTCGCTTGTGGACTACGATTCCTACTGGAGCCGCGAGGCTATGGCCCAGGCCGCCAAGTTCTGCACGGACGATATCCCCCAGCTCAGGCTCTACCAGTCCATGGGGTATTTCCAGAACATCCCGCCGATCCACGCCGACCTCGGGGAACTGGTCACCGGCAGGAAGAAGGGCCGCGAAACCCCCGGGGAGCGCACCATGACCGCCAATTTGGGGCTCGCCATCGACGACATGGCGGTGGCCCCGCTGATCTTCGCGCGGGCCAAGGAGAAGGGGATCGGGACTTGGCTGCCCCTATGAATCAGCCCGCCGAAGGCGGCCTGATTCATACCTGTTGTGCTTTATATGAAAATGGTAGCTGCTCGGGTATCGGGATTCCGGGTTCAGGCAATCAAAGAGGGAGGCGCCATCGTTCGCGCCCTCCTCCCGCATGCCTGCCTGCCGAAGGCTCGGCGCAGGCAGGGTCGATGGGGGCCGGCGGCGATCAGGCCCCGGAAACTGCTTTTTTCCTGAACCCCGAACCCTGAACCCTCGCCACTTGCGTCGTTACTGAAAGAGAAACTCATTTTCATCCTTCGTTGGGCCCGCCCAGGGCATACGGGTTAGTTGAGGATTCAAGCCAAATGAAAAATGATCAGACCTATGACGTCCTCATCACCGGCGGCGGCATCATGGGCTGCGCCACCGCCTATTATCTGACAAAAGCCGACCCGGCGCTCAAGGTCGCGGTGGTGGAACGCGACCCCTCCTATGCCCAGGCCTCGACCACCCTTTCCATGAGCAACGTGCGCATCCAGTTCAGCCTCAAGGAGAATATCCAGATCTCCCAGTATGCGTTTCACGTGCTGGAAGGCTTCGAGGAGGGCATGGCGGTCGAGGACCGCAAACCCCGGATTTATTTTCACCGCGAGGGCAACCTGTTCCTGGTCGACGAACAAAACCTGGCGGCCGCCCGGCGCGCATTCGATCTGCAGCGCAGTCTGGGATGCCGGGTCGAGTGGTGGTCGCCGGACGAAATCAAGCAGCATTATCCTTTGTATGAAACGAAAGGCCTGATAGGGGCCACCTTCGGGCCGGACGACGGGCATTTCGATGCCTATGCCGCCCTGATGGCCTACAAGGCCAAGGCCCGGTCGTTCGGGGCGAACTACCTCACCGGCGAGGTCGTCAAGATCCGCACCGAATCCGGCCGGGCCGCCGGGGTCGAGCTTGCCGACGGGCGAACCCTCGCGGCTGACTGCGTCGTCAACTGCGGCGGCGCGTGGGCGGCCCGGATCGCCGAAACCGCCGGAGTAAAGCTGCCGGTAACACCGGTCAAGCGCCAGGTGTTCGCCCTGGATACCGCGGTCAAGTCCGACCGTCCTCTGCCGCTCACGGTATTGCTGTCGGGGCTTTATTTCCGCTCCGAAACCGGCGGCCTGATCCTGCTCGGAAAATCCATGCCGGAGGACCCGGTAGGCTTCAACTTTACCTGGGACGAGCAGCGATTCATGGACATCCTCTGGCCGGAACTGGCCGAGTTCGTGCCGGCCTGGGACCGGCTCAAGCTCGTGCGCGGCTGGGCCGGGCTCTACGCCGTCAACACCCTGGACGGCAACGCCATCCTGGGCGAGTGGCCCGAGATCAAGGGGCTGTATCTTGCCGCCGGCTTCTCCGGGCACGGCCTGCAGCAGGGGCCGGCCGTGGGCCGCTACCTGTCTGAGCTCATTCTCGACCGGCCGCTGTCGCTTGATCTTTCAATTTTCACCCCGCAACGGGTGTTGGATAAAAAGCCGCTGAGCGAAGCGGGAATAGTTTAATTCGATTCGTTATAGAAGCCTTGACAGAATGAAGTTCGTTTAGTAGATTGCGCGCGTTACATAACCGGGGGTTTTACACGTTGCCTTCCTCCGTGCGTGGAGGGCCATAAACTCCTCACCCAACAACCATGTTTTTGTCAAAGGAGGCAGCCATGAATCGTCGTTTCGCTCTCGTTGTCGCAGTGGCCTTGATTTTCGGGTTCGCCTTGATGAGCGCAGCCCATGCGGCTCCGCCCAAGGATCCGCTTGGATGCGTCGCCATTAAGAAGGGTCAGCCGATCCACATCGCCTACTGGTTCGTCGTGGCCGGCGCGGATGCGTCCTTGGGGGAGGATACCAAGCGCGGAGTTGAAATCGCCATCCAGGACAAGGGCGGCAAGCTGCTTGGCCACCCCATCAAGCTGACCGGCCAGGACACCGGCTGCGGTCCCGAAGGCGGCCAGGCGGCGGCCACCAAGATTGCCTCCGACCCGACCGTGGTCGCGGCCATCGGTTCCAACTGCTCGAGCGCCGCCAAACCCGGGGTGCCGATCCTCTGGAAGGCGGGCATCGCAACGGTTTCGCCCTCCAACACCGCTCCGTACCTGACCGACCCGAAGCGCGGCCCGGAGTACGACGGCTACCTGCGGACCTGCCATAACGACAAGGTCCAGGGTGCGGTCGCCGCCGATTTTGCCTATAAAAAGCTGGGGGTCAGGAAGGCCGCCACCATCCACGACGGCAGCGTGTACGCCGAGCAACTGCAGGCGGTGTTCGCCGATACCTTCAAAAAATTGGGCGGCACCATCACGGCCCAGGAAGCCGTGGCTCCGACCGACACCGATATGCGGCCGGTCCTGACCAAAATCGCCACGGGCCATCCCGAGTTCATCTACTACCCGGTCTTCATCGCCGCCGCGGGGCACATCACCCGCCAGGCGAAGGAAGTGGCCGGACTCGAAAAAGTCTACCTGATGAGCGCCGACGGGTCCTTCTCGCCGGATTTCTACAAGGCCGCCGGTGACGCCGCGGTCGGCATGTTCCACTCCAGCCCGGATTTCTCGGCTTACGCCGCCGGCTACAAGGACTTCCTTGCCAAGCACCAGAAGAAATACGGTGAAAAACCGATCGCGCCGTTCCACGCCCAGGCTTACGACGCAGCCATGATGATCTTCCATGCCATCGAAAAAACGGCGGTCAAGGATGGTGACACCCTGTACGTCTGCCGCCAAAAGCTGCGCGATGCTCTTTATGCCACCAAGGGCATGAAGGGGCTGACCGGGACCATCACCTGCGACAAATACGGCGACTGCGCGGATCCCCACATCGCCGTGTACAAGCAGACCGCCGAGAACATCAAGAAGCTGGTCAACCCGGAAACCCCGTTCTGGAAGCCTTACTGATCGGAACGGTCTCGTGAGTTGCCCTCCCCCGCCGCCGGCCCGTGAAAGGCGGCGGGCGGGGGGGTAGGTAAGCCGCCCCCCTGCAAGAAGCAACTGCCGGGTAGCGGCATGATCCGGATTCTCAGCCGCAGACAGCAAGAGCCGGGCCCCGCCCAGGCGCCCGGCTCTTGCTGCATGAACCCAGCACGCTTCCGGCCGCCGCACCGTACGCCGGATGAGAGTCAGGCCCTCCGGCCTGCTCGCCGTCACGCATGCCGGAACCAAACCGCAAGGTATGAGGATTATGCTACAACGCATCCGAGAAAAAATGACCCCCACCGACATCGTCATGTGGCTCATCGGAGGGGTTTTGCTGGTGCTGATGTTCTGGGGGTCCGTGGCGACCCTGGCCAAGGGCACTTACACGGGCAGCCAGTGGCTCGACTTCCTGATTTTCGGTCTGGCCCAGGGCAGCATCTACGCCCTGATCGCAATGGGCTACACCATGGTGTACGGCGTGCTGCGCATGATCAACTTCGCCCACAGCGAGGTGTTCATGAGCGGGCCTTACACCGCCTATTACTTTGCGGCCTACTTTTACCGCAGCGGGATGCTGGATTCCCACCCGGTGATCAGCATGGTGTTGGTCTTCATCATCTCCATGGCCACCTCCACCCTCATCGCCTATCTGCTGGAACTCATCGCCTACCGTCCCCTGCGCGACGCCCCGCGCCTAGTGCCGCTCATCACGGCCATTGGGGCCTCTTTTTTTCTGCAGTACGTGTTCCGGGGCCTCTACGGCTCTGGTTTCCAGGCCTACCCGGTCATCAAGGGTCTGGAAGGCCATATGAACCTCGGCCCGATCCATATCCTCAGGTACCAACTGCTGGTCATCGTCGCGGCGGCCCTGCTGATGGTTGCGCTCTACCAGTTCACGCAGCGCACCCGGCTGGGCAAGGCCCTCCGGTCGGTGTCGGAGGACATGGAAGCCTCCGCCCTGATGGGCATCGATGTCGACCGCATGATCTCCATGACTTTCATGATCGGCGGCGCGGCAGCCGGCGCGGCAGGCGTATTTTACGCCATCATGTTCAAGCAGGTCCACTTCTTCATGGGGTTCATCCCCGGCATCAAGGCATTCACGGCCGCGGTGCTCGGGGGGATCGGCAACGTCCCCGGCGCGATGCTGGGCGGGATTTTCCTGGGGCTGGTGGAATCCATCGGCCCGAGCCTGTTTCTGGACGGTCTGGGCATCGTGGCCCCTTACCAGCTGAAGGACGCCATTGCCTTCACCCTGCTGGTGCTGGTGCTTATTTTCCGCCCGACCGGCATCCTGGGTGAGCGATTGGCCGTCAAGAAGGCATGAGAAGATCCGGAAAGGATGGGTTGCCCATGAAACCGGCTGCAAATCGGAAGTTTCCCGGAATCCGGTTAGGCCTGATTGGAGGCGTCAGCCTCATCTTGCTGTCCCTCATCGGAATGGTCGAAGCCTTCAGCCAGCGCGAGATCATCGGCGACGTCATCTCCATGGGACAGATCCTGCTGCTGTTCACGGCGGTCTTCATCGCCTACATGGCGGCCGGCCGCGCCACCGCGCGGGGCATCGGCCCGACCCTTGCCGCCGGCCTGACATCCGCTCTGGTCATGGCCGTCATGCTGACGCTGCTCGTCCTTTTGGGACACGCCATCAACATGCGGCAGGTTCTCATCAACGCCTCACCGCGGCTGTTCATGATCCTGACCTTCGGGCAGGAGGACCTTGCGACGGGGATCGGCCTTATTTTTCTGGCCGGCGCCCTGATCGGACTCGGCGCGGCGGTGCTGGGCCTGCTGCCGGGGATCGCCCGGCGAGCGGTGATCGCGGGTGCCAGCAGTGTCGCTGTCATCGGGATGCTCCAGGACATGATCTATCCGATCCTGACCGCCTGGGAACCCACCGCCGCCCTCAACGACCTGCTCTTTCCCGGGAACGGGCTGTCCATCACCGGGGCGCTATTGGTGTTTGTCCTGGCCGCGGCGCTTGCGGGTTTTTGGGCCGGCAAGGGCGCCGCCGTGCGCGGCCGGATATCGGCTCTGCCCCCCGAGAAGGGCCGGAGGCTGCGCATCGGGGCCGCACTGTTCGCCGCTTTCGTCCTGATGGTCCTGCCGCAGGTGCTGGGACTTTTCCTGAGCGAAGTGATGACCATCGTAGGTCTTTACGTGTTGCTCGGCCTGGGACTGAACATCGTCGTGGGCTACGCCGGGCTGCTGGACCTCGGCTACGTCGCCTTCTTCGCCATCGGCTCGTACACGGTGGCCATCCTGACGTCTCCGGAGTTGGGTTTCTTCAGCCTGAACTTCTGGCAGGCGCTGCCGTTTGCCGTCCTCTTCGGCATCCTCGCCGGCGTCCTGCTGGGCGTCCCCGTGCTGAAGATGCGCGGGGACTATCTGGCCATCGCCACGCTCGGGTTCGGTGAGATCATCCGCATCCTGGTGCTCTCCGACTTCCTGCGGCCCTGGCTGGGAGGCGCCCAGGGCATCGGCAAGATCCCGAAAGCCGCCATCGGCGCCTTCGAGTTTGCAACGCCTCAGCGAGTCTACTACCTGATTCTGGCCGGCTGTTTTCTGGTCGGCTACATCTCCTGGCGGCTGCGCGACTCGCGCCTCGGCCGGGCGTGGATGGCCGTGCGCGAGGACGAGGATGTGGCCCAGGCCATGGGCATCAACCTGGTGGCCACCAAGCTGCTGGCCTTCGCCACCGGGGCCGGCTTTTCGGCGCTGAGCGGAGCCATCTTCGCCTCGAAGATCGGCTCGGTCTATCCGCACAGCTTCAATGTGATGATCTCGATCAACATCATTTGCGTGATCATCGTCGGCGGGATCGGCAGCATGCCCGGTGTCATCGTCGGGGCCTTTGCGCTGGTCGGCCTGCCGGAGCTGCTGCGGGAGTTTGCCGAATACCGCCTGCTCGTCTACGGGGCGGCACTGGTGGCCATGATGCTGCTGAAGCCGGAAGGGCTGTGGCCGGAGGCCACCCGCAAGCGTGAGTTGCACGAGGCTGACGCCGGCAACGAAGAGGTAGAGGCCCAGGCGGTGCTTTCCCACAGGTCGTAGGAGGTTTCCATGGCGGTTGTCACCATCAAAAACGTGACCAAGCAGTTCGGCGGCCTGATCGCGATCGAGGGCATCGACCTCGACGTCAAGGAACAGAGCATTCACAGCGTGATCGGCCCGAACGGGGCCGGCAAAACGACCCTGTTCAACTGCATCACCGGCTTCTACCGGCCGGAGATCGGCGAAGTCCTCCTGGAAAACACCTCCCTGGTCGGACTTTCTCCCGATCAAATCGTGCGCCACGGCATCGCCCGCACCTACCAGAACATCCGTCTCTTCCCCAACCTCACCGCCATCGAAAACATCCTCGTCGGCCTGCACAGCCACCTGCGCGCCAACTATTTCGGAATCGTCATAGGATCTCCAGCCACCCGCAAGGAGGAAAAAGCGGCCAACGAAGAGGCGCTGAAGCTTTTGCGGTTCGTCAGCCTGGCCGGCAAAGGCGACTTCCTGGCCAAGAACCTTCCCTACGGCGACCAGCGGCGCCTTGAGATCGCACGCGCCCTGGCCACCCGGCCCAAGGTGCTGCTGCTCGACGAGCCCGCCGCCGGGATGAACCCCAGGGAGTCGCAGGTCCTGATGGACTTTATTCGCCACCTGCGGGATGAACTCGGGATCACCATCATCCTGATCGAACACCAGATGCGGGTCGTCATGGGGATTTCGGAAACCGTGAGCGTGCTCGACTACGGCCGGAAGATCGCCGAGGGCTCGCCGGTGGAAGTCCAGAACAACCCCCAGGTGATTGAAGCCTATCTCGGCCGAGGGGGCGCCGCTCAAGCCGGGGCCACCGCCGATTCGGCCGCCGGCCGCTGACGGTCGGGGGGCCACATCACCGCACTGCGAGGAACGTTTCATGTCGATGCTCGAGGTTGAAAACGTCAACACCTATTACGGACAGATCCGCGCCCTCAGGGACGTCTCCATCACCGTCGACAAGGGCGAAATCGTGACCATCATCGGCGCCAACGGGGCCGGTAAGAGCACCATGCTCAAGACCACCAGCGGCCTGTTGCGGCCGCGGCGGGGGAAAATCACCCTCGAGGGCGAAGACATCACCGGCATGAAGCCCCATGAAATCGTCATGAAAGGCGTGATACAGGTGCCGGAGGGACGGCGGGTGTTCGGAAGGCTGACGGTCAAAGAAAACCTCGAAATGGGCGCCTTCACCAGCTTGGACCGCCGCAGGAACCATGAAAACATGGAGCACGTGTTCACCCTTTTTCCGCGGCTGAAGGAACGCAGCAAACAGGTCTCCGGAACCCTGAGCGGCGGCGAGCAGCAGATGCTCGCCATGGGGCGCGCCCTGATGTCCAATCCGCGGGTCCTGCTTCTGGATGAACCTTCGATGGGGCTGGCGCCGGTCCTAGTGGACGGCATCTTCGACACCATCCGCCAACTGCATGCCGGCGGCACCACCATTCTGCTGGTCGAGCAGAACGCCCGCATGGCGCTTCAGGTTGCAAATCGCGGCTATGTGCTGCAATCCGGGACCATCATGATGAGCGACTCGGCCGAAAAGCTGGCTGACAACGAGATGGTGCGCAAAGCCTACCTGGGGGAAGGATAAGAGACCGGGCACTTAAGCGGTGCGCTTCGGGTGCCGCGACGATGCCTGTGCCCGGGCCGAGATGCCTGCCTGAATTAATTATGAGCGTTTCCCTTTTCTTCCAAGGCCTTATCATCGGGTTTTCCATTGCCGCCCCGGTCGGCCCCATCGGGATTCTGTGCATTCGTCGCACACTCGCCGAAGGCCGGGCGTCGGGTTTTATCTCCGGCATGGGGGCGGCCACGGCCGACGCCCTCTACGGGTGTGTCGCCGGATTCGGGCTGACCGTCATTTCCGCGTTTCTCCTCGAGCAGCGGTTCTGGCTGCAGGTGATCGGCGGCATTTTTCTCTGCTTTCTCGGCGTCCGAACCCTCCGGTCGCAACCGGCCACCGCAGAGGCCCCTGCCGGGGGAAACGGGCTTTTGTCCAGCTATGTCTCCACGTTTTTCCTGACGATCACCAACCCGATGACCATCCTGTCGTTTGCCGCCATTTTCGCCGGCCTCGGTGTGGTCGCCGCCGGCGGTGATATTGCGGCCGCCTTCAGGCTTGTGCTGGGGGTGTTCCTCGGTTCCGCGGCCTGGTGGTTGTTTCTGAGCATGGGCGTCAGCCTGCTGCGCGAGAAGGTGGGTTCCGCCACGCTGTGCTGGGTCAATCGGCTCGCCGGGGTGATCCTGCTCTCATTCGGAACGCTGGCCCTGTGGCAGGCGGCGGTGTAATTAGTGCCCATCCAGAAAGGGTGGATTTCGGTTCAGGCCAAGGCCGCAGCGATTTCGCAACCGCAGGCGTGAGGCTACGCCGAGGATTACGAAGAGCGAGAACGCCGGCATGGACCGAAAGACGCCGTTTATGGATGGACAGAGTCTCCCATGGACCCAGCGATCGATGAGCGCCTCGCGGAAGAGGCCGTCTCCCTGGCCAAGATCTGGCAGGAGCGCGCCAACGCCTTGCTGGAACCGGCGGAAAAGCGCCGCACCCGACAACTGGCGCGGCTCGTCGCCAACTCGAATGACAAGGTCATTCTCACCGCACTCCTCGACCAGTGCTTCCGCAGCCGAGACGCGCGCCGCGTCGCGGATCAGATCCATCACTTGCTGTCTTCCCACGGCACGCCGCGCTTTTTCTCCTTTTCCGAAAAGGCGCTGATTCAGCTGTTTTTGCATTTTGGCCGTTTTCTGCCGGGCCATACCGTTCCCCGCATCATCGCGAAAATGCGGGCCGACAGCCGCCACGCCATCATCGCCGGGGAGCACGCGGCACTCGGCGCCTACCTGCAGGAGCGGCGGGCGGAAGGCCTGCGGGTCAATGTGAATCATCTCGGTGAGGAGGTCCTCGGGGAGCAAGAGGCTCTCACCCACATGGACACCTACCTGGCCGACCTGCGGGACCCGCGCATCGAAAGCATCGCCGTCAAGATCTCCACCGTCTGCGCCCAGATCCACCCCTTGCCCTTCGCCCAGACGGTCGACCGCATTTCGCAACGCCTGTCGATACTCTACCGCGAAGCCGCGGCCCAGACCTACACCGGCCCGGACGGCACGCGGGTCCCCAAATCCATCACCCTGGACATGGAAGCCTACCGGGACCTGGCGCTCACGGCCTGCGCCTTCATGCACACCCTGGACCAGCCGGAGTTCAAAAATTTCTTTGCCGGCATGGCGCTCCAGGCCTACCTGCCGGACTCCTTCGGCATGCTGCAGGAGATCACCGCCTGGGCGAGGCGCCGGGTGGATGCCGGCGGCAGCCCGGTCAAGGTACGCATCGTCAAGGGCGCCAACATGGAAATGGAACTGCTCGAGTCCTCGCTCTGCGGCTGGCCGCTCGCCCCCTACGACAACAAGTTCGATGTGGACGCCAACTGGAAGCGCATGGTTTCGTATGGCCTCGAGCCGGACCACATCCATGCCGTGAGACTCGGCGTGGCCTCACACAACCTTTTCGACCTCGCCTTTGCATACCAACTGGCCCGCCGGAACCGGGTGACGGAATTTTTCACCTTCGAGATGATCGAGGGCATGGCCAACCACGTGCGGCGCGCCGTGAGAGAAACCGGGCAGGACCTGCTGGCCTATGCGCCCGTGGCGGAAGACCGGCACTTCATCAATGCCGTGGCCTACCTCATCCGGCGTCTGGACGAGAACACCGGCCCCCGGAACTTCCTGCGCCACCTGAACCGCTTGCAGACCGGGACCTCCGCCTGGCAGATGCTGGCGGATCATTTCAGGGCCTCGGTGCGGCGCATCCCGACAGTCGGCTCCCAGCCCCACCGCGCCCAAAACCGCCTGTCGGAATCCTTCCGCCTGAAACGCGGCACCTTCCACACGGGGGAATTCCGCAACGAACCGGACACGGACTGGTCGCTGGCTGCCAACCGCACCTGGGCCGAGGACATCCGCGGCCGCTGGATGAAAGCCCCCGGGGATGACCCCATCGACGTCCCGCTGGCGGTCGCCGGCAAGCAGATCGCGGTGGGCCGCAAGGTGCTCAAGGCCCTCGACCCCAACCAGCTTCCGACGGAGGTGGTTGTGGCGCGCTGCATGCTGGCTGCACCCGGCGACGTTGCGCGTGCCGTCGCAACGGCCAAGCAAGACCCCGACGGCTGGCGGCGCATGACGGCCCGCCGGCGCCACCGCATCCTGTCTGCCGCCGCCAACGAAATCCGCAAGGCGCGCGGGGATCTGATCGGAGCGGCGGCCGCCACCACCGGCAAGATTTTTACCGAGGCCGACCCGGAGGTGTCCGAAGCCGTGGACTTCGCCGAATTTTACCCCCACGCCGCCCGGGCTTATTTCGAAATGCGCAACCTCCGCTGCCGGGGGAAAGGCGTCGGGCTGGTGATCTCGCCCTGGAACTTCCCCATTGCCATCCCCTGCGGCGGCATCACGGCCGCGCTTGCGGCCGGCAACACCGTGATCTTCAAACCGTCCTCGGATGCCATTCTGGTCGGCTGGCTGCTCTGCCAATGTTTCTGGCGTGCCGGTATTTCTCAAAACGCCCTGCAGTTCCTGCCCGGCGAGGGCGGCCGTATCGGCGCCCGGCTGACCAGCCACCCGGAGGTCGATTTCATCATCCTGACCGGCGGGACCGACACCGGGCTGCGGATTCTGAGAGAGCGGCCGGATGCCGCGCTGGCCGCCGAAACGGGCGGGAAAAATGCAACGATCGTGACCGCCATGTCCGACCGGGAGCAGGCCGTCGGCAACGTCGTCTATTCGGCCTTCGGCAACTCGGGGCAGAAATGCTCGGCAACGTCTTTGCTGATTCTGGAACGCGAGGTCTACGAGGACGAAAAATTCAAGCGGCAGCTGGCGGATGCCGCCGCGACCTTCAAGACCGGCTCGGCCTGGGACTTCACCAGCCGGATGGGCCCCCTCGTAAGGCCGCCGAAGAGCCCGCTCAAGGAAGCCTTGACGCAGCTCGATGCCGGGGAGTCCTGGGCCCTCGAGCCGCGGATGCTCGACGGCAACCCGCAGGTCTGGACGCCGGGGGTCAAGTGGGGCGTGCGCGCCGGCGGCACCACCCACCTGACGGAATTCTTCGGACCCGTCCTGGGTGTCATGCGCGCCGACCGCCTCGAGCAGGCGGTGGCCCTGGCCAACCAGACCGGCTACGGCCTCACCTCCGGGCTGGAAAGTCTCGACCCGCGCGAGCATGCCTTCTGGAAAAAGCACATCCGGGCGGGCAACCTCTACCTCAACCGCGGCACCACCGGCGCCATCGTCCTGCGCCAGCCCTTCGGCGGCATGGGCAAATCCGCCCTCGGCGCAGGCATCAAGGCCGGCGGCCCGCACTACGTGACCCAGTTCCTGGAGGCTGCGGACGCGGCGGTCCCGTCGATGGGGCCGCTGACGCGCCCGCATCCGCTCCTGCGGCTGGCCCAGCGCTGGCAGCTCGGATTGGATGCGGACAAATTCGGTGCCGAAGCCGGCGACATCCGCAAGACCATCCTCGCCATCCACAGCTACCTCTACCACGTCGAAGGCGAGTTCGCCCGCGAGCTCGACCACGTGAACCTGCGCGGCCAAGACAACGTGCTGCGCCATTTGCCGGTGGGCACCGTCGCCGTGCGTCTGCACCCGGCGGACACACTTTTTGACGCCCTGGCCCGCATCGCCGCCGTCAAAGCCACTGGAAACCGCCTGCGGGTCAGTATCCCGCCAGCGCTGGACACCCCGGCGGCGCGCTTCCTGTATGGGCCCGAGGGCCTGCGGCTGACCGGCCACGACCCGGTGTTCCAGGAGCCGGACGCCGAGCTCATCGCCGACATGCCCAGGCTGGACCGTATCCGCTACGCCGCACCGGGCCGTGTCCCGCCCGACGTGTTCGCGGCCGCCGCCGCGACCGGCTTCTTTATCGCACGCGCGCCGGTCGTCATGGAGGGCCGCATCGAACTGCTCCAGTACTACCTCCAGCAGAGCGTGTGCACCAACTACCATCGCTACGGCAACCTCGGTTTCCGGGCGAACGAGTTTGCCGAGAGCTGACTTTCTTGCGATTCAACGTTGCAGCGGATATAAACTGACGCAAGCTCCTTTACAGAGAGGATCCCCACCGCGTGGAAAAAAAGCAATCCCGGGAAAGTGTGCCTTCAGGCCTGCGCCGGGTCGGTGTGTACTTCAAGAAGGACCCCCGCACCACCGCGAAGGCCAAAAAATTCGAAGCCTGGCTGCAGGCCAGAGGTGTCGAGGTCTTTGGGCGGCAGAGCCCATCGCCCGTACCGCGGGGTTTCCAGCGCCGCCTTGCCGCAGCGCCCAATGACCTGTTCTGCGTGTTCGTGCTGGGAGGCGACGGCACGTTCCTGAGCGCCGTGCGTTGGATCGGGGACCGGGATACCCCGGTCCTGGGGGTTAAGTTCGGGGTGGTCGGCTTCCTGGCGGAAACCGCCGCCGAGCATCTCTACACGGCCGCGGCCCGCGTCCTGGCCAACAAGTTCACCCTCACCCGACGCATGCGCCTGGACGTCCAGGTGACACGCGGCAAGCAGATGATTGCCCGGGAGACCGTGCTGAACGACATCGTGATCAACAAGGGGGCGCTAGCCCGGCTGGCGAACATCGACACCCACATCGACGGCCACTTTCTCACCACGTTCCGCGCGGATGGTCTCATCGTCTCCACCCCCACCGGCTCCACGGCCTATTCGCTGGCCGCGGGCGGGCCGGTCGTCCACCCGGAGGTGCCGGGCATCATCATCACCCCCATCTGCCCGTTCACCCTCACCAACCGCCCCCTCGTCGTTCCGGACACCGCCGAAATCAGCATCCGCCTGGAGAAAGGCTCTTCGGACATCCTGCTGACCTTCGACGGGCAGAAAGGGCTCGACCTCACCGACCAGGACGTGATCACGGTACGCCAGAGCGCCCACCCCCTGAACCTCATCAACGTGCCCGGACGACCCTACTTCGACGTCCTCAAATCGAAGCTGCGCTGGAGCGGCGGCCGCGTCTGAAAAAGGCATAAGGGAAGCCCTTCCTGACCCTGCACCTGTGAATCGGCTAAAATTCTCTTGACACTGCCGCACTGTATGCCTTATAAGGTTAGTTAACGTTAACTATTTTATTTTTAGTGCAGGCGCCGCACCCGCAGGCAGGAAAGGAGGCTTCTGATGACAGAACAAATAATGGCCAGAGAAAGCGCTCTAAAAGGCAAGACATCGACCATCCTCCGCCAGATTGCCAAATGGGTTATTCTCGCGTTGCTGCTTTTAACGTGTATCATGGCCGCCTATCGAAAATTCGGCGGATAGGAACCGAATCCCAAAGAAATGGGGGGGGGAACTGGATATGAATGAATTTTCCACCATGAGCCCAATACTCGGCGTCTTTCTTGCTCTGGCGGGCTTGGCGCTGGCTGTCCTCCTCGGGCTCGCACTGTACAAGGTTGACCGACAGGAAGAGGCATCTACCAAGGAATCGTTGAAGCTGCATGAGGAGGGACGCCCCGTCTGAATAAAACATAGACAGGCGGTTGCAAAACAGCGCCTCAGACCGTGATTCGGCGTTGCACGGCTTTTGTAAATGGCCACATCGTATGGAGAGGCGGCGCTTTCCGAAATCCCGTGCGCCCCGGCTGACGGCCTGATGTTTGTTTTTCAACATCCTACTAACGTAAAGAAGGTCTTCTGCAATTCGACAATACCCAGTTGACCGGTCGGGCACGAACGACCGTGCCGCAGAGGGATCCCACGTTTTATCCCTCCTGGCGTAGATAGACATCCGAGACTGCCAAGGTCGTTCATCGCACCTGTATTGCCTCTGTCCTCCCCATAATGCTGTTTCCGTTCAGGCCCAATTCATAAACGAATCGTTGCGGAGTTCAAAAAATGAATCTATTGGTCTTTACGGATCTTGATGGTACCCTGCTTGGCCATGACGACTATTCCTACGAAGCGGCCCAAGATGGACTGGAGCGGATCCGCGATCAGCAAATCCCGCTGATTTTCACCAGCAGCAAGACACGCGTGGAGATCGAGGCGCTGCAGACCGCCATGAAGATCCGGGAGCCATTCATCGCTGAGAACGGGGCGGCCATTTTTTTCCCGGATGGTTATCGAAACTTTAAAATCGATGCAGGCTTCCGCAGACCCCCCTATACCGTTATAGAGTTAGGAGCGACGTATAGCGAAATCAGGCGATTTATTTACTCTGTGAAGGAACGTTTCAAGTTGAAAGGCTTTGGCGATTTAAGTGTTGAGGAAATTGAATTTCTGACAGGTCTTGCCCCTGAGCAAGCCGCGCTGGCCAAGCAACGCGAATTCACGGAGCCTTTTCTCCTCGAAGATCCGACAATGATCGATGACATCGCTCCGATCGCAGCATCTCGGGGGTTCGAGATCACCTCCGGCGGGCGGTTTTTCCATCTGATCGGGATTCGGCAGGACAAAGGCCGCGCCATACAGCAGTGTACCCAGATATTTGCCAGAAACACAGAGAACGGAGTGGTGACGATTGGATTGGGAGACAGCGCCAACGATATCTCGATGCTTAAAAGCGTCGACGTTCCTATCCTCCTGCCGCACTCCGACGGTTCATATGAGGATATCGACCTCGTCAACCTCATTAAAGCGGATCACCCGGGTAGCAGGGGGTGGAATGACGCTATACTGGAGGTATTGGGTCGCTTAAAAAAATGGGGAACCGCCACATGAATCCAACACGCTTTTCAACCGGATTGCGGGAGCATGCCAGAGAAACGATTGAGAGCCTCGGAGAAGCTGACATCACCGTGGGCATCCCATGTTATCAGAGCGGCGCATCCTTGGAACACGTCATTCGAACCATCGCCAAGGGCATTGAAACGCATTACCCGGATAGGAAAGCCCTGATCATGGTCTCGGACGGCGGGTCCACCGACGACTCACGCGAAATTGCGCAGCGAACGGAGGTCAGCTCCTTCAATATTGAAAAGCTCGTCACCATCTACCGCGGCCTCCCGGGCAAAGGCTCCGGGCTGAGGGCGGTGTTTGAAGCCGCTAATTTTCTGAAAGCCAAAGCGGTGGCCGTATTCGATTCGGACCTAAAATCCATTAACCCGGCCTGGGTCAAAAGCATGCTGCAGCCGGTTTTGGAAGGTTACGATCTGGTCACGCCTTACTACCTGCGCTACAAGCTGGACGCCACCATTACCAACACCATCGCCTACAATCTGACCCGGGCCTTGTATGGTGCGAGCATACGCCAACCCATCGGAGGGGATTTCGGAATATCGCCGGCGCTGGTCAAGCATTACCTGGATCAGGATGTGTGGGAGACGGATGTGGCCAAATTCGGGATCGACATTTACATGACCACCTCGGCCATCGTCCATGGATTTAACATCTGCCAAAGCCGGCTCGGCCCGAAGATACACGGCCATAAGGACCCGGCAGCGGATCTCGGGCCGATGTTCCGTCAGGTGGTGGGAACGATGTTCGCGCTCATGGAGCCCTTTGAAGAATTCTGGAAGGGCGTGCAAGCCGCGCGAGAGGTGCCCATCCTGGGGGAAGAGGTCACGGAAGTTCCAACTGCTTTCGAAATCGACCGGGAGAGCCTGGTCGAGTATTTCCGGCTGGGATTCGGAAACTTCGAAGGCATCTGGCGGCCCATCCTGGAAGAGCAGGATATGCACGTCCTGAGAACGTTGGTCCGAAGTGAAGGTGGCGAGGCGTTTTGTTTACCCATCGAGTCCTGGGTGCGGATCGTTTACCGCTATGCGGCCGCCTACCAGGTCACACCCCGGCAGCGCATGAAGATGGTCGACACGATGATCCCCCTGTATTATGCGCGCGTGGCCTCCCTCATCAACGAGCTGCGAGACAAAAACCCGCAGGAATCCGAGATGCACTTCGATGAAAACGCGCGCGTCTTTGAGCAGATGAAGGGGTATCTGCTGAATATCTGGAAAAAAGGAGCCTGACATGGCGGACTTCTGGCAACACGGCCCGATCACCGTTCTGCAGCGGATGGGGGATCGGTCCGTGGGGGATCTCGAGAAGGAAATCACCGCGATTGCTCGACGGAGAAAAATAGTGCTCCTTCTGCCGGCGCTGTTTTCGGAATTCGAAACACCTGCCATGCCGGCCATCATCGCTGAAATCCGAAAGGTGAACTACCTTCACGCGGTGATCGTGTCTTTGGATAATGCCAATGAAGCCGAGTTCAAACGGGCCCGGAAAATCCTGTCAGGTTTCAGCTGCCCGGTGAAAGTCGTCTGGCATGACGGCCCCGGCATGCAGGCACTTTACCAGGAGTTGCGGAAAAATGACTTCGGGCTGGCACACCCCGGGAAGGGTCAATCCGTCTGGATGACGTTGGGCTACATCTTATCCGGGCACGATGTATACGCGATCGCCACCCATGACTGCGACATCCTCAATTACAGCCGGGAACTGCTTGCCCGCCTGGTCTACCCCGTTGTCCACCCTGCCACGGATTTCGAATTCAGCAAGGGATACTACGCCCGGGTCACCGATCGTCTCTACGGCAGGGTGACCCGGCTTTTCTACTCCCCTTTGATTCGTACGCTTGAACGCATCCTTGGGAAAACCCCGTTTCTCTATTACCTGGACAATTTTCGTTATGCACTCTCGGGGGAGTTCGCCATGATCGCCAGTCTGGCCGCGGGGATCCGGATCTCACCGACATGGGGGCTTGAAGTCTCTTTGCTGAGCGAAATTTATCAGCGTGCTTCGGTCAACCGGATTTGTCAGGTGGAAATCGCGGACTATTACGAGCACAAACACCAGGTCCTGGAAAAGAAACGCCCGAGCGACGGGTTGATCCGCATGGCCGGCGACATCGCCAAGGCCCTGTTCCGTGTCCTGTCCCAGGACGGGGTCGTGTTGAGCAACGCGTTCTTCCGCACCCTTCTCACCGCCTATATCCAGGAGGCGCGAATCTCAATCGAAAAGTATCACGCGTTGTCCCTGATCAACGGTCTCGCTTACGACCGACACACGGAAATCGAAACGGTCGAGACTTTTGTCGATTCGCTGCGCTGCGCCGTCGACGAGTTCGTGGAAGACCCGGTGGGTATTCCGATGCTGCCGGCCTGGGCAAGGGTTTCCGCTGCCATACCCGATTTCCAGGACCGGCTCAACGCGTGTGTTGAGCATGACAACGCTGCCGGCTGAATCCGGCCAAGGGATCAGCGCATGGCGCATAAAACAACCAACGAAATGCGGTACAATCCAGTCAGCGGGGACTGGGTGATCTATGCCACCGCTCGGCGGGCCAGACCGGATGAGATGCGGCCCCGGGCCGGGTTATGTTCGCCCGCCTCCAGCTATGAGCCGTCCTGCCCGTTTTGCCCGGGCAATGATCACATGCTGCCGGGAATTTTGTTGGAGCTGGGAAGCGATGCCGGCGACTGGAAGGTGCGGGTGGTGCCGAACCGCTATCCCGCATTGACTCCGGAAGGCAACTGCACCGAATCCCCAGAAGGGGTTTACCGGGTCATGCAGGGGATCGGCCACCACGAGGTCATCATCGAGTCTCAGCACCATAACCGCCCGATCGGTTCGTTGTCCCCGTCCGAGGCCAAATTCGTGATCGAGGCCTATCATCGGCGCTATCGCGATCTGGCTGCCAACCCCGGGATCCGGACGGTGTTTATCTTTCGCAACCATGGTGTCAAGGCGGGGACATCCCTTCTGCATCCGCACTCTCAAATTATCGCCACCCCTCTGGTCACTCAGTCGATGCAGACCCGCCGCAGGCAGGCCCTTGCTCACGTGAAGACTTCGGGCCGATGCCTGTTTTGTCAGATCTCAGAGGAGGAGGCCCATGCGGGGCGGCGAATTGTCTTTCAAAATGACCATTTTGTCGGCTTCGTGCCTTACGCCGCTGAGACCCCCTGCGAAACATGGATTGTGCCCACGGCTCACCGCGCCGATTTCGGGGACATCGCCGAAGATGAAAAGACCGGTTTGGCCGAAGCGCTTCAGTCGGTGCTTGCGCGCATCCGCGAGACCTTGAATGACCCGGACTACAATTTCGTCATTCACTCCGTGCCCTTTGCGGATGCTGTTGAAGCGCCCGCCTTGCACTGGTATGTTCAAATCCAGCCGCGCCTGACCACTCCCGCCGGGTTCGAGATGGGATCAGGGATTCGCATCAATCCGTCGCTGCCTGAGGCGGATGCCGCTTTTCTCCGAGGGGAGGTCGCGCGCCCCGGGCAGGACCGCAGGTTCGGACCTTAGAACACGCTTGCATGCTCTGTTGCACATGGCCTTCGGCCCTGTCGTTCGTTAGAAGTGATTTCATAACCCCGTCTGACACCCGATGGTCCCGCCATGGCGGGATTGCAGGCCTCTCGAAATGCTCACAACCTGACGGGGTTGCTGCGCTTTCGAATCGGCCTGCGTCTTGCCCTCGGGCGTGATCCGAGGGTATGAAACCACTTCTATACCCTCGCGAGGTGCTCACGTGAATTCGAAGGAATTGAGAACTCTCATCGCCCAGTTTGCCGGCGGCGCCAAAATCATTGTGGTGTCCAACCGCGAGCCCTGGATGCACGAGCGGGTCTCCGGCGAAATAAAGGCGATCCGCCCGGCCAGCGGGATGGTGGTAGGGTTGGAGCCGGTGGTGCGCGCCGCGGAAGGGATCTGGGTGGCCCACGGATCCGGTTCCGCCGACCGCCACGTATCGGACGAAAAAGGCCGGGCCCGGATGCCGCCGGAGAATCCGCAGTACACCCTGCGCCGCGTCTGGCTCAGCCGGAAAGAAGAGGAGGGCTACTACTACGGCACCTCCAACCGGGCGCTCTGGCCTCTGTGCCACATTGCCTACACGCGTCCTCAGTTTTCCAGGGCGGACTGGGAGATCTACCGCAGCGTCAACCGGCGCTTCTGTGATACCGTCCTTGAGGAGGCCGGCTCAGAAGAGGCCATCGTCTTCATTCAGGACTATCACCTGGCGCTGCTGCCGCGCATGCTGAAGACCGCCCGGCCCGATTTGAAGCTGATTCAGTTCTGGCACATTCCCTGGCCGAACCGCGAGGCCTTTCGCATCCTGCCCTGGGGGGACGAGCTTCTTGACGGACTTCTCGGAAACGATTTGCTGGGGTTCCACATCCAGTACCACTGCAACAACTTCCTGGACACGGTGGCGTCGGCTGTCGAAGCAAAGATCGACTATGAGCATTTCCGTATTTTTCGCGGAGGCCGGCCGACCTATGTGCGACCTTTTTCCATCAGTGTCGATTTCGACCAGATCGGACTCGACGCAGAAACTCCGAAAGTCCGGCAGATGGCGCAAAACTTTCTGCGGGAGCTGGGAGAAAGCGCGGCCGGGACCCGCCTGTTTGCAGGGGCCGACCGCATCGACTACACCAAGGGCATTCCCGAGCGCCTGATCGCCTTTGACCTCATGCTCAAGCGCCACCCGGAGCTGCTCACCAAAGTCACCCTGTTCCAGCTGGCCGCCCCCAGCCGCACCCACGTGAAGGAGTATCGGGACCTTAACGAGGCGCTGGACGACAAGGTGGATGAGATCAACTGGCGGCATCAAACGGAGGAATGGTACCCGATCCATTTCCTGCGCGCGCATCACGACTACCACGCCGTGTTGGCCGGCTACCGGATGGCGGATGTCCTCATGGTCACCTCGCTGCACGATGGTATGAACCTGGTTGCCAAGGAGTTTATCGCCTCGCGCACGGACGGAGACGGCATCCTGATGCTCTCGAAGTACACCGGCTGCGCGCGGGAGCTGGATGACGCCCTGCTGGTCAACCCGTTCGACGTCGATCAGCTGGCGGATGCTTTATACGAGGCGTATCGGATGCCGGCCGAGGAGCGGCGGCAGCGCATGGCCCGGATGCGGGAAAAAGTCGAGAAGCACAATGTCTTCGATTGGGCGGCACAAATTTTTGGCGAGGCGAACAAATGCCTGAAGCTGGAATCCCCCCCGCGTGACCCTGTGGAGGTTTGATTTCGAGGGGACATCGTCTGCGCGGGTGGAGATACAGCCGGTCACGCAGGCGGACAAGGCTTTCGGCGTCCGTGCCTTGTGCGATCCTGTGAACCCCCCTCTCTCGACGGGTGGATGGGTCCATGCAGGCATATGACCGAATAGGCTGCGCTTTCCAAAATGCTGCACGCCTTGGCTGACAGCCTGATACTTGTTTTCAACCAACCTGTTAAACCGCCGTTCACCGATCCATTTCCTTGGAATGCAATCTTCAGCTTTGATCAGGGAGGCCTCCGGCCGCGGTTTTGAAGACACGCATTCTCCCTTCAAATTTGTAATCACATACTAACATGTACTTGTCCTTGGCTTGCCATAAGGGGATAGTCATGATATATATATTGGTTAGCATGTACTAACATTGTAGTGGCGTGTTCACAGGAATAGCCGCGTGATTATGGCTGCAGGTGGCATTGGGTGGAGAACAAGATGCACCGATGGATTTTCGGACTAGGAGCGGCATTCATCCTCTTATCATCCTATGGGTGCTTGCAATCGAATACCCTTAAAACGCCCATGGAAACAAACGTGCGCGAATCCGTCCAGCACCCCCTTCTATCAAAAGAATCTCCGCCAGATCGCAGCGACGAAGAACCGGGCGCGCCACCGGATGAGGCGTCGGCCCCCATCGAGCAACAGGAACCGGATGAAAGCGCTGATTGGGTGCCCGCCCGGCCAGGACACATGGGAAAAGACACCCCCAAGGAATTTGAGATTCAGACACCGATGCAGGCAGCTGATGAAGCGGCTCTCAACCGCGCCCTTTATCTCTGCCGGCAATCCCAGACGGACTGGGAAAGCGGGGAGCTCGAAGACGCCATCGACGCACTCGATCAGGCCTACGCACTGGTTTTGCGGGTGGATCCCGACGATAACCCCAAATTGCTGCAGGAAAAAGAAGATCTTCGCATCACCATTTCCCGACGCATCCTGGAAATTTACTCCTCCCGCCTGGTGGTCGCGAACGGCAGAAACCGCAACGAGATTCCGATCACCCTCAACGAACATGTTCAGAACGAAATCGACTCGTTTACCATCGGCCGTGAAAAAGATTTTTTCGTTGCCGCCTATCGCCGGTCCGGCCGGTATCGGGCGAAAATTGAAGCCGAGCTGCAAGAGGCCGGTTTGCCGACCGAACTTGTCTGGCTGCCGCTTATCGAGAGCGGGTTCAAGGTAAATGCCCTTTCCTCCGCACGAGCCCTGGGCCTGTGGCAATTTATCCCGTCCACCGGCTACCGATACAACCTCACCCGCGATACCTACATTGACGAACGCCTCGACCCGGAGAAATCCACGCGTGGCGCCATCGAATACCTCAAGGAATTGCACGACATGTTCGGGGACTGGACCACCGTGCTCGCCGCGTATAACTGCGGTGAGCACCGCGTGCTTCGGACCATTCAGAGCCAGAACATCAACTACCTCGACAATTTCTGGGATCTCTATGAACGCCTGCCGCGAGAAACGGCGCGCTATGTCCCCCGTTTCCTGGCCGCCGTGCACATCGTCCGGAATCTCGATAAATACGGTTTGGGCGAGACGGCGGTCGATCCCCCCCTGGAATACGAAACCATTTCCGTCCCCAAACAGACCAGCCTGAAAAGCATTGCCCGGACGACCGAGATCGACGGCGATCTGCTGCAAGAATTGAATGCCGAGCTTCGCCGGGGCATCCTGCCGGCGGGCAGCTATGACCTGCGAGTGCCCCCGGGTCAAGGGAGCCTCGTCGCAGAGAAGATCGACGATTTCCCGACCTACAAGGCAAGGGCGTTGACGCGTACCAAAACGCACAAGGTGCGGAAAGGCGAAAGCCTCTATTCGATAAGCAAGAAGTACCGGGTTTCAGTAAAAGAATTCATTCGGGCCAACGGGATTCGAAAGCCAAGAGAGATTCCAGTCGGGTGCATTCTGCGGATTCCCGGCCGCTATTCTTCGGAGGGACACATCCCTACGGCAGACAGCTCATCACAACAGCCCAAGACGATTGAATACGTCGTTCGGCCGGGGGATTCTTTATTCAAAATCGCAAAACGCTTTGAAACCACAACGGAAAAAATTCAGGGATTAAACCAATTGTCGACTACCCGTCTTGCGGTGGGACAAGCGCTTAAAATCCTAGCGGCAGACGGCTCTTAATCGTTTGAGGCAAAGCCATCGATTATGATGACTTTTTACGAGTCCATCAAGCCTTGCTCCCCTGAAAATCAGAGGGCGGCGCGATACGCATCGCGCCGCCCTCTGATTTTCTGATTCCATTCTATGTGCCCATTTCCCAGGAGGCCAGATACTTCTTTTGCTCGATGGTGAGCTTGTCGATGGCAACCCCCATGGCGGCAAGCTTCTCGCGCGCGATCTGCTGGTCGATTGCTTCCGGTACGGGGTAGACGTCTTTGAGCAGCGGCTTCTTGAGCTTGACCATGTATTCAATACTGAGGGCCTGGTTGGCGAAACTCATGTCCATGACGCTCGAGGGATGCCCCTCGGCCGCCGCGAGGTTGATCAGGCGACCGTCGCCGAGCACGTTGATCCGGCGTCCGTTCTTGAGGACATACTCTTCGACGAAGGGCCGAATGCGGCGGCGGGACCTGGCAAGACTTCCCAACCCGGAAAGGTCGAGCTCCACGTTGAAGTGACCGGAGTTGGCGACAATCGCCCCGTCTTTCATGAGTCGGAAATGCTCCTTACGGATCACGTTGATGTTGCCCGTAACGGTGCAGAGGAAGTCGCCGATTTTCGCCGCCTCGCCGATCGGCATCACCCGGAACCCGTCCATCACGGCCTCAAGCGCCGGCAGCGGGTCGATCTCGGTCACGACGACATTGGCGCCCATGCCGCGCGCGCGCATGGCGATGCCCCGTCCGCACCAGCCGTAGCCGCAGACCACGAAGGTGGTCCCGGCAATCAGCCGGTTGGTAGCCCGGATGAAGCCGTCCAGCGTGCTCTGGCCGGTACCGTAGCGGTTGTCGAAAAAGTGCTTGGTGCGGGCGTCGTTCACGGCGATGATGGGATACTGCAGCACCCCGTCCGCCGCCATGCTGCGCAAGCGGATGACCCCGGTTGTGGTCTCCTCGGTTCCGCCGCGCACGCTGCGCAGGAGCGCCTGGCGCTCGGAGTGCAGAGTCGACACGAGGTCCGCCCCGTCGTCCATGCTGTACTGCGGCCGGGTGTCGAGCACGGCGTTGATGTGTGCGTAGTAGGTCTTGTGGTTCTCGCCCTTGATGGCGAAGACCGAGATCTGGTCGTGCTTCACCAGAGATGCCGCCGCCTCGTCCTGGGTGCTCAGCGGATTGGAGGCGCACAACGCAATGCTCGCCCCGCCGGCCTTCAGGGTCTGCATGAGTGCGGCGGTTTCGGTGGTCACGTGCAGGCAGGCGGCCAGCCGCACACCTTTGAACGGCTTTTCCTTGGCAAAACGCTCACGGATCCGGTTCAGCACCGGCATGCTCTGAGCGGCCCACTCGATCCGCAGTTTTCCGTCATTTGCCAGTTTGATGTCTTTCACATCGTATTTCATCATTCACATGCCTCCCAAAATAGATTCAAAAAAAGCGAGGACTGAGCCGCTTTCTCGGAACCCAGTCCTCGGCAAGATAACTGTTCCCTACTCGTTACGCATCCCACGTTGCTCGTTGCTTTTATATCCCGGCCTTCTCCCGCAGGGTTTTGGCCATGTCCGTCTTCTCCCAGGAGAACTCCGGCTCGGTGCGGCCGAAGTGCCCGTAGGCTGCCGTCTTGCGGTAGATCGGCCGCAGCAGGTCCAGATACTCGATAATGGACGCCGGCCGCATGTCGAAGCATTCCCGCACGATGTCACGGATGCGGCTGTTGGGAAGTTTGCCCGTTCCCATGGTGTCGACCAGAACCGAGACCGGCTCGGCGACACCGATGGCGTAAGCCATCTGCACCTCGCAGCGTTTCGCCAGCTGCGCGGCGACGATGTTTTTGGCGATGTGCCGCGCCATGTAGGAGGCGCTGCGATCGACCTTCGAAGGGTCCTTGCCGGAAAAGCATCCGCCGCCGTGGCTTCCCTGACCGCCGTACGTGTCGACGATGATCTTGCGGCCCGTGAGCCCGCAGTCCCCCATCGGTCCGCCGATGACGAATCGGCCCGTGGCGTTGATGTAGAAGCGGGTCTCTCCGTCCATCATGTGGGCCGGAATAACCTTTTTGACGACGGAGTTGATGATGCCATCCCGCAGCGTCTCATATTCCACGTCGGGTTTGTGCTGAGCCGCGATCACCACGGCATCGACGCGCTTGGGCACGCCGCCCTCGTACTCGATCGTGACCTGGCTCTTGCCGTCCGGCCGCAGAAAATCCAGGGAGCCGTTCTTGCGCGTCTCGGACAGGCGCCGGCACAGCTTGTGGGCCAGCATGATGGGCATGGGCATGAACTCCGGGGTCTCGTCGGTTGCGTAGCCGAACATCAGGCCTTGGTCGCCGGCGCCCTGCTCCTTGTAGAGGCCGTTGCCCTTGTCAACACCCATGGAGATGTCGAGGGACTGGTGATCGATGCTGGTCATCACGGCGCAGGTCTGCCAGTCGAAGCCCATCTTCGATGAGTTGTAACCGATATCCTTGATGGTATCCCTGACGATCTGGGGTATTTCGACGTAGGTGCTGGTGGTGATCTCCCCGGCAATGAACGCCATGCCGGTAGTGACCAGCGTCTCGCAGGCCACGCGGCAGCGCTTGTCCTGGGCCATGATGGCATCCAGGATGGAGTCGGAAATCTGGTCGGCTACCTTGTCCGGATGGCCCTCGGTCACGGATTCGGACGTAAAAAAGAACTTTTCATCGGGAATGCTTACGCTCATTTTGCGTTCTCCTTGGATGGCTTGATCGGGCACGGCCGGCGCGGCCGACATGTGCCTTTACTTAAACAATTAAGTCTATTATGATGGCTCAAGAAAGTCAACGAAATAGGCACATAATCCTGGGTGAATCCCCCTTCTCGCATCCATGCACCGGGCGCACGCGTTTAATGGCATGCGCGGTCTAATGTCGATGTCTGCGACGGAACGATAACATGCACCGGCGGCTCCTATGGGTTCTGATTTTTTCCATGATCGCGCTGCCGGTCCCGACCACGGCCGCCGAGGAGGCGCCTGTTTCCGTGCATACGGCGTGGTCGGCTGACCGCGTCCATCCTGGCGACGCGGTGACGCTCGCCGTCGTGCTGGAGGTCCGCGACGGCTACCATGTCATCGCCGACGAGGCCCAGGCGCGCGGCGTGCGCGGGTTCAAGCCGTTCTACACCCGGGTGCGCCTGCTGGAGTCCTCCGGCGGGATCCAAGCCGAATCGCCCCGCTATCCCCGGGCCTCGCCGCTGAAGGCTGACTTCGTCGAGGACAGCGTCATGACGTTTGAAGGCCTGACGGTGGTCCTGATCCCGATCCGCCTGGACGCACGGACCCCGACGGGCACGTCGGCCGTGACGCTCGGCGTGGAATACCAGGCCTGCGGGGCGGACTTCTGCGAGATTCCGCAGAAATTGGTCCTGAAAGCGGCGCTGCCCGTGGTCCCTGAAGGGGCGCCGACCGCCGCCACCCACCCGGACCTCTTCCCGGCGCCCGGGCCTCCAGCCGGCGGCGGGCGGCCGGAGTGGGTCCGCTTCGACCTCTTCGGCTGGGGCTTCTCGCTGGACGCCTCGTCGCTCGCCGGACTGACCCTGCTGCTCCTGACCGCGGCCCTCGGCGGCCTGCTTCTTAACTGCACGCCCTGCGTGCTGCCGCTCGTCCCGATCAAGGTCATCAGCATGTCCCGGGCGGCCTCCCACCGCGGCCGCTGCGCTGCGCTCGGCGCGTCCACGTTCCTCGGCGTGACCGCATTCTGGCTCGCACTCGGCGGTCTCGTCTCAGCAGTAAGCGGGTTTACCACCCCCAATCAACTCTTTCGCTACCCGGTCTTCACCATCGCCGTGGGCGCTGTCATCGCGGCCATGGCCGTCACCATGTTCGGCGGCCGGTCCATGCGGCTTCCGAATTTCATCTACGCCTTCAACCCGGCCCAGGAAACCTTGGGCGGGGCCTTCGTCATCGGCGTCCTGACGGCGGTGCTGTCTACCCCCTGCACGGCCCCGTTCATGGGCGCGGCCGCCGCCTGGGCGGTGACCCAGACGCCTGCGACCACCCTGCTCACCTTTTTGGCCGTCGGCATAGGGATGGGAGCACCCTACCTGGTGCTGGCCGCATTCCCCCGCCTGGTCAGGCGCGTGCCTCGGTCGGGACCGGCCAGTGAACTGCTGAAGCAGGCGATGGCCATCTTCATGCTGGCGGGTGCCGCCTATTTTATCGGCACCGGCTTGAGCACGCTGGCCGCGGAGCCGGCCGCACCGCCCAGCCGCCTGTACTGGTGGCCGGTGATGGGCTTGTGCGCCCTGGCCGGGGCCTGGACGGGACCCCGGGCCGCCCGGCTGTCCGCCGGAAACATCCGGAAAGCCGCCTGGATAACCATGGGCGCCCTCGTGCTGGCGGCCTCGATCGCCGGCGCCTGGAGGCTCACCGACAGCGGGCCGATCGCCTGGGTGTATTACACGCCGCAGCGGTTGGACGAGGCGTACAAGCAACACCGGCCCGTCGTGCTGGTGTTCACCGCCGAATGGTGCCTCAACTGCAAGGCCCTCGAACAAAGCGTATGGAAAGACCGCGAGCTTGCGGATCTCCTCTCCCGTGCGGAGGTCGTCCCCATGAAGGTCGATTTGACGGGGAGCAACCCGGCCGGCAAGGACAAACTCCGGCAAGCGGGCAGCCTGACCATCCCCTTCCTGACGGTCCTCGACCGGGACGGCCATCCGGTATTCAGCGGTGATTATTACACGGCGGGTCAAGTGATGGAGGCGATCCGGAAAACGATGGAGGGGAAGGGCTTTTAGCCTGTAGGCCGTGGTGGAAAAGGGGGGCCCGTTCTAACAGGGTGCGAACTTAATTGGCCAAGTATTCCCGGAATTTCTCCATCGCGAAGCGATCGCGGATCTTGGACGCGGGGCTGCCCAGCACGACCACGATTAGGCGATTGTCCCCGCGCTTGCCGGTCGCCACGATGTTGAAGCCCGCCCGGCGGGTATAACCGGTCTTGATGCCGTCGACCTCGGGCATTTTGCCCAACAGTTTATTGTGGTTGGAGATGACGAGGGCCCCGCTGCGGAAGGTGGTACGCTCGGTGGCGGTCCACTCGAGGATCTTCGGCCACTTGAGCACCTCCTGTGCCAGCCGGATCATGTCGGTGCAGGAAGTCATATTGTCACTGCCGCCCTTGGACGGCGGCAGCCCGTGCACACTATGAAAAACGGTGCTGCTCATGCCCAGGGATTGGGCCTTGCGGTTCATGAGGTCCACGAAGGCGGTAGCGCTTCCGGCTGCGTACTCGGCCACGGCATAGGCCGCGTCGTTGGCGGATTCGATCAGCGCAGCCTCCATGAGTTCCTCCAGGGTGAACGTTTCCCCGGCCTTCAGGAACACCTGGCTTCCCCCCATCCTTTGCGCGTTCTTGGAGACAGTCACCCGATCGGTGAGGTGCAGCTCGCCGCGCTCGATCTTCTCGATGATTACGCAGGCCAGCATGATCTTGGTCAGGCTTGCCTGGGGCCACGGCAGTTGAATGTTCAGGCCTTCGAGCACCGTGCCGGTTTCGGCATCTGCCACGGCGTAAGCCTCGTAGGGCGGCCGGGCCAGCACTGCAGCTGCAAAGTGAGCTTTCGGATGGGTCTTGGGTTTCGCGGCAAGCTGCGTTTTCTCCGCAGAGGCGCCGGTTGTTTTCGTGGTGACGAGGGGCTGGCCGCCGACTACGCCGTGGGCCGCAAGCAGCACGATCACGGCGGCAAATGCAATACGCTTCATGGTTCTCCCTCGGGGCGCGATCACGCCGGAGTCTTTTTGTATTTATTATAGATCAAAAACCATTCAGACTCAAACTTTATCGGTCAGCGCTGGAGCCCGCCGCCCGGAAACCAATATGGTTGGCCCCGGATCATTCGAGGGCAGACGGCCCGGCCGGTGACCGAAGGCCGTCCTACCAGATGTCGGCGTCCCGACGACTTTCAAGCCATTTGCGCCGCAAGACGTTGAGCTGGCCGACGTGCTCCTCGATCCAGTCGATGTCGGCGGTCAGAATCGCCAGCTTCTCGGGACCCGTCAGCTCGAAATCTTCCAGCGCGTCGGCACCGCCGTGCATCAGCTCATAATTGAGGTTGTGGTCCGTAGCCACCTGGTCCAGGAACCTCAGGATCTCATCCTGGTGGACCAAGCTCTGCTCCACCGGGCTGGCATTCTGCGCATCGTAGAGCGCCTTGCGGACCGTGCGCACCAGGTCGTCGGGGGCAAACGGTTTTTCCAGGAATTCAGCGGCCCCCAGTTTCATTGCCTGAACGGCGGACCTCACCGTGGCGAATCCGGTGATCATGACCACCGGTACGGCCGGCCGGGCGCGCTTGATGTCCCGCAGCACCCGCATGCCGCCGATGTCGGGCATCCGCAGGTCGGTCAGGACGAGAGCATGCTCTTTCTGCAGGGCCAATTCCACCCCCTGCCGGCCGGTCGCAGCCACTTCCACCTCGAAGTTCTCGGCCTCCAGGATTTTGGTGATGCTGTCGGTGACGATGCGCTCGTCGTCAATGACCAGAACCTTTTTCGTCTGCATGCCTCTCCTCCTATTCGCGTGGTTTCAGGACGGATCTCACCGTATCGGCCAGCTCGTCCGGCGTGAACGGCTTGGCGATGAAGGTGGCGGCCCCCAGCTCAAGGGCCTCCCGGACAGTGTCGTCGGTCGAATACCCACTCATGACGACGATGGGCATCCCCGGCCGATTCTTCCGGACCTGGCGCACGAGATACATGCCGTCCAGCACCGGCATTTTGACATCGACCAGCAGCAACCCGAAGGTCTGGGCCTCGAGGGCCGCCAGGGCCTCCTGGACCGTGCCGGCCATTGTCACCTCGCACCCTTCGGCCTCGAGCACCATTCGACAGCTCGTCAGGACGATGGGCTCGTCGTCAACCACCAGCACTTTCATGTTCAGCCTTTCCACCGGCGGGCAGCCAGATGAAAAAACGCGACCCTTTGCCGATTTCGCTCTGGACCCGAATGTGGCCACCGTGTCGTTGGACGATGCCCAGGGAAACCGCCAGCCCCAGGCCGGTCCCCTGGCCGACCACTTTGGTCGTGAAGAAGGGTTCGAAGAGCTTGTCGAGGTTTTCGGACGGAATCCCGCAACCCGTATCGGCCACCGTGATTTCGACCCCCATCTGGCCGACGTCTCGGCTGGAGAGACCCGCGGCCGTGAAGACCCGGATGGTCCCGCCCGGGCTGGTGGCGTCCAAGGCGTTGATGATGATGTTGATGAGCACACTCTGGATCTGGCTTCTGTCCACGATGAGCTCAGGCAGGCCCTGCCCCGGGTTGAACTTAATCGCGACGCCTTTTACCAGGGCCTGATATTCGACCAGGGCGATGGAGGATGCCGCCAGCCGATTGATGTCCGTGGGCTCGGGGTCGAGCCGGGTCTGACGGGAAAAATCCAACAGGCCTTTGACGATCTTGCGCACCCGCTCGGTGGCCTCGGCGATCACCTGGAGGTCGGAGCGGATCTCGGGGGCGAGCTCCTTGCGCCGCAGCAGCATGTGGGTGTAAGTCAGCACGCCGGTGAGCGGGTTGTTGATCTCGTGGGCGACCCCGGCCGCCAGGCGTCCCACGCTCGCCTGCTTTTGCGAGTGGATGATGTGGGCTTCGGAGGTTGCCCGCTGGCGCCCCACAGCCGCCACCATCTCCCGGAAGGTCTTCTGCAGCACGCCGATCTCGCCTTTTTCCGGCGGCCCGAGTTCGGGGGTCAGGCTGCCCTCGCCCACCTGCTGGCTGGCATTGATGAGGCGCTGGATCGGGGCGCTGATCCGGTTGGCGACCAGGTAACCCAGCCCGACGGCGAGCAGCATCCCCGCCAGCGTGATCAGGATGTACACCGTGAGCGTCTCGCGCCGGATGTCGACGTATTTGTCCTCCAGCACCCCGACGTAAAGCATGCCGACCCGCTGGCCAAAGATGTCCTCGATCGGCCGGTAGGCCGTGATGTACCAGTCGCTGACGACGAAGGCCCGGTCCGTCCACAGCTTGCCCTTGCCGAGGACATGCTCCCGCACCTCGGGCGAGACCCGGGTGCCCAGGGCCCGCTGGCCGTCCGCGGTCATGACGTTGGTGGAGATGCGGGCATCCCCCAAAAAGATGGTGGCCGTGCCGACGCTGCGCCCCTTGTAGGTCTCGCCCTGGAACACGGTCCCACGCACCGTGTCCACCAGGCTCTCGCTGCAGTTGAGGAGCATCCCGCCGTAGAGCACGCCGACCAGGCGGTTGCCTTCGAACACGGGCACCGCTGCCGCCATGACCATGCCCGAGGTTTCTTCCTTGCCGCTGTGAAGAGTAGGATCATCGCCGGCAGCGAGGGGGATGCGTGCCCGCTCCGCCAGATAGGGGTTTTCGGCAATCAGGAAATCGCTGTCCAGAACCAGCGTGCCCGAAACCGGGATGCGGCTGTCCAGGGCCGCCCGGGCGATGGGGTTTTCGACCTTGGCACCCGCGACCGGAAACGCGTTGGGTCCGATGCGGCACAGCGTGCCGCCGTCCTCGAGAACGATGCCGGCAAAATCGAGATTGGCCAGCCTGGCCATGCGCTCGAGCCGCAGAACGAGGTCGGCCGCATTCTTTTCCCGCAGCGAGGAGATGAACGCAAAGCCCAGCGTCGTGATACTGAGGGAGGTTTTGATGTGCCGGACCCGGGTGAGGTACATCTCGCTGACCGCGTTGAGGTCCTGCCGCACGCGGTTGCGGGCCTCGCCGAACACGTGCTGATCGAGGATGCGCACGCCGATAAAGAGCGACACCGCGGCAACCAGAAGGGAAACCCCCAGGAAACCCGCAATCAGTTTGGAGCGCGTCGAATACAGCACGAAAACCCCTCCACGGCCCCCTCCAACCCAACAACCATGAGAAAGTTAGCTTAGCGCAAGTGAGTCGCCGTGTATAGTCTGAAGCGAGCAATCCCCATGCCAGGCGAGGCGAACGGGTCCGGCTGGCTTATCGATCAAAAACATTGCACATTCTATCCCAACGCGCTACAAATTAACCGCTTGGCGTGAGCCCGCGATGTCCGGAAACTTTACGACCTGTAAACGCATAGCCCGGATGTGGGAAATTGACAATTGGCCGGGTTTTCAGTAATCGAGGATCGGGGCAGCACCCGCTTTCCCTTTTGCCTGCATGGGAGGAACGACATGCCGAAAACCGCCTACTGGGCCGACAGCTACCTGGAAAAAAGAAGCAGCGCCGCCGAGGCCATGCGCGCCATCAAACCGGGCCAACGGGTGTTCATCGGATCGGCCTGCGGACAACCCCAAGAGCTGGTGCGAACGCTGGCGCAATCGACGGGCAAGCTGAGCGGCCTGGAGGTCGTACGCCTGATGAGCCTGGAAACCACCACCCTGAGTGCACTGGCTGATCAGACCAAGGACTTCACCCTGAGCATCCGCAACATTTACCTCGGATCAGCCCATGCCGAACCCATCGCCCGCCACAAACGCTTCATCACCCCGATGAACATGTCCGAAGTCCCGGACCTGTTCACGTCGAAAAAGCTGCCGATCCACGTGGCCATGATCCAGACGAGTCCGCCGGATGATTTCGGCTGGATGAGCCTGGGGATATCGGTGGACGTGACCCTGGCGGCGGCGTTGTCCGCCGACCTGGTGATCGCCCAGGTGAACCCCCGGCTGCCGCGGGTGCTCGGCCAGAGCTTCATCCACGTCAACGACGTCGACATCATCGTCGAGCACGAGGAAGAGATCCTGACCGTCGGGGTGCGCCCCGCCTCGGACATTGCCGCCCGCATCGGCGAGCTCATCGCCCGGCTGATCGAAGACGGCTCCACGCTTCAGATCGGGCTGGACGCCATGTCCCAGGCCACCATCCAAGGGTTGTCCGAGAAAAACGACCTGGGGATTCACTCCCAGTACCTCAGCGACGACATCATGCATCTGTATTCCCAGGGGGTGATTACCAACCGCCGGAAGGGGTTCAACGACGGCAAGCTGGTGGCGTCGGCCGCCATCGGCTCGCGCAATTTATATGACTTTTTGGACAACAACCCGGCCGTGGATTTTCACCCGTCCGACTACGTCAACGACCCTTTCATCATCTCGCGCCACAACCGGATGGTCTCGATGAACGTGGCCCGCGCCATGGACCTCACCGGCCAGGTGGAAGTGGAGGCCTCGGCCCTGACTTTTTTCGCCGGGGCCTCCGGGATCGTCGACTTCGTGCGCGGGGCCAAGCGGTCGCCGGGCGGCAAATCGATCTTGATGCTGTCCTCGGCCTCGCCGGACGGTACCACCAGCAATATCGTTCCGACCCTCACCAACACCAACGTGGCGGTGCCGCGCGCCGACGTGCACCACGTGGTCACCGAATACGGCGCGGTGAACCTGTTCGGGAAAAGCCTCCAGGAGCGGGTCGTGGCGATGATCAGCCTGGCCCACCCGGACTTCCGCGAGGGGCTGTTTGCGGACGCGAAGCAGCTCGGCCTGATCGGCCCGGAGCGCACCCTCGGCGAGGCAGTGCGCGGCATCTACCCGGTGCGGCTGGAGGAGTCCATGATGGTCGAGGGCGAGGAGGTCACCATTCGCCCGGCCAAGCCCGTGGACGAGCGCCGCATCCAGGAGCACTACTACAACCTGGCCAAGGAGGACATCTTCTCCCGGTTCATGCACGAAAAAACCAGCTTTTCGCGCGCCGAGGTCGAGGTGCGGTCCCAAATCGACTACGTCAAGGATCTGACCCTGGTCGCCATCGTGGGTGAATTCGGCTTCGGTCGGGTGGTGGCGGTGGGAGAGTGCATGCTGCTGGCGAAAAGCAACATGGCCGAAGTGGCGTTCTCCGCGCACAGGGATTACCAGGGCAAGGGGATCTGCCGGCGCATCCTGCGCAAGCTGGCCGACACCGCGCGGGAGAAGGGCGTCTTCGGCCTGATCGCCTACACGACCCCGGGCAACCAGGCCATGATCCGGCTCTTCAAGACCCTGCCCTACAAGGTCAAGAGCGCATTCGACGGCGAGGGGGTGTCGCTCACCTGCCGCTTCGACGAGCTCGCCTGAAGATGGACATTCTCTACATTTCCCCGGATTTCCCGCCGAATTACGCCTATTTCATACACAACCTCCACGCGGCTGACCTGCGCGTGTGGTCCATCGGTGAGGCCGACTTTTTCGCCATGCCCTCCGACCTGCGCGCCTGCATCCGCTGGTACGTGCGCACCGATTTAAAGAACTGGCGGCATGTGGATCGCGCCGTCAACGAGCTGCTGGAGGCCAAGCATGCTCTGGGGGTTGAGGGGGCCTTTGACCTCGTGGAATCCCACAACGAGCAGTGGCTGCGCCTGGAAGGCTTCATCAACGAGCGCCTGGGGATTCCCGGAATCACGCTGCGGGACACGGAGCGGCTCAAGAAAAAATCCGTGATGAAGCGCATTTTCAGCGCCTGCGGCCTGCCGGTGGCCCGGGGCGGCCGTGTCGCGGACCTCGACGAAGCGCTGCGTCTTGCCGGAGACCTCGGCTACCCGGTCATTCTCAAACCGGACGAGGGGGTGGGGGCCGGCGGCGCGCATCGCGTGGAGAGCGCCGCCGACCTCGAGAGGCTCTTCCCGGAGCTTGCCCCCGGCTACCTCCTGGAGGAGTTCATCGACGCCCCGATCGTCACCTATGACGGCCTCACGGGCCTCACCGGCGAGGTTCTCTTCGAAAACACGCTCGTCTACGGCGAGGGGCTGATCGAGTACACGCGCGGCACGGACACGTTTTTCCATGTCGGCCGCTCGATCCCGGAGCGGCTGTCCGAGATCGGCAAATCATTGGTGGCGGCGTTCGGCATCCGACGTAAGTTCTTTCACTTCGAGTTTTTTGTCCAGAACGGGGAGTACGTCCCGATCGAGATCAACAGCCGACCCCCGGGGGGCGCCATCCTGGACATGATGAACTATAGCGTGGACGGCGATCTGTACCGCGCCTGGGCCTCCATGGTGGCGGGCCGGACGGTTGAACTGCCGCCGGCAAAGAAATACGTTATCGGCTACGTGGGCCGCAAGGACAAGCCCTACACCTTCAGCCACGCGGAGATCCTGGTTCGCTTTGGCCACTGCCTGGTGGAGTTCGCCGAGAACCCGCCCGTCTTCTCGGACATCATGGGCCGGCATCGATACATTTTCCGTTCCGAAAACGAAGATGAGATCCGCAGCATCGCCGCCGCGGTGCGGCAAACCGGGCAGGGGTCATGAACCGGAACATCGTGATATTGTCCCCGCATTTCCCGCCCCACTACCACCGCTTCTGGCTGGGCGTGAAACAGGCCGGCGCGAACGCCCTCGGCATCGGTGATGAATCCTATGAGGGATTGTCGGAGGAGCTGCGTTCCGCGCTGACGGAATATTTTTTCGTCAGCGACATGCACGACTACGACGCGCTCGTTCGGGCGTGCGGCTATTTCACCCACCGCTACGGCAAGATCGACCGTTTCGACTCGCTGAACGAATACTGGCTCGGCACCGAGGCCCGCATCCGGGACGATTTCAACATCGCCGGCGTGCGCTCCGCGGACATCGACTTCATCCGCCGCAAGTCGATGATGAAGGAGCTTTTCCACGCGGCCGGGGTCCGGGTGGCCCGCGGCCGGATCGTACGCAGCCCGGCGGAAGCCCGGGCGCTGATCCGGGAGACCGGCTATCCGGTCATCGCCAAGCCCGACGCCGGCGTGGGCGCCTTGAACACCTGCCGCATCGATACGGCGGCGGGCCTCGATGCATTCTTCACGTCCAAGCCCGCGGTGGATTACCTGATGGAGGAGTTCGTCTCCGGGGCCATCCACTCCTTCGACGGACTGGCGGACGCCGACGGCAACCCTTTGTTCTGCACCGGCCACGTGTTCAGTCAGGGCATCATGGAGACCGTGAACGAGGCACGGCACATCTATTACTATTCCATGCGGGAGATCCCTGCGGAGCTCGAGCGCATCGGGCGGGCCTGCCTGAAGAGCTTCGGGGTCAAGGAACGGTTTTTCCACATCGAGTTTTTCCTCACGGCCGCCGGCGAATACGTCGCGCTGGAGGTCAACATGCGGCCGCCCGGAGGCTACACCACCGACATGTTCAACTATGGCGCCGACATCGACATATACCGTGCCTGGGCGCAGCTGCTGGTGCACGGCTGTGCCGACCTGGTCTACACCCGCAAATATCACTGCTGCTACGCCAGCCGCAGATTCAACCAGCCTTACCGGTACAGCCACACGGAGATCCTGGCGCGCTTCGGCCACCTCGTGCTGCAGGTGCAGAGCGTGCCCGGCGTTTTCAGCAGCGCGCTGGGGGACGTCGGCTACATCTTCCGGGCAGAAACACTGAACGAAATCATGGACGCCGTGCGCTTCATCCACGAAGCGACTTTCTGAAGAGGGACCACCAACCATGCAGATCGAACACCATCGCTGGCACAGCCCGCGCCTGAACCGCGACATGGAGCTCAAGGTCTACGGGCACTGGGGAAAACCGTACATCGCCTTTCCCAGCTCCCGGGGGCGCTATTTCGATTTCGAGGGCATGGGCATGGTGGCCGCTGTCGCGGGCTTTATCGACGCGGGCAAGATCATGCTCTACTGCGTCGACAGCGTGGACAGTGAATCGTGGTACAACTATGCGGTGCCCCCGGCGGAGCGCAACGCCCGCCACGAAGCCTACGACGGCTACATGGCCCAGGAGGTCGTGCCCTTCATCCGCCAGCACTGCGCATCCCCGGAAGCGCGGGTAATGGCCACCGGCTGCAGCATGGGGGCCTACCACGCCGTGAACTTCTTTCTGAAGCACCCCGACCTGTGCGAAGGAACCATCGCCCTTTCCGGCCTTTACCGGCTCGACCGCCACGAGTTCAACCTCGGCCCGGCCGACCTGCCGGCGGTCTATCTCAACTCGCCCATCTCCTATCTGCCACACCTCACCGACCCGTGGTTTCTAGACTGGTACCGTCGGAGCACCATCATCGTCTGCGTGGGCCAGGGCGCCTGGGAGGAGGAGGCCATCGCGGACACGCGCGGCCTGGACCGCATCTTCCGTGAAAAATCGATCCCCGCCTGGGTGGACTTCTGGGGTTCGGACGTCAACCACGACTGGCCCTGGTGGTTCAAGCAGATGAACTACTTCCTGGGCAACCTGTACCGATAGAAGTGATTTCAAAGCCTCGGAAACACGCCCGAGGCGCCGTTTTCTAAGGCCCTGTTAAAACCCTCCGGTAAACTCTGGGGTCATTGACCTTCCCACGTAAGATCCTCGCAGCTCGCATGGCCCCCTGACCATTCCCCCTGCTCCGGCAGCCTCGCCCCATTCCCCAATGGGTGGAGTCCATAAATTTTAGCTATAAAATTTAATAATAAAATCAGCTTTGTAATACAAAAAAATAACTCTTGAGCCCTAAATTTTATTAAAGATCGAATCCGATGTGTCGATAAATAGCGATAATGGTTATCAGTGATGCGTGCTTTCAATTACACAACAATTGGGAGGGAAGGATTCATGAAGCGATTGATGGCAGTTCTTTTGGTAACAGGTTGGGTGTTGGTGCTTGGCTTGAACACGGCCCTGGCGGCAGACGTCGGGACCAAGGATGAAGCGGTCGCCATGGTCAAGAAAGCGATCGGCTTCCTTAAAGCCAATGGTGCCGACAAGGCCTATGCCGAAATCAGCAACCCCAAAGGGCAATTTGTCGACCGGGATCTCTATGTCGTCGTTTACGATATGAACGGCAAGTGCCTGGCCCACGGCGCCAATGCAGAAGATGATCGGCCGGGACCTCATCGACAACAAGGATGTCGACGGCAAGGAGTTCATGAAGGAGCGCGTCGCGATGATGAAGAAACAGGAGTCCGGCTGGCAGAATTACAAGTTTCGCAACCCGACAACCAACCAGATTGAACCCAAGGCCATGTATATCGAACGTGTCAACGACGTTATCGTCGGCTGCAGGGTGTATGTCGAAGTAACTCCGGATGCGACCGGGCCTCCGCCGGTCCCCGGCGGAGGCCCGTTTTCCAAGGCCACCTGTTCCGTTGGCGACGCGTGGCCGGGCTTTTCTGCAAAGGACAATAGCTCATGAAACTGCGCACAAAACTCGTTCTGGGCTTCGCAGCGGTCATCCTGGTCATGGTCGCGCTGGGGGCCACGGCCTTCGTCATGTTCAAGCACGTGGATGCCAACATCGCCGCCGTCAACCGGGACAGCCTTCCAGCGGTCCGCTACGCGACCGGGATGGAGCGTTCGGCATTGGAGGTCATCCTGGAAGAGAAGAACTATCTGCTCTTCAAGACCTCTGATATTTCCGCGCGGGCCAAGGGAAACTGAACCTGCTGGTGTCCAATCTGGACGAGATCGAGAAGTTGGCCCAGGCCACCCACGATGCGGAACTCGCTTCCCGGTCTGCGGGAGTGCGCAAAGCCACCGCGGATTACGGCAAGCTCTACGAGCAGGCGGTCGAGGCCCTCAAGAAGAACAATGCCGAAGCGATCCTCATGGATCAAAAGGGCGACATCGTCAGCGAGGAAGCCGCGGCCTTGCTGAAAACGAAAAAGGTGGAGTTCCAGCAGGCGAGCAATGCCTTGGCAGTTATCAACAACGTCAATGCCTGGGCGCTGGACATGCGGTTGCACGAAAAGATCTACATGCTCAACCACGAGCAGATGGCCCTCAATACCATCGAGCGCAATATCACCAGCCTTTTGGGCGCATACGACGGTCTGGAAAAGCTGAACCCGGATGAGACCGAAAAAAAACAGATCGCCAATGCCCGGGATGCGACGAAGGAGTATGAGAAAGCCCTGCATGCATGGGTTTCCGAGTACACGCGCGACGCCAAGAGCGCGGCCCTGGCCGATTTCCTAAAGACCATGAACCGGTCGGGCGACGCGGTCAGTCAGATGGTCGATGACTACACGATGACCAAGCAGGCCGTTGTTGAAAAGATTCTCGCATCCATGTTCATCGCAACCGGGATATCCCAGGAGGCCCTCGGCGCCCGGCTCAGCGAGAAGGCCTATATCATCGAGCGCGACCTCAATGATTGGGAAACCCTGAACGTCCAGGTCCAGGAGCTTCCCAAACTCTACGAGTCCCTGCGAAAGGTGGCCCTTACGGCCGACGACAAGAACCGGATCGAGCGGGCGTCCGTGGCCACCGGTGAATATCTCGCGGCCGTCAATGCCTGGGTTAAAAACGACAGCGAGCTGCGCCAGACCATTCTGCCGAAGAATGAAACAAAACGGCGAAACCGTGATCACGGCGGCCCAGGGCATTCAAAACAACGCCTGGAAGGGTTCCGACGAGATGAATGGGGTGACCCGGTCCATCGTTTCCACTTCCAACCGGGTTATCGTGCTGGCGTTGGGGTTCGGCATCCTGCTGGGTGCCGTGATGGCCTGGGTCATCACGCGCTCCATCACCCGGCCGATCAACCGCATCATCAGCGGCTTGGATGCCGGATCGAGCGAGGTGTCTTCCGCAGCGGAGCAGGTCTCAGCCTCGTCCCAGCAGCTCGGCCGAGGGCACCAGCCAGCAGGCCGCCTCCATCGAGGAGACCTCCTCCTCGCTGGAAGAGATGTCTTCGATGACCAAACAGAATGCGGACAACGCCGGTCAGGCCAACCAGTCTGATGACCGAGGCCGGCTCGGTCATCCAAAAAGCCAATGAATCCATGCAGCGAGCTCACGCTGTCCATGCAACAGATCACCCAGGCCAGCGAAGAAACCTCAAAAGATCATCAAAATCATCGACGAGATCGCGTTCCAGACCAACCTGCTGGCCCTGAACGCGGCCGTTGAAGCCGCCCGGGCCGGAGAGGCCGGCACGGGCTTTGCCGTGGTGGCCGACGAGGTGCGCAACCTGGCCATGCGGGCCGCGGACGCCGCCAAGAACACGGCCAGCCTCATCGAGGGCACCGTGAAACGCGTCAAGGAGGGCTCCGCGGTAGTGGCCCAGACCAACGAGGCCTTTCCAGCAAGTCGCCGGCAGCGCCACCAAGGTCGGCCGAGCTGGTGGGAGAAATCTCCGCCGCCTCCAGCGAGCAGGCCCAGGGCATCGCGCAGATCAATACCGCCGTCAGCGAACTGGACAAAGTGACGCAGCAGAACGCGGCCAACGCCGAGGAATCGGCTTCCGCCGCCGAGGAGATGAGCGCCCAGGCCGAGCAGATGCGGGCATTTGTCAACGACCTGGTGACGCTGGTGGGTGTCGGCGGCAACGCAGAGAAAGTCGCCACCGGTGAATCGGCGCCGGAAGCCCCCGAAGCCGAACAAGCGGTCTTGCGCCCGACCACCCACGTAAAGCAGCTCGACCCCGAGCAGATCATCCCGCTGGAGGACAAGGACTTTTAAAGGCTGGAAATCAGCGATTGCGGTAGATATCCTTGCTTTTCGGCCAGTTCGACCAGCCGGCCGAGGTACTCACGGCCATCCGGTCGGCGATATTCCACGAGGCTCAGGTCGCGGGAAATGCAACGGACAGCGTCTTAGAAGTTGCCTTCCTCTTTCAACGCCAATAACTCCTCGTCCAATGGACACCTCACTCGATTACCCATCGGGCCATTCTATGCCTCCGGTAACCATACAGGCCCAATTCCGGTATCTCAAACCAGGCGAAGTAATATTAAAATTCCTAAAGAAAATCCTTCGTCTGCCGATAGTTTTGTTAGTTCATGACAACTCTTTCCAGGCATTGCATCCGGCTCGCACGCCTCAACGCGCCCGGCGATCGGCCGGCGGGGAGTGGATCCCAGGTGAAGAGCACCCTCTGGCTAAGCCTGCTGCTGGCAGGCATATTTCTTCAGCCCCTGTCGCTGCGGCCGATGGCCGTCGCCGGAGATGCTCCACAACTCAAAGACATCGCCTCTCCTGCCGTCGAAAACAGCACCGGGAAAGCCGACCGCCCTCTCAATCCTGAATCCGTTCCGGCAGGCATTACCAAAGCGCTGAACCTCGAGCTGGAAGACAATGTCGAAGGCGAGGACATATTCCTGCGGGCCGTTTTCACGCCGAAAAACAGGGTCGGCACCCAAACCTCCCCCTGGTCCGTATACAGCTCTGTGAATGGGACTCGCAAGGCGTTCGAAGGCAGGACGCTGATCGACCAAATACGTGTCGGCGGGCACAAGCGCCTCAGTGCGCGTCTCACCTTAAACGGTGAAACGTCCATCGGAGAGGGCGGCCTGAATTCGATTGCCGGCGGCAGCTACCGGCTCAACGACCGCATCAGCCTGTACGAGAACACCGGCTTCAATGCCCAGCGAACCGGCGGCGGCTACGGCAACCCGGATGAAACGCTCACCCCTGGGGTTCGGGTGCGCTTGTCGCCGCAGGTTCGAATCTTCAGCGAAGAACGCATGCAGTCGGCCGACGGATCAACAGCCTTGACCCACGCTTTCGGGGTTGACCTCGCCCCCGTTCCCCCCTGGACCTTCGGCATGAGCATGAGCCTCGGTGAATGCATCGACCCCGAGGCGGGTGCAATCAGGCGGCGTGCAGGGCATTTTTCGATTGCGCATATGCGCAGCAGTTTGCACTACAGCGGTCAATTTGAACTTAGCGCTCAGGACGCTGAAGCCGCTCATTCCGTCGGTTTCAACACCAGCCACTCTTTCGACTATCATCTGGGTGCGGGATGGCGTTTTCTCGCCGGCCTGAATGCCTCTTATTCTTCGGCGAGTGAAGCGCCGGCATTCAGGGGCGTGCAGACGGCCTGGGAAGCCGGCCTGGCGCGCGGGCCGGTGGACGATCAGCGGTTCAAACTGTCGGCGAAATACAGCATCGAGCCTGCGGGGGGCGACGGCTACACAGCAGGCCTGCAGGCCGGATTCTGCTGTCCTATCTTTCAAGCCATCCGGCTGGGAGTGGGATACAACTTGAGTGATTTCTCAAGCGACGGAGCAGCGCCCAGTTCGGACAGCCGCGGCTGGTTTCTGGAAATCTCGGGAAAGCTGTGAAAGACACAACCACGCCTTTCTTCCCTCAAGATCCCGTTTGATGGTCTGAATACCGACGTGCATGCCCCCGGCGCTCAGCGGTTGTGGCAGGCGACCCAGCGACCGGGGGCAAGCTCGCGGAAGACGGGGAGATCGGACCGGCAAATCTCGCGACTCTCCCGGCAGCGTGGGTGAAAGCTGCAGCCCGCAGGCGGGTTGACGGGGCTCGGCACGTCGCCGGTGAGCAGGATGCGGCTCTTTTTCGCATGCGGGTCCGCTACCGGCGCAGCAGAGAGCAGTGCCTGGGTGTACGGGTGCAGCGGGTCGCGGTAGAGGTCCTTCTTTTCGGCCAGTTCGACCAACCGGCCGAGGTACATCACGGCCACCCGGTCGGCGATGTATTCCACGAGGCTCAGGTCGTGGGAAATGAAGATGTAGGTCAGCTTGAATTCCGCCTGCAGTTCTTTCAACAGATTGATCACCTGGGCCTGGATGGAGACGTCCAGGGCCGAGACCGGCTCGTCGGCCAGCAGCAGCCGCGGGTTCAATGCCAGGGCCCGGGCGATGACGATGCGCTGGCGCTGACCGCCGGAGAACTCGTGGGGATAACGCCGGGCGTGCTCGGGCAAAAGCCCGACCACCTTGAGCAGCCAGGCCACTCGCTCCTGCCGCTCGGGGCGTGTGCCGATGCCGTGGATGTCGAGCGGCTCGCCGACGAGCTCTCCGATCCGGCGCCGGGGGTTCAGGGAGGAGTAAGGATCCTGGTAGATGATCTGGGCCTCACGCCGGAACTGCCGCAGGCGCGGACGCGCAAAGCCGGACAGGTCCTCCCCGTTGAAGAACACCCGGCCCGCCGTTGGCTCCTCCAGGCGCAGCAGCACCCGGCCCAGGGTGGACTTGCCGCAGCCGCTCTCCCCCACCAGGCCGAAGACCTCGCCGGCCGTGACACCGAAGGACACATCCGCCACGGCTCGCACGCGCCCCTGGCGCCGCGAAAAACCCGCGCCCCTCAGGGGATAATGCTTGACCAGGTGCTCGGCGGTTAGGATCAGGTCCGGCATTTGCTCACTCCAGCGGCGCCCAGCACCGGGCGTGATGACCGGGTGCAATCTCCCGCCAGGGCGGCTCCGCGCGGCAGGCGTCATGCCGGCGGAAACAGCGCTCCTGGAAGGCGCACCCCGGCGGCAGGTTGGCAAGACTCGGCACCACCCCGGGGATGGGCTTGAGCCCTCCTCCCCGGCCCCCGACACGCGGCAGCGAATTGAACAGCCCGACGGTGTATGGGTGGGCCGGCCGGGCAAAGAGGTCACCCACCTCGGCGCTCTCGACCACTTTTCCGGCATACATGACCGCAACCTGGCGGCAGATCTCGGCCACCACTCCGAGGTCATGCGTGATGAGGAGCACCGACATGCCGGTCTCCTGCTTGAGGCGCGCGATCAGGTCCAGGATCTGGGCCTGGATCGTGACGTCGAGGGCCGTGGTGGGCTCGTCGGCGATCATCAGCGCAGGCTGGCAGGCAAGCGCCATGGCGATCATGGCGCGTTGGCGCATGCCGCCCGAGAGCTGGTGCGGGTAATCGTCGAGCCGCGCGGCGGGCTCGGGCATGCCCACCAGTCCGAGCATGCGCGCGGCCTCGGCCCGGGCGGCGTCCCGCCGCATGCCCCGGTGCCGGCGCAGGACCTCCTCGATCTGGAACCCGATGGTAAAGACCGGGTTGAGCGAGGTCATGGGCTCCTGGAAGATCATGGAGATGCGGTTGCCGCGGATCTTGCGGATCTCCGCCTCGCTCAGCTCGGCCAGGTCCCGGCCGTCGAACAGGATGCGGCCGCCCGCGATCCGGCCCGCCGGTTTGGGCAGCAGGCGCAGGATCGAAAGCGCCGTGACACTCTTGCCGCAGCCGCTTTCGCCCACCAGGCCGTAAGTCTCCCCGCGGGCAATCGTGAGGTCGACACCGTCCACGGCCTTGACCAGCCCCTGCCGGGTCCGGAACTGGGTCTTGAGCCCGCTGATCTGCAGCACCGCGTCGTTCACGCCACGCTCCCTCACACCGACCGCAGCGAAGGATCCAGGACGTCCCGCAACCCGTCGCCGAACAGGTTGAAGCCGAGCACCAGCACCAGGATCGCCGCACCGGGAAAAGCCGCCACGTGCGGGGCGATCTGGATGTACTGCCGCCCCTCGCTCAGCATGGCGCCCCACTCCGGCTGGGGCGGCTGCGCGCCCAGGCCCAGAAACCCCAGCGCGGCCGCCTGGAGCACGGCCGTGCCCATGCCGAGGGTTGCGTACACGATGATGGGCGGCAGCGCGTTCGGAAGGATGTGCCGCCCAAGGATACGCAAGTGGCTACCGCCCAAATGGGCGATCGCCTGCACGAAGAGCTGCTCCTTGAGGGAGAGCACACTCGAGCGCACGATGCGGGCGTAATGCGGGATGTAAACGATGCCCACGGCGACCATAGTGTTGGTCAGGTTGGGCTCCAGAATGGCGGTGATGAAGATGGCCAAAAGAATCGCCGGGAAAGCGAGCAGCATGTCCATCAGGCGCATGATGAGGCTGTCGATGCGCCCGCCGAAATATCCCGAGACAAGCCCCAGCAGCGTCCCCGGGACCAGGGAGATCGTAACCGAGATCAGCCCGATCAGGATCGAAATGCGCGCCCCGTAGATCACCCGGCTCAGAATGTCCCGCCCCAGGCTGTCGGTGCCGAAGACGTGCGCCTCGCTCGGGCCTTGCAGACGATCGAGGGGCGCGGGTTTGAGCGGGTCGTAAGGGGCCAGCGCCGGACCTGCGATCGCAACCAGCAGCACAACGGCGATCAGCGCCATGCCGAACGCGGCGCTGCGGCTGCGCAGCAGATCCTGCAGGGTTTCCCACCTATGCATGGACGCGAATCCTCGGGTCGAGCAGCACGTAGACCAAATCCACGATGAGGTTGATGCTGGCCATCAGCCCCGCAAAGATGAGGATGCAGCCCTGCACGGCCGCGTAATCCCGCGCCATGAGGGAGTCCACGACGTAGCGTCCCAGGCCGGGCCATGAAAAAATGGTTTCGGTCAGCACCGCACCCCCCAGAAGCAGCCCCAGGTTCAGGCCCAGCACGGTGACAATCGGCAGGAAGGCGTTGCGCAGGGCGTGGCGCAGAATGACCACGGCCTCGCTCATGCCCTTGGCCCGCGCCGTGCGCACATAGTCCTTGTTGAGCACCTCGAGCATCGCGGAGCGGGTGATGCGGGCGATGATCGCCATGGGAATCGTGGCCAGGGTGAAGGCGGGCAGCACCAGGTGGTCCAGCGCATCGAAAAATCCGCCGAATTCGCCGGCCAGCAGCGTGTCCACCAGCATCAACCCCGTCACCACGGACGGCTCGTTGCCCATGCCGATGCGGCCCATCATGGGCATGATCGGAAACCTGACGGACAGCAGGTAGATCAGCATGAGACCCAGCCAGAAGATGGGCATGGAAACGCCGACCAGGGCCATGAACATCGAGCCGTAGTCGAAGACGGAATACTGGCGCGCCGCGGAGACCACCCCTGCCGCGATGCCCAAAACGGAGGCGATCAGCATGGCGGCCACGGCCAGTTCCAGGGTAGCCGGCAGGCGCGCCCCGATCTCCGTGGCCACCGGTGCCCCGTTTCGCAAGGAATTGCCCAGGTCGCCCTGCAGGATGTTTTTCAGGTAGATGCCGTATTGGACCGGGAAGGACCGGTCCAGCCCCATCTGGCTGCGCAGCCGCACCAGCTCCTCCGGGGAGGCGAACTCGCCGAGCAGCAGGCGTGCCGGATCCCCGGGGATCATCCGGAGCATCAGGAAGACGAGCACGGAGACCCCGAACATGATCAAGGCCAGATGAAACAGGCGTTTGGCTATGTATCCGAGAGGCATCGTGCAGTAGAAACAAAAATTCGCGATTGCGTGCCGCTATTTTTGGGAGCGGCAAGCACGCCGCTCCCTCACATCAGAAAAGCAACGACTCCCCTGGAAGTCGTTACTTTTCTTTCCAGATCATCTGGAACGAGTTGAGTCCGTTCGGCCGCAGCGGCACGTCGTGCAATTTCTTGCTGTAGCAGCGCACGATGGTGGAATGCACCAGGGGCAGCCAGGGCGCCTCGGCGTGAAAGATCTCCTGGGCCTTGAGGTAGATCTTGGTGCGCTCGGCCTTGTTGAAGGTCTTCTGGCCCTTCAGGCACAGCTCGGTGAACTCGGCGTTCTTCCAGAGGGCCACGTTGGAGGCACCCGGGGTTTTGGCCGTGTCGGCCGACAGCAGGCCGTAAAGAAAGTTGTCCGGGTCGGCGTTGCCGCCGAGCCAGCCGAGCATGCACATGTCGTCCTCGCCGTTGGAGGTCTTGGCGAGGTAGGCCCCCCACTCCTGGCGCACGATCTTGGCCTTCACCCCTACCGCCGCAAAATAGGCCTGGATCAGCTCGGCTGTTTTCACCGGCTCCGGCATGTAGGCGCGCGAGACCGGCATGGCCCACAGTTCGATCTCGGTGTTGAAGTCGAAACCGGCTTCGGTCAGCATCTTCTTGGCCTTTTCCGGGTTGTAGTCATACGGCTTGATGGCATTGTTGTAGGACCAGATGGAGGGCGGGAACGGGTTCTTGGCCGGGATGGCCAGGCCCGCGAAAATCGACTTGATCAGGGTGTCCTTGTCGACGGCGTGGTTCAGCGCCTGGCGCACCTTGGGGTCCTTCAGCCGGGGCTTCTGGGTGTTGAAGGCCAGGTAGCCCACGTTGATGCTCGGCCGCTCGATCACCGCCAGCTTCGGGTTCTTCTTGACCAGGGCGATGGAATCCGGGTCCAGGTCGTCGGCGATGTCCACCGTGCCGGACTGCAGCGCCATCAGACGCGCCGAGGGCTCGGGGATGGACTTGAGGATGATCTTGTTCACCTTGGCCTTGTCGCCCCAGTAGTCGTTGTTGCGCTCGAGCACGATCTGGTCGTCCTTGGTCCAACTCACGAATTTGAACGGCCCGGTGCCGACCGGGTGCATGCCGATCTTGTCCTTGTAATCGGCCATGGCCTTGGGCGAGAGGATCGGGCAGAGCCAGAGCGCCAGGTTGTTCAACAGCGGGGCGTAAGGCTTGGTGGTGACCAGGGCGATGGTGTAGTTGTCGATGACCTTGATGTCCTTCACCGGCCCGAGCGACATGCTGGTGTATTTCCATTGGCCGTAGCTGTTGTAAGGGTGCTCTTTGAAAACGACCCGGGCGAAGGAGTCATAGACCGCCTGGGCATTGAAGGGGTAGCCATCGTGAAATTTGACGCCCTTGCGCAGCTTGAAGGTCCAGGTCAGGCCGTCGTCGGACACTTTCCAGGACTCGGCCAACTGGGGTTCGACGTTCATCGAATCCTTGCCGAACATGACCAGGTTCTCGAGTACCTGAATGCCGGCTTTGATGGACTCGCCGTCGGTCGCCTGGGCCAGGTCGAGCGACACCGAGTCGCCGCCGCGGCCCCAGATGAGGGTCCCGCCGGTCGCGGGCGTTGCCGCGCCGAAGCTCACAGCCGGCAGCAGGCACAGGATCAGGAACATACAGGGCACCAGTTTGCGCATAATCGCCTCCTTACGTTGACGGTTTATAACTACTCAGCTATCTGAACCTTTAACTACGAAATGCGCGAAAAACGCGAAAGTGCTTAACTACTCAGGTGGTTAGGCTGAAGGCTGAAGGTCAATAATGATCGCGCAGGTCTTTTCCTTAAGTCTATCTGCCTGAGTAGTTCATTGCATGTCGCTTTCGTCCTTAAACAGTAGCTTGCTTCCCTTTTCGCGCCTTTTGCGTATTTCGTAGTTCCCTCTTCCCCATCCTTTCATAGTGTTCTGGCAGTTACGATGTCTGATCCGACTTTCTATCCTAGATCGGGGCAAGCTGCAATTTAAAATACCTAAACTTTCAACCACCAGGCCGCCATGCAAGCACCAGCCCGCCGTTTTTCGGCTGCACGCGGTCGAGCCGGCCGGGGGGGTGCCGTCCCAGAAAATCGATCAGGGCCTTGGCGACCGTCAGATGCCCGCGCGCGCAGGTCGCAAGCAGCCGGCCGGAGACGACCTCGTCGGTCACCTCCGTGATGATCTCGGAGACCGTCACCGGGAAGCGCCGCACCGCGAAGTTTTGCCCGCCGATGCGTTCCTCCGGGGCGAGCACCATCAGGGTCTTCGATGCCGCCGGCGGGAACGTGCCCGGCTCCAGGTCCCGGGCATAGCGCCGGTAGCGGCTGCCGAGTTCCCGGTCGAGGGCCTTGATCTCGGCATCGCCCGCGAGCGCGCGCGCCATCACCCGCGCCAGTTCGTGCGCCCCCGCATGGCCCGGGTGATCCGGCCGGTCCAGGAAGGGGATCACCGCGTAGATGAACGCCCGCGGGATCCAGTAGGCCCGAAAGCGGCCGGGGGCATAGCCTGAGAAGGGCTGGTCCCACTCATGGCTGGGAACCCCGTGCGCGTCCAGGACGATCCGCGGCAGCCAGCGGCGCCAGAGGCGGGGTTTGACCCGGGCCTCGGGGAAGCGGGGCGAATCGGAAAAATAGTCGCCGTACCACTCCACCCCCAGGGCATTGTAGCGCGCGGCATGGAGCTTGTGGTCGGAAGCGCCGGGAAGGAGCGCCTCCAGGGTCGCGACCCCGTCGGCGTTTTCAAGCGGCACCACGGCGACATTCACCCGCTTGAGCGCTGCCCGGCCCCATGCCGTCGCTCCCAGCTCCCACACCAGGGCGAGGGCGGCATTGGTGCTGGAAATCTCGTTGGCGTGATGGCGGGCGTTCACGAGCAGCGTGGGCTTGAGCAGCCTCAGGCGGGCCAGCGAAACTGCTTTCCCCGCGCCGCCCAGGGCCGCCTCCAGGGCCCACACGGGCCGGCCCTGCCAGGTGGAACCGGCCCGCCAGCCGCAGACGTTGGGCAGCCTGTTAAGCCGCCGCACCCATCCGGCCACCTCGGCCGCTTTCAGAAGGCGATCCATGGGCGGGGCCCCAACGGCTGCCGGGCCGGCCGAAGCCGGCCGGGGCGGTCGAGGCGCGGCAAGGCGCAGGCACACCGACCGGTCCGCGGGCTCGCAGCGCAGGTCATGGCCCCGGGCCCGGCCGGCGGCACACATCCGCTCGGCTTCCGCGGCCGTGGGGGCGGGCTGCGGAAACAGCATCCGCAGCGTGAGCGCAGCACCCTCCGACCACAACTCCGCAACGCCCGGCCGGTTAAATGTCCGGCCGGCGGCGGCTTCCTCCGCGGGCGGATACGGTCGGGCCACCAGCCGGCCGGAAGGCCGACCGGCCGGAGTGGCGGCCGCAACCACTGGGAAGATACGGCCGAACTGGGCCGCCGGCGGCAGCCGGTGCTCCTCGGCAAAAACCCTGAAAAAATCCAGGAGCACGAAATAGAGGTCTTCGTGCAGTGCCTCCATCGGCGCCACCCGTTCCTCGCCGAGTCCCAGGCGTTGGTCGCTCTCATCGAGCGCCACCTCGATTCGGACCTCCTCCCAGAAAGCCGGCGGCAGTTGGCCGCGGGAAGCCGCCAGACGGGCACGCATGCGCGCCTCGATCGCCGGCAGCCAGCGCTCCTGGAACCGGCGCCAGAACACCTCGCGGTCGGTGGCGATGTCCACGTCGAGCAGCACCTCGCGCCCGCGGACGAGGCGCACGCCGCCGCAGGTCGGGTGCACGTTGCCCAGCTTCGGCCGGCCGGGCAGGTACGGCAGACGGGTCCAACGCGGGGTGAACCCGCGCTCGATGACGAGCCTGTTTTCGCCGTCCCAGGCCCGGATCCGGTAAGCCTCCGACAGGCCGGCACACCGGACCAGACGGATGCGTGCGGCTGGCCAGCCGCGCTCGGCCGCAAGCAGGTCGGGTGCAGGGAAAATCTCCTGGGCCCAGCGGCTCTCCATTTCCAACGGGTTGGGGCCGGCGGAGAAAGGCCGGAACGCCAGCTCGACCCGGGCCAGGCCGTGGGTTCTGCGCAGCTGGGGTCCAATCACTTCGAGCAGCCATGAAAGCCCCGGTTTGTAGGCATTGAGAACGGTCAGCCGCGGCCGGTAGCCCTTTGCGCGCAGAATCTTAGCGAGCTCGACCGTGAGCGCCCGGCGCACCGCCGCCGGCTTGCTCACCAAGATCACTCCGTCCAATGCCCCCGTGCCCGCCGGCAGGCGGCGCAGGGCGTCGGCGACCCGCCGCACCTCGGACGGCCAGTTTTCGCGGAAGCGCAAGGTGGGTGCCGCCGCGGGAGCAGCAGGCAGCGGGCGGCCGCTACCGCTGAGAATCCGCTTTACCTCGTCGAGCCGGGCATGCCACCGCTCGCATATCTCCCGGCCCGGCCCGCCAGGGGAAAAGCCGATCCGCGTCCACGCGCGGATGCAGGCGGCAAGCTCCGCCGGGCGCCCCACCGCCCGGATGGTACGGCCCGCCCAGCGGAGGCCCGGGCGTTCGGCGCCGTTCTCGCGGACCCGCAACACAATGCCCCGGCGGGCTGCTCGGCCGGCAAAGGCCAAAGGGAGCTCAATCTCGGTGGCGGTGAGCACGGCCCGGGCGACGAAATCCGCCAGGGCGAAGCCGACCGGTGCGGAGACGCACCGGCGGTCGAGCTCGAGTGTCAGCAGCAGTCGACGCCGGCGCTGATCCTCCGCCGCCACGCGGGTGAGGCCGGTGTCGAGTTCGAGAAGATCCACGGGCGGCGGCGGCAGCCGCTGCCCCGGGAACTCCGTGGCCGAGGGAGCCAGGCGCATGCGCTGGGTGATTCGTCCGCGGCGGTCGAGAACATCCAGGGCTCCTCCGGTGTCGTTTCCAGCTTGAATCGCCTGCCAGTCACCCTGTACCGCATTTGCCAAGAATGGGCAGACGGCCAGGCTGTGAAGCACGGCCGCCATGGCCGCGGTCGAGGTGCCGGTCAGCGTCACCCGCTGCGGGCCATGGTTGTGAAGAACGGCCGGCGCCGATCCGGTGCTCTCGGGGGCCGTGATGACCAGGCAGGCCCGGTCGTCCGGGGCCTTGGCCAGGGGAAGAATGATCGCCCGGTCCAGGGCGACCACCTCCCCGGCCAGGCGCGCGGCCAGGTTGATCAGCCCAGCCCACATGCCGGCATCCGCGAGCCGGGGGTCGACGCCGAGGCAAAGCCCCAGCCGGTCGGGGTAGCCGTCGCCGTCCGTATCCTGGAAGACGGCTGTTGGAGGGAAGAAAGACCCGACGCCAAGGGTGTGGCGTGAAACGCGCGGCCGTCGTGTGGAAGCCATGGGTACCTCTCAATTCGGGCAGGCGGGGGAGCGTTTGGGATCGATCGGCTTTAGCAGATGTGGGCAAGGGTGACAAGAGGCGGCCTGAGATCGCCGTCGCACGCTTGCGGTGCGGGCGCCGGGCAATTTTTCCAACCCGGGCGAGCCGGGGTCATTCGTTGTGCGATCCGTCGTTGACTCTTCACCTTTCCGCGTTTAGAATAAGGGCACCAATTGAGCAGTTCGACCCTGTCCCGGAAGTCGAAACACATGGCTTCAGGCGTTGCGCGTGCGACCGGAGCCATCGCATGCGCTCGGCCGAACAGGGCCTCACACCACAACCCGAACCATCCAGAAAGGGGGACGTTGATGAAACGGATTTACCGCGTGGCCAAACCTCTGAGCATCTTCCTCGCCATTTGGATTTTCATGATGTCGGGCCCGCACCAGGCCATGGCGGCCCTGGTGGGAACCGAGTCTGTTTTCGACGCCGAGCGGGTACAAAATGCACGCGCGCTCATCCACAGCCTGATGGCCCGGGAAGACATCCAGGCCGCCCTGGTCCGCGAAGGGATCGACCCCCAGGAGGCGCAGGCCCGCGCCGCAAGCCTCTCGGACGCCGAAGCCGTCCGGCTGGCCGGCGCTATCGAGAAGCTGCCGGCCGGCGGCAGCGCCCTGGGGGTGATCATCCTCGCCTCCCTGCTCGTTTTCATCATCCTGCTGATTACCGACATCCTGGGCTACACGGACGTGTTCCCGTTTACGAAGAGGCACCGTTGATGGCCCTGTAAAGAGCCGGTCAACCGGATCGGAAGGGATCGATATGGCTACCATAATGCCGGAAGGCGAGAGCATCCGGAAGGCTGTGAAGTGGGTCGATGAATCCCGGCAATCCGAGCCGGGCAAGAGTGTGACGGGCTTGATTCACGAGGCGTGCGTCACGTTCGACCTGTCGCCGCTCGAAGCGGAGTTTCTGCAAAAATTCTTCAATAAACAGACCTGACGCCGCAGCGACAGCGGGATGAGCGCAACGCCGAAATTGGGTTTTTTACGAAGCCATCGTTCATTTCTGCTGGAGCTTGTCCAGGGCCGTGGCAATGTATTCCAAGTCGGGGCGCTTGTTGATGTCCGAGACCAGGATGTCGCGAATGACGCCCTTCTTGTCGATGAAGAAAAGAGCGCGTTCGGAAACCCCGTCCGACCGCAGCACACCGAGCTTCTTGGCCACGCCGCCATGGGGCCAGAAATCCGAGAGCACCGGAAACCACAGGTGGCCCATCTGGCTGGTCCAGGCGTAAAGCGTGGGGATGTTGTCGACGCTGATGCCGAGCAGGACGGCGTCATGGTCTTCAAAGAGATTGCGCGCCATGTTGTAGCCCGGCCACTGGTCGGAGCACACCGGCGTGAAGGCCGCCGGCACGAAGGAAATAACCACGTTCTTCTTGCCGCGGTACTGGCTCAGGCTGACGTTGCCGCCGGCAACCGCCGGCAGGGTGAAATCCGGGGCCTTCTGCCCCACCTTGACCTTCAGGGTGCTGTCGATCGGCTTGAGCAGGCCGGGATTGTAGATCATGTCCTTCAGGGACTGGGCAACCCCCGGGGCGACAACCAGGAACAGCACAACCGCCGCGGCCGTCATGGCACTCGCTATCCTTTTCATGTCCGCTCTCCTTTCGTCGCGCGTCACTTCACTCCTGAACCGGAAAGCAGCTTGGTAAACAGCTCCTCCGGGTCCTTGGCGCCGCCGAGTTTGGAATAGTAGACCACGGGGGCCGCACCCGGCACCATCCGCACCCCGATGAAATACGGGGTCCGGACCTCTCCCAGAAGCTTGTGAATTTTGAAATCGGGGTCCGGGAACATCGGAAAGGGCACCTTGTAATTATTTTTAAAGTAACCGGCCTCGAAGGCCGAGTTGCCGACGCCGATCCCGATCAGCTTGACTTTCCCCTTGAGGCCGGGGTCGTTTTCGATCTTGCGGCAGACCTCGTTCACAGAAGGAGCCTCCTTCTGGCAGTACGGTCAGTACATGTTGAAGATTTCGATGATGACGACGGCGGCCTTGATGTCGCTGATTTTAAAATTCCCCGAGCCTGCCAGCCCGAGGTACTTCTGATCCTCGGGGGCCTTCGGCGCCGCCAGCGTGAAGTCAGGAAGCGTGCCGCCCACCGCCGGTGGCTGGTCGCCGGCCCCTGCGGCTCCACCCGCCAGCAAAAAGACCGAAAGCGCGATCGCCCGCCATCGCCCTCGCATGCCCATGATCTCAGCCCCCCTTGATTGCCGGTTTGGAATGAACCGATATCCGTGTACCGAAAACGATAGTACGCCCGCAAAACCACGTCAACTCTTTTTGCAGGGCCGCCGCCACCAATGCATCCACCTCTCATCCCGATGGAAACCCGATCGTCGGCACGGGAAGATTGATCTTGAAAACCAGGCTGGATTTGCTATGTTAACCCGTCGATTCCTGGCGGCTCCCGCGCACCTGCCGTTTCATCGCCGACCTGCCCAACGCCGCCTGAAACGCGAAGAACCCGGCGCCGGAATGACAAACCGGCACGCAGGTCCTCGACACGGTCCTTTAGCAGGGTGTTGAAAAATAAGCATCAGGCCGTCAGCCAAGGCGTGCGGCGTTTTGGAAAGCGCAGCCTATTTTTCGATAGGTGGGCATTTACAAAAGCCGCACAACGCCGGATCACGGCCTGAGGCGCGGTTTTGCGACACCCTGTTAGCGATCGAGGGTATATGCATCCACGCAGCTTCGGCACCGCGCTGGGGGGGCAGCCATCACAAATGAGAAAACGATCACACGCCGCGCTCGTCGCTGTTTTCTTCGGTCTGACCCTGATCGCATCCGTGCCGGTTTTCGGCGCCGAGGCGGCCAACACCTCCGGGACCCCGCACATCAGCCTCGGTGAAGCCTTGCCTCTGTGGAGCTGCATCCCGTTTGCCGGCATGCTGCTGTCGATTGCGCTGATGCCGCTGGCGCTGCCAAGCTTCTGGCATCACCACTACGGCAAGGTCTCGGTGTTCTGGGCGGCGGCTATGAGTCTGCCGTTCCTGATAGTTTACAAAGAGCTGGCCCTGGACGCGATGCTGCACATCCTCCTGGCCGACTATGTCCCGTTCATCATCCTGCTGTGGTCGCTTTACACCGTTTCCGGCGGGATTCTGCTGCGGGGGACTCTACGAGGGACCCCGGTGGTGAACTCGCTGATGCTGGTGTTCGGCGCGGCACTGGCATCCTGGATGGGGACCACCGGGGCGTCCATGCTGCTCATCCGGCCCTTTCTGAGAGCCAACAGCTACCGTAAAAACCGCGCGTTCATGGTGGTTTTCTTCGTCTTTCTAGTGGCCAATGTCGGGGGCTGCCTGACGCCCCTCGGTGATCCGCCGCTCTTCCTGGGCTTTCTACAGGGCGTCTCCTTTTTCTGGACCCTGAAGCTGCTGCCCCACATGCTGCTGGTGGCGGTCCTGCTGGTGACGGCCTATTTCATCATGGACTCCTATTATTACCGCAAGGAGGGGGCGGCGGCGCGCGCGCCGAAAGGGGCCAAGGAGCCGCTCAAACTGGACGGTATTCACAACTTCCTCTTTCTGGCGGGCATCGTGGGCGCGGTGCTCTTGAGCGGCAGGGCGGACTGGGGACAGGTGAACACCATGGATGTGCATCGCGGCTTGCAGGACTGGGTGCGGGACGGATTGCTGGTCATAATCGGCATCCTGTCGCTGACGACCACCCGCGTCGCGGTGCGCGAGGACAACAATTTCACCTGGGCCCCGATCGTCGAAGTGGGCATCCTGTTCGTCGGCATCTTCATCACGATGCTGCCCTGCCTGCTCATCCTGAAGGCGGGACCCAACGGGGCCATGGCCTTTCTTATTAATGCGGTCACCCGCCCCGCACACTATTTCTGGGCGGCCGGGGCCTTGTCCAGCTTTCTGGACAATGCTCCCACCTACCTGACGTTCTTCAACACCGCCCTGGGCAGTTTTTACCCGCACGTGCCGCAGGCCATGAGCGTTACGCACCTCATGGCCGAACAGACCGAATATCTGGCGGCGATATCGGCCGGCTCGGTCTTCTTCGGCGCCTGCAGTTACATCGGCAATGCTCCGAATTTCATGGTCCGTTCGATCGCCGAAGAAGCCGGAACCCGCATGCCGAGCTTTTTCGGCTATATCCTGAAATACGCGCTGGTCTTCCTGATCCCGAGTTTCGCGGTCGTCACCCTGGTGTTTTTCTGAGGCGCAGCCGCGAGTGCAGGGGGGCATTACCCAGGAGGATAGCGTGGGTGGCAAAGAGGGAGCTACGAAATACGCGAAAGGCGCAAAAAGGCAGGCCAAGCTACTGTTTAAGGACGAAACCGACAAGTAATGAACTACTCAGGCAGATAGGCTTAAAGAAAAGACCTGCGTGATCATTATTGCCCTTCAGCCTTCAGCCTAACCACCTGAGTAGTAAAGTGCTTTCGCGTTGTTCGCGTATTTCTTGGTTAGTGTCCATCCAGAAATGGTGGACTTCGGTCCAGGCCAAGGCCGCAGCGATTTCGCAACCGCAGGCGTAGTGCGGCTACGCCGAGGATTGCGAAGAGCGAGAACGCCGGCATGGGCCGAAAGACGCCGTTTATGGATGGGCACTAGTTAAAAGTGATTTCAGAGCGAGGAAGCCGTGATCCGCAAGATTCTGGGGTCTACCATTGCCATCATCGGCGGCGGCCGGGCCTGCAAGGCGTTTCTGGAATTCCTGTCGGACGACACCTTTTCCGGGCATCGGCCGGAAATCCTGGGGGTCGCCGACATCAACCAGGACGCCGTCGGGATCCGGCATGCCCGCTCCCTTGGCATCCCCACGTCTGCCGATTACACCGAATTCTACGAACTGGAGCACTTAGAAACCCTTCTGGAATTAACGGACACCCATGCCATCATCGAAACCATCCGGGATACCAAGCCGCCCTCCGTGAGATTGATCGACCATTTCGAGGCGCGCGCCATCCGGGATTTCCTGATGTCCGAAAAGGTCAAAATCGAATCCTACCGGGAGCTGCAGCAGCTGGAGGAGGGTGCGCACGACGCGCGCGAATTCCTGGGCCGAGTGATGGACCGCTTCACCGCCATCATCGAAAGGCGCAACCGGCGTTCGCGCGAAATCGAAATAGAGCTCGTCGGCAAGGAGCGCACCCTGTACCAGATCATTCAGGGCAGCACCATTCCGACCTTTGTCATCAACCAGGACCACCTCATCACCCATTGGAACCGGGCCCTCGAGAAGTTGACGGGGGTTTCTGCGAACCAGCAGATCGGCACCAACCGCCAGTGGGCCCCCTTCTATGACAGCCCGCGGCCGTCGATGGCAGACGTCATCCTCAGCCAACCGGATGAGAGCGAAATCCAACGGCTTTACGGGGCCCAGTGGCGCAAATCCGCACTGATCGAGGAAGCCTACGAAGCCGAGGGGTTCTTCCCCCGCCTGGGGGATGCCGGCAAGTGGTGCTGGTTCACCGCCGCCCCCATCAAATCCCCCGACGGCCGCATCAGCGGGGCGATCGAGACCCTCTGGGACAAAACGGAAGACAAACGCGCGGAGGCGGAGCGCGAACGCCACACGGCCGAGCTGAGCGCCATGGTGTCGGTCTACTCGGCCCTGAGCGCCCCGGCGGATCTGGAGGGACGCATCCGCACGGCCATGGCCGAGCTTCAAAAGCTGATCGCCGCCGATGGGGTCTGCATCTTTATTTTGGCCGATGACGGCTGCTATCATCTCAGGTTCAGCTGCGGCGCCTCTGAAAAAGCCTGCCGCATCTTCCCCGTCGCCAGCCAGGAGAGCGCCGTCGGCCACGCCGGCAAGCGGCACCGCTTAATCACGTTTGAGGAGCTGCCATCCGGCTGCACCGATGACATCCGGCTGATCGAGGCCGAGCATCTGCAGTCGCTGGCCTACATCCCCATCCGCTCCAAGGAAAAACAGACCTTCGGGGTGATCCGCATCGGAAGCCGCATGCCTCAGCAGTTCTCCCCGCGGCGGCGCAACGTGTTGGAACTGATCGGCAACCGCATCGCGGTGGCCATCGAAAACGCCATGCTCCAGGAGCAGGTGATCAAGTCGGAGGAAAAATACCGCTCCGTCTTCAACAACGACCCCAACCCGATTTTCATCATCAGCCCGCATACCCTCGAGATCCTCGACACCAACCAGACCGCCCAGGACTGCTACGGCTTTACGAAGCCGGAGCTGATGAAACTGTCTTTTCTCGCGCTGGGGGAAGAGGGGGAGACGGACGTGCGCCTCGGGTTTCAGCGGCTTGAAAAGGGGCATTCCATCTTTTTTCCAAAACAGCGCCAATATAAAAAGGGAGGGCAGCCCTTTTTTGTGAACCTAAACGTCACCCGCGCCGAATACGGCGGCCGCGATGTCCTGATTGCGACCACCACCGACATCACCGCGACCGTGGAGAAGGAAGCCCAGCTGATCCAGGCCGGCAAAATGACCACCCTAGGGGTGATGGCGGCCGGCATGGCCCACGAGATCAACCAGCCCCTGAGCGTGATCCAGGTCTCGGCCGACTACATCCTGAAGATGCTCAGGCGCGGCCGGCCTCTCGCGGATGCCGAAATGAAAAGCGTGGCCGAGGACATCATCGCCCATGTGGGCCGCGCCACATCCGTGATCAAACATGTCCGGGATTTCTCCCGGCAGGCCGAAATCGTCCGCAGCCGGGTCGACATCAACAACCCCATCCGAGACGTGTTCAAGATCCTGGGCCACCAGCTGAAAGTCCACGAGATCGAGGTCGAACTGGATCTCGACCCAAATATTCCACCGATCATGGCGGATCACAACCGCCTGGAACAGGTGTTCGTGAACCTGGTGAGCAACGCCATCGATGCCATCGACGAAAAGCGGGAACATCCCGAGATCGCGGACCGAACCCGGCGGCTGCGGATCCGCTCCTACGCCGACAACGGCCATGTGGTGGCCGAGGTGAGCGATACGGGCATCGGCATGCCGGAGCATGTCCGGCGCAAGCTTTTCGAACCTTTTTTCACCACCAAGGGCACCGGCAAAGGAACCGGGCTGGGCACGAGCATCAGCTACGGGATCGTCCGGGATTATGACGGCCGCATCGAAGTGGAAAGCGCTCCGGGACAGGGCGCGAATTTCAAGCTGACCTTCTCGAAAGCGCAATAGACCATGACCCGCATTCTGCTCATCGACGACGAACCGGACATCCTGAGGGTGCTCAGCCGTTCCCTCGAAACGGACGGATATGTGGTCGTCTGCGCCCGCTGCGGGGCCGAAGGCATAGCGGCCTTCGAAACGCAGCGAGCCGACATCGTGGTCACGGACATCAAAATGCCCGGCATGGACGGCATCGAGGTCCTGAAACGCATCAAGGCCCGGGACCCGGACAGCGAGGTCATCATCATCACCGGCCATGGGGATATCGACAGCGCCGTCGAAGCGCTGCAGTTCGGGGCCTCGGACTTCATCAACAAGCCCGTCCGGGACGAGGCGCTGTCGATTGCCCTCAAACGGGCCGAAGACAAGATCGACATCAAGCGGCGGTTGCAGGAACACACCCACGACCTCGAACACAAAATCGAAACGGCCACCCGGGAGCTGCGGCGGCGGTCCAACTTCCTGAGCCGGGTGATCCGCAGTTCCAACGACGGGATTGTGGCCACGGACGAGCACCTCGGGATCGTGATATTCAACCCGGGGGCGGAAAACATATTCGGGTACCCGCAGGAAGAGGTCGTTCAGCAGCGCCGCCTGCCCGAACTGCTGCCTGAAAATCTGGCCGCGGCGATCCTTCAGGCGATGACCTCCACCGACGGCCGGAAGGATTGGCCGTGGACGGAAACCGAGTTTGTGTCCAGAACCGGCGAGCGCATCCCGGTCCGTTTTTCGGGCAGCATCCTCAACGAGCGCGGCAAAAAGCTGGGGGTCGTGGCCTTCATCCAGGATCTGCGAGAAATCAAAGGACTGCAGCTGGAGCTGGTCCGCTCGGAGCGCCTGGCCGCCATCGGCCAGACGGTCGCAGGCCTGGCACACGGGATCAAGAATGTCTTGCACGGGCTGAAGGGCGGCAGCTACCTCGTCGATGTCGGCATCACCAAAGGCGACTCTCAGAGGCTGCAAAAAGGCTGGGACATGATCAAACGCAGCATCGACCGGACGTCCAACCTGGTGATGGACCTGCTCTCCTACTCCAAGGAGAGGCAGCCCGAATACGAGGAGTGCGCCCCGAACGAAATTGCCGCGGAGGTCTGCGACCTCGTGCGGGAACGGGCGCAGCAGGACCGGGTCGAGATCGTCCGGGATTTCGACCCGGCGATCGGCCGGGTGTGCATGGACCCTCACACCCTGCACACGGCGCTGCTGAATTTCGTGTCCAACGCCCTGGACGCCTGTCTGTTCGACGAGAGCACCGGCAAGCGCTGGCAGGTCCGGGTGCGAACCGGCGCCGAGCCCGGCCAAAGAATCCGGGTCGATGTCAGCGACAACGGGGCCGGCATGAGCGCCGAGGTCCAGCGTAAACTCTTCAGCTCGTTTTTCAGCACCAAAGGCCACCGGGGGACCGGCTTGGGGCTGCTCGTCACCCGCAAGCTGGTCGAAGAGCATGGCGGCAGCATCGAGGTGACATCCCGCCTGGGGGAGGGAACCACCTTCAGCATGCATCTGCCCTACCGGGCGCAGGCCCGGCCGAAGGAAGCGCCCCCGGCGGGGCAGAAGGCAACGGCGTGCGAACTCGCCGCAAAGGAGGATTGAAATGGGCAAAAGAGTGCTGGTCGTGGACGACGACCCGGACGTGAGACTGTTTACCACCACCGTACTGGAAGAAAACGGCTACGTGCCGCTCGAGGCCGAAAACGGCGAGGACGGCCTGCAGATGATCCGGGCCGAGCAACCGGATTTAGTGATCCTGGACGTGCTCATGCCCCGGCAGAGCGGAATCCGGCTGTTTCGCGAGCTGAAGACGCACCCGGAGCTCAGAAACGTCAAAGTCTTGATCGTCTCCGGCATTACTCAAAAAGCGTTTCTGCGCTCACAGCAGGCGTTGACGGAGTTCGGGGGGACCCCGGTGCCGGAGCCCGAGTTCTACCTTGAAAAGCCGGTGGAAGCTGAGGTCCTAGCCGATCATATCAAAAAAGCCATCGGGTGACAGCACCCGGGTGCACTCTTATGAAAGAGAATTCCCTATGGACACGCAGATCAAGAAGCTGTTGTTTGTGACCAAATTCGAAGAGCTCGGCTACGACGCCCTGAAGAGCCTGCTCAGCCTGAGGAAGGCCTTTCTGGAGCACATCGTCTTTCTCTACGTGATCGAGCGGGACAAGGTGGCCATGCAGCGCGGTGTCGGGTTTAAAAGAGACGAAGCCATTCGGCAGAAAGAGGCTGCCAACATCCGCTTCATCGACTGGGCGGAGCGGCTTTTCGTGCAGGGCATGGAGGTGGGCGTGTACATCCAGATCGGCAGCCTGGCGGCCGAAGTCGCCAAGGCCGTTCAAAAGGAGGAAGCCGACCTGGTGGTGATCGGGCGCTCGCAAAAATCCACCCTGGAGCAATTCTATTCGGGCTCGACGGTCACCGAACTCATCCGCAGGCTGTCCGTGCCCGTCCTGGTGTACAAACCGGCGCCCGAGCTCCCGTTTGCCATGGGCAAGCCCTTTGACCGGCCACTGCTGGCCACCGACGGGTCGCCGGCCAGCCTGCGGGCCGTGGACTTCCTCAAAAACATGAAGCCGCTCATCCAGGAAGTGCGCGTCATTCACGTGGTCGACCAGCAGAGCATCGAAGGCTCCTCGGTCATGCACGCCCAGAAGGCCCGCAAAGAGGCCAAGCAGCGGCTGGAGGAAGTCTGCGCCCGGTTCGAGTCGGAGGGGATTTGCGCCCGGTCGCATGTTTACGTGGGAGACCCGACGGAAGAAATCGAAAAAGCCCTGCGGGAGTGCCAGGCAACATTGTCCGTGCTGGGCTCTTCCGCCAAAGCGAACTGGGTGGAGCGCTTCATCGGAAGCACGCCGCGCCACATCGCCGAAAAATCGTCTTTCCCGACCCTGCTGATACCTCCGGAACGGCGCCACAACGGCGGCTGATGCGGCTGGCATTCACCGCGGGTAACTGCTGCAGGTGTTTGGGCTGAAGACTGAAGTCCGAAGGCTGAAACCAATAAAACCTTCAGCCTTCAGCCTATCTACCTGAGTAATTAAGACTGTTGAACATAGAAAGGAGCCTCAGCGCGTGAACGCCATCGTCGAGCTCACCAGTGAACTCATCCGTTTCAAATCCATCCACGCCCGACCCGACCAAATCCAGGCCTGCATCGCCTTTATCGAATCCTATCTGGCGCGCCACGGCATCGGCTTCCGCCGTATCGACCAGAACGGGATTCCGACCCTCCTGGTCCTGAGACCGGACGGCACCGCACCGGTGCTGCTCATGTCCCACATCGACGTCGTGGATGCGCCCGATGCGCTCTTCGAGCCGCGAGTGGAAAACGGGCGGCTCTTCGGCCGGGGCAGCATCGACGACAAGTACGCCGCCGCGCTGTCACTCGTGCTCTTGGCGGAATGGATCGAACGGTTGCGGGCGGCGGGGAAGACCCAGGCCGACCTGCCCTTCGGCATCCTGATCTCGGGCGACGAGGAGATCGGGGGCCACAACGGCGCCCAGGCGGCTCTTGCCCAGCTCCGGTCCGATTTCGCCATCGCCCTCGACGGCGGCAACCTTAAAAAAATCGTACTGAAGGAAAAAGGCCTTTTACGCTTGAAGCTCATTGCGCGGGGCAAAACCGCCCACGCCGCCCGGCCCTGGCTGGGGCAGAACGCTATCGAGGCGCTGATCGCCGACTATTTCACGCTCAGGGCGCACTTCGCGGGCGAAGCTCCGGAACACTGGCACCGCACGCTGAACTTCAGCCGCATCCAGGCGGGCAAGGCCGTCAACCAGGTGCCCGACTACGCCGAGGCGCTCTTCGACATCCGCTACACCGAGAACGACGACATGAACGCGGTGGTCGCGGCCATTCGCCGGGACATCCGGGGCGAGGTCGAGGTGGTCGAAACGGAGCCGATTTTCCAGAGCGGCCCCACGCCGCAGCTTGCGCGGCTGATTGAAATCGCCGGCCGGCCTGAGGTCGGCTGCGAGCATGGAGCAAGCGATGCGCGCTTTCTTTCGCAGTTCGGCATCCCGGGGATCGTCTGGGGCCCCGACGGCGACAACAGCGCCCACGCCCCGGACGAGCACGTCAACCTCGACAGCCTCTTCGAGCTGCACCGCATCTTGGACGAGTTCTTCCGGGAGATGGCTTCGCCCCCCCTGCCGGGGTCTAATAAATTAGGATAATAAGCTTTTCGCTAAATGCCTCTCATGGGAGGTAACGCAATGGAACCATCACGAAAATTTGAAATTTCTGATCTCGACGTTCGCCACTTTATTTACACAACGTTTGCCGGAACATCCCGTCCCCCGACAACACTTGAAACGGCAGATCATTTCAAAATCTCCATTGCCGCAGTTGAGAGCGCCTATGAACGGCTGGCGAGCGTACATCATATTGCCCTCAGAATCCTCGGATACCGCAACACATCTGCTCTTCCCTGAACCGATACTTTTGATCAGATAAACCCAATTCTCTTTTGAAAAAGCCTGAATTCGACACAGGGCACGGAAACTAATCATCTGAACAATAAAAGATGCAGCTGATTACCAAATTATGCTTGACGCTCGTTTTTTGGAATTAAAGGGGCCCGGATGACCTATCGATCTCCCGTCAAACGAAGGCCTACACCGAAGCGCGAGACTGCCTCCTCATCATCTTCAAGGTCCCGGCACCATACGACTTTCCCGGGTACTATTTTCGGAATCGAGGTGTGAAGCGACTGGTTGAATCGGACCTTGATAAACTCACCCGGGCGCATGGGAACATCGCAGAAAAGCATCATCCCTTCGCTGCTGAAGTTTTTCACCTGCGCGTAGCTGAGTATCTCCGTTTGGGGCTTTTCGACCATCACAGTTTCTGAATGTCCATAGCGTATGCTCTTTCTCAGTTCCGCCCCGGCATGTAAGAAACTTTGGCCGTTGCTGAAAGCTGGAAGGTCCCGAGAGGCTGACAAGGACGGATGGCCGCTTGCGTTCCGGGCACTCGTCGGTTGTTCCCCGACGGATTGGGCCCGAGGCTCTACCTTGAAGCAAAATGGGCAGGGTTTCCCCCTCAGCCGGGATCGAATGGTGGCTTGCCACTCATGTCCTTGAGCGCAGATCCACCACATTCTCTCCTTTTGATTGACGGAAACCGTATTGGCCTTCAGACCCTCGTTCCTTGATGGGTGCCACTCCTTCAAAAGCTCCGGCTTTGCATCCACCATCCGCTTATCCGCGTGTTTTTGCAGACTCAGGCAGTATGAGCACCGCATGCCACGGACGCGGCAGCGCACGGATGCACGCCACCAGTGGCCGTGTTCGCAAAGCCACCAGACTTTCTTGTCAGAGCCGGGCGTCACATCCTTAGGGCCCAGGCTGCCGTTTCGGGTGGGGTGCCACTCTTTGGCGAGGTCCGGCCTGAGAACATAAAGATTGTAGGATTCCGATAGGTTAGGCATCTAAATTCGATTCCATGATTTACAGCTCGTCGAGCAACGATAGTCGGAAATCAAATGGGGATAACCATCTACATCTTACTTGAAGAGGCCGGTAATTGTAATAGGGTGAATTATGTATTTCGGCGATTATGGATACGTTAAGGATTGAGCCCTCTTAGATTGATTTAGAAACCCCCACCTTAAGGGTGGGGCCATGGGGGCTGGCTATTCCGGTCTCGGATGGGAATGGCCAAATAAGGCCGATGTTTTTAGCCGGGTCGGTGTTGTTGCCACAACATTCGTAATGAGACGAACCCATGAAGGCAGTCCGTAATTTCCACAAAAAGATGGAGTGCGACAGGCCTCACGTTCTGAGATCATAGCTATGCCCCCCTATGGGGGGCTATCCCAAATAAGCTTAATTCATAGTATTTTAAAATCGTCATCTGTAAAATCCGTTGGATCTGCTAAAACCTTTTTGGATTTATTTTCATGCTGTGGCGGCTGCGTTAGATTACGCGATCCGAAAATTTGCCTTCTCAATTCCCTCTGAATTTGGTGTAAGTGACCAAACAACTTATTCTTTATTATTTCGTTCTTGCTGATCATTTTCTTGATTTCATTCTCAAGTATTAATTTTTGGTTCTGCTCTTTTTGATCCCGGAGTGTTGTAAGTAAGGCTTTTTCGAATTTGAATGATTCAAATTCTTCCATTGCGGAATCTATCTCCATATAAAGCTCATGGTCAATTATTAATGCACCATGTCTCAACTTTGTTCGTGATTCCTTGAGCTGTTTTTGAAGGTCTTTAAAGTTCTCTATATTTGCATGTTTCCACAGGTTTTTAACAGAAGCTTCAAGATCACAGAGAGCAACCCAAACTTCGTTATAAAGCTCGAACTGGCGTTCAGAGTAGCTGAAGGACTTGGCTTTAATTATATCATACTCTGCCTCAAGCTTAATTTTAAGATAATCCAATTCTTTTTGATTCTGTTTGCTCAGTTTTGCTTTTGCTTCCTCTAAGCTATTTTGGTTTTTTAGTTGCAAATCCTCCTTAAATTTTACGAGCGCTTTGGCATAATCATGTTCAATAGATCTTGCTAATCTTTGCTGAAACATAATTTTAAAAATGAAAATGGCCAAACCGATTAATACGGCACTATATACTGTAAGCCCGCTAATAGCTGTAACCCAGTTAATATTTTCGAGCATAGTCTACCTCTAAATTTGTATGCTGTCCGTCGCGACGCCCCGAACATCTCCGCCAAGACTTTCGTTTTATATCCTCCTCCTGGTCTTGATGCAAGCGTTTGCACAAGGTCAGTTTTTAGTGAATAGGGCTGCCCGTGTAGAGAGACTCGGCCCGAGATCTCTTCACCTTGAGGCTCTCCCGAAGCCATGGCGGTATCTCCGCAGCACTTCCGGGGTGCCTTTTCCGCCTCCGCAAGGTCGTTTAAATACATTAGCTGGAAGTTTAGGATTACCTGACCGAAGGCTCAATTATTTTGGGCTTTACGATAGGATTCGATGCAGGCACGAGGTCCAATCATCCAACCCCTCTGAGGTTCGTGTGATTTCTATTGCCTATTGCAAGGCTGGCGGAGCATAGGATATCATCCGACGTATCGCTGACTTGCTCCCCGAAAACTGGTCCAAATTTTGTGAGAGAGACTTGGCATAATCTAAGGCCAAAACCGGGGAGGTGGATTTGAGTCGGAAGCAGTTCACCACAGAGAAGATTATCGGGATGCTGCGTGAAGCGGAGGTTGCGTTAGCGCAAGGGATGAAGGTGGGCGAGATCTGTCGCAAGCTGGAAGTATCGGAGCAAAGTTCAAGGACGAATTGCCGAATAGGGAATTGTCCTTTACGCTGAAGGAGGCCAAGATTATTATCGAGAACTGGAGGCGGGAGTACAACACGATCCGCCCCCACAGCAGCCTCAAGGACCGGCCACCTGCACCCGAGGCAATCTTGCCCCCAATCCTGCATCAGCCTTGGGTGATGAGGTCCAGTCAAAAAATGGGCTTAACTCTAACTTAAAAAATGGTACAAAAACCGGGGGCAAGTCAGGGGGCAAGCGAAAAGGCCCACCACATATCAGCAAAAATAATCCCCTGCAATCTCCGTTGGTAATTCGTACATGGTCGCCCATCTTGCCTATCAGGCGGATATGCGCTGTTAATTCTTTGAAAAAAGAAGATACTACAACAAGGAATACTATAGCATGAGTCGATTCTCCCCTGGCCCCTGGCACGTTGAAGAAGAAAATAATTCATACGGTATTTTTTCAAAAGATGCCCTTTTGGCGATCACATTGTCCGATGAACTAAACGACAAAGATGCAGCGAAAGCCAATGCTCAACTTATGGCCTCAGCCCCCAGGCTTTTGGAAGTCGTCAAAGAGATTAAAGAGCACCTGGACAACAACTTGATTGTCACGGGCGAGGGATTGAAGATCAATGACACCCACCTGCGCGAATCCATTATTGATGCGATTATGAGGGCGGAAGGGTTTCGGGTGTGACACAGCAGCATGTCACTCTTGATCGCTGCGCCGGAAAAGCACACTGAAAATTCAGTTGATTTGTGTGATGCTCTCGGTGTACAGACTTGATCACCTGCCAATGGGTTTTGTTCTTGCTCTGATTGCAATGTGCGTTTGCGGCTGAAATTGGATTTCTCTCCGGTTCTCCACTTTTTTGAACCTTAAGCGGAGAATTTGCCTCCATGCCCAAGGCATCAGACTCCTACAACCTGCTGACCATGAGGCCGGATTTTGCCAGGCAGTGGCACCCGACCAAAAATGCACCGTTGAGTCCGAGAGACTTTACTCCCGGATCGCGCAGGAAGGTGTGGTGGCTCTGCGAACGCGGCCACTGGTGGCTCGCCGCAGTTTCCGACAGAAGCCGGGGCATGAAGTGCACCTACTGCCGGGACCTGCAAAAGCAGGGCGAACAGTGCATGCTCGATGCCAAGCCGGAACTCCTGAGGGAGTGGCACCCCACCAAAAATACCGGGCTCAATGTCAGGGAAGTCGCCTGCACCTACGGCGATAAGGTCTGGTGGCTCTGCAATAACGGGCATGAATGGCAGAGCACTATTCGATCCAGGGTGAGGGGAAAACCCTGCCCCTTCTGCTCCAGCGACATTCCCCAGACGTTAGCCGTCAAGAACAGGAAAAGCCCTGTGGCCGCCGCGCCACAGGCCCGCCACGGAAAGTTGAGCGCCGGGGCACTGCTGAAGCCCCTGCACGACCAAGTGTTGTCTGACTATCAGGGGAAAGAGCTGCGGAAAAGCAAAGCAGACGTTACGAGCATGTTTCCACGGTGATGATCGAATCCCCAACTGCGGGCATCTTCGGCTATGCCCAGATGTTTAACTACAGTGCGGGTGGCATGATGATCCGCTCGGACTCACCGATCAGCCCGGGAACCCTTATCAAAGTCAATCTGGACAAGCCGCTTTTTTCCTCAGTTTCAAACACGGTTGACAGCCGGGTAGTCTGGTGCCAGAGATTTGAGAAGGAGTGGAAGCAGTATTCCCGATATAGAATTGGAGTGAGTTTGATTTAGCCCTCAACAGGTTGCTAAATTTATCAGCCCTGCTTTCCTGTAAAGATTCTGATTTCCACCCTGCGATTTTTGCTCCGTCCTTCAGGCGTGCTGTTGCTCTCGATCGGTTTCTCGAGCCCCGAACCAGAGGCGGCAAGCCGCCGCGCATCGATACCCTGCTCAACCAAATAGTTTTTAACTGAAGCTGCTCTTTGTTCTGAAACATACTTGTTGTAGTCGGGGTCTCCCATAGAATCGGTATGCCCCTCGATGAGAGCCTGAGTCTCGGGAAAAGTTTTTAGCAAATTAGCCACATTCGAGAGAATGTCTTTGGCATAGATCGGAATCTCGGTCGAATTTTGAGTAAAATAAACCACGAATTCCTTCAACTTCACACTTTCTGCCGTCTGGGGCTTGACCGCAACGGCAGCATCCGTGCGCGCAGGTGCCGCCTCCTGGGCAGGGGTGACCGGTGCCGGTGAAGCGGGGGGCGCAGGGCTCACTGAAGCAGGAGGCGGAGGGTTGCTTGGCACCGCCGCAATAGTCTCAGTTTTGCCTGCAGCCGGCGATTTAGCTGGAGCGGGTGCCGTTGGCGCAACCGCCGGCGCGGCCTGTGGCGGACCGGCCTCGCTCGATGCTACACCCGGCGCCTTCTTCTTCGTTGCCATCAAGTCTTCCCGGGAGGGCTGCGCTGCCGGCACGTGCTGCGATTTCGCCTTCACGCCGTTTTCAGCGGCCAGGAGTGAAACGCGGTCCGGTTTTTCAGCAGCTGGAGCCGGGGCCTTAAGCCCCTGAAGCGTCGTGGATCCCTTGCCATCACCCCAGCGGGTCAATTCATCGGAGATCCGGTTTCCGGCAAAAAACCATGTCAAACCAAGGACGACTAAAAACCCGGCAAAAACAAAAGCCCCTCGCCAGGGGTGCCCTCGATCCGCGACTATAACCGGCGAATGGCCGGCGGCCGGCTCTTTCTTCGGCGGCTTCGCCGGCGGCATGGCCTTTTCTTCAGCGGGGCCCGACCCGATGGCGATCTTCAGGTCATTGCCGCATTCTTGCAAAATCTTCTCACCGATTCGGTCAGATCCGGAAGCGTATCCGGACATCAGGGCGTGGTCGCAAATGATATTGATGAGCCGAGGATAGCCCTGGGAGTAGCTGTGGACGAGCCGGATCGCCTCAGAGGTGAATATCGGCCGAGACGCGCCGGCCACTATCAGACGATGCTCGATGTACTCCGGGGTTTCGCCTACGGTGAGCGGTGAGAGCTCATAGCTCACGGTAATGCGTTGCCGTACGGCGCGGTTTTCATCTCTGGCCAGCAAGGCCTTGAATTCCGGCTGGCCCACAAAAAAAGTGTTGATCATCACTTTTCCGCCCAGATCGATGTTGGACAGCAGGCGTATTTCCTCCAACAACGCGCTGGTCAATCGTTGGGATTCGTCGATAATCATCAACACCCGTTGTTGAGTGGCGCCCACTTTGAGAATGAGCTGTTTGAACTCGATCAGAAACCCTCCCTTGCTCTCGAAGCTGCGCCCCATGTGCAGTTCCGAGGCCATGATGTTATAGAAATCCATCAGGCTTAGGCTCGGGTCGGGAATGGCGACGATAATCATTTTGGCCTGAATTTCTTTTTCGATGGCTCGGATGAGCGCCGTCTTGCCGGTGCCGACCTCACCGGTGATCATCAAGAACCCCTTGTTTTGCAGGATCCCGTATTTCAGCGTGGCAAGCCCTTCCCGGTGCTTTTCGCCCAGCCATAAAAAGGCGGGATCGGGGCTGATGTCGAAAGGTTTCTTGCTCAAGCCGAAGTGTGACAGATACATGGAACAGCCCCTCTGCATAGGTTGCGACTCAAAGACAATCCCGGATGGGTTTACCGTGCCTCGTTTTCCCCAGAATATTCTACTCTGAAAATCAAAGTCAATTGATAAAGTGTGGTCCACCAATCCGCTTGAAGAGCCATGGCAGTCAAAAATATTGGAGATTCAGTCAGCCGCAAGCAGCTCGCCCGTCTTTGTTATCTGGCATGAGATAGCCAAGTCGATAGCCGCTTTGGCCAATTTGATCAAAGTAGGCCTATGTCCCCTGCAGGACCTGATGGTGGTAACTTTTAGCCGACGGCGAGAGCGTGCACCGCGAGGTGGGGTCTGAAGGAAACCCAAGGCAAAGCTCCGAGCCGAGGACCACAAATCGCATAAAAGGCTGCCTGACACAAAAACTTGAAAAGTTTAAAAAGGGACGACCATCATGGGGTAGGTTGGGATTGGACCTTCGAAACCAACAAATTCAATAGGTTGCCTTTAAGGCACGCAGTCCACCAAAATATGGACTGGGAAATATTGCAGGATTCGCTCAGTAACCCACAAGTTTCAGAGGAATACCGCGGATGGCATGGGACTATTTTTACGGGATGAATTCTGTGGTATGAAAATAAAAAAGCTGATGCGTCTCTATACGGCACACTGGAGAACCGGATTGACGGTGTTGTGATCACCTCCTTGAAAATCACCGCAGCCAAGACGGTGGAGAGGCAACTGCGGCAGACTCTGGCTGAGACTGAAAAACCCCCGAAGGCAGAAACACCATGAAAAAAGGCAAAATCCCATCAGCGGACGCCGCCGAACTGCGCCGCCAGGCGGAAGCGCGGCTGCGAGCAACTGCGACGAAATGCACTCCGACCCGGACAGAGGCTGATACGCAGCGGCTCGTCCACGAATTGCAGGTGCACCAGATCGAGCTGGAGATGCAAAACGAGGAGCTACGACAGTCGCGGGCGGAGGTGGAGGCGGGGCTGGAGCGCTACACCGAGCTCTACGATTTTGCCCCGGTGGGCTACTTGAGCCTTGGCCGCGAGGGTGCGATCCGCCAGGTGAACCTGACCGGGGCGCGTCTGCTGGGGGTGGAGCGCGGCCGGCTGCCGGGCAGGCCTTTCGGAGTTTTCGTTAGCAAGCCGGACTGGCCCGTGTTCCAATCCTTCCTGGAAAAAGTATTTGCGAGCCAAGCAAAAGAGGTGTGCGAGGTGGCGCTCTTGAAGGAGGGAAAGGGTCCGCTCAACGTGCACATTACGGCCACGGTCTCGCAGGAAGGGCAGGAATGCCGCGTCATGATCGCGGACATCACCGAGCGCAAGCAGGCGGAGGCCGAGACGAAGCGCCTGGCCAGCTTCCCCATTCTCAACCCCAGGCCAGTCATTGAAGTGGATATGGCGGGTCACGTGGATTTCTGCAATCCTGTTGCCATGCAGATGTTCCCCGACCTTTATCAGCGCGCAGTGGGCCATCCGTGGCTTGCAGATTGGGAAGCGGTGCTGCGCACCCTCCGCGAGGGTGGGTTAAAGCCAATTGTACGGGAAGTGCATTTCGACGGGAAGTGGTACCAGCAAACGATACATTTAGTGGAAGATGCCCAGCGTGTTCGCATCTACGGGGCAGACATCACGGCGCGCAAGAAGGTAGAGGAGGCGCTGGAAAAAGCCCATCACGAGCTCGAACGGCAGGTAGAAGAGCGGACGGCCGAACTTCGGACGGCACTTTCTGAAATCAAAACCATGAAAGACCAACTCGAAGCCGAGAATATTTACTTCCGCCAAGAGACCAAAATGAAACATCGACTCGGCGGTATTATCGGGCAAAGTGATGGGCTCAAGTATGTTCTCTATCGAGCGGAGCAAGTCGCTCCTGCGAACACAACCGTGCTCATCCTTGGCGAGACTGGTACGGGAAAGGAGTTGATCGCCGCGGCCATCCACCACATGAGCCCTCGCAAAGATCGGCTCATGATCACGGTCAACTGTGCGGCCCTGCCGTCTAATTTAATTGAAAGCGAATTGTTCGGCCGGGAGAAGGGGGCATTTACCGGGGCCGATACGCGGCAAATCGGCCGGTTCGAGATCGCCAACGGCTCCACGCTTTGCCTGGACGAGATCGGGGAACTGCCGCTGGAGGTTCAGGCCAAACTGCTCCGGGTGATTCAGCACAACGAGTTTGAGCGCCTGGGCTCGTCCCGCACCATCAAGGTCGATGTACGGATTGTGGCAACGACCAATCGAAACCTTGATGATGAGATCCGCAAGGGCCGGTTCCGGCAGGACCTTTACTATCGGCTCAACGTTTTCCCCATCACGGTGCCTCCACTGCGGCAGCGCAAAGATGACATCCCGCTGTTGGTCGAGGCCTTCATCGAGCGATATGCCAGGAAATTGGGGAAACAGATCACATCGGTCCCGAAGAAGACCATGAAGACACTCCAGGATTACCCGTGGCCCGGGAACGTCCGGGAGCTCGAAAGTGTCCTTGAGCGGGCCGTGATCCTGTGCTCGGGGCCGGCCTTGCAGCTCGCAGACAAACTGGATATTTCATCCCCCCCACTATCATCCACCATAAGAACCTTGGAAGAGATGGAGCGCAGCCAGATCCATAAAATCCTTTCGGAAACCCGCTGGCGCATCGAGGGAAAAGACGGAGGCGCGGCGATCCTGGGCCTCCATCCGAGTACCTTGAGAGCGAGGATGCATAAGCTTGGGATACTCCGGCCGAAGGCCAAGGGGCCAGGTTAATCTGCCCGGCTTACCTCACTGGCCCCCTCAGCCTATTGAGGTTCCACCAAATATTGAGGCCAAACAAACCGTCTTACCCTTCTCCACGCTTCTATCCCATTCATCTAATCCCGCGTTATTAAAGTAAGATCCAAGATTCTTGCTTGTTTCTGGTTTTTGGCAGGCCAGTTGCAGATACTACCTGCATGATCCTGGTCATCATACGGATGAAGGTTCTTGCTGAGAAGCGCAAGGAACTGTCCCAGGCGATCGTATCCTTGATCGGCTCCCTGAGGGCAGAGAAGGGATGCCGGCGCTGCGACTTTTGCTACAGTGTGGAGGACGAAAATGAACTCTGTATTTTTGAGGAATGGGATACCCGGGAGAACCTTAATAGCCACTTGAATTCGGAGCTTTTTAGCGTACTTCGGGGGGCGATGAACCTTCTCCGAGAGCCCTATGAAATGATAGTCCACACTGTAGCAGCGGGGAAAGATAGAACGAAAACGCGGTCCCAGCCAGAAGATCAATGACCGTGATGACTGGGGCCGCGGTACTATCATCAGTCAAACCAAATTCTAAGAGGAAAAATGTCATGGGAATTATCCTGATTGTCGTCTTGGTGCTCCTGCTCGTCGGTGCCCTGCCAAGCTGGCGTTACAGTTCGAGCTGGGGACCCTATCCCAGCGGCGGAATCGGGTTGATCCTTCTGATCGTAATCGTCCTGTTAGTGCTGGGGCGAATCTGAGATGGTGGTGTGGGGAAATCTGAGCTCATACTTAGATAAACAGAAAGGAGGATCACATGCTGTGGACCATAGGTGTCATTTTCTTGGTTTTGTGGCTGCTGGGACTGGTGAGTGGTTACACGATGGGTGGCCTCATTCACGCCCTGCTGGTCATCGCCATCGTTGTGGTGTTGATCCAAGTGATCCAGGGCCGAAGGCGAGTGTAGGGATTTTGGCGCTTGCTGGGAAAAATGAAATATTTGGGAAGGAGGTAGTCAGCAGGGGTGGAATAGCTTTGCCAGATTATGCGATCCCTTCAGCAGAAAAGGTCTCGCAATCAACCAATTCACCACAATCCAACAACTAAGGAGTAACTGCCATGAAAACCAGAAATATTATTATCCGCAGTCTTTTTCTTATGATGCTGATCGTCGGGTTTGCGGCCTGTGCCTCGACATCCAAACAGGAAGGCACAGGGGATTATATCGATGATTCCGTCATCACAACCAAAATAAAATCTGAGCTCGCAGCTGATGATTTTCTCAAGTCATTTCAAATCAGCGTAGAGTCCCGCAAAGGCATCGCTCAGCTGAGCGGCTTTGTTGATTCTCAAAAGGCCGTCGATAAGGCAGGCCAGATCGCACGCGGCGTCGAAGGGGTCAAATCCGTCAGGAATGATCTCATCGTGAAATAGGCGCCGGGTATTCTTTCCCGGAAAGAGCCTGACGCCCGCTCAGACGAATAGGAATTCCCCCTCGACCCATCCCTCTCCCCCATTTCCGGGATAAAGGGATGGGTTGGGGGGGCAGATTAAGAATCTAATCGGAAGACTTTTAACTTAAGCCACCGGCAGCAGATGGGAGGGAGAAATGAAGAACGCTATTTTATCGGCAGTACTGATGGTTTTCGTATCAGCCTTGTTTTCAGGATGCGTCACTGGCCCTCAAACCTATCCGGACGATGAAAGAAGTGCCGAGAACAAGATGATTGTGATCCAGGAGAAGATTGGAGATGGGCTGAAAACCGGCGCGCTGACCCCGGATCAGTCGCAGATGTTTCTGACGACACTGAAGGGGATTCGAAAAGACTATACAGCGCTGAGAGACAAGAAGGTCTACCGAGAGGAATGGGACAAGCTTAATGTAAGACTTGATACGCTCGGAAATGAGATCGACGCGGCATCTGCCCGGCCTGCAAGAATCGAAGAACCAAGGAATGGGGACAGGATTGTCGCACTCCAAAGGAGAATTGATGATGAAAGAACTAGCGGGCGGCTGCCTTCCACAGAGGGGCGAGAGTTTCAATCCCGGCTGGACTCCATTCGGCGTGAATATTTGCGTATGACGGAAGATAACCGGAACACCACGTCCGAGGAAAGGACAGACATTTCCCGCAGGCTCGATTCGTTGGAATCGGATTTAAATCGGTACCGGTAGTGGCGAAAATGGTGAACTAGCAAAACATGAAAAGAGATAATACATGCCGCTAATTCATTTAGTGATTGTATTGGTTATTGTTGGAGTGATTCTCTGGGTCATCAACAGCTACATACCCATGCAGGCTACTATAAAGAGAATCTTGAATGTAGTAGTGGTTATTGCAGTTATCATCTGGCTTTTAAGTGTCTTTGGAGTCATCGGCATCTCATAAATGCGTATTGGGAAGTGAAGAGCCTGAAAATACCCTCAAAAGATTTAAAAGCAACTACGCTATCGTCAGGGCGAAAAAGAATTCCCACCATACCTTGATCAATCGCATCCAGCATAATAAGACGATAGTTCCGGGGGGCAGGAAAGAGAACACTGAAAAGCGGGTGAAAAATTTCAGAAAAGGGAGATTAAAAGATTCGGAAGGGGTGCACAGCAAGTCAAGGCCGGTCACGCAGGATGTCCGGAGCATGTGATTCCTGTGAAGCCCGGTCAATATAAATATCCAAGACCGGAGGGCGTAACGCCGGAAAAGACTGGACCACAGGAGATGAAGCGCGATCAACTTTGAACCGTGAAAAAGGGCAACCCTTCGGGCGCCCGTTTGCATCATGCTTAGTTAGGAGGAAGAAAGTAGCCATTTACCACATTTGATTGCCAGGTCTTTGTTATGTTGAGTTCCAATAAGATGATCGGCCCAGGTGTTATATTCGACACGGCCTTGACCGAATCCCCTGGCAATCAAGACGGATCTCCTCACCGGGGTTGAATCAGCGTCTGTCTCTGCAACTGGGTTCCAACTGGTTTGTCCTGATGTGGCAGCTATCCGGTGCAAGCAAAATAAAGCCTGGGCGGCTCCGTCATTGCCGGCAATCATCGCCCCTTAACTTTTTACGAGGTGGACTATGGGAATTAGCAATTTGGAAACTGATAAAACGGCAGAAACCGCGGCAGGGCTCCAAGGTTCGGATAAGTCAACCGGTTTTGAGAATGTCAAAAATATTATTGCTGATAAGATGCATAATGCTGCTGGGGCTCTGAACGAAAAAGCTGCCGATCAGGACGCACATCCAGCCATAGCTCAGTGCGGAAAGCAAGCATCCGAGTGGTTGAGTCAATCAGCCGAGTACGTTCGGCACTTCGACTATGAGCAGGCAGATGCCAGACTGCGAGATTATGTAAGGCAGAGCCCAGGGCGCAGCGTCTTGATAGCAGGTGCCGTCGGTCTGGTTATCGGTGCTATTTTGCGACGCAGGTAAGGAGGCGGCTTTCCACAATGAACAACAAAGCGCTAAACAATGGTTCTTCAACGGAACGCGAGCCCTTCACTGAACTGTTGGGACAGCTTGCCAACAAATCAGCCGCGGTGGTTCACGACGAAATCGAACTCGTGATCCAACGAATTCGTGAAATGGTGAGGGCTCTTCGCAGAGGAGTCTTAATAGTCGCAACCGGCGCGGCCATTGGTTTTGCCGCATTCTTGTCCCTTTGCGCTGCAGTGGTCATCGAACTCGCTTCCTACATGTCCCTCGTCGTTGCAGCACTTGTCACCGGAGCGGTGCTTGCTTTAATCGGTGTCGTCATCGCCTTCATCGGCTACAAGCAACTGAAGAAATCGACCCTCAAAACCTAGAAGACAATGCAAACACCGAAAAGGAGGACCAAGAATGACTGAAAAAGCGTATCCAAGTAACACAAGGAAAGCAGATGTCGAGCGCAGTACCGAGGATATACGTCAGGATATAGCTGAAGAAAAAGAGAACATTTCCCAGACAGTCGAGGAAATCAGCGAGCGTATCCAAGAGAAAATGGATTGGCGCGAATATGTGAAGGGTTCTCCTTACTTGGCGCTTGGGGCAGCCGCCGGTCTTGGCTACCTGGCCTCACGCATTTTCATAAAACACCCCACTCCAATGCAGCGAATTATGCGCCCCATTGCCGAAGAAGTTCGCCACTCACTCGGTGGCCTGCTTGCCGGAGCCGCTGGTTCCAGCCTGATCAAGGTGACCCTGATAAGTATAGCCACGAAGGCTGCCGCCAACTGGATACTGGATGCAGCCTCGACAGGTGCGGCACGCGGGTGCACCGAGCCTCAAACGAAGGCTGGACGAGATTCCACCGTCAACTCAGAAGTGGATACGTAAACTATTTTTGACGTAAGAGTTAACCTTCAATCGGTCTTGGGAGGGTAACATGGTTGTCGAAAAAAAGAAAAAAGCGACTCACAAACAGCAAAGAGTAGAAGAAACCGTCAGCGATAATGATGCTCCGAGCGGCATCCGGGAACGCGGTACCGAGGCTTATGAACAAGCCGAGCAGGCTGTAAGTGATGTTTATGATAAAGCTGCCCAAGCGGTAGGAGAAACGTATGAGCGGGCCAAAATTTATAGCAGGAAAAATCCGGACAAGGCAATTCTTATCACATTAGGGATAGGGGTAGGGCTTGGGTTTCTAATGGGTGCGAGCTCTCGTCGCTCGCGTAGAGGTCGTTTTGCCCAACCCGTGGTCAACGCGCTCTCCGAAATTGCTCTGGAGTTTTTCCGTTAAACCGCCCTGTTGCCTGAAAATGCAATCTACAGAATTTTGAAAAGGTCCAAGTGTCAAAAAATGGAGCACCGACATGCGTAACGCAGAAGAAGGCAAGGTGGGGTGGGCTTTGCTCTTAGGCATTGGGAATCTCGATTCCGATCTTATTGGTGCTGTATCTCCTGCGCGGATGCAACTGAGGCGACCCACAGTGATTCAAAACATCATGAAACCGTTTGAGCAGGAGAAGCAGGGAATCAAAAGAGATAGAAGTCACCAGGACGTCAGGGAGGAGAAGCGACCCGTCGAGCTTTGTCAGGGCGTCTTTTCCCTCAGCACACGACAGTAGTCGGCAGGCGACAATATCAATGCAACTCCGAAGCGGTGACTTTGAAGGAGGTGGTCTCTGAACAACTCCGACCGGTCGTCTGACGACAGGGTAACAGCCGGAGAAAATACCATGTCAAACAATTCAAAAACAGACACAAGGCCGCGCTTGTTCTATTCTTATTTGATCATAGGAGCGGCGCTATTTGTGTTCATCCAAACGTTCTCGCTGCTGTCTCCCATTTTGTTTTCGTTTCTGCTGATTCTGCTGATCTCGCTCGCAGTCAATCCAGTGATCTCGCGGATGCGGGTTTTGAAGGGTGGAAGAAGAGGCGCGACGGGGCTGTTCGTGGCGGCATTGGTTGTGTTCATTGCCTTGACGGGCTGGGCTTTCTTCGGTCCAATGCAGGATGCTGTCACCAAGCTCTCGGAGCGGTTGCCCACTTACTGGGAACGTCTCCAAAAGCCCCTGATCAAAATGGAACAACAAGCAGTGCTTTCCGAGGAAAAACTCCAATCGGAAGTCACCACTGAAATCGCTCAAACCGAGGCGAACGAGGGCAAGCTCAAAGCCGCGCGACAAACCCCTAAACCGGCTCCACCAAAAACTACGAAGGAGTCGGAATCTATTCGTTCCAGGTTGAGCCAGATGATTCAGGGTGTGGTCGGCAGTTTCACAGCGGTGGCGTTCAACGCGGCTCAAATCCTGGTCGTGTTGGTGACCGTCTTCTTCGGCGTAATCTTTACGCTTATGAATCCGCACCCGATTTTCGGCGCGATTTTTTTGATTGTACCCGAACACCATCATGAGCAGACATTGATCATCTTGCAACGGGTTGGAAGATTTGTTCCCACCTGGGCGCTCGCGACACTGCTGGCGATGCTGACCGTCGGCTTGTTGGTGTTTCTGCTCATGTGGCCCTTTTTCGGATTTGTGGATGCCTTGGTTCTGGGACTGTTCGCGGGAGTCTTCGAAGCGATTCCCTACCTCGGACCCATTCTGAGCGCGGTGCCGGCCCTCTTGTTCGCATTAGGCGAAGGCGGCATGACTCCGGTCTGGGTTTTGCTTGCGTATCTCGCCGTTCAGGTCTTGGAAAACAATGTGATCGCTCCGCTCATCATGGCGCACAGCATGAAGCTCCATTCGGTGGCGGTGATCTTTTCCATGCTTTTATGTGTATCCGCCTTCGGTGTGCTAGGTGTTTTGGTCGCGGCACCCCTGGTTGCCATTGTGGGTATCTTGCACGACGAGCTTTATCGAGAGCGCTTTCTTCCCACGGTGACCGACGCAGACCTGGATCGGTTGGCACGAAACGCCCTGCGCGAAAAGCCGTCCGTTAGAAAGTGACCTGGGTAAACGACGATCAAGCCCCATGAATCTTACGTCGAGTCATCCCTTTTGATCGCTCAACAACGGCCTCCCGGCGAGCCGGTGATAAAAATTTGCTCCTAAGGGTCACGTTACAATCGGCCTTCCGGCCGCGCCACTGTCCTGGCGGAAGACTACCCCATCGCTCCTTGCCAGCCTCAGGTCTTACCCTCTGGATGATCTGGAGTCGATTCTCCTAAAAGGTCCCTCAGCCTATTGAGGTTCCACTAAATACTGAGGCCAAACGGACCCTCCCACATTCCTATACGCTTCTGCTCGTTTATATAACCAATCGATATCGTTTGCTTATAAATAACTTTTTTTGCTATCCGAAAGTTGGCAAGACAGTTGCATAGGATAAGTGTCATTATAGTAATTTTGTGGCTGTCCTTCACGGAACTGTTAGGACAGCTTGCCAACAACTCAGCCGCCGTATTTCACAACGAAATTGAGTTCGTGATCCAGGAAATTCAGGAAGGGTGGTGGATGTTCCCAGTGGGGCACTGACAGTCGTGACAGGAGCGGTCAATGGCTCCTGCCATTGCGGCGCTTGTTACGGGAAATGCGCTTGCTTTAATCGCCCTCGGCATTGCCTTCATCGGATAGAGGAAATTGAAGAAATCGATATCTAAAACATCAATCGCAGGAGAAAACGTATGAACAGCATCTTTTATATCATCGGCGTCGTCGTGGTAATCGGGGTGGTCTTGAAGTTCCTCGGGCTGTACTAGCCCGGTAGGCTAAAAAAGCAGTGGAGGCATCTGAAAGTTCAGATTTTTAATCGGCTCGCCGTGCAGACCATGTTAACACCGTGATAGACGGCCAGCGTCGTGGTGGTAATTCAGGGGCGAATGGCCTGCAAACCATACAGCCATTCGACCTGGATATTTTTCACAAATTTATCCGTTCTCTTAATGGTCAATCCACCAAAATTGTGTGCACCGGCCGTAGCGCCTCGCTGTTATCTCCAGGAAATTCACGGCTGGCAGCATAAAAGCCATTTTGGGATGGCAGCTAAATAAAAGCAATTTTTCTCTGTATGAGAGGGCAGACAGCGTAAGAAATATAAATCGACCCTTTGAATGCGTTGCGGGTCGACAAATGAGATTGGGATGTTACGCAATTTCGCAAGGATCATATTGTGCAGGAGGAACTAGAGATGGAAACTGGCGATAAGATTTTAGTCGTTGATGATAATAATTTCCTTCGAATCGTTGTTTCCAAAATGCTGTCCTTGCTTGGCTACGAAGTGTTATCGGCCGATAGCGGCGAAAATGGATTAAGCCTTTTTCTTAAGAACAAATTCGACATCGTCTTATCGGATTATGAAATGCCCGGGATGGATGGAGTCGCTTTTGCTTGCAGCGTTAAAAAGAGCTCCCCCCGCACTCCGGTCGTTATCATGACGGGTGCTGGGAAGGAAGCCGTTTTTTCGAGAAAGAGCATTGCCGTGGATGAGGTGATATCAAAGCCATTTACCTTGGCGGGGATAGATGAAACGATCCAGAACTTGCTAACCATAGACCGATCCCGAGCTGCCCCGGCTCTTAGTGTAACGAAAGAGGACTGGCTCCGGGGCTAGGCTGGAGCGTGGCCGGAACGTAAAAGGGAAGTGGCGCTTCGTTTATTTTAACCGCGAATCCGTGGAAACTTTCTCACGGAAACAGGGGATATCCAGATACCTTACGTGAAAATTTGAGGGTGCTAAAGTGAAAACAAAAGTTTGGCTTGATAAGTGGATTGACAGAATTTTTTATTTTATCTGGGAGTTGACCGACCCTTATTGTTAAAAGGGATCTTTATGAGCTTCAAGATAATTCGAACTCATTGGAGTCTTGTTCAATAAGCGAGGTACACTTCGTGGTTGAATCATAGAGCCCCGTCAGAGAGGCAGAAGCAATGTTTAATCTTTCTAAAGAGATAATATGCATGTCTATTCGCAACGAAATAACGAGCGCACCACTATAACGATGATCTTCCTAATCCTTGAAAATTTTGTGGAAAGGTTTCAGTCGGAAAAACGCGTTTAAATTACTGCTGTGATAAATTATATGCGAGAAGAATTAAAAAGACTATTTATAGAAGGCTTGTTAATCGGCGATGCTGTAGCCGACAGGCGTGTTAATTTTAGAGATCGTCGAAGATTGAATACTTTTCTTTTATGTGATCGAAGATCGGGCTTGGCCAATAGGAGGGCGAAAAACTCTGAACTAATAAAGAGGTTTCTAATTGGCTATAAGTGCGAGAGGCGGAGAGCTAATAGTGACCGCCGCAAACTAAATACCTACTTTATGCAAGATAAACGCTCTGGGGTCGCGGACAGACGACCTGCTTTTTGATTTTTATGACCTAAAATACACAGATCCGACATACCCCAATTCTAAGTAAGCTGAATTTGCCATGTTTTGTGTCAATATTTGCAAGATGTGCGGCGGGATATGAGCGATAGACAGACATTTAAAGACAGAAGGATTGCAGATATATTTTTTGATCGAAGATCCGGTATTGATAGACGCCGTGGCTTTGATTTAGGTCATTTTGCACAAGACCTCATCGAAAGACGAAAAGGTATGGAGCGTAGAGAAAAGGACGAGCATCGCGATCAATATTTTCGGATCGATAAGTGGTCAAGCATATGTGTAAACCCGAAATCTGTTTTTGAATAAGGGCAATGCCTGAACGACGGCACCCAGCAGATTTCCTGAAAAACGGTGATCCCAATAACCTCCCACACCACCGAAGGCAAGACGTCGGAGACTCAACTGCGTCTGACCCAATCAGAGACGGAAGAACGAATCAAAAAATGGGACGCCATGAAAAAAAACCAGGAACACGTCAGCGGACGCCGCCAAACTACGCCGCCGAGATGAAGATCGGTTGCGAGCGGCTGCGACGAAAGGCGACCCTGCACGACCAGAGACAGACACGCAGCGGCTCGTGCACGAACTACAGGTGCACCAGATCGAGGTGAATTTGGCCGGTGCGGACCTGCTGAGGGTGGAGGGCGCCTGGCTGCTCCGGCGGCGTTTGGAGTCTTCGTTGACGGGTCAGAAAAAAACGGATTCAAAGCCTTTCTGGAGAAAGTATTTGCGAGCCAGGCGAAAGAGGTGTGGGAGATGGCGCTCCTGAATAAAGGAAAAGGGCCGCTCAACGTACACATAACGGCCACGGTTCCGCAGGACGAGCAGGAATGCCGCTTCATGATGGCGGACATCAGCACGCGCTGGCGGACTGACAACACTCATGAGGTGATACATGCAGGCTGAAACGAAGAATTTAAACGAAGCGGGTGTTTTGGCCATGAATATCTAATTTGACTTGTAGACGACTAGTGGAGGGGTGATGGATATTAATGAAATAATCGCGGAAATGTTTTTGAAAGACCATCAGGCGATGTGGGATGGCGAGGCCGAAAACTGGAGTCAGGTCCAAATCCTGTCAGATTTTCTGATGTGGCTATCCCAACGTAAAACAGGCTGCAATCTGATCGATCTGCGGCTGGTCAAAGACCCTGTGGCGCAGAGCGCGGTGGATCAACTCAGATGGTGAAATAGGAGCATAGGCCATTGTGCCACCCGCCGAATGGCAATGTTAGGCCGCTTCTGCTACTATTCTAAGCTAAGCCATGATATCAGATACTACAACTCGGTCATCTCTTACACGCTTTGCCTGGCTTTCAATTGCCGCAGCCATCCTCACCATTGCACTCAAGGCCATTGCGTATTGGCTGACAGGTTCGGTCGGTCTACTTTCAGACGCGCTGGAATCCTTCGTCAACCTTGTTGGCGCACTTATGGCGTTGGCGATGCTGACAATAGCTGCTCGCCCAGCCGATGAGGAGCATCCCTTCGGACATAGTAAGGCAGAATACTTTTCGAGCGGCGTCGAAGGGACATTGATTCTGATTGCTGCTGTAAGTATCGTCCTTGCGGCTTTTCAAAGGCTTATTACCCCAAAACCACTTGAGCAGATTGGGCTCGGATTGGGGGTTTCAATTGTGGCCTCACTCGTAAACCTGTTTGTCGCGCTTGTCTTGCTGCGGGCCAGTAAAAAGCACAACTCAATTACCCTTGAAGCCAATGCTCAGCACTTGATGACGGATGTGTGGACATCGGCAGGCGTGATAGTTGGGGTCGGCGCGGTAGCACTCACCGACTGGGAACGAATAGACCCAATTGTGGCATTCCTTGTCGCTGGGAACATCATCTGGTCGGGGGTCCGTATAGTGCGCAAGTCCGTGTTAGGCCTAATGGATACCGCTATACCGGTTGAGGAACAAAAAATAATACGAAAAGTGTTAGAACCGCATATCCAGAGCGGAGTACAGTGTCACGCGCTTCGTACTCGCCAATCAGGTGCGCGACGGTTTGTGTCATTTCATGTGCTGGTTCCGGGAATATGGACAGTCCAGCGCAGTCATCGCTTATTGGAAAGTATTGAAGCTGACATTCGCCGTGCAATACCGAGTGTTACAGTGCTTACTCATTTAGAGCCACTTAATGATCCTTCTTCATTGGAGGATACGGGTTTAGACCGCACAGAAACTCCGCCGATTGAGTCTCCGGCAAACAATCAACGACAACCATCAGATGGAGATGCAATCTTTCAAGCAAAATGAAGAGTTGTGGTCATTCTTAATGCCAGCCTAAAACCAACTCTGGATGCAAAAGGAGGTTAGCATCATGACCGGTACCATAAAAAGAAATATGAGCAAGCGCAGGAGGATCGATTTCGAGTTGAAAATGCCCGAAGCGCAGCGGGTCATTCTGATGGGCGACTTCAACCAATGGAATCCCAAAACGCACCCCATGTGCAAGGAGGAAAATGCCGTGTGGCCTAAGACCGTGAGGATTTTCCCTGGACGTTATGAATACCGTTTCTGGGTTGATGGGGAGTTATACAACGATCCTAACAACACCACGAAATGCCCGAACAATTTCGGCACCGAGGACAACGTCGTTGAGGTCCTGTCATAAAAGCTTTGCTGCGAAACCAATGCTTCAATCTCACCGATTTTGGGGATATCATAGAAAACTCCACCTCACTGGCCCCCTCAGTCTATTGAGGTTCCACCAAATACTGAGGCCAAATAGATCGCCTCACCCCTCTATGAGCTGCTCTCCTATTCATCTAATCCACCGTTATTAATGTTAGATCACAATTTTTTGCATTTTACCTGTTGATGGCAGGTTAGTTGCAGATACTATCTGCATGATTCTGGTCATCCATACGAAAGAAGGTTCTTGCAGTTCCTTTCCTACTCCAAATGCGCTGCGGCGTCTTCTTAGTACTTAAGAACTTACTCTGAAATCGATCAGAAGTTTTCGCTGCTGACCTTTTGTGTTGAAGAAAGATTAGTTAATTCTGACACCACTCATGAGGTGCTATATGCAGGCGAAGCCAGAATTTAGAAAAAGCGAACGTTTCGGCCATGAGAACATAATTAAGTTTGACGACGACCGGGCGCTATCGCCTTACTATGCGTTATCACGCGATTTAAGCGAAACGGGCATGAATTTTAAGTCACTATTTGAGCTGTATCCAGGCGCTCATATCCTTATCATGATTGATGACTTTACATTGAGCCGGTATCAAGTCCCGGCTAAAGTCGTGTGGTGTAAAAAGTTAGAAAATACAAATAGGTTTCGCTATAGCGTTGGTGTGGAATTTCTCCAGTTGCAAAAGAATTTTGGCTTAAAGGCATCCCTCCCGATTGCCCCGCGAATGAAGACACAAAATATGAGGAGGGATGAGGCTGTGATTCAAATGGGGAAGAGCTAACCAGAAAAAGGAAGGATAGGTCATGGCAGCAAATTTCGGAATAGTGGTCGATAGAAACAGCGACGGTATTGGCTTGCAATTGGCGGGCGACTTCGACGGCACATCGGCATATGAACTGATCTATGCCATAAAGAAACTGCCTGAAAGCACCCTAAAGATTAACGTTGGCACGAATGGTCTGAAAACCATAAACCCTTTTGGCCTGGATATCTTCCACAAGTTTATGAGATCCCTTAATGGCCAATCCGCCAAAATTTTTTTCACCGGAGATCAAGCCTTCCAATTGTTCCCGAGAAATTCACGGCTGACTTCGTAGCAGCCATTTTTGGATGGCGGCTTACCTATAATGATTAACGAGCCTGAGCTGTTCTCAGGCAACCTCCCGGCAATCTGAACTATGCCGGGTTAACTGCACGAGGCAATAAAGGAGGTTGCCAACATGAAAAAATTTCTATTAGGATTGGTTAGTTGTTTGTTAGTCATCGGAGTTGCCAACATGGGGCATGCGTTCTCATTCTTCGGCGGAGGCGGCGGAGGCGGTAAAAGACACCCAGCAGGGCAGAACAACTTGAATGTAAGCTCATTGTTTAATTTTGATTTCCATCAGTTTGGCGTTAAACCGGAAACTGGTGGGCCTGGTCAAAACAATTCCGAAACGGACCCGTTGAAGTATTACGGAAACCTTCCCGATTTGGGGTCGAATCCCTATGGCTCGAATCGTGATGATGGCGGCTCGATTTTTAACGGTTTCGATTCGGGTTGGAACCACGATGGAGGGAGCGTGGGATCAGGTTATATAGCTCAGAATAATACACCGGTTCCTGAACCGGGTACGATGGTGTTGCTGGGGATCGGTTTAATCGGGATGGCTGCCTATGGGAGAAGGAGATTCAACAATTAACCGAAGCCAAACCAATGAAAGGGCTGGACCAATCGGGTCTGGCCCTTTTTAGTTTTCGGCGAAACCAATCTCAGGATACTTTTCAGGTTTTGATGGTGTTGGTCAGGTAATCGCAACCACGAGGCATCACAGAAAAGTGTGGATAAGATCCTCGCTGCGAGAAACGAGAATAGATTGTGCCTTCGACGTATATCCGACGAAAATCTGCTTCGAACATATCGACCAGCACCCGGCGAACTCGACCTTCCTCTATATGCCACCCTGCTCCGGCAACCGAACCAGCAGGACCGGCACCTTGCAGCGGCGCAGCACGCTGCGGCTGACGCTGCCGATGATGGCCTCTTCCAGCCGGCCGCGGGGGTGGTAGCCCATGACGATCAGGTCGCAGGCGCGGGCCTCGACCTCCTGCAGGATGCAATCGACCGGATCCCCCTGGGTCACCACGATCTCATCCGCCGTCACACCGGGAGTCTTGGAATCCATCTGGGTTGACGCGACCATGTCTCCCAGGGCCTCGTGGATCATGCGGCCTTCGTTTTTCTTGCCGATCAGAATCTGCCGCACCTCCTGTTCGTGGGTTTGCCGCAGTTCATCCCAGCGTTCGTCCCCGATGAACGCCTGCAGATTGGCGCTCTGGGAGGGTGAGAACTCCTCCATGACGTAAAGGATGGTGATGCTCGCACCGTAGCGGTTGGCGAGGCTGATGGCATAATCGAAGGCATACCGGGTTTGTTTGGACAGGTCCGTGGTAAAGAGGATTTTCTTGATGGGGGGAATCATGGGCATGGGCCTCCTTTCCAAAAGGGGTAATCATGGGTCAGATGAGCGCAGCCAAACGGCCGGCGCCGGCCACCGCCTTGCCGGAACGGATGGAATCGTCCACTGCCGCCAGGACCTTCTTCGGCATGCGCCGCCTCATCAGCCGGTCCGGATTTCGACTTTATTTTTAGGGGACATTGTGTTAGCCATTGGGTATCATGAGTTTTTTCTTTTAACAAGGTGAGAAATTCGAAAATGCGACGTACCGCGATGGCGGAGCTTCCTCGCGATCACATTCACTTTTTTCGCAGAATACCGGCATGCTCTCCTACGCCTTCTATACCCGACCGGATCTATTTCTTCGGCACTTGCCTGATCGACTCGTTTTACCCCGAGGCCGGCCTGGCCGCCATCCGCCTGATCGAACGCGAAGGTGTGCGGGTGATCTTTCCCCGCGCTCAGTCCTGCTGCGGGCAGCCCGCCTATAACTCCGGCTTTCCCGCAGAAGCCCGGGCCGTCGCTCGCCGGCAGATCCGGGCGCTCCATGAAGAGATCCCCATCGTCGTGCCCTCCGGGTCCTGCGCCGGGATGATGAAGCACCACTATCCGACGCTGTTTGCCGGCGCGACGGACCAGGCCGAGGCCGAGCGGTTTGCCGCCCGGGTGTTCGAATGGTCCGAGTTCATGGTGCGGGTGCTCGGGGTGCGGCTCGAGGATCGAGGCCCCCGCCTGAAAGTCACCTGGCACTCCTCGTGCCACGCCCTGCGGGAGATGCGAGTGATCGAGGATTCGAAGAGCCTGATCCGGCAGCTGGCGAACGTCGAGATGGTGGAGCTCGCACGCGAGCGCGAGTGCTGCGGATTCGGCGGGACCTTCGCCGTCAAGCACCCGGCCATCTCTGGGGCCATGGTCCAGGACAAGGTGGACGACATCCGGGGAACCGGTGCCTCGCGGGTGATTACGGGCGACTGCGGCTGCCTGCTGAACATCGCCGGCGCCATCGCCCACAGGGAGCTTCCGGTCTCCGGCCAGCACCTGGCGGAATTCATCTGGGAGAGGATCCATGACGGGGCCTGAGAGTTTCGAGCAACGCGCCGAGCATGCGCTGGCCGACGCCCAGCTGCGCAAGAATTTCGCCTTCGCCATGGGCAATTTCATCATGAAGCGCAAGGCCGTCTTCAGCGATGAGGCTGAAACCGAGCAATTGCGCGCCCGCGGCCAAGCCATCAAGCAGCGCGCCCTGAGCCGGCTGCCGGAGCTTCTGGAAGAGCTCGAGGCCAACTGCACCCGCAACGGGATCCGCGTGCACTGGGCCGAGACCCCCGCCGTGGCCAACCGCATCGTGCTCGACATCGTCAACGCCCACAGCGCCACGGGGGTGATCAAGGGCAAATCCATGGTGTCCGAGGAGATGCACCTGAACGCGTACCTCGCCGTCCACGGCGTCGAGCCCACCGAAACCGATCTCGGCGAGTTCATCATCCAGTTGAACGGCGAGACCCCCTCCCACATCATCGTCCCGGCCATCCACAAGAACGAGGGTCAGATCGCGCCGATCTTCCATGAGAAGCTGCCGGACACGCCCTATACCGAGGACGTAGTCCGAACTCAATCGCGATTGCGCGCCGCACCCTGCGCCGCCGGTTCTACGAAGCCAGCGTGGGGGTGAGCGGGGTCAACTTTGCTGTGGCCGAGACCGGGACCCTGTGCCTGGTGGAAAACGAAGGCAACGGCCGCATGTGCACGACCCTGCCCGCGGTCCACATCGCCGTGATGGGGCTCGAAAAGGTGGTCGAAAAGCTCGAGGACCTGCCGCCCCTGCTGCGGCTTCTGACCGGCTCGGCCACCGGGCAGCTCGTCACCACGTATGTGAACCTGATCCTCCGCCCGCGGCGAGCCGGGGAGAAAGGACGGCCCGCAGGAAGTCCACCTGGTCATCCTGGACAACGGCCGCTCGCGGATCTACGCCGACCCGCAGCTGCGCCAGACCCTGCAGTGCGTGCGCTGCGGCACGTGCCTGAACCACTGCCCGGTCTACACCCGCATCGGCGGCCACGCCTACGGCTTTGTCTATCCCGGACCGATCGGCAAGATCCTCAACCCCCAGGTTGAGGGGCTTGGAGAAGGCCGCGCCGCTTGCCACCGCTTCGAGCCTGTGCGGGGCCTGTGAAGAGGTCTGCCCGGTCAAGATCCCGATCACCGCCCTGCTGCGGCGCCTGCGCGACGAGAGCTACTCCCGGGCGCCGTCAAGTGCCGTGCCCGGCCACGGCTGCCAGAGTAGCCTGTCGGAACGGCTCGCCTGGCGGGGCTGGGTGCTGTTGAACACCCGGCCCTGGCTGAACCGGATGATGAATGCCGCACTCGGTGCGATCGGCGATTGGCTGCCGCCGGTGGGACCGCTGAAACACTGGATGCGTTTCCGGGAAGAACCGAAGTTTGCCGCCAAGAGCCTGCATGGCCGACTGAAGCAGGAGGGAGTGGCCGATGAGTGAGACCCCGCGCGACCGCATCCTCGCCCGGCTGCGCAATGCCTCCCGGCAGGAGTTGCCCCGCCCCCCGTCTGCATTGCCGTTGAGCGACGCGGCAGCACACGGCGAGCGGGCCGCCCGCCTCAAATCGCGCATGGAGGCGGTGCGGGCCGAAGTTCATGTGGTTCCCTCTGAAACCTGGCTCGATCACCTGAAAGAAATTCTAGCGGTGCGCAAGATCACAACCCTGCTCTACGCCCCGCAGACCGCGATCGGCGAGGTCCTGCGACACGCGTGGGAAACGGACACCGCCGGGCTTCCCGAGCTCGTGGCCTACGCCGAAGCCGTCGAGACGTTCAAGGAAAGGCTCTTTGCCGTGGACGCCGCCGTCACCGCCGCCGCCGGGGCCGTCGCGGACACAGGTGCGCTCATCCTGAGGCCGACGGCTGCGGAGCCCCGGCTGATGTCCCTCGTGCCGCCGATCCACATCGCCGTGCTCAAGGCCGAAGACATCTTCGCCTCGCTGGACGATGCCATGCGCGCCGGAAACTGGCCGTCCGACATGCCCGCCAACATGCTTCTCATTTCGGGTCCATCGAAAACCGCCGACATCGAACTGATCCTGGCCTTCGGGGTGCATGGCCCGAAGGAACTGATTGTGTTGGTATTGGAATAAGAAAAGGGTTCGAGGGGTCGAGGGTTCAAGCGAACCGACCCAAAAGGTATTTGTAAATCAGTACGAGCGACGGCTTACGCCAGGCCAAATCGCCTTTAAAAAAGTATCGATAGAGGACTTCTACGAACGATACAGATGATTTTTCTCACTTGAACCCTTGGCCCCTTGACCCCTCAGATCTGATGTGATCTCATGCTGCCCGATCGCTACCAACGTTTTCTCACGGCTGTAAGCGCCCTGGTCCCTCAAGGGCGCCTATTCACGGACCCGCTGCACACCCTCGCCTGGGGCACGGACGCCAGCTTCTACCGTCTGATCCCCAAGATCGTCGTGCGAGCCGGCACGGAGGCCGAAGTCGCTGCGATCCTGAAGGCCGCGGACCGTGCCGACGTCCCGGTCACCTTCCGCGCCGCCGGCACGAGCCTTTCGGGCCAGGCGGTGTCCGACTCGGTGCTCATCGTGGCCGGCAGCAGCTGGAACCGCTACGAGATCATCGACAACGGCGGAAGCATCCGGCTGCAGCCCGGCGTGATCGGCGGCCACGCCAACCGCTACCTGGCCCCTTACGGCCGCAAGATCGGCCCCGACCCGGCCTCCATCAACGCGGCCATGATCGGCGGCATCGCCGCCAACAACGCCAGCGGCATGTGCTGCGGCACCTCCCAGAACAGCTACCGCACGGTCACCGGCATGCGCATCCTCTTTCAGGACGGCACCCTGCTGGACACCGCCGACCCCGCCAGCCGCGACGAATTCCGCTTTGCCCGCAAGGACCTGCTCGACGCGCTCGATTCCCTTGGCAAGGAGGTGCGTGCCAACACGACCCTGGCGGAGCGCATTCGCCGCAAATACGAGATCAAGAACACCACCGGGTTCAGTCTCAATGCCCTGGTGGACTTCGAGGACCCCTTCGACATCCTGCTGCACCTGATGATCGGTTCGGAGGGCACGCTGGGGTTCATTTCCGAGATCACCTATCAGACCGTGGTCGAGCACCCCTGCAAGGCGAGCGCCCTCATGATCTTCCCCCAGATCGAGAACGCCGCCACCGCCGCGGCCATTTTGCGCGACCAACCGGTGGCCGCGGTCGAACTCATGGACCGCGCCTCCCTGCGCTCGGTCGAGAACAAGCCCGGGATGCCGGACTACCTGAAGACGCTCGCCGGCCCGACCGCCGCCCTGCTGGTGGAAACCCGGGCCTACACGGCCGATGAGCTCAAGGGGCAGATCCAAACGGTGACCGCGGCCCTGAAGCGGGTCCCCTTCGAGCGGCCCTTCACCTTCACCGACCGGGTCGCGGAGTACACCGCCTTGTGGAACATCCGCAAGGGGCTCTTCCCGGCGGTAGGTGCCGTGCGCAACGCCGGCACCACGGTGATCATCGAGGACGTGGCCTTCAGGATCGACCGCCTCGCCAAAGCCACGCTGAACCTGCAGGAGCTGATGCAGCGCTACCGCTACCAGGAAGCCATCATCTTCGGCCACGCCCTGGAGGGCAACCTGCACTTCGTGTTCACCCAGGACTTCGGGCAGGCGCCGGAGGTGGAACGCTACCGGCAGTTCATGCACGACGTCTGCGACATGGTGGTCAACGTCTACGACGGCTCGCTCAAGGCCGAGCACGGCACCGGCCGCAACATGGCGCCCTACGTCGAGCTGGAGTGGGGCACAGCAGGCCTATGCCGTCATGCAGCGGATCAAGGAGATCTTCGACCCCAAAAACCTCCTGAACCCCGGCGTCATCATCAACGCGAACCCGCGGGCCCACATCGAAAACCTGAAACCCCTGCCCCGCGCCAACCCGATCGTCGACAAATGCATCGAGTGCGGCTTCTGCGAGGTCAACTGCCCGTCCAAGGACCTCACGCTCACCCCCCGGCAGCGCATCGTGGTCCAGCGGGAAATCGCGCGGCTGAGGGCCGCCTGCGAGAACCCCGCGCGCCTGGCCGACCTCGAGCGCGGCTACCGCTACCCGGGGGAGCAGACCTGCGCCGCCGACGGGTTGTGCGCGGTGGCCTGCCCGGTGGACATCAACACCGGCGATCACACCAAGGAATTACGCAGCCAAACCGTCAGCCGTGCGGCCCGCGGGGCAGCCGCCTTTGTCGCGGAGCATTTCAGCCTGACCGCCGCCGCGGTGCGGGGGGGCCTCAAGATCGCCGGCGCCGCCCACGCCCTGCTCGGCGTAACCCTCATGGAGCGCCTGGCGGCCGGTGCACGCCGCCTGAGCGGAAACCGCATCCCTCACTGGACGCGCTGGATGCCGCGCGGCATCAACGGCCCCCGGCCGCCATCGGCGAACCGGGATGCAGCCCAGGCGGTCTACTTCCCCAGCTGCATCAGCCGCACCATGGGGCCGGCCCGGGGCGACCCGGACGCCGACCCGCTGCATGCGGTCACTCTGAGGCTGCTCGAAAAAGCCGGCTACGAGGTCATCTTCCCCGCGAAGATGGAGGCACTCTGCTGCGGCACCCCTTTCGAAAGCAAGGGGTTCTTGGCGCAGGCGGACGCCAAGGCCCGGGAGCTCGATGCCGCCCTGCTCGAGGCGACCCACGGCGGCCGGCTGCCGGTGCTCGTCGACACCAGCCCCTGCCTCTATCGCATGCAAAAAACGCTGGACAAACGGTTGAACCTGCTCGACCCGGTGGAGTTCACTTTGACGCATCTCATGCAACGGCTGCAGGTCACCCCGGTGGATGAAACCATCGCTTACCACCATACCTGCAGCAGCGTGAAGATGGGGCTTGCGGACAAGGCCATGAGCCTGGCCAAGGCCTGCGCCCGGACGGTGGTGGTGCCGGACCTCGTCGACTGCTGCGGGTTCGCCGGCGACCGCGGGTTCAATTTCCCCGAGCTCAACGCTGCGGCCCTGCAGCACCTGCGCGCCGGGCTCGCGGGCCGGTGCACCGCGGGCTATTCCACCAGCCGCACCTGCGAGATCGGCCTGTCGGGCCATAGCGGGATCCACTACAAATCGATTCTCTACCTTGTCGATCGATGTACCCGGCCCAAAGCGACTTCTTGATGGGCTGGATCCTCGTCGCCCTGGTATTGCTTTTCCTCACTCGCGAGACCCGCTGCCGCCAGATGGCGTGAGGGTGCTGCCGCCGGCCGGCGTGCAGCATAGGCCTTCTTCCCGGCAATATTGACACCTCCGCGCATTTCTACTAATCGTTATCCGGTTGCAGCGGCAACCACTTATCGATACGGACATCCATCAACGAGGAGGAAAGCCCATGCGTTCACGTCTAACGGCAATGATCGTCGGCCTGTGCTTCATCGGTTTCGTCGGCGGGGCTGCGGCCCAGACCCAGATCAACATCGCCACCGTCACCAACCCGGCCTTCGTTCACACCAAGGCTGCCGAGTGGTTCAGGGACTGCGTAGAGAAGGCGGCACCCGGCAAGCTGGCCGTAGTGGTCCACCACTCGGCGGAGCTTGGCAGCGAGACCCAGGTGCTGCAGCAGATTCAGCTGGGCACCACCCAGATGTCGGTTTGCACCACCGGCCCCATCGAGGCGTTCGTGCCCGAGATCAAGGCCCTGGAAATGCCCTTTATATTCCCCTCCTATGCTGCCGCCGACGAGGTGCTCGACGGCCCCATCGGCCGGGAACTGGCAAAAAAATTCGAGAAGTCGGGCTTCGTTGCCCTGGCGTTCCTGGACAACGGCTTCCGCAACGTCACCAATTCCAAGAGGCCCGTAAAAACACCGGAGGACCTCAACGGCCTGAAAATCCGGACCATGGAGGCCCCCACGCACCTGGCCATCTGGCGCGCCATCGGGGCCAACCCCACCCCCATGGCCTGGCCGATCTTCACGCAACTGCAACAGGGCGTCATCGACGGACAGGAAAACCCGATCGCGGTCATTTACGCGGCCAAACTGGTCGAAGCCGGCCAGAAGTATCTCACCCTCACCCGGCACGTGTATTCGGCCCTGGTGTTCGTGGCCAACAAGGCATTCATTGACGGGCTGCCTGCTGCGGAGCGCAAGGTGGTCGTGGACTGCGCGCACACGGCCGCGCTCCAGGGCCGCGGCTTCATCCGCGACAACGAGGCGAAACAACTGGCCGAGCTCAAGGCCGCCGGCATGCAGGTGGAGGAGCATCCGGACCTGGCGGCCTTCCGCAAGGCGACGGCACCCGTGATTGCGTCCGCCTCCGGGGACACCAAGAAATTGGTCGAGCAGATCCAGCAGGCGGTGAAGTAGGAATGATGGTAGGTTCATGCGGGAGGATGGCGAGACCCATGGCGCCTCCCCTCGCTGATTGCCTGAACCCTGAACCCCGATTCCCGAGTAGTTGCCTTTGGAAGCGTTCGGAGAAAACCAGGAGCAGCGGATGCCTCTGTTGCAGCGCGCAAGCCAGGCCATCAACACGGTCGTGGAAAAGGTCCTCATGGTCCTCGGTGCGGCGATCTGCCTCATCCTCTTCGCTCAGGTGGCCTCCCGCTACGCGGGCGCCTCGCTGGGATGGTCGGAAGAGGTGAGCCGGCACCTGCTCGTGGCCATCACCTTCATGGGCGGCACGGTGGCCTACAAGCGCGCGCGCTTCATCGGGTTGAAAGGGTTCGGGCACCGCCTGGGGCCGGCCGTCCAGCAGATCATCGTGGTCGGGCTGCAGGTGCTGACGCTCGCCTGTTTCGCCCTCATCGCCGCGTTCGGGGCCGCCTACACCGTGAAAGCCGCCGAGCACACCTCCGCCTCCCTGCAAATTCCGATGTCGATCCCCTTTTCAGTGATCCCGGTCGCCGCCGTCATCTTCGTCGTCCACGTGCTGGCGGATATGGCGCGCACCCTTGAACGGAAAGCGCCATGATCGTCCTGCTCCTCTTCGGGTGTCTCTTCCTGCTCATCGCCCTGGGGCTGCCCATCGCGCTTTCCATCGGTCTGCCCGCCATCGGGTTCATGCTGACCCCCGGGGTCTTCCCGGCCGGCGTTCCGATTTCGGCTCTGGGCCAGACGATCATTCAACTGCTTTTCGCGGGGGTCGACTCCTTCGACCTCCTGGCCGTGCCGCTCTTCATGCTGGCCGGATCGATCATGGAGACCGGTGGAATATCGCGGCAGCTCATCGACTTTTCGGACAGCCTCGTGGGCTGGGTGCCCGGGGGCCTGGCCTGCGCCGTGATCGTGGCATCGATGTTTTTCGCCGGCATCTCCGGCTCGGCCGCGGCCGACACGGCGGCCCTCGGCGCCATCGCTATCCCGGCCATGATCCGCCAGGGCTATCCGGCCGCTTTCGCCGCCGCACTGGTGGCGGCCGGCGGGGCCATCGGCGTCATCATCCCGCCGTCCATTCCCATGGTCATCTTCGGCTTCCTGACCAACGAGTCCATCGCCAAGCTCTTTGCCGGCGGCATGCTGGTGGGGGCGCTCTTCGGCCTCGGATTCATGGCCGTGGCCATCTGGTATGCCTGGCGCCACAACTACGGCACGCGCCGATCCTTTTCCCTGAAACGCGTCTGGGCTTCCCTGAAGGAGGCGATCTGGTCCATGGGGGCCCCGGTGATCGTCCTGGGCGGGATTCTGAGCGGCATCGTCACGGTGACCGAAGCAGCCGCCCTGGCCGTCTTCTATGCCCTATTGGTAGCCATGGCCATCAACCGGCAGATCAAATGGAAAGACCTGCCGGGCCTCCTCATCCGCTCCCAGGTCGTGGCCGCCACCATTCTCTTCATCATTGCCATGGCCAAGGTTTTTACCTGGCTGATCGCCATGAAGCAGACCTCGATGCTGCTGCAAAACGCCATGAACGCACTGGCGCTTCCGCCCTGGGGGTTGCTGCTGCTGGTCATGGCGGGCGTCTTGATCATGGGCTGCATCATGGAAACCACGGCCTCCCTGATCCTGCTCGTGCCGGTGCTGGTGGCTCTGGCCCCCCAGATGGGGGTCGACCCGGTCCAGTTCGGCGTGCTCATGGTGATCAATCTCGCCATCGGCATGCTCACCCCGCCCGTGGGGATTTGCCTCTTTGTGAGCTGCGGCATTTCCGGACTGCCCCTCGGCCAAGTGTCCCGGGCCGTGATGCCGTTCGTGGCGGTAGCCCTTGTGTCGCTGCTGATCGCCTGCTACTGGCCGCCGCTGACCCTCTGGTTTCCGTCGCTGATCTACAAATGAAAATGAAATCCTGGGGCAGAAAAAACATCTGCCCCACGATTTCATATCAAAGGTCATTTCGCCCGGGGCGTCGAACGCCGTTTCCTCTGCGCTTCGCGATTTTTCCTTGATCCCTTGCGCGATTTAGTGTCTATATCGTATCAAATTTGCCACATATCTGCGAGGACCCTTAAATGAACGAATTTACCGCTCAGCACATTGCCGATCTCTCCGCGATGGTCGCACCCGACCGCTTCTCCACCGGCTCGTCCAACCGCGAGCTTCACCTGCGCGACATATCCTTCCATCAGGGGATTCTGCCGGCCGGGATCATCTGGCCGGTAACGACGGAAGAGGTTGCGCGCATTTTGACCTGGGCCTACGCAAACGATGTGCCCGTCACTCCCTGGGGGGCCGGCACCAGCACCGAGGGCAACCCCGTGCCCACGCAGGGCGGTCTCGTGATGGACTTGACCCGCATGAACCGCATCCTGGACATCCGGCCTCAGGACCTCCAGGCCGACGTCGAGCCCGGCGTGCTGCGCAAGGAACTGAACCGCCAGACCGGCAAACACGGCCTCTTCTTCCCGCCGGATCCGGGCGCGGACGCCACCATCGGCGGCATGATCGCCAACAATGCCTCCGGCGTGCAGACCGTCAAGTACGGCGCCACCAAGGACTACGTGATGCGCCTGACAGTTGTGCTGCCCCGCGGCCAGGTGATCCACACGGGCTGCAAAGCGCCCAAATCCTCCGCCGGCTACGACCTGACGCGGCTTTTCGTCGGCTCCGAGGGGACGATCGGGGTCGTCACCGCGGCCACCCTGCGGCTGACCGGGATCCCCAGCCACTACCTTGCCGCCACGATCCGCTTTCCGGACCTGGAAAAGGCCTCCGAGGCCGTGGCGTTGATGATCGGCTCCGGCCTGGGCCCTGCGGCCCTCGAGCTTCTGCCGCCCGGGCTGATCGGTTTGATGAACCGCGAAAAGAACCTCGGGCTGGCCGAGGTGCCATCGCTCTTCTGCGAGTTCCATGCGATCAGCGCAAATGCCCTCCAGGAAACGGCCCATCTCGCCAAAGAGCTGTGCGAGGAGTGCGGCGCCACCGGGTTCCAGTACGCCACCGCGGAGGCCGACCGCAAGGAGCTGTGGCGCGCCCGCCACGAGGCCTGGGAGACCATCCATCGCGCCCACCCGAAGATGGAGACCCTGATCGTGGACGCGGCCGTGCCCATCTCGCGCTACCCTGAAATGGTGGTCTTCGCCCAGCAGACGGTGGACGCCCACCAGGCTGTCGGCTACGTCTTCGGCCACGCCGGCGACGGCAACCTGCACGTCGTGATGGCGGGCGACCCCGCGAACCGGACGGAATGGGGAAAACTGGAGGCCATCAACCGGGCCATCGTCGAAAAAGCCATCCAGGTGGGCGGCACCTGTACGGGCGAGCACGGGGTCGGTATCGGCAAGCGCAAGTTCATGCAGATGGAGCATGGCGAGAGCTTCGAGTTGATGCGGCAGATCAAGAACCTGATCGACCCCAAGGGGCTCATGAACCCGGGGAAAATCTTCTGACGGCTTCGCAGAAAGCCCAATCTCGGCGTTGCGCTTCGCCTCGCGCTCGTTGCGGCGTACTGGAAGTACGCCTCACTCGGCGAGGGCTCGCGCGCCTTGATCTTGAGCTTTCTGCAAAGCCGCCCAATGGTCCAGAGACGAAAAGGAGGTCATAAGAGAATGAAAGTCGCATTCATTGGTATGGGCACGATGGGAGCGGCCATGGCCATCAATATTCTCAATGCCGGCCACACGGTCACCGTACACAACCGCACCCGCGAGCGCGAAGAGCCCGTGGCCAAGGCGGGCGCCCGCCGCTCGGCCTCACCCCAGGAGGCAGCCCGGAACGCGGAGCTCATCGTCATCTGCGTCAGCGACACGCCGGACGTGGAGGCCGTGATCCTGGGCGCAAACGGTGTCATTCACGGCGCGCCGGCCGGAGCGATCGTGGTGGACATGTCCACCATCAGCCCGTCAGCCACCCGCCGAATGGCCGGCGAGCTAGGGAAAAAAGGAATTCGCATGCTGGATGCCCCGGTGTCCGGGGGATCCGAAGGGGCGCAGAAAGGCACCCTTTCCATCATGGTGGGTGGAGAGGCCGCCGATGTCGAAAATGTTATGCCGGTGTTCCAAGCGATGGGTAAAACCATCACCCACGTCGGGCCGATCGGCTCCGGCCAGATGACCAAGGCGATCAACCAGGTCATCCTTTGCGGCACCTACCTCGCCGTCGCCGAAGGCATGGCCCTGGGCCTCAAAGCCGGTCTGAACATGGAAAAGGTGGTTCCGGCTCTCGCCGGCGGCGCCGCCGGCTCATGGGGGCTGAGCAATCGCTCCGGCAACATGATCAAGAACCAATACCCGCTGGGCTTCCGCGTCCGACTGCATCGCAAAGACGTTATCATCGCCTTGGAGGTCGCCCGGGAGCTTGGGGTGTACCTGCCCGTCGCCGCCATGGTGGAGCAGATCGAAAACGGGCTCCTCGCCCAGGGCTTTGGCGATGAGGATATCTCGGCCATGGCGCGGCTGATCCGCATCCATTCCGGGCTGGAATGAAGATCTGCGGAAACGAAAATAAGGATGTCCCGTCTGGGATATCGGACTGCGACTTTTCCACCTTCGATCGATAACCCGGCAGAAAGAGGAGAACGATGAAACTCGAAACCGCGTTCACCATGGACACGTCCAGCATCAAGTACGGCCCGGGGGTCACCCGCGAAATCGGATACGACATGGAAGAACAAGGCTGCCGCCGGGTCATGGTGGTCACCGACCCGAACCTGCGGGACAGCCACCCGGTGGCGGTCACCCTGGATGCGCTGCGCGGCCGCGGTATCGATGCGGTGCTCTTTGACCAATCCAGCGTCGAACCCACGGATCTGTCGTTCAAAGAGGCCATCGCCTTTGCCGTGAACGGCCGGTTTGACGGGTATGTCGCCGTCGGCGGCGGCTCCAGCATGGATACCTGCAAAGCGGCCAATCTCTTTGCGACCTGGCCGGCGGACTTCATGACCTACGTCAACCCGCCCATCGGCAAGGGCACGCCCGTGCCCGGCCCCCTCAAACCGATGATGGCCATCCCCACGACGGCCGGCACCGGCAGCGAAACCACCGGGGTGACCATTTTCGACTACCTGGAGATGGGGGCCAAGACCGGGATCGCCAGCCGCGCCCTAAGACCCATCCGCGGCATCATCGACCTCGACAACACCCGCACGCTGCCCCGCATGGTAGCGGCCTGCACCGGCCTGGACCAGCTGACCCATGCCCTGGAAGCCCTGACGACCCTGCCCTACAACCAGCGTCCGGCTCCCGAACATCCCCGCCTGCGGCCGGCCTACCAGGGCGCCAACCCCATCAGCGACGTGTGGGCCTCCCGCGCCATCGAGCTGATTTCAAAGAACCTCGTACGCGCCATGGAGGATCCGTCGGATGACGAGGCGCGCGGGGCGGTGCTGCTCGCCGCCACCTATGCCGGCATCGGCTTCGGAAACGGCGGCCTGCACCTGGCCCATGGCATGTCTTACCCGGTATCGGGAATGGTCAGGGATTACGTTCCCGACGGGTATCCCCCGGGACACCCGATCGTCCCCCACGGCATGGCGGTCTGCCTCAATGCGCCGGCCGTGTTCCGTTTCACGGCGCCGGCCAACCCGCGCCTGCACCTGCACGCCGCCGAACTGATGGGCTGCGACGTCTCGCGGGCCAGACCGGAGGAGGCCGGAGATATTCTTGCCGGCGCCATCATCGATCTCATGCGCCGGGTGGGGATTCCCAACGGGCTGGCGGCCGTCGGCTTCGGGCCGCAGGACGTGGACAAGATGGTCGAAGGGACCCTGCCGCAGCACCGGGTGACGAAGCTTTCGCCACGACCCGCAGGGCCCGAGGATCTGCGGCAACTCTTTCTGGACTCCATGAAACTCTGGTAACGGCAGCCGGCCATGGCGGATTCGATCGAAACCGAAGCCATCGAAAAAATCAGGCGCCGGCTGGAGATGTTCGAACTCATCTTTGAAAGCATTCACAACGGCGCCATCGTGACCGACGCCGATGGCTTCATCACCCACTTCAACACGCCCTACGGCCAGTTTCTGGGCCTGGTGCCCGAGGCCCAGATCGGCCGGCACTGCACCGCGGTGGTTGAAAACACCCGGATGCACATCGTCGCCCAGACCGGCAAGCCCGAGATCAACCAATCCCATTTGATCAAGGGTCAGAACATGGTGGTGCAGCGCATCCCCATCAAGCAGGACGGCCGGGTCATTGCCGTCTTCGGCCAAGTCATGTTCAAGGACGTGAAAGACGTCGGCAAGCTGGCCCGCGAGCTGTCGCTGTTGGAGTCCAAGGTGAAGCTCTACGAAGAGGAGCTCATCACGCTGCGGTCGACCCGCTACACGTTCGAGAGCATCATCGGGCTCAGTGACGCGATCCGCTCCGTAAAAGACGAAGCCCTCAAGGCTGCCGGCAACAGCTTCCCGGTGCTCATCACCGGAGAGAGCGGTACGGGCAAGGAACTGTTCGCCCAGGCCATTCATCACGCGAGCAGCCGCCGTCTGTATCCCTTCGTGCGCATCAACTGCGCCGCCATCCCGCGCGACCTGCTCGAGTCCGAGCTGTTTGGTTACGAGAAGGGCGCCTTCACGGGCGCCAAGGCCGAGGGCAAGCCCGGCAAGTTCGAGCTGGCGCACCAGGGCACCATATTCCTGGATGAAATCGGGGACCTGCCGGTCGAAATGCAGCCCAAGCTGCTGCGCGCCATCGAGGACAAGGAATTCGAACGCGTCGGCGGGACGCGGGTGATGCGCTCGGACTTCCGGGTGATTGCGGCCACCAACCAGCACCTGGAGAGCATGCTGGCAAGCGGCAGGTTCCGCAAGGATCTCTTCTATCGCCTGAACGTCATCCCCTTGCACATCCCGCCCCTGCGGGAGCGCCGCGGGGACATCCTTTTCATCGTGCGCAGCTTCCTGGAGCGGATGGCCCGCGAAGCCGGTTTGACGGAAATCGAAATCGACCGGGAGGCGGAGCGGGCGCTGCGCGTTTGCGACTGGCCCGGCAACGTGCGGGAACTCGTCAATGTGCTCGAGCGCAGCGTGGCCGCCCTCGAAGGAGCCACCATTCGCACGGCGGACCTGCCCTTCTACATTCAGCGCGGCCAGAAAAACACAGCCCGGCGCGAGCAGACGTCCCTGCGCGAACTTCAGTCCTTAAACGAACGCGAGGCGATCTGGCTGGCCTTGAAAGAGGCCGGCTTCCAGAAGGCCCGTGCCGCCCGCATCCTCGGGATCCACCGCACGCTGCTCTACAAGAAGATGAAGAAATACAACCTGCCGCTCCAGCCATCGCAGTGAGTCCCCGCCCGCATAGCGGGTCCTCCCAGATTACACCCCCAAAGGGGGCGGGACCGAAGGGCGGCAAATGAGCCCTAAATCCGTAGCACGACATCCGAATGCCGCCCCCTTGGACGATCGGCCAGTCTTCGGGCAGGCGTAGCAGCAGGCCAGCGTGAGCGGCTGCCCGCTCGGCGTGACGACGATCGCTTTCATGCTGATTTCCTTCTTGGGTTCTCAAGAAATTTCGGAATCTGCCGATAGTCACCGATAAGGGGCAAGGGGATCGCCGCATCGGGGACTGCCGGTAGGCGCACATCCCTTTTCCGCACGAGGCACTACAGGGAGGCGAGCCATGCAGCAGATTCTGGGAATCGACATCGGGTTCGGTTTCACCAAGGCCACCAACGGCCGGGACACCATCATCTTTAAATCGCTGTCCGGCGATGCGGCCGACATTCAATACTATGCGGATTTCGGCGACGGCAGTCCGGTCGACCACATCCACGTCAGCATCGACGGCAAATCGTATTTCATCGGTGAGTTGGCCGAACAGCAGTCCAGCGCCCCGAAATACACCCTGGATCAGGAGCGGCTCATCACGGATTATGTCCGTATCCTGGCCCTGACCGCGGCCGGGCTGCTCATCAAAAACGGGACGGTGAACGTGCCGGTGAACCTCGTTTCGGGCCTGCCGATCGGGTATTTCAAACGCCACCACGAACGGTTCCCGGGAATCCTGGCGGGCCATCATTCGGTCACCTACCACTATCCCAGCGGTCAGACCGTCTCCCGGGCCATCTACATCAACAAGGTGCGCATGCTGCCGCAGCCCCTCGGCAGCATCCTGAACCTGCTCATGGACGACCAGGGGCGCATCGCCCAGCGGGAGCTCGCGTTGCAGAAGATCGGAGTGGTGGACATCGGGTTCCGCACCACGGATTTCTGTATCATGGACCACCTGCGCCACATCGACCGCGGCAGCCGCACTATCGACATCGGGATATCCAAGGCCTTCGGGCTCATCGCCCAAAAACTGCAGGAGAAATGCGGTGTAGCCGTCGAGCTTTACCGGCTCTACCACGCGGTCGAGGAAGGCACCATCCGCATGCGTGGGAAACCCATCAATTTCGCCGCGATCCGTGACCAGGTCTTCGAGCAGTTGGCGAGCGCCATCGCCGGCGAGATCGACCGCCTGTGGTCCAACGACTGGGACATGGACATGATCCTGCTGACCGGAGGCGGCTCCCGCGAGCTGGCCAAACACCTGCGGCAGATGATCACCGGCAACGTTGTCCCCCTGGAGCCGCACACCGACTCCCGGCTCAACAATGTGTTCGGCTACGTGAAATACGGCAAGTTCGTCTGGGGCAGCGGGGCAGGCGGCAGGGCGAGTGACGAGGCCCCGCTGCCCCAAAAACAGGACTGGCCCGCACCGTCCGCTGCCGCGGCCGTTTGACCGGCAGCTTCAACCGGGTGGCCGCCGGCCCGCAGCCCCGGAGGGCGCAGCCAGCGGCCCCGGCACCGCCCGCTCCATCGCGTTCAGGACCTGTTGCAGGGGCCGGCCGAAGAGAAAGTCTGTCATGCCCGCCTCGAGCCCGGCATGCGAGACCACCAAGTTGCGCAGCTCGGCGTCGTAGCGGATAATCTGCGCCAGCTCCTGCTCCCGCCGGTTCGCTTCGGACCCATCCGCCGGCACCCGAAGCCTGCGAAGGCGCTCGACATCGCAGCGCTCCTGGTGCTCAGCGACCAGCTCCCACAAGCCTGCAATGCCGGAGATCAAATCCGCCCGGGTGAGCCGGTCGACGGCATAGATCCGCTCGATCGCAGCCGTGTTCCAGCACGTGAGTGTCCGGCATTCAAGCGGGCGATCCGCGTAAATACGGCAGGTGTTGAAGCCGTCGTCGAAAAAGCGGCAGGCCCACGTCCCGCTCCCGCCCTTGATCTTGATGATCTCGCCCGCAGCCTGCGTCAGCACACCCGTGATCGGGTCATGGACCCATTCCCCCCGCCGGATGGTATAAAGATGGCGCGTATGGATCAGGCCCTGTTCGACCAGATGGCGGTCTTCCCCGTGCAGCGCGGGGCCACCCTTCCGGCAACACGTGCCGCAGCGGGAACAGGCTGGTTGTGGGGGAAGTGAGGTTTTCATGGCCTGCCGAAAAACGTTCGCGCTCAAACCGATGGTAGAAAGTCATCCGGATCGATGCCCTTTGGCCTATACCAGAGGCGCTTCGGCATGGCAAGCCGGCTGATCTCGCCGGCATGGCGTCAATCCCGGAAAAAGGTGAGCGCGCATCAACAATCGTTTGTATTCCGGGGGTGTTTTGGTATAAACTTCATCTGTTATGATGCGCATCCACACCGAAGGACTCAAGGAGAGCAGCCTTGCGCTCGAGTTCGAGCAAAAGGCCGATGTGTTCCCGGTGCTGCGAGAGTTGATCCGCCAGCACGAATGCCAATTCACCGCCCCGATTCGCATCCGCCTTAAGGCCACCCGCATCGGGGAGATGGTGGAAGTGGAAGGGGACCTGGAAACGATGCTCCGGTTGACGTGCGGGCGCTGTCTGACCGAATTCGCCGGGCCGCTCGCGACGGACTTCGCCTTCACCTATATCCGGGAAGCGCACGAAACACTCGCCGGCGGCGCGCCGGCAGAAGGACGGATCGAGGCCGAAGAGGCCGGCCTCATCGGCTTTCGGGGCGAGGAAATCGATCTGACCGAAGGCATCCAGGAGCAGGTGGTTCTCAACCTCCCGCTGCGGCCGCTGTGCCGCGAGGACTGTAAGGGGCTTTGCGCTGCCTGCGGCGCCGACCTGAATTTAGGCGAATGCGATTGCCGCCGGCAATCCCCGGACGGCCCCTTTGCCGCCCTGCGTCACCTGCAGCTGGGGAAGGACTGACCGGAAACGCACTATGAAAAGCAATCCTACGTCAGCGGACTCCGAACAGGCGGGCGTGCTGCGGCGGGCGTCCGGGTTCGCGCTGCACGTCCTGCGGGACTTTCAGCGCCGCCAGGGGCTGCTCCTGGCCGGTGCGGTGGCCTACTACACCCTGCTTTCCATCGTGCCGCTGTTCGCCATCATCCTGGTTGGACTGTCCCACTTCGTCAAGGAGGAGGCGCTGATCCAGGTCATCGCCCGCAATCTGGACCTGCTGGTGCCGGGATATGCCGACAGCCTGATGAACCAGGTGCGCGCGTTTCTGGCCAGACGGCATCTGGTCGGCGCCGTGGGGTTCCTCATCATGCTCTTTTTCAGCTCCATGACCTTCTCCGTGCTGGAAAGTTCGATGGCGGTGATCTTCTCGCACCGCAAGAAGTCTTTGCGACGGCCATTTTTCATTTCAGCCATCATCCCCTATGTCTTTATCCTGCTGCTCGGACTGGGCTTCTTCCTGGTAACAATCATCTCGGGCGCCCTGGATGCGCTGGAGAGCAAGCAGATGTTTGTGCTCGGCTACAACCTGAGCCTGCAGGGTTCCTCTAAAATTCTCTTATACCTGTTGGGTATGACGGGCATGGTGCTGATGCTGACCTCCTTCTACCTGATCATGCCGGTCGGCCGCGTTTCCTTCCGGCATGCGCTGAGCGGGGCCGTCACTGCCACGGTCCTGTGGGAAATCATCCGCCGCATCCTGGTCTGGTACTATTCCACGCTGTCCCTGGTGAACGTCATCTATGGTTCGCTGGCCACCACCGTCGTGGCCCTGCTCAGCATCGAAGTGGCGGTGATCATCCTCCTGCTCGGGGCCCAGGTGATCTCCGAATTCGACCGCCGGCGTTACACGAAAGGGGACACCCCGCCGCCGGCCTGAGCCGCCGCCGCACCGGGAACCAGCCGCCGGGCCCGCCACGGCATCGTCCAAAATGTGCTTGCTTTTCACCGGAGCCGTTGATTAATATGACCTGAGTTGAGCGGTTCTAATGGTGGTTTTTGCGGAAGGGCCCGCTGGGGTCTGCCGTGCGCAGGGGCCGCCGCAAAAAACACCCAGGCTTCGCCAACGCCCCCGGGGTTTCGATAACCCCCTCACCGGCAGCGACGGTAGTCTCTGCAGAGAGGCGCTTTGTTCCGGGGCTTTCTTTGGACTATCTGAGCGGCCCTGCTGCCGTTGCGACGGCCGGGGAAAAGATTGCGGCGGCCCCTGCGCACGGCAGACCCCAGCGGGCCTCGATGTGAATCAACAGAATCGCTCAATTTAGGTATAAAAATGGCGCGGCGCCGGATACGCCTGCGCCAACGCAAGTTCCGAGCCATCGCAACCGTGCTGGGAGGGGATATGCCGCTTAAAGTCAACACCATGCTCAAAAAGCCGGGGGTTTTCACCGTGGCCCCCGTCGGCTCCCTCGCCGGCGACGCCCCCCGACTGCTGGCTGAGAAGGTCGAAGCCGTTCTTAGCCAGAACCCGGATCTGGTGATTTTCGACATGGAATTCGTGGATTATATCAACAGCATGGCGATCCGGGTGTTGCTGAAGACGAAAAAAGACCTGAAGCAGCGCGGCGCGAAAATGGTTTTTGTCAACCTCCAGCCGCCGGTCAAGAAGGTCTTCGACATTCTGAACGCCCTGCCCTCCCTGCGAGTGTTCGCCAGCGTCCAGGAGCTCGACAACTACCTGGACGCCATGCAGGGCGCCGTACGCTGACAGGGAGCCGCCGCATGAAACACCTGCTCGCTCTATTTTCCGCCGCGTTGCTGGTTGCCTGCGCCCACGGGAAGACAGCCGATTTCCCAGCCGCGGCGGACCCTGCCGACGCGGCCCAGGTCTATATCATCCGCAACAACAATCTCTTCGGATGGGGCTTTTCGGTCCCGGTGACACTCGATGGAGTGGCGATCGCCCGCCTCCAGGCCGGCGAACACATCGCCCTGCGGCTGCCGCCCGGCCTCTACAGCGTCGGCATCACGGAATCCAGCATCAGTGCCGCCTTCGAGAAGGGCCGTACGTACTACTTCCTGGTCAGCGCGGATTACACCCCGACGGGCTTCGAAATCGAGAGCATCGCGGCCGGCCGCGGAGAGGAATGGCTGTCCAAAACAAAGCTGCTGCAGTAAATGACCCCTACCCCTTGGCCACCTTTTCCCGCAGCATCTTCAGCACCTGCTCGGGGGAATCCTTGGCCAGGATGTCCCGGAACTGGTCGCGGTAGTTCTTGACCATGCTGATGCCCTCGATGATGACGTCATAGACCCGCCACTTGCCATCCTTCAGCACCAGCCGGTAATCCAAGGGAATTTTCTTGCCGTCGTTGGTGAGCACGTTGCTGAAGACTTCCGCCTGGCTCGCGTTCAGCATGTTCTCCTTGTCGAAGACCACCTTCTCGTTGGAATAGGACAGCAGCCGGTCGGCGTAGGTTTTTTCGAGCAGGTCGCTGAACAGCTTGATGAACTCCGCCTGCTGGGCGGGGTTGAACTTGGCCCACTCCCGGCCCAGGGTGCGCCTGGACAGCTCCGTATAGTCGAAAATCTCATTGATGATCGAGCGGATCTTGGCGATCTTGACATCCCGGCTCTGGTCCTTGAAGGCGGGTTCCGCCAGGGTCGTGAGCACCTTCTGGACATCGACCTCCACCGCCTCCTTGGGGGATGCGGTCGGCGCCGCCAGCGCCAGGGCCGGAGCCAGCAGCAGAATGAACGCGACGATCAAGCGGATTCTGGTTGCACGCATAAAAGCCTCCCTTTTTCTTGCCTGCGGTTGCTATTTTTTAACATCGCCAAATGCATACTTGCTGATGAGTTCCATCAGGTCGGTGGGGGACTGGGTGTCGACAATGCTCTCCCCCGGCTTGAGGACGGCCTCGGAGCCGCCCGGGTCGATGCTGACGAATTTATCGCCGATCAACCCCTCGGTCTTGATCGAAGCGATGGCGTCTTGGTAGATCTTGATGCCTTTGCTGATCCTGAACTCCGCCACTGCCTGCTGCTTGTCCTGGTCGATGGTCAGAATGCCGACTTTGCCGATTTCGAGGCCGAACATGTCGACGGCGCTGCCCGTGCGCAGGCCGGTCACGCTGCTGAAGCGGGCATAGAGGGGGTAGGTGTTATCCCCGAGAAAGCTCACGTCCCCCAGCTTGATCGTCAGATATCCAATGGCAATCAGCCCGACGACCACAAAAATGCCGACCGTGGTTTCCTTGGAATATTTCCTCATGATGGTTTCCTCCGAGCCTGGCACTGGAAATTGGCAATCGGTTGTTTGTTGAACCGGGCGAATTCGATGACGGATTCGATCTCGATCTGCGACTTGCCCTGGGCCATGCCGACCGAAATCGAGAAATCGAAGCAGGCATCCTCGTCGACCTTCTCGTTGAAGACGCTGGAGACTTCAGCCATGCCCTGCTGCCGGAAATCTTTGACGAAATCATCGAGGATACGCTTGGCCTCCTCGAGGTCTGAAAACGGCAGGATCGTGGCGAACTCGTTGATACTCTGCCGGGTGGAGAAGCCGCCCACGGCCCCGAAGTGCTTGCGGATGTATGTCCCCAGCGAGCGCAGGACCTGCTGGGCGGCGTCGTGGCTGACGGCTTCGCCGATGGCGTCCATGTTGTCGAAGGAGAACACCAGCACCGCGTAGCTGTCGTCGCTGCGCTTGGCGAGCTCCGATTGGTAACGGATCTTGAAATGCCGCCGGGAGTAAAGGCCGGTCAGCTCCTCGGAGAAGTTCTCCAGACTCTGGATGATCTCTTTTTGAAAGGGGTGGTCGAAGTTTTCCAGCTCCTCGGGCGTTCCCTGGAAGACGATTTGCTTGCCGTAGAGAGCCAGGACCCGGTTGGAGATAAAGAACACATCCGGGATCTCGTGGCTGATGAGGATGGCCGTGAACCCGAACTTTTTCTTGTACTGGGCGATCATCTGCAGGATCGCGTTCTTGCGGATGGGGTCCTGGCCGGTGGTCGGCTCGTCGAAAAGCACGATCTGCGGGTCGGTCACCATCGCCCGGGCCAGGGCGGCGCGTTTCTGCATGCCGCCCGAGAGTTCCGAGGGGTACTTGTGGGCGACCTCCCGGAGTTCGGCCTGCTCGATGCGATTCATGGCCCGACTCTCGATCTCCTGGCGGCTGAGCTTGGTTGTGCGCTTCAGCGGCAGCGCCACGTTCTCGAAGACCGTCATGGAGTCGAAGAGGGCGTTGTTCTGGAACATGTAGCTGATGCGGCTGATGTAGTCGGTCCACTCCTGCTTGCTCATGCGGTGGATGGGTTTGCCCTGGTAGAGGATCTCGCCCGAGTCCGGTTTGAGCAGGCCGATGATGTGCTTCAGGGTGACGCTCTTGCCCGTGCCGCTCAGGCCGATGATGGTGGTCACCTCGCCCGCAAAAATGGAGAGATTCACCCCATCCAGAATGGTCCGCTCGCCGAAGCGCTTGATGACGTTCCGAAACTCGATTAAGGGCTGCTGGTCCATGGTACCCGCTCAGGTGTTTAGAAGTGGATAACCCCGTCTGACACCCGATGGCAGCGTTGCAGGCCTCTCGCAATGCTCACAACCTGCCGCGGTTGCTGTGCTTTCGAATCGGTCTGCGCCTTGCCCTCGGGCGTGATCCGAGGTTGTGAAACCACTTCCAGGTTGAAGGCCGAAGGCTGAAGTTCATGAAACATCTCGCAACGCAGGGGTCCAGCCATTCAAGACCTTCTCTGTTTCTAAAACCTTCGGTTCAATCAGAGATGAATTCTCGTCGGGCAATGCGCCCAAACGCTTCGACAAATTTGGTCGATAATGCAGCCCCGTCAAGGGCCCGACGGCTAAAAGCTCACAGCCCTCAGTCTTCGGCCTTCGGTCTCTCTTTAACCCCTCTAAAGCAGGAAAGAGGTAACGACGTAGTCGGACACCAGGATCATGACGCAGGACAGGACCACCGCCGAGGTGGTGGAGAGGCTGACGCTTTTCGCCCCATAGCTGTCCCGGCGCATGTGGGTGAAGTACCCCTGGAAACAGCACAGGGTGATGACCAGGATCGCGAAGACGATCGATTTGATGAATCCGCCCCGCACGTCGATCCAATCCACACTGGCATCAATCCGGTACAGGAAAGCGCCGGAGTCGCCCCCGAGGAGCACCACCCCGCTGACATAACCGCCGAAGATGCCGACCAGGTCGAACAAGGCCGTCAGGATCGGGAAGCTGATGATGGCGGCCGCGATCCGCGGGCTGATGAGGTAGCCCAGGGGGTCGATCCGCATGGTGGTCAGGGCGTCGATCTGTTCGGAGATACGCTGAATGCCGATTTCGGCGGTCATGGCCGATCCGGCCCGGGCGGTGATCATGATCGCGCAGAGCACGGGGCCGAGCTCCCGGATCAGGGACAGGGACACCGCCGTGCCCAGAAAACCGACCGCACCGAACTTGTTCATGACGTAGTAAAGCTGCAGCCCCAGGACCATGCCCGTAAAAAAGCCCACGAGCATGACGATGCTTGCGGAGCGCGCGCCGATAAAGTAGATTTGGTTGATGATCTCGGCGAACTGCTTCGGATGGAAGATCAGCGCAAACGCCCGGGCGAAGAAGATGGCCATGGCGCCGAGGTTGTTGTTCAGGCGGATGGCAAAACCGCCGAACGGATTGAGAAGGGTCGCCCAGATGGACCCCTTTTCTTCGGCCGCTGCCGGAGCGCCGGAAAATTCAGGCAAGGTTTCGTCTGCCATCACCTAAGCTCCATGGTTGACAACACCGCTTAGAATTCGGTATCTCTAAGAAATCTAAACCTTTTTAGTATAGCATGGGATACTAAGAAATCAAGTGGGGTTTCACCACCGGCGCCCGGCCCAGCTGAAGATTCCGCGCCGGTGGCCGGCAGCATATTTCGGGTGCACGAATGCGTCCGCCCCGCCTCGGCACCCGATCACGGGGCAACCCAGGGGAGGCTTGCATGAAAAAGGTCGTTCTGCTGCGCCACGGGGAAAGTGCCTGGAACAAGGAAAACCGTTTCACGGGCTGGACCGACGTCGGGCTCACCCCCAAGGGGGTGGAAGAAGCCATCGCGGCCGGCCGCACCCTCAAGAAAGAAGGCTATGAGTTCGACACGGCTTTCACCTCGGTGCTGAGCCGTGCCATCAAGACGTTGTGGCTCGCGCTGGAGGAGATGGACCGGATGTGGATCCCGGTGCACATAAGCTGGCGTCTGAACGAGCGGCATTACGGTGCCCTGCAGGGCCTCAACAAAGCCGAAACCGCCGAACGGCACGGCATGGACCAAGTGATGATCTGGCGCCGCAGCTACGACACCCGCCCTCCGGCGCTCACCCCCGACGACCCGCGCTACCCGGGCAGGGACCCGCGCTACGCCGGTCTTGCGCCGCAGGAGCTGCCGCTGACGGAGTGTCTGAAGGACACCGTCGCACGCTTCCTGCCTTACTGGCATACGGCCATCGCCCCGGCCGTGAAGGCCGGGCAGCGCGTCATCATCTCCGCCCATGGCAACAGCCTGCGGGCGCTGGTCAAATACCTCGACCACATTACAGACCAGGACATTCTCGAACTCAACATCCCCACCGGTATCCCGCTGGTCTATGAACTCGAGGAGGACCTCACCCCGATCCGCAGCTATTACCTCGGGGACCCCGCGGCGGTGCAGAAAGCCGCCCAGGCCGTGGCCGACCAGCTGAAAAAGTCAAGGTCTTGAGCGCGGACGGCTTGACCTGCAGCCGGTGTTTGTGAAACAATTCCCCGCGGCGCGGGGAATTTACCGAGGAAAGGAGCCGCCGACATCCCATGGACATGGTTGAAAAGGCCCGCGCCGGCCTAGCCCGCCTGGAGGTCTCCGAAAAAGTCAAAGCGAGCGCTCTTGGCCGCTTGCGCACCTGGCTGACCGACCCCGCCTTCGCGGAATACGTGCCGCAGATCGGGTACCTGATAGAATCCGGCAAATGGGAGGTCCTGCTGGATTCGTTCTACCAGGTGATCCCCTTCGGGACTGGGGGCCGCCGGGGCCCGGTCGGCATCGGCCCCAACCGGATCAACGCCTGGACCATCCAGGCCTCCGCCCAGGGACACTCTCAGTTCCTGCTCACGCAGTTCGGGGAGGAGGCGAAGCAGCGCGGGGTGGTGCTGGCCTTCGACGTGCGCCGCTACACTCAAAAGGGGATCTACGCCGACGACCGGCCCAACCCGGTAAAAGACCTCGACGGATGGGCGCTGGCGCGGGCCGCAGCCGAGGTCTACACCTCCAATGGGATCCGGGTGCTCCTGTTCAAGACCGCCCGCAGCACGCCTGAGCTCTCCTTCGCCATCCGGCATCTGAAAGCGGTCTCCGGCGACATGTTCAGTGCCAGCCACAACCTGCCGCCCGACAACGGCAAAAAGGTCTACGACGAGCACGGCGGCCAGCTCATCCCGCCCCACGACCAGGCCCTGGTCGACGAGGTCACGACGAACGTGCGGCAGATCCGGCGCCTGGCCTTCGATGAGGCCTGCGCGCAGGGCCGCGTCGTTTTCGTCGGCGAGGAGGTCGACCGCGCCTACCAGGCGGCCGTGCGCGCGGTCTCGCTCTCGACAGCGCGGGATCTTTCCATCGTGTATTCCCCGCTGCACGGCACCGGACTGACCACGGTCTATCCGGTGCTGCAACAGCTCGGGTTCAAGGTGAGCCTTTGCCCGCGCACCTCCAACCTGAGCGGGGCCTTCGAAAACGTGACCTTCAACATCCCCAACCCGGAGGTGGTGGAGTCCTTCGACGCCACGCTGCCCTTCGCCCGTGAGTCCGGAGCCGACATTCTGCTCAGCACCGACCCGGATGCAGACCGCATCGGCATCCTGGTGAACCACGGGGGCGACTGGACGTTTCTGACCGGCAACGAGATCGCCGTCATCCTCGCCACCTACGCCCTGTCCAAGCTGCGGCCAGTCCGGGAAGCTTGGCGCCGGCAGCACCATCATCAAGACCGATGTCACGACGGCCCTGATCGACAAGATGGCGCGGGAGAACCGGATCCGCTGCATCGGCGACCTGCTGGTCGGCTTCAAGTACGTCGCCGAGGAGATGAACCGGCTGCAGGCGAGAGGCGGTATGGCCGACTTTATTTTCGGCTGCGAGGAAAGCCACGGTTACCTCACCGGGGCCTACGCGCGCGACAAGGACGCGGCCAGTGCTGCGGTGTGGATCGCCGAGTATGCCGCGGAGCTCAAACAGCAGGGCCGGACGCTGGTCGACGCCCTCGACGAGGTCTACGCCGCCTACGGCTACTGCCACAACTATCTCACCGAGATCCGCCTGCTCGGGGCCAAGGGCATGGAGCAGATCGCCGCCATGATGGACCACTTCCGCAACGAGCGCGTGGAGGCGATCGGCGCATTCGCCGTGACCGGCAAAATCGACCGCTGGGCGGGCGAGCCCTCGCCGCACCTCTCGGAGACCGACACCTCGGCCCGCAACGTCATCATCCTGCACCTGCAAAATGCGGCCGAGACGACCGGCCTGCGCGTCACGGTGCGGCCCTCCGGCACCGAACCCAAAATCAAGATGTATTTCGAGGTGATCGGCAGGCCCGGCGCCCGCCGGGACCTCGAGACCGCCAAGCAGGCCCTCGTTGCGATCCGCGAGCGGCTCGAACGGGACTTCATGCGCTACTGCTACCGCCTGATCGGTGTGGATTTTCCGGAGCGCGGCTTCCTGCTTTTCTGGCAGCTGCCGCTCGTGGATAAGATGCGCTACTTCGAGGTCGAGGAGGGCATCGCGCAGTTGAAGACGGTCGGCAACCGCGACGGCCGCGCGCGGGAGCTGGCCGACCAACTCAAGTTCCTGGGGGCCAACCCGGTGCAGAAGGTCGACCAGGCATTCAAAGCCCGCTACGGCGCGGGGATCATGGAGTATCTCGACCTGCAGTGAACCTGCTGAAGACCATCATTCCATCTCGGGCCGCAACTTCTCAGGAAACTATGATGGATATGGGAAGAGCCAACTACGAAATTCGCGAAAGCCGCGAAAAAAGGGATGACAAGATAGTGTTTAGGGACGAGCGCTGCAAACAATGTAACCTCGCAGGTTGATAGACTGAAGGTAGATCGGCTGAAGGAAATGATCTTCGCAATCATTATTGCCCTTCAGTATTCAACCTAAACACCCGAGCAGTTGCATACTTTAGCGTATTTCGCGCATTTCGTAGTTAAGAGTGATTTCAGATAGCGGAGTCGTGACCCAAGTCTTCAATCCAAGGCGCGTGTGGCGGCGCCATTGCGCGAGGAAAATTCCATGCCGTTTCCCCTGAACAAAACCAAGATCGTGGCCACTATCGGCCCGGCCTCGGATTCCCCGGCCGTATTGCAACGACTGATCCTGGCCGGGATGAACGTGGCCCGCCTCAATTTCTCCCACGGCGATTTCTCCGGCCATGCCGATATCATCACCCGGATCCGCACCGCCGCGCAGGCGGCCGGCCGCCGGGTGGCGATCATGGCGGACCTGCCCGGGCCCAAGATCCGCATCGGCAAATTTCAGGAAGAGCCCGTCTTTATCACCCCCGGGGACCGCTTCACGCTGAGCACCGACGATATCGCCGGGACGGCGCAGCGGGTGTCGGTCAGCCTGCCTGCGCTGCCCCGCGCGGTCAAGGCCGGCGACCGCCTGTTCCTGAACGACGGGCTGATTCAGCTCGCCGTCGAACAGGTCGCCGGCAACGACGTCCGCTGCGAGGTGCTGGTCGGCGGCGAGCTCCGGTCGCGCAAGGGTCTCAACCTGCCCGGGATCGACCTGGGGATCAGCGCCTTCACCGACCACGACCGGGAATGCCTGCGGTTTGCCCTAGCGCACGGTGTCGACGCCGTGAGCCAGAGCTTCGTGGACCAGGCCGAGGACATCGTGGCCCTGCGGTCCGCGGCCGCCGACCTGGGCCACCGACCATTCGTCATCGCCAAAATCGAGCGCTCGCGGGCCCTGGAGCGCATCGGTGCGATCATGGACGCTGCCGACGGCATTATGGTGGCCCGGGGCGACCTGGGCGTGGAGATCCCCATCGAGGAAATCGCCCTGACCCAGAAGCGCTTGATGCGCCTGGCCAACCTGAAGGGCAAGCCGGTGATCACTGCTACCCAAATGCTGGAATCCATGATCAGCAACCGCCGGCCGACCCGGGCCGAGGTCACCGATGTGGCCAACGCCATCCTGGACGGCACGGACTGCGTGATGCTCTCGGGCGAATCGGCCATGGGCAGCTACCCGGTGGACGCCGTGGCCATGCTGGCCAAGATCGCAGCCACCATCGAGCCCCACCGCGGCGACTTCGTCCTGGCCTACGCCAGCCAAGCCGCAGCCCTGGAGGAGGCCGTCCCGACGGAGGAGTTGATCGCCTCCAGCGTGGCCGCCACCATCCACCGCATCACCCCGGCGACGGCCATCGTCCCGACCCGCAGCGGCGCCACGGCCCGGGGAATCGCCCGCTTCCGGCTGCCGGTCTGGATCACGGCCGTGAGCTCGCAGGACCGAACCTGCCAGGAGCTGCTTTTCTCCTACGGCGTCTATCCGGTCCACGAAACCGACCACCCGGACAACTGGAAAGCGTGGACCGCGGCCTGGCTGAAGGCCCAGGAGCTTCAGGGCCGCTTCGTCGTGCTGACCGAAGGCCCTTCGCAGAAGCACCCCGACCGCAACAACCGGATGGAAATCATCGACCTCAAGGTATAGAAGGGTCAGCGGAGCGTAACCGAACTTTCGACATCTGAAACGAGGAAAAGCCATGCTGCCGAAGATCAACCCCACCACCACCACCGCCTGGAAGAAGCTTGCCGCCCATCATGAAACCGTTCACCGTCTTCAGATGAAAAGCCTCTTCGCCGAAGACCCCCGGCGGTTTGAGCGGTTCTCCATCCGTTTCAACGACATCCTGGTGGACTTTTCCAAGAACCGGATCACCGCCGAGACGCTGGGGCTGCTGATCGAGCTGGCCGGGGAATGCGGCCTGCCGGAGGCCATCGGGCAGATGTTCGCCGGCGCGCGAATCAACGAAACCGAAAACCGGGCCGTGCTCCACGTGGCCCTGCGCAACCGCGCCAATACGCCCATGCTCGCGGATGGGGTGGATGTCATGCCCGAGGTCAACGCGGTGCTCTCCCGCATGCGGGATTTCTCCCGGCGGGTCACCTCGGGCAAGTGGAAGGGCTTTACCGGCAAACGCATCACCGACATCGTCAACATCGGCATCGGCGGCTCGGACCTCGGGCCGGTGATGGCCACCGAGTGCCTGCGGCCCTACGCCAACCCGAAGCTGCGCGTGCATTTCGTGTCCAACGTCGACGGCACCCATATCACCGAGACGCTCAAGGGCCTGAACCCGGAAAAGACCCTCTTCATGATCGCCTCCAAGACCTTCACCACCCAGGAGACGATGACCAACGCCTTCACCGCCCGGGACTGGTTCCTGGCCCAGGCGCAGGAGGCAGCCCACGTGGCGAAGCACTTTGTCGCCATCTCGACCAACCGCGCCCAGGTGGAAGCCTTCGGCATCCACCCGGACAACATGTTCGTCTTCTGGGACTGGGTCGGGGGCCGCTATTCGATGTGGTCGGCCATCGGACTTTCCATCGCCTGCGCGATCGGCTTCGAGCGCTTCGAGGAGTTGCTCGCCGGCGCCCACGACATGGACCGGCACTTCCACGAAGCGCCCTTCGAGCGCAACCTCCCGGTGATCCTGGCTCTGATCGGCATCTGGTACACCAACTTCTTCGGCTCCGAGACCGAGGTCATCCTCCCCTATGACCAGTACATGCATCGTTTTCCGGCCTATTTTCAGCAGGGCAACATGGAAAGCAACGGCAAATCGGTCGACCGCAGCGGACAGCGCGTCGCCTGCGCCACGGGGCCGATCGTCTGGGGCGAACCCGGGACCAACGGCCAGCACGCTTTCTACCAGTTGATTCACCAGGGCACCCGCCTCATTCCGGCCGACTTTCTCGCGCCGGCCATCAGCCACAACCCGGTCGGCGAGCACCACAAAATTCTGCTGTCGAATTTCTTCGCCCAAACCGAGGCGCTGATGAACGGCAAGTCGGCCGAGCAGGCCGCCGCCGAGCTGCGTCAGGAAGGCAAAAGCGAGGAAGACATCCAGCGCCTGCTGCCCCACAAGGTCTTCGACGGCAACCGGCCGACGAACTCCATCCTGTTCCGAAGCCTCACCCCGCGGGTACTCGGCAGCCTGGTCGCCCTGTACGAGCACAAGATCTTCGTCCAGGGCGTGATCTGGAACATCTTCAGCTTCGACCAGTGGGGGGTGGAACTCGGCAAGCAGCTGGCCGGCCGGATCCTGCCCGAGCTGCGCGACGAGGCCCCGGTCACGGGGCACGACGCGTCCACCAACGGGCTGATCACCGCGTATAAAGAGATGCGGCAGAGAGCATAAGGAGTCCGGGATGAAAATCCTCACCGCCCCCCGCATGGAACGCTGCATCGGCTGCCACTCCTGCTCGCTCGCCTGCGCGCGCCAGGTGCACAAGAACCTGTCCTGGAACACGGCCGGCATCCGCATCGCCTCCTCCGGCGGGCTGTCCACCGGCTTCGAGGCCCGCACCTGTCTCGCCTGCGACCCGGCGCCCTGCGCCGCGGCCTGCCCCACCGGCGCCTACTCGCAGCGCAAGGGCGGCGGGGTGGTCGTCCGCAAGAAGCTGTGCATCCGCTGCGGGGAGTGCGCCCGCGCCTGCCCGGTAGATGCCGTCTACCTGGCGGCCGACGGCGAGCCTTTCGTGTGCATCCACTGCGGCCGCTGCGTGCCCTTCTGTCCCCACGACTGCCTGGAGCACAAAGAGATCGGGGGCGCAGCGGACGCAGCCGAGGCGGCAGGTGGAGGTGACTCATGATCCGGGACCATTTCCGCGTGATGCGGGTCGACCTGAACACGGGCCGGGGCGAGATCCAGACGATCGAGGGCCGCGATCTTTACGCGGGCGGCAGCGGCCTGGCGGCCCTCTTGTTTTCCAGGTTCGCCCGGCCGGACCAACCCTGGGACGACCCCGGCCAGCCGCTCATTTTCGCTATCGGGCCGTTGACCGGTCTTTTCCCGCTCATGAGCAAGACGGTCTGCGCCTTCAAGTCCCCCTACCACGACCAGTACGCCGAGAGCCACGGCGGCGGGCGCTCGGCGCTTGCTTTGCGCTTTGCCGACCTCGACGCCCTGGTCGTCACGGGCAAAGCCCGCACGCTGAGTTGCCTTTCCATCGGCTCCCGCCACATGGAAGTCAAAGACGTGCACTTCATGCGCGGCTTCGACATCCACGCCACGGGCAAGCTCTTCCGCCGCATGTTCCCCGGCGCCGGGCATCGCAGCATCCTGCGCATCGGGCCGGCGGGCGAGGCCCTTTCGGCCATGGCCTGCGTCATCGTCGACACCTACCGCCACTTCGGCCGCCTGGGCGCCGGCGCCGTGATGGGCGTAAAAAACCTCAAGGGCATCGCCATCCAGGGGGACGGATCCTTCCCGCTGCCGGAAGGCAAGGACTACCCCAGGCTCTTCCAGGACGTCTACGGCCTGCTGACCGCGACCGAAATGATGCACAAGTACCACAACCTGGGGACGGCCGGGAACGTGATCGTGATGAACGAGCTCAAGGCGCTGCCCTTCCGCAACCTGCAGCGCACGAGCGACCCGTCGGCCGTGGAGATCAGCGGGGAAAAATTCGCGGAAAAGGCCCTGCTGCGCAACGCGGCCTGCGCCGGCTGCCCGGTCGGCTGCATCCACCTGGGGTTCGTGCGCGAGAAATTCATGGAGCCCAACCAGTACCTGTTCCGCCAGGTCTCCTACGACCACGAGCCGATTTTCGCCGTCGGCTGCATGCTGGCGGTGACCGATCCCTTCGCCGCCCTGGATATCATGGAGGAAGCGGACAAAGTGGGCCTGGACGTGATGTCGGCCGGCGTGGCGCTGGCCTGGGCCACAGAGGCGAGCGAAAAGGGGCTTATCTCCCCGGCCGAGACCATCGTACCGCTGCGCTTCGGGGATGCTACCGCCTACCAGCAGGCCCTGTGGCACCTGGCGCGGGGCGAAAACGAGTTCTATCGCCTGCTCGCTTCCGGCACCCTGAGAGCCGCCGAGCGTTTCGGCGGCGAGGACTTCGCCTGCGTGCTTGGGCAGGAAATGGCCGGCTACGCTACCGGTGAAGTCTTCTTCGTCTCCCAGGCCCTGGGACTCCGTCATTCCCATCTGGATTCCGGCGGCTACTCCTTCGACCAGAAGCACACCGAGAAGGATGTGGCAAAAGCCGCCGAGTTTCTCATCTCCGACGAGAGCAGCCGCTGTTTCCTGACCTCCATGGTGTCCTGCCTCTTTGCCCGCGGGGTTTACACCGAGGCCCGACTGGCGGACTGCCTGAAAGCAGTGGGGTACACCGGATTAGCGGAAAACATGGAAGCGGTGTCCGAGCGGATCCAACGCGATCGCTGGCGTTTGCGGTTGGCGGCGGGCTATGCGCCCGAGCGCGTCGCAATCCCGCGCCGGTTCTCCGAGGTCGTCACCTGGAAAGGCCCCATCGACGAGCAGTACCTTTCAGCGCTGAAGGCAGAGTACAGCCGCCGCATCCACTCCTTCACAACCGAGGCCGCACAAGCCGGCGGCGCCGATACCGAAGCCCGGAAAAAGGGAAAAGCAGAAGGATAATAAATATGCGGGTTTCATTCTGCAATCTACTTTAAAGCTTCACTCTGCAACCTTAGAATTCAATATTTTCACAACATCGTTACAAGCGCCTTCTCAATCACTGTGCACTTTCATTCCCTTGCCATCGCCTGGCTTTGAGCCACGCGATGGCAAGGAGAAAAGTCAATGCAGCATGGAACGCCGCCGCCGGCCACAATAGGCTCCCCACCCACTCACTGCCGAGCCCAAGGTAAACAAGATACAACGTGACAAGCAAGCTGTAAGTCAACATGCCGGAAAGCCCCTGGCCTGCCTCTCCGGCTGAGAAGCAAGCCACGCCCAGCGCTACCAAGGCGATGCCGGCCACGCGCGCCACCGGTATGGCGACGCCGGCAAGTTCTACGCCGAACAGCAATTGTCCGATCAACGACGGGACAAGCAGCAACGCCACCCCGGTCGCAGCTTCGGCGATAGCGGCGAAAATCAACACCCTTTTCATTGCCCCGATGTCACTCCTTCTTTCGCACTGGCGACCCTATTGGCAACGGCTGAAAACGGCTAGGGCTGCTCTGTTGTGTCTATAGGATCCGGCTCCGGCGCTGCCATAGGCCCCAGTTCTGCCTTAGACTCCGGCGCTGCCTCAGACACCGGTTCGAGCTTGAAGGTCAGCTTGTCGATCTTGCCGGTGAATTTGAACGGAACCTCGTAGCGATACTCCAGCATCGCGACCCCGGTGCGCGTGTCCTGGCCGATGTCGAAGGTTTCATCCTCCGGGAACGTGATCGGGGTGGCGTGTTCCATGGAATTCCTGGCCACTTCCCGGCCGTCCACGAAGAGCACGCCCGTCCCTCCCTTGCCCAGGCCCGGACCATCGGACTTGAAGTCGAAGACGATGGTGTGCTTGCCGGCGCTCAACTCGGGCCCTGACCAGATCGTGCGCTTGAGGTTGAGCAGGTTGTAGAGGAACACCGGCTTGCCCCGACGAATGCCCGCCACACCCTTGCTCAGGAACAGGCCATAGCCGCCGAAGCGGCCGCCCTCAGTAACGATCATCCCCTCTGCGCCGCCCTCGGGGATCTCGACCTCGGCCGTGATGGTGTAGGATTTGTTCAGGATATTCGGCGCAGCGCTGGCCGGCGTGCCGATCAGCTCTCCCGAATACGTGAAGACCGTTCGTCCCGCCGTGAGGTTCGGCTTCGGCGCGTTCCAGCGCGCGAGCGTCGTGTTGTCGAGCGGCAGTACGTCGTACTTCTTCGCCTCGGCGTAGAAGAGCTCCTGCATCTGCTTGAGTTTTCCCGGCATCTTGGCGGCCAGGTCGTTGGACTCGGTGGGGTCCTCCTGGACGTTGTAGAGCTCCCATTTGTACCCGGTGATCACATCCGGAGGCGGGGCGCTGCTGAGCTCCCACGGGAGAGTCGCCGGCGTCGTGGCCGCCACCCACCCGTCGTGATAGATGGCGCGATTGCCGAGCATCTCGAAGTATTGCGTTGTGTGTCGGGTCGGGGCGATGGCATTCGCCTTGTCCCACGTGTACGCCATGCTCACGCCTTCGATGGGCCGCTGCTGGATGCCGTTGATCGTGTCGGGCGCCGGGATGCCGGTTGCTTCGAGGATGGTCGGCACGATGTCGATGACATGCGAGAACTGGCGACGGATGCCGCCCGCGTCCTTGATGTGGCCGGGCCAGGACATGGCCATGCCCTGGGCCGTCCCGCCGAAGTGCGACGGCACCTGCTTCACCCACTTGAACGGGGTGTCCATCGCCCATGCCCATTCTGCCGCAAAGTGCGGGAAGGTCTTGTCGGACCCCCAGAACGGGTACCAGAGATACTGCGCCTTAACCGGCACGGGAACGCCATTAAAAGTGGTGAACTCATTCGGCGTGCCGTTGAGCATGCCTTCGGCACTCGCGCCGTTGTCGCCGCCGATGTAGATGATCAAGGTGTTGTCGAGTTCGCCGAGGTCTTCGACGGCCTGGATGACCCGTCCGATCTCATGGTCGGCGTAGGCCAGGTAGGCCCCATAGACGTCCATCTGCCGGATGAAAAGCTTCTTCTCCAACACGCCAAGGGAATCCCATTCCGGCAGTTCCTTCGGCCAAGGGGTCAGTTGGGCGTTCGCAGGCATGATGCCCAGCCGCTTCTGGTTGGCGAAGATGGTCTCGCGCACCTTGTTCCAGCCCTCGTCGAAAAGATGCATGTCGCTGATCTTCTTGATCCACTCCGGCGTCGGATGATGCGGCGCGTGGGTGGCGCCCGGCACGTAATAGACGAACCACGGCTTGCCGGGGGCGATCTCCTCGAGCTGCTTGATGTGCTGGATGGCCTCGTCGGCCATCGCCGTTTCCAGGTTCCAGCCGGGATTGCCCTGGAAGGGGTAGATGGCCGTCGTATTGCGGAACAGGTTCGGCTGCCACTGGCTGGCGTCGCCGCCGACGAAGCCGTAAAAATAATCGAAGCCCATTCCGTTCGGCCATTGATTGAACGGCCCGGCCTGGCTCGCTTGATAAAAGGGCGTGTTGTGGTCTTTGCCGAACCACGCAGTGGCATAACCGTTCTCCCTGAGGATGGTGCCGATGGTGCCCTTGTCGATCGGGATGATGGAGTCGTAACCCGGGAACCCCGTCGCTATTTCACCGACCACCCCGAAACCGACCGAGTGATGGTTGCGGCCCGTGATGATCGCTGCCCGGGTCGGTGAGCAGAGTGCCGTCGAATGGAAGTTCGTGTAGCGCAGGCCGCTCTTGGCGATGCGATCCATGGCGGGGGTGGGGATAACACCGCCGAAGGTGCTCGGTGCGCCGAAACCCTGGTCATCTGTCATGATGAGCAGCACGTTGGGCGCACCTTTCGGCGGCACGACGCGCGGCGGCCACCAGGGTGTCGATTCCGAGGCCTTCTCCTTGATCACCCCGCCGAATTTCGGAGCGGGCGGCGGAAGCTGTTCTCCGCTGATGGTCGTGGTGGCGCTGGGCGAGCCCAGGACACCGGTGACTTGCTGGGCCTGGGTCGGCTCAGCAAAAAAGACTACAGCGATCAGCATGACGGCGACCGCCACAGTCACTTTTAGGTTCCAGCGTTTCATGGCTCGCCCCTTTCATTTAACGTCTATAGTTACGTGAGTTCATAACTGAATGGGCTATTGAGGCCCGCCCTGCACATGATGCAGCGGCTTGCCGTCGAGCGCTTCAGCTTGCGCATTCTCGAGTGTCTTGACGTCCTCCGGCGTCAGCTTCGGCCGGTCCACCTTGATGGTCAGCTTGTTGAGCTTGCCGGTGAAGGTGAACGGCGGCTGATAGTCCGCATCGTTCACGCCGGTCAAGGTGTCGGAGCCGATGTCGAAGCTCTCGTCCCATTGAAGAATCATCGGCAGCGTGTGCTCCATGGTGATGGTCTGGACGGCCTTGCCGTCCACCTTGAGCGTGCCGGTGCCGGGACGACCCAGGCCGCTCAGGTTGTTGAACGCGAGAGTGCCCAAGCCCAGGCCGTCGTAGGTGAAGTCGAACTCCAGTGTGTGTTTGCCGGGAGCGAGCGCCTCGGGGCCTTCCCACTTGATGCGCTTCAAGTCAATGAGGTTCCAGAGGAAGACCGGTTTGCCCTTGAGCAGGTAGAAGCCGTAGCCGGCAAACCGTCCGCCCGAGGTCAGAATCATGCCCTCCGCACCCCCCTGGGGCACTTCGATGTCCGCCGTGATGGTGTACGAGGCGTCGAGCAACATCGGTGAGTCGCCCTGGGGCAGGCCGGTCATCGGTCGCGTGTAAACGAACTCGGTGCGGCCGGCCGTGATGTTCGGCCGCGGCGCGACGATGCGAGCCGCAACCGAGGCGTCCAGCGGAAAGACCTGATATTTCTTCCCTTCCCGGATGAACATCTTCTTCAGCTCCTTCACCTTGTCCGGATACGTGGCCGCGAGGTTCTGGGATTGGCTGAAGTCCTTGTTCAGGTTGTAGAGTTCAAGGACCTGGTTGTTGAGCGGGTCGGGATTGGCGGCGCCGAAGGCCTCCCACGGCGCCCGGTTCACCTTGGTGCTCAACAGCCAGCCCTCGTGATAAAGGGCCCACTGGCCCATCATCTCGAAATACTGGGTCTTGTGCCTGGAGGGCGCCTTGGCGTTCTTGGAATCGAAGGTGTAGGCGAAGCTGGTGCCTTCGATGGGCGCCTGCTTGATGCCGTCCACGTATTCGGGGGCGCGAATGCCGGTCACTTCGAGAAGGGTCGGCACCACGTCGATGACGTGCATGAACTGCTCGCGGAGGCCGCCCTTGTCCTTGATGTGGCCGGGCCAGGAAACGGTCATGCACTGGCGGATGCCGCCCAACTTCGAGGCGTTCTGCTTGAACCAGGTGAAGGGCGTGTCAAAGGCCCAGGACCAGCCCGCCGACATGTGGTTGTAAGTCTGCTCCGTGCCCCAGACGTCGTACCACTTCATTTGAACGTCGACCGGAACGCTGACACCGTTGAAGAACGCGACTTCATTGGGCGTGCCGAGCGGCCCGCCCTCGGCGCTGGTGCCGTTGTCGCCGTTGATGTAAATGATGAGCGTGTTGTCGAGTTTTCCCATGTCCTCGATGGCCTGGATGACGCGCCCGATCTCGTGGTCGTTGTAGGCCTCGTAGGCGGCGAAGACTTCCACCTGCCGGATGTAGAGCTTCTTCTCCTCGGGCGTGCAGTCATCCCAGTTCTTGAGGATATTCGTCGGCCAGGGCTCCAGTTGGGTGTCCGGCGGAATTACTCCCAGGCGCTTCTGGTTCTCAAAAATCCTTTCCCGCAGCTTGTTCCAGCCGTCGTCGAACAGGTGCATTTCGTGGATCTTGTCCACCCATTCCTTGGTCGGGTGATGCGGCGCATGCGTGGCGCCGGGGACGTAGTAGCAGAAGAATGGTTTACTCGGATCGATCTGGTTGACCCGATTCAGGTAGTCAATGGCGTCGTCGGCCATCGCGGTAACCAGGTTCCAAGTTCCCGGCGGCTTGTCTTTGAACGGATAGATCTGGGTCGTGTTGCGGAACAGGTTCGGCTGCCACTGGTTGGCGTCGCCGCCGATGAACCCGTAGAAATACTCGAAGCCCTGCCCGATGGGCCAATTCTCGAACGGCCCGATCTGACTGGCTGCGAAGGCCGGAACGTTGTGGTCTTTGCCGAACCACGAGGTGGCGAAGCCGTTCTCCAGCAGAACGCGGCCGATGGTGGCCTTGTCCTTGTTGATGATGCTGTTGTAGCCCGGGAAGCCCGTGGACTGCTCCGAGATCACGCCAAAGCCCGCCGAGTGATGGTTGCGCCCGGTGATGAGCGCGGCACGCGTCGGCGAGCAGAGTGCGGTGGAGTGGATGTTGTTGTAGCGCAGGCCGCTCTTCGAAATGCGATCCATCGCCGGTGTCGGGATGACGCCGCCGAACGTGCTCGGCACGCCGAAGCCCGAGTCGTCGGTCATGATCAGAAGGATGTTGGGCGCCTTCTTGGGCGGCACGATGCGCGGCGCCCACCAGGCCTTGGACTGGAGCGCGTTGTCTTTTATGACGCCGCCGAACTTCGGGTCGGGCGGCGGAAGTTGCTTGCCGCTAATCGTGGTGGTGGCGCTGGGCGAACCCGGAACTCCGGTCACCTGCTGGGCCATAGCCGGAAACGCCATCGCGAGCGCGATGAGCAACACTAAGATCTGCTTCTGTCTCATCTTGTTCTCCTCCTCGTTATTTAGTGCCCATCCAGAAATGGTGGATTTCGGTTCAGGCCAAGGCCGCAGCTATTTCGCAACCGCAGGCGTAGTGCGGCTACGCCGAGGATTGCGAAGAGTGAGAACGCCGGCATGGAACGAAAGACGCCGTTTATGGATGGACACTATTTAAAAAGCGCATTACATGATCCAGCCCTGCTGCTCAAAACGAATTTTGAGCTGGTCGGCAATCTCTTTGGCGGTTGCCTTGGCCCGGCCCTCGATGGTGGCCTTGCCGCTTACCTCACCATAGGCCTTGACCCCGGTTGATACCACGAGCCCGATCGGGTTGTGGGTGATCAGAAGGGTGGCCAGGCCAACAGCTGCCCCCGGGGTCTTGCTTCCCCCTGAGTTCACGTCTCCTTGGCCGAGCTTGCGTGGCCCTTGGGGTGTCATTTGATAGCCTTCAATTAGGGTCTTCATTTCCGATTCCCCCGCACCGAGCCCCAGCGTTACCCGTTCGACGGCACTGCCCTTGTCCACGGAAAGCAGATAGCCCCGGAGCATGATGTCGTTCACCTGGGGTGTCGTCCATTGGGTGGCCCTTACCCCCGGCAGACCCATATTGCGGATTTCCTGGGCAAGCTCGACAGCGATCTGCATCCCAAGCTGGCGGTCGAGTTCGGCCTGCTGGGGGCTCGGGGGAACGGAAGGCGTTACATTTTGCGTCGCCAGAGCGGAGTCGGGTTGTACTCCCTCGGGAGTCGTCACGAAATCATAGACGATGATCTGGCTGGGCCGGGGAAGCTGCCCGGAGTAAAAGGTCTCCCGGTCGCTGACTTTGGTCGATGCGCATGCGGTTAAAAGGGTTAATGTGATCAAGCTTATAAATGTCGCGACCCTTTTGAAGGACAAGCTGTTTTTCATCTGAAGCCTCCTGATTCTATGTTAAAAGATGACCCTGAAAAGAGATAATGACCTTGTAGAGCGAATCACACAAGAGCAGCAAAGTCGGGTAACTCAACAGTGAAATTGAACTCTCCCGCCCGACCGATGGCGATAAGTGCTGTTAAGCACCGTTAGGGTGTTGGCACAACTTTGTAGAACACCCCGTTTGCTCCGTACTGCGGCTTGAACCAGGTGTTGCCGCAAAGGTAATAGGTTTTGCCTTGGACGTTGGGCGTAATGCAGCCGGCAGGCAAGGTCGCATAAATCGCACCCATCGCAAAATTGCCCCCGGCCGGCGGCGGCGAAACGGCGGGAGCGGCGGACGATGAAGCGGCACTGCCTGTGGCGACCCCCGCGTTATAAGCTGAGGCTGTATTGGCGCTGCCCGCCGCAACCCCGGCATTATAGGCGTTGGTTGAGGTCGCCGTGTTGGCGCTTCCCGCAGCATAGCCCGAACTGTACGCATTGGAGCTGGCAGCGGCGCTGCCGGCCGAGGCTATGGCAGCCCCGGTGATCATTCCCACGGCTGCCCCGGCTGCGGCCGCCCCGGCTGTGGACCAGCCTCCGCAGTTGCTGCAGCTCGAACCGTAATAGTTCACGGTTGTGGGCGGGTGGTAAGCCGGATAGGGATAGGCCGGGTAAGGAGGATGATAGCCGGGATAAGCCGGATGGTAATAGGGCGAATGGTAGGCGGTCGCGCCATACGAATTGGTGTAGGTCGTGTACCCCGATCCATAGGAGTGCGTCGCGCTGCCGCCATACTGACTGGTAGCAGTCGTTCCCTGGCCGTAGGTGTGGGTGGCGCTGCCGCCGTATGCGCTGGTAAATGACGTCTGCCCGGAGCCTTCCGTGTGCGAGGCGCTGCCGCCGTAGCGGTTGGTGGCGGTCGTGCCCTGCCCGTATGTGTGGGTTTCGCTGCCGCCCCATGCATCGGATCGAGTGGTGGACCCTGACCCATATGCATGCGAGCTGCTGCCGCCCCAGCGGTTCGCATGCGACCATGCGAACGCATGACCGGCAAGGAGTGCGGCCGAAAGGATTAACGCCAACCCCGTTACAAGTTTTTTCATGTGCAACCTCTCACTTCGTTTTCGGCGGTTTCGCCTTGGCCGGTGGTGCCGCCCCCGGAGGGGGTCCTGTGACCGGCCTGGCAAATTCGATCGGCATGGCGCTGCTGGCGTTTGCCGGCGCAAAGGCTACCCCGGACACATCGGGGTCCATTTTCCAATCCGAAAGTTCCAGTTGGTTGCGCAAGCGCGCCCGGTCAGCGCGGTAAACCGCACGCACCATCCGGGGCAGCTTGTCTTCGGTGCCGATCCAGACCTGAACGAACACGTCGTTGTTCGCGTAGGCGATCATGTCGGTCGTCGTTTCGCCGACCACCTTGGACTGCCCGATGTAGAAGGCCATGATCATCCCATCGGAGACGTCCTTATACGGGTCCGCCACGATCAGATCGGTGAACGGGTAGTATATGTCCGCAGTCTCAAAGGCGGCCTTCAGTGCGCCATCGATGGTTGGCGGGGCATCGGCAACAGCGATCAGGTTCTCGGCCGGAGCGAACGCCATCATCTGCTTGCCATCGTAATAGAATTCCGTTGCCGGTCCATCGGCGGGGGTAATTACCCGCAGTTTGTCCGGACGTTTTAGTGTCACTTCCGACTTTGTCGTGTACGCCAAGGGAGGCCCCAGGCGACTGGGGTTCTCGTAGGTGACCACCGCCGTGAAGCTCATCGAGCGCGCGGCGGCCAGCCGGTCGCATGCCGCCTTGAGAATTTCGATCGCCTTCGGTTCAATGGTCATCTGCACCGGCAGCGGGGCCGGGGCTTCCATTTTTGCGGCCCGGGGGACGTTTGGGGGCTTTCGGCTGTTGCGTGGATTGCTGGGCATATGCATCCTGGCCGATCAAAGCAGCCAGGGCGAGCGCAAGCGCGAGCGCCCGCCCCATGCGACGTCCTATCGACGCAAGCCTCAGGTGTCGCACTCTTTCGTCCATCATCACGGCACCAATCCGCATTCGAACATCTTGTTGGCAACGGTTGCGGCAACCTTGTCGATGAAGACCTGCCGCATCTGCGGGTTTTCTTTGAGCATCTGGATAAGGTTCTTCTCCATATCCCCCTTCGGCTTCTCCTTGTCCTGCCATACCTGCTCGCAGGTCGCACTCTGGTATTTCTGGATGACCCGGTCGGCGACCATGTTCAGAATGGGGTAGTCCTGGGCGACCGCAGCCCCCGCGAAAAGAAACAGCATTACAACGAGCATCATCGAACGAGTGATCATACCTTGCCTCCTTGTATTGTCTTTAAGTTTCATGGTTCCTCTCCTGTTCGCTTGGTTTCCTCATATATCTTCAAGCAAACTCACGCCAGCGACTTCTGCGTATCGCCTGAACCCGCCGCAGCGGCCTCCCGGCAAACCTCGCGGATGGCCGAAATCAAGTCGACCACCGCCCGCCGCTTCAGCACAAACGCTTCGGCACCCGCCGCAGTAACTTCGTTGACCGCCGCGGGGTCTTCGTGAACGCTCAGGATAATGACTTTGATATCGGGGTGCCGCTGCTTGAGCAGGCGCGCGACGTTCGTCCCCCCGGAGACCGGAAACGAAAGATCGGCAATTACCAGGTCGGGGAGCGCTGTTGCGACGGCCTGCATCAGCGAAGCCTCATCGGCCACCATCAGCACCGATTCCGCCTCGGTTTCGAGCATGCGGCGTATCCCTTCGAGCATGACCGGATGCTGATCCGCCAAGACAACGCATTTACAGCGCATGGTGCGACCTTTTCGGCCGGCTGAGTGATATTATTCGTGGCGCGACGGCTATAACTTCCCCCTTTATTTTTTAACGGATCGGGAAAGGAAAACAAGCTAGGAAAATTACTGGGTTCTCGATGAAAATTTACTAGGTGGGGATTACGTAGGTACCATACCGTGCTTTACGGCATATTGCACCAGTTCGGCACTGGTTTTGATCTTGAGCTGTTCCATCATGCGGTACTTGTGGAATTCGGCGGTCCGGGTCGAAATATTTAATAACACCCCGATTTCTTTCGTTGATTTCCCTTGGGCCAGAAGCTGCAAGACCTCCCGCTGACGGGGGCTCAACGCGGCGGACGACCCCGCCGTGCGAAGGTTGCCGTTTTTATAGGAGCCGATGAGCCCGCCCGCGATCATGGGCGCGACATAAATACGCCCCTGCATGGCCTCCCGAATCGCCGTGATCAACTCCTGGGCGGCGGAGTGTTTCAGCACGAACCCGGAAGCGCCGGCATCGAAGCGCCGCGGCATAGCTCACGTCCGAATGCATGGTCAGAAAAACTATTTTAATGTGCCGTCCGCCTTCTTGATCTGCCGGGCGGCATCCATCCGTTGAGCCCCGGCATCGAGATGTCCGCCACCACCAGGTCGGGGCCCAGTCGTTCGGCCTCGGCCACCAAGGTGCGGCCGTCTTCCACCGCCCCCACGATTTCAAACTCGGGCTCGAGGATGCCGCGCAGGCCCTCGAGAACGATCTTGTGGTCGTCGGCCAGCAGCAAGCGGGGTCTTTTCATGCATGCCCCTCCGTTAAGAGGTGATCGCTTAAAACAAACGACGCCATCCGGAGTCCGGATGGCGTCGTTTGCGTCTAAGGGGTCAATTGCTACTCGGCGGCTTTTTCCTCCGCCGCCGGTGCGGCGCCGCCCGCCATCTTCGCCAGCTGCTCGTAGCGGCTGTTGACATGCTCCTCGAGCAGGGCGTCGAGCCGCTCGGCCTCCTCGGGGAAGGTCTTCTTCAACGAGGCGTAGCGGATCTCGCCGGCCAGGAATTGCCGAATCGTCCCATCCGGCTTCTTGGAGTCGAGGCTGAACGGGTTCTTGCCCTCCGCCTTCAGCGCCGGGTTGTAGCGGTAGAGCGGCCAGTAGCCGGACTTGACCGCCAGATCCTCCTCGGCCTGGGCCTTGCCCATACCGGCCAGAATGCCCTGGTTGATGCAGGGGGCGTAGGCGATGACCAGCGCGGGCCCGTCGTACGCCTCGGCCTCTGTGATGGCTTTCAGCAGCTGGCTCTTGTTGGCGCCCATGGCCACACTGGCCACATAGATGTAACCGTAGGAAGTCATCATCAGGCCCATGTCCTTCTTGGGCGTCTTCTTGCCGGAGGCGGCGAACTTGGCCACCGACCCCGTCGGGGTGGCTTTCGAGGACTGCCCGCCGGTGTTGCTGTAAACCTCGGTGTCGAAGACCATGACGTTAATGTCCTCGCCGCAGGCGAGCACGTGGTCCAGCCCGCCGAAGCCGATGTCGTAGGCGGCCCCGTCCCCCAGGAACACCCAGAAGGACTTCTTGGTGAACAGGTTGGACATCCGGTTGATTTCGGAAAGCAGCGGGTTGCCGGCCTGCTTCGGCAGGAGCCCCTTCAACTGATCGCCGTAGCGGCGGGAGCCGTCGGCGTCCTGCATGTGGTCCACCCAGCCCTGCAGCGCGGCCTTGACGTCCGCCGGCACCTCCGCGCCGATCGCCTGCCGGGCCAATTCCGCCAGCTTGCGACGCTGCTGGAATATCCCGAGAAGCATGCCGTAGGTGAACTCGGCCGAGTCTTCGAAGAGCGAGTTGCCCCAGGTCGGCCCGTGGCCCTTGGGATTGGAGCAGTAAGGCACCGCGGGGGCCGACCCGCCCCAGATGGAGCTGCAGCCGGTGGCGTTGCCGATGAACATGCGGTCGCCGTAAAGCTGAGTCACGAGTTTGGCATAGGGCGTCTCGCCGCACCCGGCGCAGGCCCCGGAGAACTCGAGCAGCGGCTGGCAGAACTGGCTGCCCTTCACGGTGAACCGGCCGACCAGGCTGTCGCGCACCGGAAGCTCGACGGCGTAGTCCCACAGCGGCGCCTGTTTCTCCGTCTGGGTCTCCAGCGGCTTCATGACCAAAGCCTTCTTCTTGGCCGGGCAGATGTCGGCGCAATTGCCGCAGCCCATGCAGTCCAGGGTGTCCACCTGAATCCGGAAGGCATAGTCCTTCAATTCCTTGCCAACGGCCTTCTTGGCTTCGAAGCCGGCCGGGGCTTTCTTCATCTCCTCTTCGGTAACGAGGAAGGGCCGGATGCTCGCGTGCGGGCAGACCATGGCGCACTGGTTGCACTGGATGCAGTTTTCCATGATCCACTCGGGGACGCTGATGGCCACCCCGCGCTTTTCGAACTTCGCCGTGGCAACCGGAAAAATCCCGTCCGGGGTGAATTTGCTGACCGGCAGCTTGTCGCCCTGCTGAGCCAGGATCGGCCGCATGACGTCCGTGACCCACTCCGGCTCCGCCTTGCCCGCCCTGGAAGCTGCGGCCGCCTGCGCCCAGGACGCGGGGTATTTGATTTCCACCAGGTTGGCCACGGTCGCGTCCACGGCGGTGTGGTTCATGGTCACGAGCTTCTCGCTCTTCTTGCCGAACATCTTCTGGATTTCTTTCTTCAAGTGCGCAATCGCCTCGTCCACGGGCAGCACGTTGGCGAGCTTGAAGAAGGCGGTCTGCATGATCATGTTGATGCGGCCGCCGAGCCCGACCTCCTGCGCGATCTTCACCGCGTCGATGTTGTAGAACTTGATCTTCTTGCGCGCGATGGTCTGGCGCATGGCGGCCGGCAGTTTTTCGTCCATCTCGGCGAGGGTCCAAGGGGAGTTGAGCACGAAGGTGCCGCCTTCCTTGATCCCCTCGAGGATGTCGTAGAGCTCGACGTAGCCGTCCTTGTGGCAGGCAATGTAGTCCGCCGTGTCGATCAGGTAGGTGGACTGGATGGGCTTCTGGCCGAAGCGCAGGTGGGAGATCGTGATGCCGCCGGACTTCTTGGAGTCGTAGGCGAAATACGCCTGAGCGTACATGTCGGTGTTGTCGCCGATGATCTTGATGGCGCTCTTGTTGGCGCCGACCGTGCCGTCGGCGCCCAGGCCCCAGAACTTGCACTGCACGGTGCCCGGGGGGGCCACGTCCAGGCTGGCGCCCACATCGAGCGAGGTGTGCGTGACGTCGTCCACGATGCCGACCGTGAAGTGGTTCTTGGGGGAGGCCGCCTGCATGTTGTCGAAGACGGCCTTGACCATGGCGGGGTTGAACTCCTTGGAGCCCAGCCCGTAGCGGCCGCCGAGGATCTTCGGCATCTGGCCGCGCTCCATGAAGGCCGTGCACATATCCATGTAGAGCGGCTCTCCAAGGGCGCCCGGTTCCTTCGTGCGATCGAGCACCGTGAGGGTCTTGGCCGAGGCCGGAATCGCCGCGAACAGGTGCTCGGGTGAGAAGGGCCGGTACATCCTTACTTTCACCAGGCCCACCTTTTCGCCCTTGCCGGCGAGGTAGTTGACCACCTCTTCGATGGTCTCGCAGCCCGATCCCATGGCGATGACGACCCGTTCGGCCTGCGGGTCGCCCACGTAGTCAAACGGCCGGTAGCGGCGTCCGGTGAGATCGCCGACCTTCTTCATGGCCGCGGCGACGATCTCCGGGACTTTGAGATAAAAGGGGTTGGCGGCTTCGCGGCCCTGGAAGTAGATGTCCGGGTTCTGGGCCGTGCCCCGCAGCTCGGGCCGCTCGGGGTTGGCGCCCCGCGCCCGGAACTTCGCCACAGCCTCGAAGTCGACGAGCTTCGCCATGTCCTCGGTCTCGATCAGGGCGATCTTCTGGATCTCGTGCGAGGTGCGGAAGCCGTCGAAGAAGTGCACGAAAGGCAGGCTTGCCTCGATGGCGGCCAGATGCGCCACCAGGCCGAGGTCCATCACCTCCTGGACCGAGGCCGATGCGATCATGGCTACCCCGGTCTGCCGCACCGCCATCACGTCCTGGTGGTCACCGAAGATCGACAGCGCGTGCCCCGCGATGGCGCGCGCCGTCACTTGAAACACCCCCGGCAGGAGCTCGCCCGCGATCTTGTACATGTTGGGGATCATGAGCAGCAGGCCCTGGGAGGCCGTGAACGTCGAGGTCAACGCGCCCGCGGCAAGCGAGCCGTGCATGGAGCCCGCCGCCCCGGCTTCGGACTGAAGCTGGCGCACGGTCATGGTTTGCCCGAACACGTTCTTGCGGCCGGCGGCCGCCCACTCGTCGGCGATCTCGGCGATAGGGGAAGAGGGGGTGATGGGGTAGATCGTCGCCACGTCGCTCATGGCATAGGCCACGTGGGCGGCGGCGGTATTGCCATCCATGGTTTTCATCTTCGGCTTGGCCATCGTGTTCTCCTTGCAAAGAGTATAGTATTCGAGGTCGATTTGAACTATTGCCTGCAAAGGGTTCGCGAAGTCAAGCGTCAGACGACGGGTGGTTGTCTATTCACTCGACCCCTTGGACCCTTGAATCCTTGAACCCTTATTTCAACATCGCTTCAAAAAAATCATTGCCCTTGTCGTCGACGATGATGAAGGCCGGGAAGTCCCGGACGGTGATCCGGTAGACGGCCTCCATGCCGAGTTCGGGGAACTCGAGCAACTCCATGCCGGTGATGCAGTCCCGCCCGAAGCGGGCCGCAACACCGCCGATCGAGCCCAGGTAAAACCCGCCGTGCTGCCGGCAGGCCTCGGTCACCACCTTGCTGCGGTTGCCCTTGGCCAGCATGATCAGCGAAGCTCCCTGCGCCTGGAACAACGGCACGTAGGTGTCCATCCGGCCGGCGGTGGTAGGACCGAAGGCGCCCGCAGCAAATCCGTGGGGGGTCTTGGCCGGCCCGGCGTAGTAAATGATGTGATTCTTGAAATAATCGGGCAGCCCCTCGCCGCGTTGCAGGCGCTCATTGAGCTTGGCATGCGCGATATCCCGGGCCACGATGATCTTGCCGGTCAGCAGCAGCGGGGTCGCCACCGGGTAGCGGCTGAGCTGCGCGCGAATCTCCGCCATGGGCCGGTCGAGGTCCACCGGGACGGCTGCGGCCCCCTCCGGTTTGACCTCGGGCAGATAGCGGGCCGGGTCCGTCTCCAGCTGCTCGAGGAAGATTCCCTGGCGCGTGATCTTGGCCTTGACGTTGCGATCGGCGCTGCAGCTCACCCCGACGCCGATGGGGCAGGAGGCGCCGTGCCGCGGCAGCCGGATCACCCGCGCGTCCAGGCAGAACCACTTGCCGCCGAACTGGGCCCCCAGCCCGATGTCGCGTGAGATGGTGAGCGCTTCGGCTTCGAGCTCTAAATCTCGGAAAGCGTGCCCACCCGCGCCGCCGTGCGTCGGTAGGCCGTCCAGGTAGCCCGCCGAGGCCAGTTTGACGGTCTTCAGGTTCAATTCGGCCGAGGTCCCGCCAATGACGAAAGCCAGGTGGTAGGGCGGGCAGGCCGCCGTCCCCAGGGTCTTCATCTTGGCGCGCATGAACCCGGGCAGCATCTTCGGGTTCAAGACCGCCGGGGGTTCCTGGAAAAGAAACGTCTTGTTCGCGGATCCCCCGCCCTTGGCGATGAAGAGAAACCTGAACTCACCCCCGCCGACGGCGTAAATCTCGACCTGGGCCGGCAGGTTGCAGGCGGTGTTCTTTTCGGTGTACATGGTCAGGGGCGCGTTCTGGGAATAGCGCAGGTTGCCCTGGGTGAAGGCGTTGAAGACGCCGCGGGACAGGGCCTCCTCGTCGCGGTCGCCGCTGAAGACCCGCTGTCCCTTCTTGCCCAGGATGATGGCCGTGCCGGTGTCCTGGCACATGGGAAAGACCATCTCGGCGGAGATGACGGCGTTCTTCAGCAGTTCCAGGGCGACGTAACGGTCGTTGGCCGAGCTTTCCGGGTCTTTGAAAATCCGCGTCAGCAGCTTGAGGTGGGAGGGGCGCAGCAGGTGCGAAACATCCGTGAACGCCTGCTCGGCCAGCAGCGTCAACCCCTCTGGTGCCACCTTGAGGATCTCGGCACCGTCGAAGGTTCCGGCGGCGACATGAACCGTGTCGAGCAGCCGGTATTCGGTCGCGTCCTCCTTCAGAGGAAACATTTCCTGGAACGTGAATTCCACCATCACGGATCTCCGCTTTTTAGTAAGCACCAAAAGAGGTTATGCTTACTAGAGGCCATAAGCGGTGTCAAGGGGATTCGGGGAGTTGGATGTTTGGGTGTTTGGGTGTGTTACTGGTAGCTGCTCAGCAGGCGTTTAGGCTGAGGGCTGAAGGGTAAAAAAACCGCAGGCCGTAAGCCTGCGGTTTCAGCCGTAGCCAGTCGACTGGGCTAGTGGATGGCGACCGTGTGCGCGCCTGCCATGGGATCTTTCAGCTTGACGATCACCTTGAGCATTCCATCCTTGTAGTTTGCCTTGGCGGATTTGGATTTCACCGGGCAGCAGAAGGCCGACGCGGCCACGTAATCGAAGTCATCCCGCGTCGCAAACAGGCTGAAGCTCTCATCCAGCATCTTCAGCTGGATGTTTTCCTTCTTGACCCCCGGAACGCAAATCTCAAGGTTGATTTGGTTTTTTTCCTCATCCACGTACGAACAGACGTCCGCGGCCATCTTGAGTTTCTCTTTGGCCATAATCGTAACCTCCTTGGAGGGTGTTTGGTTTGTTGTCCGGATGGTCTCATCCGATGGGCTAAAGAATAAGGCCGAATCAGAACAACGCAAGCCAGCATCCCCGGTGGGTGTTGACAACCCCCCCTGGCCTCGCATATGGCTTCGACGCACATCGACGTTTCAACATTCTAAGCTGTGTTGAAGCTGAAAAAAGTCATCTGAAAAGGACACCCAGGTGCTGATCGCCGGATTGACAGGCGGGATCGCGAGCGGCAAATCGACGGTCTGCGGCGTGCTGGCCCAGGCCGGGGCCCGCGTCATCGATGCCGACCGGATCGCGCGGGAGGCCGCCCGGAAGGACACCGCTGTCTACGCCGACATCGTCGCGCATTTCGGCCGGGGCATCCTGCTGCCGGACGGCGAGATCGACCGGCGGCGGCTGGGCGAGATCGTCTTCAACGACTCCGTTGAAAAACAAGTGCTCGAAGGCTTCATCCACCCTTGGGTGCGCGCGGAAACCGCCCGCCGCCTGGAATGCATCCGCTGTGAAGATCCGAATGCGGTGGTGATCCTGGACGTGCCGCTGCTCTTCGAATCCGGCATGCACCACGGTCTGGAGGAGGTGATCGTCGTATATGCACCGGAGGCTGCCCAACTCGAGCGCCTCATGGCCCGCGACCGCCTCACGCCAGCCGAGGCCCTGGCCCGCCTTCGTTCCCAGATGCCGATCGATCAAAAAAAGGCTCTGGCCACGCAGGTCATCGACAACTCCGGCTCCCGGGAGCGCACGCGCTCCCAAACCCTTGACGTGTATCGCCGCCTGAGGCTGCGTCCCGGCAATGATTTCCCCAAGGAGTGACTTCTACACGCCTCTCACTTTGAGCCAGCCGGTCTGGCAGGGTGTTGAAAACAAGCATTGAGCCGTCAGCCAAGGCGTGCGGCGTTTTGGAAAGCGCAGCATATGCATTGATATGTGAGCATTTACAAAAGCCGCACAACGCCGGATCACGGCGCGAGGCGCCGTTTTTCAACAGCCTGCTAGGACGGTTCGATCAAGCGATCGAGTATCAGACCGTGAAAGCCGTCACCGCCCGCAGCGCTGAACACCCACCCCAGATGGGTCAGGCAGGCCAGGCACAGACCCGCCCGCCAGCGGTACCCCGCAAACCAGGTGAACTCCGCGCTGGCCGGACCGACCGCCTCACAGCCCGACGCCTTCTTGAAACAGCCGATTTCAAAAACGATGCCATGGGGGTTGGCGAAGGTGTGGCGGTGGGCGCCGTTCACGGCGATGCGCTCCTTGGCCCGGGTGATCGGATACAGGCAACCGCGGCAGAGAATGTAAGGGTCGGCTTCCGGGCTTTTTTCCTCGGACACGGCGCCGGCGGGCTGAGCGTGATTTTCCGCCGCGGGCCCCGGAGACCGCTGCCGCAAGCCATACGCACGATATCCAGGGGGTGTGATCGCGGATCCCCTCCACCCTTGCCGGCATCTTTCAGCGGGTGTAGTTGGTAACATAAAAATCCTCGATGATCCCCTTCTGCTTGAGCCTGGCCCCGAAGTCCCGCGCCGACTGCTGCTCGGGGAAATGGGAGATGCGGACCTGATACCAGGTCTTGCCGCCGCTCGCGGTTTTGATCCAATACGCGTCATACCCCCGCTGCTTGAGGTCCTCCACGAATTTGAGCGCATAGTCCGACTTGAGGTAGGCGGCCACCTGCAGCGTGTAGGGATCCCTCGCGGCCGCGGGGGCTACGGCCGCGGGGCCGGCGGCAGGCGCGAAGACCGCATCGCCGGCGTTCACGAAAAGCCACCACCCGCCCGCGGCAGCACCGGCGGCGATCAGCGCGCCCAGCACATAGAGCGCCCCCGGCGGCCGCGCCACGGCGCGCACCGCCGCCGCCGAACCCCGGAGCATCCAGCGCCCGCCGTATGCTGCGAGCGCGGCGATGTCTCCCCGCAGGCCCGCCAGCCGTTTCACCACCGGCGGCCACCCGCGGGGGCGTACGAACACGGACGGGTGTGCCTCGCCTTCCTCGTCGGCCACCTCGTCAAGGGGCACGCTCATCCGGAAGGCACCCTCCTCGTCCTCCGGCGGGGCCGTTGCCGCCGCGGCCTCATATACCGCAGGGTCCGGCGCGCCGACAGGTGCGGGTGCTGATGCGGGTACGGGAGGGGCTTCCGGCGCCTCCGGCAGCGGGCCAAAAACCCGTCGGTAGAACTGCTGCACCCACGCATCGGTCCGGCCGTCTTGGCGGAGCAGGCGCGCCAGGTCCCGGCAGAACTCCGGCGGCAGCTCCTCCTCGGCGCTGCACATCCGCCGGTAGCACTGGAGAGCGGGGTAGTCCGTCCGCTCCAGCATCACGTAGAGCCGGGCCAAGGCACTCTGAATGGTCGCGTTGCGGGGGTGAGCGGCCCCCAGCCGCGTCGCCAGTACCTGGTGATCTTCGCGCAGCCCACCCTGCTGTTCGACCCTCAATACCCACTGTTCGGCGACCTCCTCGTCGCCGGGATAGGCGGCGAGATAGCCTGCGATCAGCTCCTCGGTTTCGGCGCCGCCCCGGGGTCGTGCAAGATAAAACCGCGCCAGCCGGGCCGCCAGCGGCGGCAGGTTCCGGCGCCGCACGGCCGGGGACACAAGGAAACTGTCGAGCAGGCCGATGGCGCGGCGGAAGGCGGCCTCGGCCTCGACGTGAAGCCCGTCCCGCTCCGCCCGACCGGCAGAACGCACCCACCGGCGGACCGCCGCCAGGCCCAGGCGGTTGGTGGCCCAACCCAGCGCGAAGAAGAACACGGCCAGCAAGACGACGGCCAGGACGGGGGCCGCCGCCAGGCCGATGGAGGGCTGCAGCAGCGGGAGCGCCCCCAGGCTTGCCGCCGTCCCGAACAGGAGCGTGATCCAGACCCGGGCGGCAGCGTAGCGCAGAAAGTGACTCATCCCTTGACCCTCATCAATTTCCGTCCGCTCTTTTTTCCGGAGCGCCTTCAGTCGCGCCCTGGGCCGGTCGCTCAGCCTCCGGCATTGCCTGCCAGCCTCCGACCGCCGCACCGGAGGGTATCGGCTGCCTCTCCCGCAAGGCAACTTCCATGCCCCGCGGCCCCCCGGGCAGCGGGGCCTGCCCCGTGACGGGATCGACCAAAGCAAAGCGGATGTCGCCAGGCACGGGAAACTCCCGCTGCGGCTCGCCTTCGGTGGCCCTGCGCATGAAATCCGCCCAGATCGGCGCCGCCCCGCTGGCGCCGGTGATCCCGCGTCCATGGGCGTCGCGCATGCTGACCGCACGGTCGAAGCCCGTCCACACCGACACACTCAGGGTCGGCGTGAAACCGGTAAACCAGGCGTCGTTGAAGTCATCTGTGGTCCCGGTTTTGCCGGCGGCCGGCAGGGCGAACCCCAAGCGGCGGATCACGTTGCCCGTGCCCTCGTCCAGCACGGCGCGCATCATGTCGACGACCTGAAACGTGATGGTGGGGTCAAGCGCCCGACGGCCGGCCAGGAGCCGCTCCTCCAGGATGCGCCCCTGGCAATCCTCGACCCGTCGGATAAAGAAGGGCTCGTGATAAATTCCGCCGGTGGCGAACGTGGCAAACGCGGCCGCCATCTCGAGCGGGCTGACCCCCGAAGTTCCCAGGGCGACCGATTGCACCGGCGAGAGCGGGCTGCGAATGCCGCAGCGCCGGGCCACGTCAATGACGGCGGCCGGCCCGGTGCGTTCCACGAGCTGGGCCGCAATCGAGTTGACGCTGTACGCCAGGCCGCGTTTCAGGATCATCGGCCCCTCGTGTTCGCCGCTGAAGTTCCGAGGGGTCCAGGGCACCTGCCCCGGAATCGGGATCGCGACCTTGCGGTCGATGAGGACCGTGGCCGGGCTCATCCCCAGCTTCTCCAAGGCCGCGTAGTAGACGAAAGGCTTGAACCCGGAACCGGGCTGACGGTTGCTCTGCAGGGCGCGGTTGAATTCCGACTCGGCATGGTTCCGGCCGCCCACCAGCGCCCGCACCGCCCCGGATTGCGCCTCGACCGCCACCAGCGCCCCCTGGGGTCCGCCGGCCGTCTCGCTGCCGACCGGCGCGGGCACGCCCAGGACCTGATCCAGGCGGGTCAATCCGGTTTGAACCGCGTCGATGGCCCAGGCCTGCAGCTGGGGGTCCAGGGTGGTGAAGACCTTGAGCCCTGCGTGGTACACGACGTCCGTACCGTAGCGGTCCTCCAGGTCCTTCAGCACGGTGTCCAGAAAGTAGCTGCCGGCAGGCTCTCCGCCGGCAGGCTCGCGCAGATGCAAGGGAGCCCGGTAGGACTTCTCGGCCTGCTCGGCGGTGATGTCGCCGACGGCCGCCATGCGGGACAAGACTATCTTCTGGCGCTCCTTGGCCCGCCCGAAATAGCGGAAGGGCTGGTAGCGGGTCGGTGACTTCGGCAGGCCCGCAAGCAGAGCGGCCTCCGGAAGCGTCAGCTGCAGGGCGGGCTTGCCGAAGAACACCTGGGAGGCCTGCTCCACGCCGTGGGCGCCGACCCCGAAGGGAATCTGATTGAGGTAAGCCTCCAGGATCTCCCGTTTTGTGTAGCGCGACTCGATTTGCAGGGCCACGAGCAACTCGCGGAACTTGCGCATATAGGTGCGGTGAAAGCTGAAGAACAGGTTTTTGGCCAACTGCTGGGTGATGGTGGAGGCGCCCTCGACCCGGCCGCCGCTCGTCAGTGTCACCCATAAGGCTTTCAGTGTGCGCAGCTTGTCGAAGCCGTGGTGCGCCCAGAACCGGTGGTCCTCGGTGGCGGTGACGGCCTGGATGAACAGGGGTGAAACGCGGCTCAGGGGGACTACTTCCCGCCCGCCGATCAGCATGATCCGCTCCCCGGTGGCCGCGTAGATCTCCGTCGGCGGGGTTTCGATGATCCGGCTCAACGGCTCGGGCACCTGCGGCAAATCGTGGATGACGACGAAGAAAAAAATGAGCAGGGCCGCTGCCGCGCATCCGAGCAACAGAAGACCCCCGTAGAACAGCGCTCTGAGCCGCCGCATCAAGACACCCTCGGATTCCACTCGCAACTGAGTCTGTGGGCCTGCGTCGTCATCGCGAGGTCAGCCTCCAATCGATGCCGCCCCGTCCGTCCGACCTTCCAGGAGCGAGCGCAGCCGCCAGACCGCCCAGTCCTGAGCCTGCACCAGGAACACGCTCTGCTGGGAGCCGGAACGGGTTTCGAAGCCGATCTCGACCAGCCCCGCGGCGGACTCGTCGGATATGCCCACCCGCGTTATCTTCCCGGGAACCTCCAGCAGGCGCTCGGGCTGCGGAATCAGGCTGCGTTGCACATCCGCTGGCAGAGATGCCATCACGGCGAAAAAGCGCTCGGCCGGGTAAATGCGATCCTTAAAGCCGGACAAATCCTCCAAGGACCGGCTGGCCGCCGTGCTTCCCCGGGCCAGCACGGCAAGGGATGCGGCGTCCACCTTGACCTGGCGCAGGACGTGGTTGTTCGGCTCGAGCAGATACACCATGAGACCGTCGGCCGACTTTTCCAGGTAGGTGCGGTTCCAGCGGCCTGCGCTGACCAGCCGCAGCAGGTCGAAGGGCGACAGCAGCTCGGTGCTAAACCCTTGGGGCAGGTTCTGGTAAAGTTCTCGGAAATGCTCGGCGGACAGCATGACACCCTGGCCGGGGGAAAGCGTGCCCACGATCTCGCTGAGGGACCCGGCGTTGCGGGCCATGCGCTGATAGGCCTCCCGATCGGTGGCCAGCCTCTCCACGGTCGTCCGTGCGGCCTGGGTCTTGCGCCCCGTCTCCCATATGGCGCCGGATTCGGGCCGTTCGGCGTTCGTGGACGCGAGGTACCCGCCCACCGCCCGCTCCAGCCAGTCGAATTTCAGCTCCGTCGACAGCAATGCCAGAACGGCGACGCCCAGCAGGATGGGGGGGAGGCTGAAGGCGCGCCCGGCCCATTCCCGCAGATTTCTCGGTTCCATCCAATCCATTAGTTGGAGCCCTTGAATTTCCAGATGGCGCCGTTGCGGGCCACGGCATAGACAGATCCGTCCGCGCCCACTGCCGGCGACGAAAAGCCGGCGCCGACGAATCCCGTGTTGTGGCTGCGCGCTTTAAAATCGTGGGAGACGGTCACCATCTCCTGGGTTGCCACATAAACACAGTCGGTGGTTACCGCCGGAGACGAGCGGCTGACGCCCGGAAGCCTTAAACGCTGAGGGGATCCGGCCTGGATGACGGGGACTCCGTTGGCTGCGGAGACGGCGTGCATCTGCGTTTCGGAGACGACGAACACGGTCCCCTGCGACGACCCGGCCGGTGTCGCCAGCACGGGTTCGCCCGCATCGTATTCCCACATTTTGACACCGGTCTCGACGTCGTGGGCCACGAGCAGTCCGCGGTCGGTTCCGATGACCAACAGGTTGCCGGACACCACAGCCGGCGAAGAGAGTCTGCGCCCATCGTGGGATGCCTGCCAGACCATGGCGAGTTCACGCCCGTCCCACTCATAGGCCGCGATCCGGCACACATTGTCGGCCACGGCGATCAGGGGTTTGGGGCGCCTTACGACCACGGCCGGGGTGGGGTCCAAAAAACCCTGTCCGGGAAAGCCGCCGGTCGCTGGAAACGAAGTGAGGCCGAGCCAGGCTCTGCGGAGGCCGGCCAGGTCCCCTGCGCCCCCACCCCCGGCAGAGCAATCCCCGAGCAGCGTGCGGGCGAGCAGATCGACCCGCTGCCCGAGGTCGCCCAGCACCAACAGCTCGGATCGAACGCCCCCCGCGGGGATGGGCACCTCTGCTGCGGCCACCACCAAGGTCTGCCGGTTGTAGACGAACACTTTCGGGGAGCCGGTGGAAAACCCCTGATCCGGAAAGGCGTATGACCAGCACAGGTTGCCCTGCGGGTCGACCTTGTGCAGGGTTGTCTGCAGCCGGCCGCCGTCGAGCTGCCGGGTGACGGTGATGATGATGCCCCCGTCCGGAACGAGCGCCGGCGAGGATGTCATCCGTGCCTTTTCGGACGGGCCGTCCAGACTGCGCTCCCACAGGACCTGCCCCCCCACGGCATCGATGGCCACGAGCTGGGTATCGACCGTGCCGACGTAAAGCACCTCCCGGTCCTTTTCGTCCCGGCCGATCACGGGGGAAGAGCTGACGATCCGAAGCGGCGCAGAGATCCAGGCGGGGGAAATCGCGTAGCCGCTCCTCACATTCAGGAAGCCCGCGCCCGACAGATCCCCGTGGAAATAGCGCCAGCCGGAAAGGCCGGATGAGCACCCACCCGCCGCCAGGAGAAGGCCCAGCAGGATTCCGCGAGTCAAACTGGAGGTCATAACGAAGTCCTTTCGCATGGGGTTGTGAGCCGGGCGGAAAGGCCGCAGCGGTGGGTCAGGGCGAAAGGTAGTTTAGAACCCGCAGAGTCGACTGTCAACCACCCCGCGCGGGTGGGACGGAAGCATCTGGCTGGAAACCCGAGATTCGACTATCCGAAAGATCCAAATTCAAAACCTGTTTCGATCATTCGAAAATTTGAGAATTGGTATAGTTGATTGCCTGTAGCTTTCGTCCTTAAACAATAGCTTGGCTTCCCTTTTCGCGCCTTTCGCGTATTTCGTAGTTCCTTCTAATTAAGGCGCCTAGGACTTTGTTGCTATGACATACTTCCAGGACACGTGATTAGTCGGTCTCGCTCAGCTCCTCTGAGAGATCTTCCCGCACCTCATCGTCCAGCGACCGGATGGCCGGGAAAAGGTGTGTCAGGATGGATTTGGCCTTGTCGACATGCTCGGTGGCCTGGGCGAGTTTGCCCCCTTCGGCCTTGGTCAGCGAAACCCGCCCCCGGAGGTCGTCGATGTCGTCCCGCAGGACATCACACTCGTTGATGACGTTCAGAAATTCTTCGGCTTCCATGGTCGTTCCCCCCCCTCACGGTGTAATCCTTGCGACATTCCCCGTAACTACTCAGGTCTCAGGGTTCGGGCAAATCCAGTACGGCGGGTGCCAGCGTTTGCGCCACCCTCCCAAACAGAAGATGGGGGAAAGCGGCAATCGGATGCGGGCATGCGCCAACGACAGAGCTTGCTGATATACGACCCGATCTTCCAACCGCCGATAGGCTTCCATCGCTCTCCCCTGACCCCTGAACCTTGAACCCTCTCTACCGGAGTAGTCCCCCCCTTGTTCATCAGGATATCGGCCGAATCCGGCCGGAGCTTGAATGGTTTATCGTACGCGGCAGGGGCGCGCAGACCGGCAGAGCACTCCACGGGCCTTCCGGCCGCGACGATCCGCGGCGTGCGTCGTGGAAGGCCGCCGCCCAACAGGGTGTTGAAAAACCTCGCGACAGGCTGTGATCCGGCGTTGGGCGACTATTGTGAATGCGTTTTATGTCCGAAAATAAAAGGCGGGGAAGCTGGTAAGCTTGAAGCAAAACGTTTTCTGCCCTTTTTTAGCCTCTGGGCGTTCAGCCTCCGAGCCTCCTGCCAATAGTCGCCTTGGCCGACAGCCGGATGCTTGTTATTCGCCATCCGGTTAAATTGCTTTTCACCGCGGATGTGGTTTATGATGCGGTCATGATTTCGTCGCTGATCGCTACGCCGAACCACCCGTCGGCACCCCGCGTGCCGGAATACGGGATGGCGCCGGGCCGTCGCATGGCGGGGCCGCACATGTTGACAGGGGGCACTCTCGGGTGAAAGCGGAATGAGGCGGACTTCCTTGCCCTCTGGGTTGAAAGACCTGGCGGCGCACTTGTCCTCGATCGAACGGGTCGCGGTCGAGACGGACAAGCCGCTCGGCCCCTGCACGTCCTACCGCATCGGAGGCCCGACGGCCGTCTGGGCGGCCCCGCTCTCGGAGGAAGGGGTCCAGCGTGTGCTCGCGGCCGTCCACGCGGCCGGCGTGCCGCTGTTCATTCTGGGCCGAGGGTCCAACCTGCTGGTCTCCGACCGGGGCTGGCACGGCGTCACCTTGTACATGGGTGAAAATTTCAGCGGATGGGAGTTTCACGATGAAGAGGCCGCCGTCCGGGCGGGCACCCTCTGGATGGACCTGATCCGCGACGCCGTGGGCCGGGGCATGGGCGGGATGGAACCCATGGCGGGGATTCCCGGCGGGATCGGGGGGGCACTGCGCATGAACGCCGGCGCCTTCGGCCGCGAGATCGAGGCCTTAACCGTTGAGGTCGCCGGTTGTCTGCCCGATGGTTCGCGGCTGACCGCCCGCCGGCACGAAGTGGACTTCGGTTACCGATGTGCACCGCAGCTGGACCGGGTCGTCATCACCTCGGCCCGCTTCCGGTTCCAGCCGCAAAACCCGCAGACCCTGGCGACCCGCATGAACGAGATCCTCGCCCTGCGCGCGCAGAAGCAACCGCTCGACTGCCCCTCGTGCGGCAGTGTGTTCAAACGCCCGCCCGGCTACTACGCCGGAGCCCTCATCGAGGGGGCCGGGCTCAAGGGCGAACGCATCGGCGGCGCGGAGGTCAGTCGCCGCCATGCCGGCTTCATTTTGAATGTGGCCGGCGCCACGGCGACGGACGTCCACCGGCTGATCCGGCTGATCGAGCAGCGCGTGTTCGAGCGCTTCGGAGTGCGGCTGGAACGGGAAGTGCGGCTGGTGGGCGACTTCGACGAATGAAGAAAAACCGTCCCGATATAGAAGACGCGACCACCCCCAACGCCCGGCGGTTGACCCGTTTTTTCATCCCCCTGGCCGTGCAGGCAGCCTCCCAATCGTTGTGCTACCCGCTGGTGGCGATGGTGGCCTCCCGGGGGCCCGGCGGTCCGCTGGGGCTGACCGGTTTGGCCCAATCCAATACGGTTTTGTTTTTTTTAGGAATTTTCATGATCAGCCTGGTGCCGACGGGCATGATCTACGCCCAGACCCGCGAAGGGTACCGGCGCTTTTACCGCCTGACGATGGCCATCGGATTCTGCATGGCGGCAGTCCAGGCGCTGCTCTGCACCCCGGCGATCGCGCACGCGCTGTTCGCGCAGGCAATCGGCCTGCCGCCCTCGATCGAAGCGCCGGCCCGCAGCACGCTGCTGCTGAGCATCCCGCTGCAGGTGATCTTCTTCTCCCGTGTTCCGTATTTCGTGGCCCTGTACATCGGCCGGGCCACAGGCATCGCCAGCGTCGCGACCATCGGCCGCGTGGTCCTGACGGCCGCGCTCTCGCCCCTGTTCTGTCTGGCCGGCCTCGTAGGGCCGTCGTGGGCAGTGGTGGCCCTGACCATCCCGGTGGCTTTGGAAGCCGTGGCTTCAGGCTGGTTTGCCCGTAAGATCATCCGGGCACTGCCCTCAAGCACAGGCCCCCCCCCAGGGTTGCGGGAGATTCTGTGGTTCAATGTCCCGCTCACCGTTGGGGGGTATTTTCTCAGCTTGGCGACCATCGCCGTTGCGGCGTTTATCGCGCGGTCCGCCGAACCCGAGCGGGTGCTGCCGGCCTATTACCTGGCCCTCGGCCTGGTCAACCCGTTGGCCTTTGCCGCGACACGCATCCAGACCCTCATGCTGGCGTTTCCGCTGACCGCACCCTTTCAGAACCGCACGCTTCGCTTCGCGCTGGCGGCCGGCTTGGTCATGGGTCTGTTGCCGCTGGCGTTCACTCTGCCGGGGATCGCCGAATTCTACTACATCCAGCTGCAGAACCTGCACCCGGGTGACCTGGTTCTGGTGCGGAAAACAGCCGCCGCTCTAGTGCTGTTTCCGCTGGTCGTAGCCCTCCGCGCCCACAGCGAGGGGATCGCCGCCTGGCTGAAGAAACCCTTCACGGTGCTCACGGGCCATGCCGCTCTGCTGGTGACCATCGCCGGGGCCGGGTTTGCCGCCCTCGGTCTCACGATCCCGGGGTACTTCATCGGCGCCGGCTGTCTGACCCTGGGCAGCCTGACCTCCGCCGCCACGATGCGCGTGATGCTGGGGGTGGCACCGGCCTATGACGTTCGCGCCCCGGAGGCCGGGAAGTGAGCCTCAACGAACCAAAATCCTCACTCCTCCCACTTGATGCATTCCACCGGGCAGGAGCTCATAGCCTCTTCGATGCAATCCTCAGGCCCGCCTTCTTCCTTGACAACCTCCGCCTTCTCCGAGGCATCGTTGAACGCGAACACATCCGGGCACAATTCCACGCAGGTCTGACATCCCACGCACTCATCGCTGTCGATCACTACTCGCTTTGCCATGACCTTTCCTCCTGCTTTCAAGCTATCGGTTTGGGTGGAGACGGCCATCCGGCGGACGGACGTCGTTGGCGCACGATCCCGAGCCGTGCGCAAAAAAACGGCCCCGGCATGGCCGAAGCCCTGTTGCCTATTGCATACCAATCTGCTACGGTGCCCCCACTGACCGGGCGGCCATAGGGCCGACCGTTGCGCGAGGAGGCACCTGCCAATGGCTGAAGAAACGCAAGACGCCCTCAACTTCAATCTGGATCGATCCAACCTTTACCTCGAGGAATCGTTCACGGACCTCAAGGTCGGCTCGGTTAGGCGATTTACCCCGGTCAAGCCCGACGGATCCCCGGACAGGGAGCGCCAGCCCATTTTCGTCGGCCAGACCAGCGTCCACACGCCGCAAGGCTCCCTGCCCATCGAGAACCTGATCACGGCGAAAGACCTTTCCCAGGCGTTCAAGCGCTTCCCGGAGGCCATGCTCGCTTCCATGGAAAGACTCATGGAAGAGGCCAAGAAGATGCGCGACGAAAAGCAATCGCCGATCATTCAAGGCCCGGGTTCCCGCATCATCATGCCCTGAAGCCGCGCCGGGCCGCCGCCGGCTATCGGCCTCCAATGCCGGAAGGGCTTGCCCTTTCGTTGATCTTCCGACGGGCCACTATGCGGCCGGCGCCGCCACGGGGTTGAGGGGGCTGCCCGGGGGATAGGCCCGTGCCGCCAACTCACGGTCCAGCATCAGCAGCCCGGACTTGTCGGTTCCGACCATTTCCAGCTGATCGGTGATTTTGCTCGCATTGGACTCTTCCTCAATCTGCTCGTCGGTGAACCAGGCCAGCAGGGGCTCGGAGGCGAACTCTTTCTCCTCGCGCGCGGACGCCATCAGGTCGTCGATCTTCTTGGAAATGAACTTCTCATGCTCAAAGGCGTCCCGAAACACCTCGAGCGGCGACTCCCACTGGGTCTTTAGCTGCTTGAGGTCCTTCAGAACCACCTTCCCGCCCCGGTCGATGAGGTGATTGAAAAACTTCATGGCGTGCAGCATCTCCTCATGGGCCTGCACGCGCATCCAGTGCCCCATACCGTCCAGGGCCTTGGAGTGCAGCCAAGCGGCCATGGACAGATAGATGTAGTAGGATTCCAATTCGTTCTTGATCTGCTCGTTCATCACATCATTGAGTTTCTTGCCGATCATTTTTCAAGGCTCCTCCTGGCAGGTTAAAGGCAAACGCACCATCACGGTCTTTTTTGCAAGGCTCTATGGTTAGCATTGACGCGCTTCTTGTCAATTCCGGCGACCACCTTGACTCGGCCATGATTTTCAGATTATTACTCAAGCAGCCGGAAAGGGCGGGGATGTTGACCGAAGGGTTCCCGGAACCGGCAAGGGGGCATGCTGGGGGCTCCGGCCGCTGCGGCCGTCGCATGGAGTGATGCAGGGAAATGTCCGAACAGCTCAGCTTGTTTAAGGCGTCCGATACGTCCGGGCCGGTAAGCCCCGGCGAGGACTTTCACCCGGACCTGGACGCGGACACCGGCGCCCTCGACGATCTTTTCCGTATGAGTGCCCGTTGGCGCGGGTGCCGCGAATTCCTCGAACTGCTCAAATTCGTCGCACGCTTCCCGGCCTATTCGCCGTTCAACGGGTTTCTGATCTACCTGCAGAACCCCGCCGCCACCTACGTTGCCACGGGCCGCACCTGGTTGCGAAAGCACCGGCGCCGGCTGAAGCCGGGCGCCCGTCCGATCCTCATCCTGGCCCCGATGTCGCCGGTGCTCTTCCTCTTCGATCTCAGGGACACCGAAGGGTATCCGATCAGCGAGGGCGCCCTGAGACCGGCCGGGGCCCGGGACCACCTGTCCGCCCGAATCTACGAGGCCACGCTGCACAACTGCGGCATTCAGCACATCGCCGTGCGCGAGGTGCAGCCCCTGAACGCCGCCGCCGAACGGGGGGTCCGCATCACGGCCTCGGCCCGCAAAAAATACGCAGGCCTGGAACTCGAGGCCACCACCCGCTATCTCGTCCTCGTCGATGCCGGCCTGAGCCTGGAGGAAAAGTACGCCACCCTGGTACTCGAACTAGGCCGCATTTTCTGCGGACACCTGGGCATCGACAGCGACGCCTGGTGGCTGGACCGCAAGGACCTGGACCTGAACCGGATCGACCTCGAAGCCGATGCAGTGGCCTTTCTCGTCAGTCGCCGCAGGGGGCTTGCCCAGGTGTCCCACCAGCGGTTCAACGACTGTCGCGATCAGGACCGCGAACTGTCCCCCATCAGTCTCAACGCCGTTTTCCAGGCGGTCAGCTACATTGAAGACATGGGCAAAACCGTGTGGCGCAAACCTCGCAAGCAGGGCCGTTACTGATGGCCTGCCCGCAGCCGCCCATGGCCGACCCACCGACTGAAATCGTCATCCCGCGCGAAAAGGCCGTGTTCCGGCTCGACGGCAACGGCCGCTGGCGCAACGCATCCGGACCCTTCCAGAACCGGCGCATCATCGACTACTTTAACGCCGCCATCCGCCGGGACGAAGGCGGCTATTATGTCAGCCAGCAGCACGGTCCCATTGTCGAAAAGGTGTATTTCCCCTACGCGGACACCGCCCTATTCGTCGTCGACGTGCAGATCGGGGAGGAGATCACTCTCGTCCTGAATACCCAGCGGCGCCTGCCGCTCGAAGCCGGACGCCTCTGGATTGAAAACGACGGGCTCTACCTGACCGACGCGGGCGAGCGCATCAAATTCTCGGACCGGGCGCTGCTGAAGCTGGCCGCCCGGCTTGAGTTCGATCAGGACACTTACTTCATCCGGACGGGGGGCGGACGCCACCGCATCCGGGAGGCCCAAAGCGGCCGGACCACTGCTCAGGTAGACAGGCTGAAGGCTGAAGGCTTTCAGGGACACTCCCTGCGTGATCCCACAAGGAGATGGACATGTACAAAGTGAGCGTGATGTACCCGAACCAGAAAGGCAGCCGTTTCGATCTGGAATACTACCGCACGACGCACATGGCCCTGGTGGAAAAGCATATGAAGCCCTTCGGCCTCCTGGGGGTGGAAGTTCTGCGAGGCATCTCCGGTGGCAGCGGTCAGCCGGCGCCCTACATCTGCATCGGCAACCTTTATTTCGACTCGGCCGACGGCTATGAGAAGGCCGGAGCGGCCTCCGGCGGCGCCCTGCGCGCGGATATCCCCAATTTCACCGATGTGACACCCGTACGCCAGATTAGCGAAGTTTTAACGGTCGGATGACGATCAGTTTGGATGCAATCTTCGCTAGACCATAGACCGGCCAGTGCCCTGAAGGGCATCGTGCTTCTCGGCCTGCTCAGCCTTTTCTGGGGCCTGGCCTGGCCGGCCATGAAAATCGTCCTGAGCGAGATCCGCCCCTGGACCTTCCGGGCCATCTGTCTCGCGGCGGCCGGGGCCGCCCTATTGGCGCTCGCCCGCGCCGGCGGGGCCGCCCTGCGCGTGCCGGCCGGGGATCTCAAGCCGCTCATCATCACCTCACTGGTCAATATCACCGGCTGGCACATCCTTTCCGCCTACGGCCTCACCATGCTGCACGCCGGGCGGGCCGTGATCATCGCCTACACCATGCCCCTGTGGGTGATCCTGCTCAGCCGACTGGTGCTGAAGGAACACATCACCACCGCCCGGCTGTGGGCTCTCGCTATCGGGTCCGCGGGGCTCGCGCTGCTGCTGATACCCGACCTGCGGACGGTCGGTGCCGCGCCGCTGGGCGCCCTGGTGATGGTGGGCGCCGCCGTCTGTTGGGGGGCCGGAACGGTACTGGTCAAATTCTTCAAATGGCACATGCCCGGGACCCTCGTGATGGGCTGGCAGCTTCTGATCGGGGGCATACCCATCGTCCTGGGCGCGATCCTGATCGATCCCGTCACCGCCATCGCCACGGTCTCCTGGAAGGCCATCGCCGCTCTGGTTTTCGTGGTCGCGCTGCCGACCATCTTCTGCCATTGGGCGTTTTTCACGGTCGTGCAGATATTCCCGGCCAATGTCGCCGCCCTGAGCACCTTGGGCATCCCGGTCATCGGCGTCTTCAGCAGCGCCCTGATCCTGGGAGAGCCCGTGGCGGCAACCGAGCTGGCCGCGCTGTTTCTGGTCGTGCTGTCCCTGGGCCTCACCAGTATGGGAGGCCGGCGGACTGACCGGGCTCAAGTTCCGAGCACGAATGGCCGATATCGTCAGCAGACACCCATCGCAAAACGCCGCCGGCGATGAGGTTGCTGCCGACACGGCTGCAACCTGGCGATATCCATCAACACGCATCCTGCATTGCGCCGTTGTTTGTCATCTGTTAAAAGCTATAACCTTTTTGACTTTATGGGACGAGGTTCCTGCGTGCGAAAATGGTTCTCCGGCCTCGGTGCTGCGCTCACGCTGAGGGCGCTTCTGAGCATCTCCTTTGCCTTCGCCGCTCCCGAATTATCCTGGGGAGGCTACGACCGGATCCCTGAACCCGACCCGCCCACTCTCGAACGGGAGGTGCCCGCGGCTCCCAGATCGGCAACGGTATTGCGCTGGGGGGTGCCGTCCGCGCTAACCGAGTGGACCTATCACAAGACCGGAGACAACCTTCACCCGGACGGCAACGAACAGCAGCTGGTGTGGCTCATGAACCGTGCACGGGCCAACCCCACGCAGGAGGGGGTGTGGCTCGCCACGGAGAGCGATCCGGACATCGCGGCCGCGCGCACGTTTTTCGGCGTCGACGTCACGGTTCTTCAAAACGCCTTCGCGGCGATTCCGGCAAAGCCGCCGGCCGCCTTCGACGTGCGCCTCTACACCGCAGCCAAGGCCCACTCGGATTATCTCATCAGCATCGACGACCAGACCCATACCGGGCAAGTCCAACGCGTCGACGATGCGGGCTTTAAATGGCAAACCTGGGCCGGAATCGTGTATGCCTATTCCGAACACACGGTCTACGGACATGCCGGCTTCAACATCGACTGGGGGTATGGGCCCAACGGCATGCAGATCCCCCCCGGCCACCGCAACGCCATCATGTCGGTCGATGCCGACTACACGAACGTTGGCTACGCCGTGGTTGCAGAAGCCAACCCCTCCACCCACGTCGGCCCCCAAGTCATCACCGGCAACCTCTGCCACGCCAACCCGGGGGCTCCCGACCACTACAACCGCTTCCTGGTCGGCACCGTCTGGGTCGACGACAACGGCAACGACCGGTACGACCCCGGTGAGGGTCTCGGCGGGGTCCGGGTGGAGACGGACCTGGGGGATTTCTTTGCAATCACCGCGGACAGCGGCGGCTATGCCATCCCCATCACGGCGGCCGATGACTACACCGTCACGTTTTCAGGCTCCGCGGTCACGACCCCGGTCACCCGCGCGGTCACGGTGGGTTCGACCAGTGTGCTCCTGGATTTGAAATACACCGGCGGCAGCATCGCGCCCGCGGCCAACACCGGCCTGGCCACACCCGTTTATGCTACCTCGGCCGTCTTGTACGGCACCATCAACCTCGACGGCCTGACCACCACCTATTATTTTGAATACGGCACGAGCACGGCTTACGGTTTTACGACCGCCAGCCGGACCACCGACGCGGATGCCTCGGTGTCGGAAACCATCGGTGGTCTTTCCGCCCTGACGACGTATCACTACCGCATGGTCGCTGCCAACGCCTCCGGGACCAGCTACGGCCCCGACCGGTTTTTCCAGACCGCAGCGACGGACCCGGCGTCCGGCGGGGGCGGCGGGGGCGGGGGGGGCGGGTGCTTCCTCACAGCCGCGGCCACTGGAATGAACCTGGGAACCCTCACCGGGCTGTCCTGCGCCGTTGGTGTTACAGCCGCCCTGCTCGCCCTACGCAGCCGGCGCCGGGCGCGGGCAGTATCGATACCCGCCCGGGGAGCGACTCTCCCACGGACATGAGGTCCTCAAGTTTTCACAGAAACTTCCGATAGCTTAGTCCTGACATGGAGCCGTGAAGCCTCCACGAGACACACTGCTCAGGACAGCATGCAGGCCGGGTGGCCCGTTGCGACCACACAGGCCGCCGGCCGGGGAAAATAAGGATGGACTACGGCTGGGTATTCTCCCGCAGAATCAGGTGCAGCAGCGAGGACAAGCGCCAGTGCCTGGGGCTGGTGAGCGAGGTTGTCAGCCTCGCTAAAAAGGCCAGAAACCTCGGGCTGATGTCGTTGGTGGATTACATGGAGCAGTGTCCGAACTACTTCCTCAAGAAGGGGCTGCAGTTGATCGTCGACGGCGAAAAGCCCCAAACCGTGCGCCAGATCCTGGAGCTCTATATCCTCGCCGGGGGTTACCGCAGCAGGGACCTTCTCGAACGCTGTGTCATCCTGGAGGGACTGATGGGCATCCAGAACGGCCTCAGCCCGAAGCGCCTGACGGAACTGCTGCTCTCGTTTTTCGGCGAAGAGGGCGCACAGCTCTACGAAGCGGAATTCACAGACCCCGCCCCGGGCGACATGGAATCCTTCCTCAGGGGCATCGAACGCGCCACCCCCTCCACCGACCGGACGGACGGACTGAACGCCACCATGGGCCGACTCAACGACGAGGAAATCCAACACTGCCTGCGCGAAATCGGTACCATGGACCTCGCCAAGGCTTTCAAAGACTTCAGCCCCAAAATCCAGCTGCGCGTCTTCAACAACCTGCCGCAGCGCGGGGCCATGTTCCTGAGGGAGGTGATCGAACAGATGGAGGCAGTCACCCCATTGGATGCAACCGAAGCCCAAGAGCGCATCGCGGCAATCCTCGCGGACCTGAAAGACCGCGAATCCCTGCGGATAAGCGACTGACGGCCCAGGCCGCGCCCACGCGCCGGCGGCGTGATGAGTCTGCCGGCTAGCGGACCGCAACCCTCGCTTCTTTGAATTCCCGCAGCCGGTCGATGTGACGACCCTCCTCCGCGATGATCCGCTGCAGGTGCCCGAGCGTTGCCGCGTCTTCGATGAAGGGTGCGATCAGCTCGTAGAACAGGACCGTGTCCTTTTCAAACTCGATAAAAATGGAAATGAGCTCAGACGTGCTGCTCACTTTCGAGAAGTCCACTTCCTTGAGAGAGAAGCTTTGCCCGCCGACCAGATCCTTGAACACCTGCCGGCTCATTTCCTCCATGAAGGGGTTCTTCAGCCCCTGGTCGAGATCCGATTTCAGAGCCGCGAACCACTCCCGGTGGCTGGCCTCTTCATCCGCCATCCACCGAAGCAGCGCGCTCATGGACTCATCGGAGCACGACGCCATGGCCTTGCGGTAGGTGGCCTCGCCGTTTTTCTCCAGCCGCATGGCCAGCTCCAGGATTTCTCTGATTTCAAACACAGCAGCCTCCTGCAGGTCCTGCGCGAGCGACCGGTTGTCCGCCTCTGCTCTGTCCGCATTCTCCCGGTGGCCGCGGACCGCGACAGCGCTCGTGGCCGTGCCGCCGCAGATGCAGCGGGAGCGTGCGCGGCGAATGCGCCATAATAGCAGATGCTCCGAAAATTTCAAATCCGGGGCACGTTTCCGACCGGCGTTGCCGTCTTTTCCGCCATCAGTGGAATCAGCCGACCACAATTCTATAACCCGTTTTCCACAGCCTCGCCCCGCGCGCCTGCCGCCTATTACATAATATGCTGAAATAAATATATAAATTTTATCGTCCGTGCATTGCACGAATTTTGCATTCCCCTGGGCAGAGAATATAGTCAACCGTATTAACTTCGCACGCGAGCACATGACCATGGACATGCTGGACATACTCGGCGCCCTCATCGCCCTCACCGCCCTTGCCCGGCTGATCTTCGTCTGACAGCCTGAGGCAAAACGGCTCCTCAGGCCGTGATCCGGCGTTGCGCGGCTTTCGAATATTTCCCCCCTATCTCCCCATAGCTTCGCCCCCCGAAACTCTCCTCGCCGGGTAGTCGTTGACTTCCACAGCTGCACTGATTATGAATCCGCGAAGGATGGCATCGGACAGGCAGGATCGCGATAGGGGGCGCACCATGACGGATTACGAAAAGCTCGGCGTTTTTTACCTGGGCAAGGCATTCGACATGAACTCCGGAAAGCTCGGAGAGGAATTGGTCCTCTATGACTCCAAGGACCTGACGACCCATGCCGTCATCATCGGCATGACCGGCAGCGGCAAAACCGGCCTGGCGCTCGGCCTGTTGGAGGAGGCACTGATCGACAACATTCCGGTGATCGCCATCGACCCCAAGGGCGATCTGCCCAACCTGTTGCTCACTTTCCCGAAGCTGGCCGCAGAGGACTTCCTGCCCTGGGTGGACGGGCAGGAGGCCGTGGCGGCGGGCCTCACCCGAGAGCAGTTCGCCGCCCGGCAAGCCGAGCTCTGGCGCAAGGGGCTCGCCGACTGGGGTCAGGGGCCGGAGCGCATCGCCCGCCTGAGGGCGGCGGCGGAGTTGGCCGTCTACACGCCGGGCAGCCGGTCGGGCCTGCCGGTGAACGCCCTGGGCAGCTTCGCGCCGCCGTCCGCGGCCGTCATGGAGGACCGCGACCTGGTGCGCGAGCGCGTCCAGAGCACCACCACCTCGCTGTTGGCACTGGCGGGGATCGACGCCGATCCCATCAGCAGCCGCGAGCACATCCTCGTCGCTAACCTGTTCAACGCGGCCTGGTCCCAGGGCAAAGGGCTGGACCTGCCGGGCCTGGTGCGCGCCATCCAGGAGCCGCCCTTTGCCCGGGTGGGGGTCATGGACCTCGACGATTTTTACCCGTCCAAGGAACGCTTTCAGCTCGCCATGCGCTTCAACAACCTCCTGGCTGCGCCTGGATTTGAGGCCTGGCTGGAGGGCGAGCCCCTCGACATCGGACAGCTCCTCTTCACGGCGGCAGGCAAGCCCCGGGCGTCCATCTTCACCATCAGCCACCTCGGAGACGCTGAGCGCATGTTCTTCGTTGCCAGACTTTTGAACGAGATCCTGGCCTGGGTGCGGACCCAGTCCGGCACCTCCAGTCTGCGGGCCGTGCTATATATGGATGAGATCTTCGGCTATTTCCCGCCCGTCAGCAACCCGCCCTCGAAGCAGCCGCTGCTCAGCCTGCTCAAGCAGGCGCGGGCCTTCGGGCTCGGAGTGGTGCTTTCCAGCCAGAACCCGGTGGACCTCGACTACAAGGGACTCGCCAACACCGGCACGTGGTTCATTGGCCGGCTTCAGACTGAGGGCGACAAGGAGCGCGTGATGGTGGGCCTGGAGGGGGCCGCGGCCGGCAAGCACTTCGATCGCGGCCGGATGGGGAGAACCCTGTCCGGGCTGGGCAAGCGGGTCTTCCTTCTCAACAACGTCCACGAAAACGAGCCGGCCATTTTTCAGACCCGCTGGACGCTTTCCTATCTCAGGGGTCCCATGACGCGGGAGGACATCAAGGCCCTCACGGCCGCCGGAGCGGCCGTCGAATCAGGTGCAGCGCCTACACCTGCGACATTACAGCCGCAAGTGCGGCCGGCACCAGCTGCGAGCGCCGCCGGAGAATCCAAACCGCCCCTGCTGCCGCCGGGAATCACGGCCTACTACCTGCCGGCGGACGAAGAGGCGCCGGGAATCGAGTACTTCCCTGCGGTCGCCGCCAGCTTGGACGTGCACTACACCAGCGCCAAGCAGCAGGTGGACCTGTCGCGGCAGCTGGCCTACGCCGCCCCATTGGTCGAGGGGCCCTTCGCGCTGGACTGGGACCAGGCCATCGCGATCCGTCTCGCCCCCACCGATCTTGCCGCCAAACCATCTGCCGGGGCCGTCTTTTCCGAGCTGCCGGCAGAGGCCAAGAAGACCAAAGCCTACGAGGCGTGGCGCAAGGACCTGACGCGATGGGTGCGCCAGAACTGCACCCTGGTCCTGATGAAATCCCAGCGCCTGGGGCTGACGTCGCGTCCCGACGAGTCCAAATCCGATTTTATCGCCCGGCTTGCGCACACCTGCCGGGAACAACGCGACCTTGCGGTGGAAAAACTGCGGCGCCAGTATGCCGGCAAGTTCACCACGTTGAAGGATCGCCAAATGCGGGCGGATCAGGCCATCACACGGGAAAAGGAACAGCTTACCGCCAAGAAAGTGGAAACCGCCATCTCTTTCGGCACGGCCATCCTGGGCGCCTTTCTCGGCCGCAAGGCCGTCAGCGCCACCTCGGCCGGGCGTCTGGGGACCGCCATGAAATCGGCCGGACGCCTGCAAAAGGAGAGCATGGACACCGCCCGGGCGCAGGAAACCGCGGAAGCGGTCAAGGCCCAACTGGCGGAGTTGGAGCAGCAGCTGCAGGCGGACATTGCCAAGATTGAGTCAACGCTCGACCCGGACAGCGAGCCGATCCAGGAGACCTCGATCGCGCCGGCCCCCACCGGCATCACCCAGCAGTTCTTCGGACTGGTCTGGCTGCCGTATCGAAGGGGTGCCCAGGGCAAGGCTGTCCCGGCCTGGAAAGCGACTTCGTAGGCGTCTTCGTAATAAACCCAACTTCCGCGTTGTGCCGCCTGCCGCTGCCGCTGCGGCGTACCTGATGTACGCCTCACGCCACGGCACTCGCACGCCTTGAATTTGGGCTTATTACGAAGTCGCAGGGTGATGCCTTTACGGGCGCTCAAAAGCGTCGTCAGCGATTCGCCTTTGCCGCCAGGTGCTCTTCGACCCTTTTCGCAAAAACAAGATCGAATCTCATATAGAGCTTATCTATTTTCTGCCGTATCCATAACGTCACTATCATAGCTCCGAGGACTTCTTGAGCATGCGGAAGGAAGCAGTGTCAGAGCTCGGGGTCGACATACGGGGAAAAAGACGGGTCGTGCCAGGTCGTTCATTCTTTTTAAAAGGCGATTCAAGCCTCTTGCAGGCATTCCGGACGGAGAACCTGTTCGCTTTCATGCGCCATAGGGTGCCTCCTGGAATTTTAATTCTCTATTCCGGTTTGAATTTCTTTGGCGATATCGTCCGACAAATCTTGAATTAAAGTTTTATTTTTCATGCCCTACGAACAGTCGACCATGCAGTCCTACTACGCTGCCCGGGCTTTGGAATACGACCGCATCTACTTGAAGCCTGAGCGCCAGGCTGATCTTCGAGCCATCGAACAATGGCTCCCGCATAAGTTCGCGGGCGTGCGGGTAATCGAAGTCGCTTGCGGCACTGGTTACTGGACCCGGGTCATTGCGCCAGTTGCTTCGCATGTCCTGGCACTCGACGCTGCTCCTGAAACCATTCGCATCGCGAAGACCCGAGTCCCAGAAGCGAAGGTCGATTTTCTGGTCGGCGACGCTCATGCGCTTCCGCAGCATGTGGGTCAATTTGATGCCGCGTTTGCCGGGTTCTGGTTTTCTCATGTTTCGAAAACGAGACAGCGAGAATTTTTGCTTGGTTTGGCCGGTCGGCTGGAACCAGGTGCGAAGGTCGTGCTCCTCGACAATCGCTACGTTGAGGGCAGCAGTTCGCCTCTGACCGCGCGCGACGCTGAAGGGAACACTTTCCAAAATAGACAGCTTAGCGACGGGTCCACTTATACGGTGCTCAAGAACTTTCCATCTGAGGCAGAGTTGCTTAATCTCGTGGTCGGGCTTGGTGAATGCCCCGTGTTCACAACCTGGCAATACTATTGGGCGTTCGAGTATGTCGTCATCAAGCCTTAGCCGCTTGTTCATGGGTGTTCTGAACTGGCAAGTTGGCCCTCCGAGTTATAGACGCTGACCATCCGCAGCTAAATCTATAATCTTGCTTTTGATTCCGGGGCTTCTACTCAACCGCTTTGAACAAAATGGCAGCCGCGCTGCTCATTTTGGCACTCCTGCCTGGCAGCCCGCCCATGGCCTAAAGGTCGAACCCAGTGATATTCGGGTCAGAAAGACGACCCCAGACTCGTTTCTGAAGACCGATCTCGAAGCAATCCTTAAGAGCCATGGATTTATCGGGTGAATGTTCATGTTATAGAATTCGCGTTATTTGCCGTTGCCGTGCTGCCGGTTGACCCAACTCTTGATATTTTGGGAAGCATGGCTAAAAAGATGATCGCCCTTGCCGCTCCAGATATTAGCAAGCCCAACTCGCTTTGCCCTGAAGTTGCCTAATTTCCGACCCAATTCCTCACCCGACACGTCAATCCCCTGCCAGGCTATTCTACCGACTTTTTTGATTGCTTTCGGGATGAACTCTCCCAACTTTCGAGGCGTTGGCAGGCAGAATTCATTTATTTGCTTTTTTATTTCAGACTCGGCTTCACGCCAGTCTTTAGTCGAATCACCGTCGCCGCGGCCTCTTTTTTCATAACGGTAATAAGCCGCTTGGGCGATCATGCGGTTTTTTTCGTCAGCTGTGAATGGACAACGATCTATTTTCATGGCGGTTATTCCTTTTGAATCGTTATTGCTGGATTTGAAAGGAACCTCAGCAACAGGTGCTGGCTAAATTATATGACGCGCGGCGAAATTCTCAAGTCGCTCCATAGCACACTGGCTGGTTTTGACATACGGGGAGAAGAAATGTTTTAGAGATATCCGACCTATCTTCAAAAAGTCATGACCGTTTACCTGTTTCATATTAGGATTCCAGGTTGAGCAGACGACACGACGTCAAAATCCGTGAGTTTCGGATACTGCGGCGTGCTGTTACAAGAGAATCCGGTCGGTCCTCTGCGGCTGGCTCACCACCCGTCTGGCTTTCGGCGAATCAACCGATCAAGGGGAAACCCAAGATCGGTTCATCCGCACCCGACTCCGCTGTTGCCGCCGCAGCCGCGGCGGCAGCTTTTAGCTTGGCGCTTGCCGAAAATCGAAGGGTCGCGGCCTTCATAGATTGCAGCCAGGCCTTGCTGGATCAAACCGTCCATGACCACAGGCGCCAAGCCGGCTTCCTCAAGGATGGCCCGGGGCGTTTCACCGACCCCGGATACCAGCACCGCCCGGCAGTCACTGAGAGCCTGCGCCAGCGCAAACCAACGTTTCCCGCCGCCGCCGGGCGGCGGTGCCGGCCGGTTGCCGATCAGAACATAGCCCTCCGGGGACCGGCCCCACACTTGAAACGAGGAAGCCTCGCCGAGATGGCGGTTGACCAGCAGCCCCTCGCGGGTGGCCACCGCCACATGCGGCCGGGTGGCGTCGGACCCCGGGCGGCGTTGCGCGTGGGCGATCAGCCGCGGCGCCATCTCCCGGGACCGGTCGCAGGCCAAGAGGCCTACGGCATCGGCGCGGCAGCGCCGGCAGTGGCGCATCTGGGGAAGATGCTGCTGCGCCCGGGCCCGCATTTCTTCCATGGTCTTGGCAGACGGTTCCGGCAGGTGACCGAAGGCAGTGTCCTCGGTCGGGTACAGCGGGATCAGGTTCAGGAGGTCGGCTCCGAGCCCGGCCACCACACGGGCAATGTCCTCCACGTGGCCGTCGTTGACGCCCGGGGTGACGATGGTGTTGACCTTGACGGTGATGCCGCGCTGCTTGAGGCCGCGGATGGATTGCAGCTGGCGTTCGAGCATGAGCTTCGCCGCCTCGATCCCCCGGTAGAGCACCTTGCCGTCCCGCACCCAGCGGTAGAAGCGCCGGCCGACGGCCGGATCCACCGCGTTCATCGTGACGGTCGTGTGGCTGACCCCGAGCGTTGCAATTTCGTCCAGGTGCGCCGGCAGGCCGAGCCCGTTGGTGGAAAGACAGACGAGCAGCTGCGGGTGGCGCTCACGGATCCGGCGGATCGTTCCCAGCGTTTCCGCCGGGTTGGCCATGGGATCCCCCGGGCCGGCGATCCCGACCACGGTCATCTCTGGCATATTTTCCATGACCTCGTCCAAATAGGCGATGGCCTGGGCCGGACTCAGCACGGCGCTGGTGACGCCGGGGCGGGATTCATTCTGGCAGTCGTACTTGCGGTTGCAGTAGTTGCACAGCACGTTGCACTTCGGCGCCACCGGAAGATGCACCCGGGCGCAGCTTCCCGCGGCATCCGGGTTGAAACAGGGGTGATTCAGTCTGGCAGAGTCCATCGGAGCTTTTCCTTTACGAAGTCATCACAGGTAGCCGTAGCCGACGGCCGAATCCTCCTGGCTTTTTTCCAACACGGCGTTCACGACGGAATCGAAGAGCGCCAGCGCTCCGCGATAGCCCAATAGCCGGAGGCGCTGGGCACCGAAGCGGTCATGCACCGGGAATCCGATCCGGATGAGCGGGATGCCGAGTTCGCGGGCCAGGACCCGGTAGCCCTTGCTGTTGCCGAGGACGAGATCCGGCGCGCGCTCCCGCGCGTGCTGCACGATGTCATGGAAATCGACGTCTTCCAGCACCTCGGGGGCTTCGCCCGGAATCGAGCCGCAGACCGCAGCGATGCTATGGGAAAGACGTCCCGAGTTGCCGCCCGAGGCCGCCAGCACCGGTCGCACGCCGATCTCGGATAGAAAAGCCGCAAGCCCCACCACCAGGTCCTCTTCGCCAAAGACCACGGCACGCTTGCCGGAGAGGTACTTGTGACCATCCACATAGGCATCCAGGAGGCGGCCGCGCTCCAGGGCGTGGCGGCGCGGGGTCGGCCTTCCAGTGATCTCTTCCAGAGCCGCAAAAAAAGCATCCGTCTCCCGCAGGCCGATGGGAAGCCCCAGACTGAACAGGCGCACTCCGTGGCGGGCGAGCAGCAGTCCGCCGGCCGATCGCTCGGGGCGCAGGGTACGGCCGAACTCGATGGAAGCCGGCGCCCCGGCCATGCGCCGGATAGCGGCCAGGGCGGTGCCCCCTTCGGGAATCTCGCGGTAGTCCTCAAGGGTGGGGCCGTCCAGGGTGTCGGAATAGTCCGGCAGAATCGTCACCGCCAGCGCGAAGTCTTCGCAGATTTCCTTCAGGTGGCGCAGGTCTTCGGGCGAAACGAATCCGGGGAAAAGGTTCACCGCCGGGGTCGGCTTCGGCTCCGTGGCGAGCTGCTCCGCCACGGCGCGGACCGCGGCGTGGAAGCCTTCCATGTGAGAGCCTCCGAAGGCCGGCGTGCTCACGCTGACGACCTCCGGCAGATCGAGGTCGGCAAACTCCGCCTTGAACTCGCGGACCAACCGGTCGGCGTCGTCGCCGATAGTCTCGGTGAGGCAGGTCGTAGCCACGCCGACGAGTGCCGGCCGGTATTTCTTCATGACGTTGAGGATGCCCTTTTTCAGGTTGGGCCCGCCGCCGTAAACCGCCTCCTTCTCGCCGAGACTCGAGGAAGCGATATCCACGGGTTCGCGAAAGTGGCTGATGATGTAGCGACGCATGTAGGTCGCACATCCCTGGGAGCCGTGCAGGAAGGGAACCGCGCCCTCGATGCCCTTGAACGCCAGCGCGGCGCCGAGCGGTCGACAGAGCTTGCAGGCGTTGGTGGTGGAAACGTACGCATGGGGTTTCGTCAGCATGCTTCAGCCTCCTTTTTCCTATCCGCTGCATCCGCCGCGCGCCGCGGCATGAAGCGCCAGACCGGGCTCGTTACCGAACGGTGGACCTCCCGGCCGAAGTTGAGCATCCCGACGAAGCCCTCCAGGGCAATCTTGCGCTCGTGGTTGTGGTCGCAGAACCCGATGCCGAGCTTGTAGGCGATCGGCCGCTCCTTGATGCCGCCGACGAAGATGTCCACGCCCTTTTCCTTGATGAACGCGGAGAGCTCGAGCGGGTTGGCATCGTCAACGATGATGGTGCCCGGGTCGGAAATGGCGGCCAGCTCCTCATAGTCCTCCGGGGTGCCGGTCTGCGATCCGACGATTGCCACCTGCATGCCGAGATGCCGGAACGCTTTGATCAGCGAAAATGCCTTGAAGGCCCCCCCGACGTAAACGGCCGCCTGTGCGCCCTTCGAGGTCGCGGCGCAGGCGCGAGAGCTCCGGCAGGATTTTCGCAAGCTCGCTTCGGACCAGATCCTGCGTGCGGACCAGGATGTCAGGGTCCGATTTTTGAAAGAACTCGGCCGTCCGGTAAAGGGAGTCGGCCATGTCCTCGATGCCGACATAGGAGACGCGCAGAAACGGAGTGCCGTATTTTTCCTGCATCATCCGGGCAAGCTCCAGGGTCGCGCCGGAGCACTGCACCAGGTTCAGCGCCGCGCCGTGGCAGCGGCGGATGTCGTCCACCCGTCCGTCGCCCGTGACGTTGGCCACCACCTCGACCCCCATGCGCCCCAGATAGTCGCGGATGATCCACGTCTCTCCGGCCAAATTGAAATCGCCGAAGATGTTGACGGACGCCGGGCCGATTCCCGCGGTGGCGCCCGTGCCCACGAGTTCGAACAGGGCCTTGCAGGCAGCGAGGTAGCCGGCGCGCTTGTTGCCCTTGAAGCCCTCGGACTGGACGGCAATGACCGGGATGCCGGTTTTGGCGGCGGCCGCTCGGCAAACGGCCGTCAGGTCGTCGCCGATCAGCCCGACGATGCAGGTCGAGTAAACAAACGCCGCTTTCGGCCGGTGCCGTTCGATGAGTTCCTCCAGCGCGGCCGCAAGCTTCTTTTCACCCCCGAAGATGACGTCCCGCTCCCGCAGGTCGGTGGAAAAGCTCAAGCGGTGAAGCTCCGGGCCGCTCGAAAGCGCGCCGCGGATGTCCCAGGTGTAGGCCGCGCAGCCGATGGGGCCATGCACCAGGTGCAGGGCGTCGGCAACGGGGTAGAGCACCACCCGCGAGCCGCAGAAAACGCAGGCGCGCTGGCTGACCGCCCCTGCCAGGCTTTCACGGTTGCAGGCCAGGTCGATGGGGCCTTCGCCCGTGCGATGGATTTGGCTTTTGCGCTCTTCCAGAATAGGCGTACGCATAGGGTATCCTTGTTTTTTTCACCCCCACCCCGCCCCCCCTGCCCAGGAGGGAGGGAGGGGCGGAGAGGCGGGGTGTTGGTGGGGTGAGCTGTCAGGCAAGCCGATACGCGTCGGCCGGGTGCCCGGCCTCGAGTCCGTCGAGGATGGCGTCGATCGCCTCTTCGCTGTCGACCCCTTTGAACCACCAGTTCTGGGGCTGGACCACGATCACGGGGCCGGCTTCACATTGCTTCAGGCAGCCGGTCGCGGCCACCTGGCAGTCCAGGCCGCGCTCCAGGATGCCTTCCTCGATGTACTGCAGGGACCCGTTGCCTTGTTTGTGGCAGATCCCCTTGGGGTCCCCTTTGACTCGAAAACTCTGGCAGACGAAGATGATGTGTTTGGGAATGGACATGGGGGCCTTCCTTTCGATGCGCCTTTTCGCGTCGGATGTCTTGTAGGCCTTGGTCGGGTTGTTGCCTTCAAAAAGGGTCCAAGGGTTTCAGCGGTCAAGGGTCTCAGGGGAGGAGACAAGGCCTTTCACTTGGACCCTTGGCCCCTCCGCCCTTTGAACCCCGCTTCTCTCAGAGCACCAGCTCGAAGCTCTGCTCGGGGTCGTCGCGGTCCTTGCGGTCGAGCAGGCGCTCCGAGAATCTTCTCCAGCAGCCGGATGCCGCCCTTGTAGCCCACGGTCGGGAAGTACTGGTGCCCCACCCGGTCGAGGATGGGAAACCCGCAGCGCACCAGGGGAATGTCCTCGTCGCGGGCGATGTACTTGCCGTAGGTGTTGCCGATGAGCAGATCCACCGGCTCGTTCTTGATCCACTGGTGCAGCAGGAACATGTCGGCCGTGGACCGTGACATTGACGTTAACGGGCAGGCCGGCTGCGAGCTGCCTTGATCTTCTTCTCGAAGCGCTTGCCGGGGGTGCCGGTGACGACGTACACGGGGCGCATGTCGATGGTCAGCGAGAAACTCGGCCAGGGAGATGAGCTGGTCCGGGTCGCCCACCAGTGCCACCTTCTTGCGGTAGAAGTACTGGTGCATGTCGGAGATCATGTCCACCAGCTGGCCGCGCTCGAGGTTCACCTCCTCGGGTACGGGCACCCCGGCAATCTGGCGCAGGGCGTCGATGAAGCGGTCGGTGGCCTTCAGCCCGATAGGGCATGTCGAGCACCCGGCAGGGCACCTTGCACTGTGAGTCCAGATACCGGGCAGCGTCGGCCGAGCACCATTCGCCCAAAGCCAGGGTGCCGATGGAATCCGCCGTGCTCTTCAACTGCTCGATGGTCACGCCGCCCTCGGGAAACATCTTGATACTCGCCGGACAGCGGCCCGTTCAGAACACCCGAGGTGTCCGGGAAGAGGATGATCTCGACGCCCATCAGGGCCGCCAGCCGCTTGATCTCCTCCATGTCGGCCGGCTCGACCCAGCCGGGGATGATGTTGACCCTGCCGTTTTTCTTGCCGGTCGGCTCGGCGAAGTGCCGACCATGCCCTTGACCATGTTGGCAGAAGCCGGTGACGTGGCGAGCCCACGTAGCTGGGCGTGTTGGCGTGGATGACGCACTTGCCCTCGGGGATCTTGCCCTCTCTGCCGCGCCTTCTCGATGATCTGCGGCATGTCGTCGCCGATGGTCTCGGACAGGCAGGTCGTGTGCACGGCGATCACGTCCGGCTCGTAGACCGTGAAGATGTTGTCGATGGCCTGCAGCAGGTTGGCCTGGCCGCCGAAGACCGAGGCGCCTTCGGTGAACGAGCTGGTGGCGGCCATGACCGGCTCCTTGTAGTGCCGCGTCAGCGTGCTGCGATGGTAGGCGCAGCAGCCCTGGGAGCCGTGGCTGTGCGGCAGGCAGCCGTGGATGCCCAGGGCCGCGTACATGGCGCCGATGGGCTGGCAGGTCTTGGCCGGGTTGATGGTCAGGGCCTTGCGCTCGGCGATCTCGGCGGGCGTATGTCGTAGCAGCATGCATCGGTTCCTCGCTTCACTTGGCGTCAGTCGACGATTTATTCCCATACATACGTGGCCGAGAGTTCCGGGTTTTCCTGCCAGGGGGCTTTCATGTAGCCCCAGACCTTGCTGTTGACCATCCGGTCGATCTCGCGGTAGAAGTTGACCGCTCCCCTGAAGCCGGCATACGGGCCGCCGTAGTCGTAGCTGTGCAGCTGCTTCATGGGCACGCCCAGCTTCTGGATGGCGAACTTCTCCTTGATGCCGGCGCAGAAGATATCGGGCTTGACAGATCTCGCACCAGCTGCTCGGCCTCGTACTGGTTGATGTCGTCGATGACCAGGGTGCCTGTCGTCCATGTCCGGGATCATGCCGTCGTAGTCCTTGAACGTGTAGCCCGCTTCGCTTCCAGGGCCTTGTGCTCGTCCTCGCGTCTTGCGCGGTTGAAAGCGTGTCGGGTCCGGCTCGACCTCGATCTCCTCGATGTTGCGGCTGTCGGCGTCCACCTTGATGGTGGGCAGCACCTGGCGGCCTTCGTAGTCGTCGCGGTGGGCGAACTCGTAGCCGGCCGCGATCGTCTTCATGCCCATTTCGTTGAACAGCTCCTGGTAGTGGTGGGCCCGGGAGCCGCCGACGAAGAGCATGGCCGTCTTGCCCTCGGTGCGGGGGCGCACCTCGTCGGCGCACGACCTCGACCGCGGGCATCTCCTCGGCGATGACCTCCTCGACCTGTGTCGATCAGCTCCTGGTCGTCGAAGTACTGCGGCGATCTTGCGCAGCGACTTGGCGGTGGCGTCGGCGCCGATGAAGTTGACCTTGATCCAGGGGATGCCGTACTTGGTCTCCATCATGTCGGCCACGTAGTTGATCGAGCGGTGGCACATGACCGCAGTTCAGGTCGGCCAGTGTGGGCGATGGCGAACTGGTCGTAGGTGGAGTTGCCGCTGAAGGTGGCGATATTGGTGATGCCGCAGCGCTTCAGGATGCGGTCGATCTCGAAGCCGTCGCCGCCGATGTTGTACTCGCCCAGCAGGTTGATCTTGTACTTGCCGGGCTTCTTCGTCGTCGTTCTCGCCGACCACATGCTGGAAGATCTGGTTGTTGGCGATGTGGTGGCCGGCCGACTGGGTGACGCCCTTGTAGCCTTCGCAGCTGAAGGCGAAGACGTTGATCGCCGAACTTCTCCTTCATCTCGCGCGGCCACGGCGTGGATGTCGTCGCCGATCAGCCCCACCGGGCAGGTGGAGAAGACGGCGATGGCCTTGGGGTGGAACAGGTCGTAGGCCTCCTGGATGGCCTGCTCGCAGCTTCTTCTCGCCGCCGAAGATGATGTCCTTGTCCTGCATGTCCGTGGAGAAGCAGTAGGTCATGAAGTTCGCCGTCCTCGGCGCCGGAGGCATCGGTCTGGTTGCGGCGGGTCAGCCAGGAGTAGAAGCCGCAGCCGATCGGGCCGTGGGTGATGTTGACGATATCGCGGGTGGGCCCCAGGATCACGCCCTTGCAGCCGGCGTAGGTGCAGCCGCGCATGGTGATGATGCCCGGGATGGTCCGCACGTTGGCCGTGATCTCCGGGGTGTCGTTGTCCAGGGCCTCGTTGATCATGATCTGCTTGGCGCGCTTGCGGGCCACCTTGGGGGGATACTTCTTCAGCATTTCCGCCTTGATGTCGGCGGGGTCCATCTGATGCAGCTTGTTTTCGCTTGGCTGTCATGGCATGTTCGGTCTCCTGCTGGGCTGAATCGCCTGTTCAGATGATGGCCTTGTCGCCCGCTCTCGCCGGTGCGAACCCGGACCGCATCGGCCATGGGCAGGACGAAGATCTTGCCGTCGCCGGGCTTGCCGGTCTGGTTGGTGTCGATGATGGTCTGGACCACGTCGTCGACCTGCTTGTCCGGCACCACCACGGTCAGCATCCGTTTGGGATAGAGCTTGCCTTTCTCGCCCAGGAGGGCGATGGCTTCCTCGTAGCCCTGCGCTCAGCCCCTTGCCAGTATCTGGGAATTGACCATGCCCTTGCCGCGGCCGATGGGCCTCGTGGGCGAAGAAGGCGTCGACGCCGGCCTCGGTCAGGGCCTGCTTGGTCTGGTTCATCATGTTCATGCGCATGACGGCGATGACCTCTTTCATGCGGCGGCCTCCTCGGCGGCGGCGGCGGTCTCCTCGACGCCGGAGCTGATGGTGTAGACGTCCTCGACACCTCGCTGATGAAGATCTTGCCGTCGCCGAAGGCGCCCTTGCTCTCCGGTGCGGGCCGCTTCCATGATGGTCTCGATCACGAAATCCTTGTCCTCGGCCTTGACCACGGTCATCAGCATGGTCTTGGGGATTTCGTCGTAGGTGACCTCGCCGATCTTGATGCCGCGCTGCTTGCCGCGGCCGGCCACCGAGTATTTGGTCACCGCCGGGAAGCCGGCGTCCATCAGGGCCGTCAAGTACCTCGTCGGCCTTCTCCGGCCGTACGATTGCTCTCACCATGATCATCATTGTGCGTTATCCTTCTCCTTCGGATCACGTTGAGGATCAGCGCTTCAATGCGGCTGCCATCAGGCCGAAGTCCATCAGCAGATGTCTCCAGTTCCTCGATCTGCACAGGGGCTTGGGGATGACGAACATCTGGTTCTCGTCGATGGCCTTGGCCAGGTTGCGGTAGTGCTCGGCCTGGGGCGCCTCCGGGTTCCATTCGATGACCGTCTTGCGGTTGATCTCGGCCCGCTGCACGTCGTTGTCGCGGGGCACGAAGTGGATCATCTGGGTGCCGATCTTGTTGGCGAGCTCCTCGATCATCTCGTGTTCGTTGTCCACGTTGCGGCTGTTGCAGATCAGGCCCGCCCAGACGCACGCTCGCCGGACTCGGCGAACTTCAGGATGCCCTTGCAGATGTTGTTGGCCGCATACATGGCCATCATCTCGCCGGAACAGACGATGTAGATCTCCTCGGCCTTGCCGTCGCGGATGGGCATGGCGAAGCCGCCGCAGACCACGTCGCCCAGACGTCGTAGAAGGCGTAGTCGAGCCCTTCTTTCTCGTCGTAGGCGCCCAGCGACTCCAGCATGTTGATGGAGGTGATGATGCCCCGGCCGGCGCAGCCGACGCCCGGCTCGGGTCCGCCGGACTCCACGCACCAGGTGCCGCCGAAGCCGCGCCTTGCGGATGTCTTCGAGTTCCACGTCCTCGCCTTCCTCGCGCAGGGTGTCGAGCACGGATCTTCTGGGCCAGGCCGCCCAGCAACAGCCGGGTGGAGTCGGCCTTGGGGTCGCAGCCGACCACCATGACCTTCTTGCCCATTTCGGCCAGTCCGGCCACGGTGTTCTGGGTGGTGGTGGACTTGCCGATTCCGCCTTTGCCGTAAATCGCTACTTTTCTCATGCATGGCTCCTTCACTTCATGATTGCCTTCAGGTGATGTGACGATGTCAGCCACCGACACTATGGGCCTTGAGCAAGACCCGTGCCGCGGATGGAGAGCGAGGCATCCGGCAGAGTTTAACCGGCTTGATTACTAGTAAATAATTTGTGGTTGGCACATGCCCTTCAGGGGTCCTGGGGCGTCTTCCACCGAAGGGGTTTACAAATCTGAAAAGGCAGGGGTTTACACTTTTGTGAAGACTGACATCCGCTGATAGGGACTCGGCGACTCAGGTTCGAGCCGAGGAGATAGGGGATGCGTTTTTCTGCCGGATCATCGATTCAAGTCGAAACTTCTTCACGCGGTAGCCCATTTGGCGCATGCTCAAACCGATATCCTTGGCCGCCCGCTGCTGGACCCAACCGTTGCGCTCGAGTGCCTCGATGACGAGCTGGCGTTCCATGGATTCAAGCGTGGAGTTTCCGGCTTCCCTTTTGGGTCGGGTGGAAAGATTGCCCGGCAGCAGCTCGGGTTCGATCACCGGGCCGTCCGCCATGATGGCCAGCCACTCGATGAGGTTTTCCAGCTCGCGCACGTTGCCGGGCCAGGCGTAATTCAGGAGCGCCTCCATCGCGGCCGGTGCAAACGACAGCCGTCGGCCGTACGCCTTGGCCGTTTTCTCCAGAAAGTAATTTGCCAGCAGCGGAACGTCGCTGCGGCGCTCCCGCAGCGGCGGGATCGCGATCGGGAAGACATTGAGTCGGTAAAACAGGTCCGACCGGAAGGTACCTTGTTTGACGTTCCGGGACAGGTTCTGGTTGGTGGCGGCGATGATGCGGACTTCCAGCCGGCGGGTCTTGGTGCTTCCCAGCCGCTCGAACTCGTGGTCCTGCAGGAAGCGCAATAGCTTCGATTGCACCGCCATGGGCAGCTCCCCGATTTCATCGAGGAAGATGCTTCCCGTCTCGGCGTCCTCGAAGCGGCCCCGCTTGGTTTCGGAGGCGCCGGTGAAGGCGCCTTTCTCGTACCCGAACAGCTCGGACTCGATTAAGTTGTCGGGCAGGGAGGCGCAGTTGACCTTGACGAAGGGCCCGCGGGCCTGGCCGCTCAGCTCGTGGATGATCCTCGCCGTCAGCGTTTTCCCGGTGCCCGACTCCCCCAACAGGAGCACCGAGGCCTTGCTCGGCGACACCTTGGCGATCGTCTGCTTGAGGGCCTGCATGGCCGGGCTCACCCCCACGGCGAAGAAGTGGTTGTATTTTTCCGAAACCTCAGCTTTCAAAAATCGGTTTTCCGTCAGCAGGTTCTTCTCGCGCTTTTCCACTTCGCGGTTGACCGCAACAAACTGGGCGATCAGCGCGGCCAGGATGGAGAGGAAACGGATGTCTTCCTCGAAGCCGATCTCCCGGTCGAACAGCCGGTCCACGCTGAGCACACCGATCGGCTCTCCCTGCAGCAGGATCGGCACCCCGGTGAAAGCGACACTTTCCTTGCTGAGGTCGCGCGCCCGGGTCTTGTTCAAAAACAGCGGCTCCTTGCCGACGTCGGGGACCACGAAGGGCTGGGCGCTGCTGAAAATGGTGCCGGTCACCCCCTCACCGGCCTGGTAGATGCCGCGCTGCTTTTCGTCTGCGTTCAAACCGTGGGAGGCCCGGATCCTCAACAGCCCGGTGGCAGGATCTCGCAGGGTGACGGTAGCCCGTTCCATCGAAAGTGAGCGCGACAGGATCTCGAGAATGGATTCCAGCGTGTGGTCCAAATCGAGAATCCGGCCGATGATACCGCTGATCTGAAAAAGGGTGTTCAGCTCAAGTTCCTGCAGCGTTTTAGGAAGATCCATTTTCACATTTCTTCGGAAGGTGATTGCCGAAGCCCATCATCGCCTCGATCCCGAGCCGGTATTGCAAGCTGCTGTAATTCATTTAGGGTTGAAGCCGTCACCAAGTTACTTCGCCCGTCCGATCATGGCGCTTGCATTCGGAAGCTAGCGAGAGCCGGGCTAACTCCAGGGGTAGGAAGTGCGTTTGGGGAGGTTTATTGTCGTCCGTTATGCCGGGCGATCACACTGCAGTCATGCCCCTTAACCCGGACATTTCACGAGTCGAGGTGGCTGCAGCCGCAAGGCGTCGGGACATGAAGCTGTACTTTGGTACAGCGAATGGCCTGCAACGCATCTGCAGCGCTTGTGGTCGTTCAGGAACTCTCGAACACTGCAGACAGAGAGCAGATCCGGCGCACACAAGTTGACGATTGCGGTTTCGAAAGATTTCATTGCATGGACCTCTTAACGATTTTTCGGGAATTGCCATACCCCTTCGCCGGATGATTTCACGACCCGTGCCAAGCCATGGTTGGGGATTGTTTCTTAGATATATTTTATATGGTTGGATTGGATGCGTTCGGCAAACAAACTCAGAATATTTTGCCAATTTTGTACTTTTATATCATTAATTATACATTTTTGTTAATTAGTGGCCGACCCACCTTTTGGGTAGCAAATGAACAAACGTCTTTTTGAACCGGCCGGCCTCTTGAAAAACCATCGCCAGATTGACCTTTGGCGATTCGGCTATAACTTTCTCAAGAAGTCGGCCTCCGGCGCCCTTTGGCGGGGCTGCAGTCGGCCAAGCAGAATAACTCAAACCGTCGGGTTCTTCGATTGTAAAGGAGATGACTCATGAGCAAACCGCTCAGCAAAAAGGTCGCACTCGTAACAGGCGGCTCCCGCGGTATCGGCGCCGCTATCGTCCGCCGGCTGGCGAAGGAAGGCGCCAACGTAATGTTCACCTACAGCAAATCCAGGAATGATGCGATCGCCTTGGCCAAAGAAGTTTCCGGCTACGGTGTGACGGCCAAAGCCCTCCCGGCGGATGCGGCTGCGCCGAAATCCCTGCCGCGGGTGGTCGGCAGGGTCCTCAAGGACTTCGGGAGGCTGGACATCCTGGTGAACAATGCAGGGGTGTTTCTTGGAGGTAAAATCGGGGACATCAAAGCCACCGACTACGAACGGGTCATGCGAATCAACGTGGACGCGGTTTTTGCCCTGACCAACGCGGCGGTCAAAAAAATGAAGGCCGGGGCCCGCATCATCAACATCAGCAGCGTGCTGGGCGAACGAGCATCCGGACCCGACATGGGTGTCTACAATGCATCCAAGTTCGCCGTGACCGGCTTCAGCCGAAGCTGGGCCAAGGATCTGGGCGCAAGGGGCATCCTGGTCAACGCTGTTCAACCGGGGCCGATTGCGACCGATCTGAACCCGGAGACCGGGGAAGGCGCGGACCAGCAGAAAGCCCGAACGGCACTCGGCCGCTTCGGCAAGCCGGAGGAGATTGCGGCTGCCGTCGCTTTCCTGGCCGGGCCCGATGCAACCTACATCACCGGTGCGACGCTCAACGTGGACGGCGGCTGGAATGCATGATGCTTGTATCAATTTGGGGTCTATCCCCTCCGGTGCCACTTGTTTGCATGGTACGGTTCACCATCCTGGCTCTGACAGACATTCGTTGCCCTAATGACTGACTTGGATTTCCCTGAGAAAGGCGCCGATATCAAAGCCTTGGACGGGAAGTCTGGTCTCCGCCTGGGGAGGCGATTCCGGATGAACAAACGCGCTGCCCGAAACCGTGGTTCCCTTGTAAACGGCCTCCAATCTTTCAATCCTCAGATCCGCCTCTTGCAGCTTGATCGCAAGCCGGCCGAGTCTCCAATTCGCGTTTTCCGCGCGGATGTTTTGGGCGTTCAGGATGATATCTGAATCCACAGCCACCGATGAATACACCGAAACAAGGACTCCAAGCCATGAAACCACGCACGCGTTTGCTATTTCAGCTCTTAACGGTATCGGCCTTGCTGTTCATTGTGGCGGGTTGCTCTGGCCCTCTGGCAAAAATTAGAAAAGTCGATCTGCCAAAAGAAAAGGAGCTGCGAGCCGACTGGAGAGACTACCACACGTACTGTTTAGGAAACTACGCCATGCTCTTTCAACTGAAAGGCGACAAGACCATTCAGATGGATAATGACTGGCGTGAAGTCACAAGCGACGAGATGGCTTCCAGCTGTGCAAGTTTTTTAATCTATTCTTCTCCCGTGATGGAATTGCTTGGCGAAAATGAGGAAAATTTCGGGTATGTGATTTACAACTATAATGATCAAGTCTGGGCCCTGATCATTAACCCGAAGACCATTCGTCTATTTTATCGTGTGCATCCAAAGGGGCCCTGACCACCACCTGAATGCGGGCAAATTCTCCGGCAGAAAATTCGGGTGCCTTTTGGAATATTAAGTATCCATACGAGGTTGAACGTTTTGGAACTATCATCCGACGTATCCCGAGTTTGGTTGGATTTGTGATATCGAATGCTTTATGTTATTGATTATTTAAAGCCTTGGGGGTGGAGCATGATTGAAATCCGAAACAAGGGCGACCGTCGTATTCAATGGGTAAATGTCAGCGAATGGTCAAGCGTAAGTTGCAAAACAAAATCATCCGTCGAATAATGGCAAATTGGCCTTAAGTTTTGAGCTTAACTGAAATGCCGATCCAACGTATCGCCTAAGCGCCAAATCTGTGATACTCCCATGCCGCCCGCAGTTTTGCCGACCATTAATCGTCAGGTTTCAATCGCCAACCTACCCCCTTGCCGAAGTTGAGTTTATCCATCAAAATCTACATTTTGGCCAATTTATGATCATTTGCTGCTCCTGATGATCGGGTTGTTTTTCGCTACCTCCACTGCTTCCCCCCCGAGGAGAATCTGAGGATCGGAGGCTTTCACGCGAGACTTTGTCGGTACGACGGCCCGGTTCAGGGCGCCGACCTCAAATTGACTGGCCTGCAAGGTACTTCCCACCGAGAGAAAGGGTGCGTATGTTCACCGTACGATCAATCTGAGAGCAATCAGTGACTGACAGAGAAACGGTGTGCCGCCGCCATGATTCTGAGCTGACGGCAGGTGGTGACGAAGCGAGCGGCGATTGAAGCGGGCCAAATAAGCGCCCCAAAAAACGCGCCCACTTTCAAGCTGGCTCCGCTCGGCTCTGGGATGCGCCAGAGGCCGGGAGCGACAGCTCCGCCTGCCCTGGACTGCGATTTCGAGTTTCGCAGCCGATCTGGTGCCGCCATGATAGTGACCTGTCACTCGGAACAGTCAAGCAATCTGGCGGCACTGCCGCAAAGGAGAACCCGCCATGACACGAATCACCCTCTCAGCAATGCGACTCTTTTACCTTGGCATATTACTTTGGAGCTTGCCGGGCATTATTCCCCCTTTCTTCGGCTCGTTGCACTTTGGGGTCAACGTTTTTTCTTGGCTATGTAACGTTGCGGCTGTGGTCTGTTTTTTCTTGGCCTATCGCAAAGCATCTTAGGGTCTGTAACAGTTATGCCCGTCAAGGCATTCGAACCGATCGGCTGAATGAATCGGATCGCCAGGTAATCCTAGCCGGCCATGATGGTGTGGCTGAGCACCATGAGGATAGCGGCAAGGCAGAAGGGTTTTCCAGGGATATCCTCAAGTTCCGGCAGGATATGCTGCCTGCGCTTTTGGAGGATGCGTTGCGAGTCTGGTTTTTCTAAAATAATGTGTCACCCCGCACAAAAAAAAGCCCTTTCCCGGCTTTTACACCAGGAAAGGGCTACGGATCGGGAAAGGGTCTTCGAGGCTCAACTCGCGGCCAGCCTGGGGCCCTGTCGCATCTACCGCTCAGATCTAAACCCGATCCTCCTCGATCCGTCTTTCATCAAGTCTCGATCATAAAAATCTTTGAGGCGCGCTGTAAAGATATTCAGGCCCGCCCGATCACGAGCTTGAGCGGGTCCACATCCTCCCGCAAAATTTTCAGCTCTTTCTCGGTCGGCGGGGCCGTGCTGCCGATCTGCTGCGGGATGACCAGCTCGAAGCCCGTCTCCGCCTTGACCTTGTCCAGATCGACCCCCGGGTGCAGGGACTCGATCATCATGGACTTGGTCTTTTCGTCGAAACCCATGACGGCCAGATCCGTGACGATCTTGTAGGGTCCGCCCTCCGGCAGCCCCGCGGCCTCGCGGGCGCCCGCGCCGGTGAGGAAGCCGGGGGAGGTGACAAACTCGCATTTCTCCACGAAGCGCGACTTGCTGTGCACCGTCATGATCATGGTGCGCCAGCAGAACGAGGCGAAGTCGTTGGCGCCGCCGCTGCCCGGGAACCGGACCTTGGGCTTGTAGAAATCGCCGACGACGGTGGAATTGATGTTGCCGTGCTTGTCAATCTGGGCCCCGCCCAGAAAGGCATAATCCACCAGGCCGCGACTGCAGGTGGTCATCATCTCGGTCATGCCGGCGGCCATGACCGCGCGGAAAAAGGTGCGGGAGTCGCCCACGGAAATAGGCATCTGGGGCAGCAGGGGCGAAATCCCCCCGGCCTCGAAGAGGATGACGAGGTTGGGCGACTGGGTTTTCTGGGACAGCATGGCGGCCGCACAGGGAGCCCCGGTGCCGACGGCCACGGTCTTGCCGTCCTCCAGGTAGCGCGAGGCCACACAGATCATCATTTCCATCGTATTGTATGAAGGTGCCACTGTATACCTCCTTCGTTCAGCAGGTCTTGCGGTCAGCGTCGGACATCATTTTTCCACCAGGTTCTCGAGCTTCTGCAACGCCTTCAATTTCTTCAAGCCGCCGCAGCGCTCCAGGTACTCCTCGAAGCAGGAGACGCCGTAGATGTAGTGATCGAGGAACTTCTCGAACTCCTTCGGGTCCTTCTCGACCTTCATCCACTGAGCCAGATGCTCCTCGTCCGAGAAGTAGAGGTAGGGCATGTTGCCCGGGTAGCTGCCGAAGGGCACCTCGACGACAGCGTCCACGAGGTAGAAGGGAATCGAGGTCGCGGTCGGGTTGGCGCGGATGGTGGCATTGGTGACAAGCTTCTCGGCCGTGACGATGACGTGTTTGGAAGCCCGCGACAGCTCGAAGTCGGCCACGGATATGCCCTTGATGACCGCGTTGCCGTACATGTCGGCCGCGTGCACGTGAATGACGGCCACATCCGGCCACAACGCCGGCACCGCTGCGAATTTCTTGCCGGTGAAGGGGCACTCGATGACCTTGGCCCCGGACATCTTGAACGTGTCGGTCCCCAGCATGCAGCGAACGATGGCAAACGAAACCCCTTCGGCGGCGGCCTTCAGGCGCGCGGCGAGGGAGTAATTGGTCCACTCGGTCACCTTGACCTCGCCGGACTCCATGTAGCGACGGGCGTTCGGTGACAGGCCGCGGGCTTCGAGGCCGACGATATAGGCCGCGTCCAGGCGGTTGAAGCACTTGCCCGCGCAGAGCAGCTCGAAATCGTGGGTGGATGTGTGGCCGAGAAAGCCCAGGTTCTTGCGGCGTGCCCGCAGGATCTCGTGGATGACGGCCGTGGGAATGCGGTTGGCGCCGAAGCCTCCGATCCCGAGGTAGCACCCATCCGGGATGAACTTCTCCACCACTTCCTTTTCGGTCATGCGCTTGTCGACCATGGCCCGGGGCTTCTGCCGGAAGAATTCGCGCGCCTTGTCCGGGTCCGGATCCATGAACAGCGGGTTGACCCCTTGATCCAGCACTTTCATACGACTCTCCTCCAACCTCGAAGTGGTTGCGATTGAATATCAGTGCGGTTTCCCTCTCCTCCGCAAGTCAGCAATAAACATGCCACGTAAATAAAATATATTACACTATGATTCTATATTGTTATGACTTAATTGGGCCTTGCGGGTTGTGCCGTTCCGAAGCGATCCTGATCGCATGGCCAGTCCGGCGGCAGGACAGTGAATATTACTATAACTATTTTATTTAATTTGAAAATAAATCTGAATGGCCCTGGCCTTGATTATCCGGTCCGGCGCTGCGAAACCAATTAAGTATCAAAAACGATACACACCTGAAGGCGCCAGCCATTCTGCTCCTCCCCCGAGGCCCACGACTTGCGCGAAAAGCGATATAAGTTCGATATAATAGCTAATTAATATTTTTCACCTGGTAATGATGCGAAACTTCAGCAACCGAATCCGAAATTGGCAGAGCCTTAAAGAATCAGTTTGGCGACATGTTTAATTTTTGATACATATCGACAGTAATAGCTATATCTGGATCGCCGGCCGCTGCCGATCTACCTTAAGCTGATTAACAGATTGAAATGTAATTCAATATTTATAAGCTCACCTGAAAACGGCGCCCCGCGGAAACGTTCCGGCAGCGTGGCCCGGGATTTGCTTAACCGGGGCGGGGGATCTTTTCTCGCCGGTTCTCACCTTTGACCCTCACCGCCGCAAAGTTAAGCAAGGAGGCAGCACTTCATGGATATCAAGGAGCCGGAAATCACACGCGATCAGATACTCGTGCTTAAGGACGAGAACTTCAGCGTCGGCAACGTGTGCATCGTCACCGGCGCGGGAACGGGGATCGGTCGGGCCACCGCCATCGCGGCGGCCGCAAACAACCTGATGACGGTCGGCCTCGACATCAACGAGAAAGAGGGCAAGAAGACCCAGAAAATCGCGCGCGACCTGGGCGGCCAGATGATCTTCATCAAGACCGACCTGTGCAACGATGCGGAGCTCACCCAGGCTGTTGCGGACGCGGCCAAGCTGGGGGCGATCACGTTTGTCGCCAACATCGCCGGGCTGCAGCACATCGATTCCATTGACAACTTCCCCATGGAAAAGTATGACCTGATGCAGCGGCTCATGCTCAGGGCACCCTTCCTGCTCTCCAAGCTGACGATCCCCCACATGCGCAAGAGCGGCAGCGGGACAGGCGTGATCGGCCACATGGCCTCGATCCACGCCCACATATGCACCAAAAATAAACCGGTCTACAACATCACCAAGTTCGGCCTGCGGGCTCTGGCGCAGTCGATCTCGGCCGAAGGCGAAGGCAAGATCCGCTCCTTCACCGTCAGCACGGGCTTCATCAAGACGGCGCTCGCCCTCGGGCAGATCCCGGCGCAGGCTGCCCAGCGCGGCATCGCTCCCGAGGAAGTGGTGCGCGACGTCATGTTGGGCAAGTCCCGCATCAAAGAGATGATGGACCCGATCGAGGTGGCAAACCTCTTCATCTACGGGTTCTCGCACTACGCCCGCTACCTGGTCGGCGGCGACCTGCTCTTCGACGGCGGCGTGGTCCTGACATACTAGAAGGGGTTTCACAACCTCGGATCACGCCCGTGGGCAAGGCGCAGGCCGATTCGAAAGCGCAGCAACCATGGCAGGTTGTGAGCATTTCGAGAGGCCTGCAACGCCGCCATCAGGTGTCAGACGGGGTTATGAAACCGCTTATAGGAACAGGTGACGGCGGAGGGTGCCACCCTGTACGGGGCGCAACCTGCCTTCGCACCTTTAGCCAAAGGGGGTTGGGGGATTTTGGAACCGACTTCCTTGGAAGGAAAGTTTATCTCATCATGTCCGAAACCGTTCAAATCCTCTTCGGCCTTATCCTGCTCGTCGGCGTGTACGTTTTCACCCAGGCAGTGGTCGGCTGGCGCATCCGGCGCGCCAGCAAGACCATTCTCAGGGACCTCGACTTCAAAAAAGCATTCGACTCGGCAACGGCGATTGAACTGCCCTACGCCAAACGGAATATTTTCAGAATCGGCTTGCGGGATTTCCGGCCCAAGGCCGTCCAGGCGCTCGTGCAAGCGGAACTCGTGGGCATGACGGCCGCCGGAAAATATTACCTGAAAAAGCGACTGGATGAACTGAAGCTCTGAAACCTGTCCGGAGGAGAATCCCACGCAGAGCCAAAAAGGAGGTGATGGCCGCTCGAGAATTGAAAGTCCCGAACAACACCGTGTGTCGACCTTAACCGCAATTACGGAGGAGATTGAGATGAAAAAACTCGCACTGGCAGTTCTCACCATTTTCGTGGCCGTGGCCTTCGTCGCCATGGGACCGACCGCTTCCTTCGCCCAGCAGAAGCAGAAAATCCAAAAATTCGGCGAAGACAAGCGGATCCAGGAATGGGCCAACAAGAAATTCGAGACCTCCACCAAGACCTTCAACTGGCGCATGAGCGATCCCTGGGGCGGGTTGAACTACCACGACATAACTCAGCACTTCGCCGACACCGTGCGCGCCTGCTCCGGCGGACGGCTGAACATCAAGGTCTTCACCACGGGGGCCATCGTGCCGGCCATGGAAATCTTCGAGGCCACCTCCAAGGGCACGCTGGACGCCTTCGCCTCATGGCCCGGCTACTGGAAAGGCCGAAATGAAGCCTTCGTAGCCTTTGCCTCCGTACCCTTCGGGCTCGACAACGAGGGCTACAACCTCTGGTATTACGAGCGCGGCGGCAAACAGATGTTCGACGAGCTTTACGGCCAGTACGGGTTGGTGCCCTTCTTCTGCGGCAACACGGGCGAGGAAATCGGCATGCACTCCAACAAGAGGGCCACGAAGATCGAGGACTTCAAGGGCATGAAGGTGCGCACGGTCGGCTGGTACATGGACATCCTGACCAAGATGGGTGTGTCGGTCACCCCGCTGCCCGGACCCGAGATCTACCTGGCCCTCGAGCGCGGGGTCATCGACGCCGCCGAATTCAGCACCCCGGCCGCCAACATCCCCTCCGGGTTCCATGAAATCACCAAGTATGCCATTTTCCCCGGCGTGCACCAGCCCTCCTGCCAGTTGGATGTGGCCATCAACAAGAAGAAGTGGGACGAGCTGCCCGAGGACTTGAAGATCATCGTCGAGACCGCCGCCAAGGAGACCCAGCTCTGGGCCAATGCCTGGCAGGAGAACCTCAACATCGAGGCCTTGAAGATCATGCAGAAGACCACCGAGTTCGTCAAGATGGACGATGTCGCCATGGTCGAATTCGCCAGGGTCTCGTTTGCCTATCTGGACGAGCTTGCCGCAAAGAACCCGGACGTGAAGAAGGTGCTCGACTCTCAGGAGAAATTCAAGGAAGAATACGCCCAGTGGCGCGACCTGCGCGGCCGCTTGGCGCCCTGGCCCAAGGCGGACGTGCTGAAAGGCAGACTGACCCAGTAACCCTTTGGTGCTCGCGCCCCGCGGCCTTCCGGCCGCGGGGCGCATGCTGTTGCACCCGGAGGAAAGGACACCCCCCCCATGCTGAAAAAATTCGTCCACGCGGTCGACGCCATGAACCAGTTCGTCGGCCGCTTTACATCCTACATGCTCATCCCGCTCGTGTTCGTGGTGTGCTACGAAGTGTTCATGCGCAAACTGTTCAACCGCCCCACGGTCTGGGGCTTCGAGATGACCGTCTACCTATACGGCTTCCACTACATGATGGCGATGGGGGTGACGATGCTCTACGACAAGCACGTGAGGATCGACATCATCACCCTGCAGCTGCCCCAGAAAATCCAGCTCGTCCTGCGGCTGGCCACCTTCTGGCTCGTGTTTGTGCCCTTCGTTGGCGCCATGCTCTGGGCCGGCACGGAATACGCCGCCACTTCCTGGGGGCAATGGGAGCACAGCTGGAGCGCCTGGAAGCCGCCGCTCTACCCTTTCAAGACCGTGATCCCGGTGTCCCTCTTCCTGCTCCTCATCCAGGGGTTCGCCAACTTCATCCGTGAATGCTACCTGCTGAAGGGGGAGAAGATATGAACCCGGAAACCTTAGCCATCGTCATGTTCTTCACTCTCTTCGTGGGCCTGATGCTGGGCCACCCCCTGGCCTTCACCCTGGGCATGCTGGCGGTCGTCTTCGGCGTGATCGGCTGGGGCGGGTCGCTCGACGCGATCTTGGCGCTCCTGGCCAACCGGGCGTATGGCGTCATGGAAGAGTACGTCCTCGTGGCCGTGCCGCTTTTTATTTTCATGGCCCAGATCCTGGATGCCTCCGGCATCGCCGAGCGGCTGTTCGAGACCATGCACATCGTCATGGGAAAACTCCGCGGCGGGTTGGGCATTGCGGTCATCATCGCCTGCACCATCTTCGCGGCCACCGCCGGCGTCGTCGGCGCAACCGAGGTCTCGGTCGGACTGCTCGCCATCCCGGCCCTGATGCGCGTCAAATACAACGTTCCGCTCATCGCCGGCTGCATCTGCGCCGGCGGCACCCTGGGCATCCTGATCCCGCCGAGCATCATGCTGGTGGTCTATGGCAGCCTGACCCAGATTTCGGTCGGCTGGCTCTATGCCGCCGCCTTCGGTCCGGGCTTTCTCCTGGCGGCGCTGTACGTCCTCTACATCGCCGTCATCTGCTTCATCAAACCCGAGTTCGGCCCGCCGGAGACAGGCGGAACTCACACCTCCGGCCAAAAAATTTCAATGTTCGCCCAATCCATCGTGCCGCCGGTGATCCTGGTCATCATCGTGCTGGGCGGCATCGTGGCCGGGGTCGCCACCCCGACGGAAGCGGCCGGCATGGGCTGCGCGGGCGCCATTCTTCTCGCGATCGGGTACCGCAAGTTCAGCTGGAAGATCCTCAAGGACGCCTGCTGGTCCACGACGCTGACCACCTCCATGATCATGACGCTTTTCCTGGGCGGCAACGCCTTCCAGGCCGTTTTCATGGGACTGGGCGGGGGAGACGCCATCGCCGGCTTTATTCTGGGAACCAAACTCTCGCCCCTGCTGGTGCTCTTCCTCATGATGGGCATCGTCTTCTTCCTGGGCTGCTTTCTCGACTGGCTGGGGATCCTGCTGATCGTCTCCCCGATCTTCATGCCCGTCTCCATGCAACTGGGGTTCAACCAGCTGTGGTTCGGAACCCTCATCTGCGTCAACCTGCAGATGGCCTTTCTGACCCCGCCTTTCGGCTACTCGCTTTTCTATCTCAAGGGCATCGCACCACCGGAGATGACCATCTACCACATTTACAAGGGTGTAGTGCCGTTTGTCTGCCTGCAGTGGCTGGGATTGTTCCTGTGCATCTTCATCCCCGACATCATCATGTGGGCCCCGAGAGCGTTTTTCGGCACCAGCGTCATGGGGTAGAAGCATCGGAGCCGGTTTGCCGTTCGAAAAGACCCCGCTTCGGCGGGGTCTTTTTTGAGCGAACCGGATCCGGGTTGAACCAGTAGTTCCTGAACCTATCCGCTTTTGGGCGTTGACCTTTGCGCTCTTTCATGGAGGATGGAACCATGCCTCAGAAAAAATCATCCCAGCTGCCGCTGCAGAAGTTCGCCATGGTCGGGACCGGCATCCAAGGCACGCAGGTCGCCATGATCGCCGCCCGCACCGGCTACGAGGTCACCGTGTTCGACCCGCGCGAGGGCGCCTTCCGCCAGACCTTCGAGAAGCTCCGCGCCGATCTCAAGGCCAAGAAGGTGACCCCCATCATCCCCTGGAACCAGTGGGAGGCCTGTGCCAGGAAAGTGCGCCAGGTACAGGACATGCGCGCGGCCGTGAAGGACGCCGAGCTCATCCTCGAGGCCGTGCCGGAGAATCTTGAGTTGAAAAAAAAGGTCTGGAACGAAATCGGCGAAAAGGCCGCCCCCGGCGCCATCATCGCCACCAACAGCTCCTCCATGCCGGTCTCGCGCTTCGAGAAGGACGGCGGCCGGCCCGAGCAGGTGCTCAACATCCACTTCTATTTCCCCATGCAGGGAGTCAACATGGTGGACATCATGGGCGGGAGCCGCACCCGGCCGGATGTCATGGAAAAGGGCATCGCCTGGATCAAGTCGATCGGCTTCGTGCCGCTGACGGTGAAAAAGGAGCTGCTCGGCTTCTGCTTCAACCGCGTTTGGCGCGCCATCAAGTGCGAAACCCTGTACATGTGGGGCAACGGGTTTGTGGACTTCATGGACGTGGACCGGGCCTGGATGATCTTCACGCGCATGAAGGAAGGCCCCTTCGCTCTCATGGACAAGGTGGGCCTGGACGTGATCTGGGACATCGAGATGGTCTACTACAACGAGTCCAAGAACCCCAAGGATCACCCGCCCCGGGCGCTCAAGGACATGATCGACCGCGGGGAACTGGGTGTAAAGAGCGGGAAAGGGTTTTACACCTATCCGGACCCGGCGTTCCTGAGCCCGGATTTTTTCAAATAAATTGCCGGCGGCAGGCGCCGACGGCTTTTTATCAGGCAGGGAGGGCAAAAGGCTCCGTTCCCTTTGACGGGGAAGGCGCGCTGGGGGGGGCTTACCCCAATTGGCTAACCGCAACTTTTCTGAACAGGCAAAACAAACCACAACGGCCGCGGGCATTCTGCTTAAGGAGCCCGGGCTGGTCGCCTTGACGGCCGAGACGTTGTCCTGCCGGATGAGGCCACGTCTTTGGCCGTCCCGGTTCTTTCCCACCGCATCATCCTCACGACTGAAGCCCGCTTGAAGGGGCACACCGCGGAAGACTTCCTGAGGGAGATCCTGGATACCGTTTCGGCCTCCGCCGATTAAAGGCGGCTTTATGCGGAGCCGGCTTGCCATTAATTTAGCAAACTGTTATCATTGACATATTTAACAAGCTCAGCAGGTTGATATGCCCGTTTTCGAATATACAGCGCTGGATGCCAAGGGTCGCACGACATCCGGGATCATCGACGCCGAGGGCGTCCAGGCCGCCCGGCAGAAGCTGCGCAGCGATAACAAGTACACGGTTTCCATCCGCGAGGCGCAGGAAGCCCAGCCCAAGCAAAGCCGGAAAACCTTCGGCTTCGGAGCGAGGCTTGCGCGCGTCAAGCCCTCCGAGGTGGCGCTGATCACCCGCCAGCTGGCGACCCTGATCGGGGCCGGCTTCCCCCTGGTCGGCGCCCTGGATGCCCTGCTGCCCCAGACCAAGTCCCACGGCTTGAAGCGCACGCTGGCGCGAATCAAGGATCTGATCGTGGAGGGCAACAGCTTCGCCCACGCCCTCGGCCAGTTCCCCGGCATATTCCCCCCGATCTACATCAACATGGTGCGGGCCGGCGAGACCTCCGGCACCCTGGAGATCGTCCTCGAGCGCCTGGCCGAGATCACCGAGAAACAACAGGCTCTTGCCAACCGCATCCAGGCCGCCTTGGCCTACCCTCTATTCATGCTCTTTTTCGGGGCGGTTGTGCTTTTCGTTCTATTGGCGTATATTGTACCCACTATAACGACGATCTTCACGGACATGAAGCAGGTCCTGCCCACCCCGACCCGCCTGCTGATCTTCCTGAGCGGTTTCTTCAAGACCTACTGGTGGACCATCCTGCTCCTGCTGGGGGGGATTGCCGTCGCGGCCAGGCAATTCCGCAAAACCGAGAAGGGCAGGCACTGGTCGGACAATGTCACCCTGCGCCTGCCGGTCTTCGGGAACCTGGCGCGCAAACTCGCGGTGGCGCGTTTCAGCCGGACCCTTGGCTCGCTTCTGGAAAACGGCGTAACCGTGCTGGTAGCCCTAGACATCGTCAAAAACATCGTGGGCAACGTTCTGATCTCTGAGGCCGTAACCCAGGCCGCCGACGAGGTCAGCAAGGGCAAGGCCCTGTGGCTGTCCCTTTCCGAAAGCAAGGTCTTCCCGGAGTTATCCATCCAGATGGTCCAGGTGGGGGAACAATCGGGCGAGCTCGAAAAAATGCTCTATAAGGTCGCCGATGTATTCGAAAACGAGGTCGAAACCACGATCCTCCGCCTGACGGCCTACCTCGAGCCGATGATGATTATGGTGATGGGCGCAATCGTCGGGTTCATCGTCCTGTCGATCTGCCTGCCCATCTTCGAGATGAACCAGTTGATAAAATGAAACAAACGGGTTCAAGGGGCCAAACGAGAACGAAAAAGGGATAACGTCAACATGATTCTCACGCACAAAAACAATACAGGTGTCGCTATCTCGAAGCGTGAAGCTCGGAGTCCGAAGCCGGACAAGACCGCTGTTGGGCGCCTTGCCCTTTCAACTTCCAGCTTCCAGCTTCCAGCCTGGACGCAGCGCTGGGGTCGGCCGTTTCACGGAATCGCAGGCGAAAAGGGATTCACCCTGATCGAAATCATGGTGGTCATCGTCATCCTGGGCATTCTGGCGATGTACGTGGCCCCGAAGCTGATGGGCCGGCCGGAGGAGGCCAAGCAAGTACGGGCCAAAATGGACATCGCCTCACTGGAGACCGCGCTCAAACTCTACAAGCTCGACAGCGGCATCTACCCCGGCACCGAGCAGGGGCTGCAGGCCCTCGTGCAGAGGCCCGAATCCGGGGTGATACCCAAGAAGTGGCGGCAGGGGGGATATCTCGAAAAAGGCAAGGTCCCGAAGGACCCCTGGGGCAACGACTATATCTACCTGTCGCCGGGGCTCAAAGGGGAATTTGACATCATCTCCTACGGGGCCGACGGTGTTCCAGGCGGCGAAAACGAGAACAAGGACATCAACAACTGGGATGTCGACTGAGCCTGCCGGCTGCGCAAAAGACACCCGAACGATCAGCCCGGATCGAAACGGGGGCTTCACCCTGCTGGAGCTCATCGTCGTCATGGCCTTGATCGGAATCGTCTTCTTTTTCGCGATACCCCGATTCCAAAGTTCCCCGTTCTTCGACGATGCCAAGAAAAGCGATCGCTGGCTGATCGGGAAGCTGCAGGCCTTGCGGGAGGAAGCGCTGCGCACCCACCAGCGGCAGACCCTGCACATCGACCTGGGGACCGGCCGGATCTGGAACACGACGGCAGCGATGAGCCCGGAGGAGGTCGACCGGGCCGTGCTCCAGGCCCAGCTGCTGCCGGGCGGAGGCCGCGTCGTCAGCGTAGATTTCGCGGGGCGGGGCCGCGTGGCTGCCGGCCAAGCCGACATCCGGTTTTACAGGGACGGTCATTCGGAAATGGTGTTGATTCACCTGCAGCACGGCGATGCGTTCAGCTCGTTCCTCATAGAGCCCTTTCTTTCCCGGGTGCAGGTGTTCGACACCCTTGTCGGCTTCGAGGACCTGCGGTAAACGACATGATCCGCTCAACGCTCATCGCTCGACGCTTACGGGCCAAGAAGCACAGGGTCGATTCGATTGCAGTTTCATGCTCCCGGCCTCCGGCGGGGCCAAGCCCTCCCGGCTTCACGCTGCTCGAGGTGATGGTGGCGCTGTGCATCCTGGCGATCGTCCTGTTGAGCGTCTACCGGCTCCATTCCCAGACGATTTCCATGAGCATCGAAAGCCGGTTCTACACCCAGGCCCCGTTGCTGGCCCGCAGCGCGCTGGCGCGCTGGGAGGAAGCCCGCACGCAGGAGAAGCTGTCCGACCACGGTGATTTCGGCAGTGAGTTCCCCGGCTACCAGTGGAAGATCAGTGTCGAAGACGCTCCGTCTCAAGCCCTGGGCCCCCAGTTCGCCAGGGACATGCAACGCATCGACGTCCTGGTGACGTTGAACAACGGCGAGCACTCCTATGGGTTCCGAACGTATCGGTTCACACGAGAGTAACGAACGATAAGCAGGGAAGCAGCGAGTAATGAGCAACGAGCAACGAGTCAACGGCGAACATTGTCCAATCCAGTGCGCGAAGGTGATGGCGATACGTCCCTTATCGCGCAGCAACCTTATACCGGCAAACGACCGGGGTTCCCGGATTGGTCCTTGGAGCGCACTCGTTGCTCGTTGCTCATTACTCGTTGCCAATATCCATCGGCCGCAGGCCGATGGATTTACGCTCCTGGAAATCCTGGTGGCCATTTTTATCTTGGGGATCGTGGTGACCACCGTCATGGCTTCGTTCAGCATGGTCTTTTCCACGATTGCGCCCATGGAAGACGCCGGCGCCGCGTTCGAGATGGGGAAGAACTGCCTGAACCGGATCACGACGGATCTTGAAAACATTACCATCGCCGAGCGGCCGTTCTACAAGCCACCTGCAATCGACGGTCCGCCCGATCCGTATCGCGTGCAGGGAACCAACGAAAGCGTTGGTGGCACACAATTTGCTAAACTGCAGTTGGCCAGTCGCGCGCACGTCCCGCTCGGAGGCAGCCCCCGCGAGGGGATCGCCGAGATCATCTATTACGTCCAGGCCAGGCCGGACGGCAGTTTCCAGTTGAAGCGCGCCGACCACCTGTACCCATACCCGCGCTTTGAAGAACGGAGCAGCGACCCCGTCCTGTGCGAAAACGTCAAATCGTTGGCATTCCTTTATTATGCCGAGGACGGGGCCGATTCCGAAACCTGGGATTCCGAGTCGGAGATATTTGCCAACGCGACACCGTCCATGGTGGCTGTACGGCTGGAGATAGCGGCCGGCGAGGATGTCTTTTTATTTCAGACGGCGGTCAGGCTCCCGCTCGTCCGCAGAAAGCAGGGCTGACCCATGCTTGGACGCCTGCTCCATCCGCTGAAAAACAACCGCGGCGTCGCTTTGCTCGTTACCCTTTCGGTGATGACGGTGCTGGTGGCGGCCTCGCTCGAGTACAACCGCCGAGCCCGTTTCGAACTGGTTTCCAGCGCCGCGGCCCGCGACCAGTTGACCATGACCGAGATGGCCAAGGCCGGGGTGCAGGTGGCCATGGCCATCCTCGCGAAGGACAAGGCCGAAAACAACTCCGACACCCTGATGGATGACTGGGCCGACCCCGTAAAGATCGAAGAGGTGCTCCAGGACTTCCCCTTCGAGGACGGCAAAGTCTCGCTTGCGATCCACGACGAGTTGGGCAAGATCCAGGTCAATGCCCTGGTGAACTTCCCGCAGGGGAGCCAGTTCAACGAGCCCCAGCGGCAACTGTGGCAGCGGTTCCTGCAGTACTTCAACGACCGCAAGGAGCTCAAGCTGGATCTCAAGGACGACAGCGAGCCGCAAGCCATCATCAACTCGCTGAAAGACTGGCTGGACAGCGGCGACGACGACGCCGTCACCGGGCTGAGCGGCGCGGAATCGAGCACCTACGAAGGCCGTGATCCGCCTTACGAGGCCCGCAACGGACCGGTGCAGGACTTGGACGAACTGCTGCTCGTCAAGGGCATCACACCGGAGCTCTTCTACGGCCGACCGGAGATTCCCGGAATCTCCCGTTATCTCACGGTGTATGGCATGGAGGCGGGGGCGGGCACGGGGTTCACCTTTCCAGGCCGCATCAATATCGCCACCGCCGAGCTGCCGGTGCTCTTCGCGCTGGTGCCGGAGGAAAACAGGGAGCTGGTGGAAACCCTGGACGAGCTTCGCAGCAACATGCTCTCCGGCAAGCTGACCGTCAACCTGCAAGACCCGAACTGGTTTGCTCAGATACCCGGTCTGGCGGGTCTCAAGCTCGACCCGGCGTTGATCACGACCTCCAGCGACCTGTTCCGGGTGGAGTCCACGGCCACACTTCACGACGGTGATCTCACCATCACCGCCGTGCTCCAGCGGGTGAAGGCTCCCAAGACGGGCAAGTGGACCTGCCGCGTCCTCAGCTGGCAGGTCGGATGAACCGCGGGCGGGGATTTACGCTATGAGCAGAAAAGTACTCGGGCTCGACATTCGCTCGGACCGCCTCTATGCGGTGCTGGTCAAAGGCAGCCTGCGCGAAAGCCGCATTGCAGCCTCGCTCACCGTTCCCATCGACGCAGCCCGGGACGGGTCGGACGGGCTGCCGGCGGCGCTCGAGGCCGTGGCGGCTGCGATGGACCTGCAAAACGCGGATTGCGTCGTTTCCGTTCCGGCGTCCCTCTTCTCCTGCCGCAATGTGTTTGTCCCGTTCGGAAACTCCAAGAAAATCCGTATGGTGCTGCCTTACGAGCTCGAACCCCACCTGCCCTACCCGGCGGACGATATGCTGATCGACTTCACGGTTCTCGACGGCTCCGAGGACCGGGGCCAGACCGAGGTGCTGGCCGTGGCGGTGGAGCGGCAGCGGCTGGCCCCGATTCTCGCCGCCCTCGCCGCGGTCAGGATCGATCCGGAACGGGTGACCCTGAGCGGCTTCGCCGCCGCCACGTGGATCGGCCGCGACCTCGAGCCGGATCAGACCGCCCTCTGTCTGGACATCGGCGAGACCTCCGGGGCATTGTTCGTTGTCGCCGGCGCCGGGGTCCGCCTGATCCGCACGTTTCCGCTGCCGGCCGACCCGGCTGCGCGCGGCCGCTCCATCCGCAGCTATATCCGCCTGACCCTGGGCGCGATCAACGAACTTTCCGCTATTCCGGAACAGCCCGCTGCGATCTTCCTGACCGGAAGCGGAATCGCGGGCATGAACCTCGCGACACTGGACGATGCCCTGCCGATCGAGCTGAAGCCTGCCGATCTCACCCGGCTGCTCGGGGTCCCGCACGATGACGATGCCAGCGCCTGGGACCCCCTGCGAATGGACGGGGCCCTCGCCCTGGTGCTGGCGGAGATCGAGGGTCTGGAGGGCCTGAATGTTTACCGGAGCCAGTTCCCGGGCCGCAAGATCATCTCCCGGCACCGGGAAAATCTTGTCCGAACCGGTATTCTGGCCGCCGCCGTGCTGATCCTGATGTTTGCCAGCGTGCTCATCCAATCCGCCCTGCTGAACCGCCGCGTGGCGGACCTGGACCGACAGATGGCCGCCGTCTTCCGGGAGACCTTCCCGGAGGCCAAGAAGGTCGCCGACCCCTACCAGCAGATGCAGATCAACCTGCAGGAGTTTAAGAAAAGCGCAGCACTCCCCGGAGAGGCTTTGCCTGCGCTGCGCAGCATCGACATCCTCAAGAGCATCAGCGAGAGCATCCCGGAGGAGATCCCGGTCGTGCTCGACCGCATGGTGATCGGGCCTGAAACCATCCTGATCTCCGGCACCACAGCCGCCTTCAATGCGGTGGATGAAATCAAAGGGCACCTGGAACAAATCGGCGGATTCAAAAAAGTCACCATCAGCTCGGCCAACATGGACCGCACGGGCAAGGAAGTGAATTTTCAACTGAAGGTGGACCTATAGTGTTTGACTCCATCATCAAGCGTGTGAACCTGAGCAAGCTCAGCCAGCGCGAGAAGATCATCGTCGCCGGCGGGGGCTTGGCCCTGATCATCTTTCTGATCGTGCAGTTTCTGATTGTGCCCGTTTTCGACCGCAATGCGCAGTTGCGGCGCAGCGTGCAAGCCAAGACGGCCATGCTCACGGAAATGCAGCGGCTCAAGGCCGACCACGACAGCCTGAAATCTGCGGCCAAGCAATCCGAGGCGCGCTTCACCCGGCGGGACAAGGGCTTTACCCTGTTCTCGTTCCTGGACCAGCTGGCCGGCCAGGCCCACGTCAAGGAGCGGGTGAGCTACATGCGCCCCACGAAAACGGAGCAAAAAAACAGCACCTTCAAGCTCTCGCGGGTGGAAATGAAGCTGGAGGCGGTCACTCTGGAGCAGCTGGCGACGTTTTTGAACGCAGTGGAATACTCAAAAAACATGGTGACGGTCAGTAAGCTGTCCATCACCCGCCGTGATCAGAAAGAGGGGCTGCTGGATGCCATTCTTCAGGTCGAGACGCTGGAAACGTAGGGGGTAACCGATGAGCACTCGGAACAGACGGCTGCTGGTGGGGCTCTACCTGTTGAGCGCCGCGCTGGTGTTTCTCTATATCGGTTTCCCGTCCGAGGCGCTGCGGGACCATGTGGCCCACCGCCTGAGCGCCAGTCTGCCGGGCTTGTCCGTGGCCATCGGGGACTTGCGCCCGGCTCTGCCCGTTGGCATAGTGCTAAAAGGCGTACGGGTTTACCACGCGAGCTCCCCGCTGGCCGTGGTCGACCTGCTGTCCATTCACCCTGACCTGTTCTCGCTGTGGCAGGCCAAGACCCACTACGACTTCGACGGGACCGTGGGCAACGGGCAGATCTCCGGTACCGCCGAGATCGACAGCGCCGGTGTCCCAAAGCGGGTCAGCTTCAACGCCCGGCTGGCCGGGGTGCTGCTCCAAAAGCTGCCAGCGACCCAAAGCCTCTTCGGGAACAAGCTTGCCGGGCGTCTGGAGGGCACCCTCGGCGTCAACGATGCGGGGATACTCACCGGCCGACTGGCGGTCTCCGAGGGCCGCGTCGAACTGGCAACACCCCTCTTCGACCAGAATGGGTTCAGTTTCCGGACGGCGGCGGCCGAGCTCAGCCTGCAGAACGGCACCGTCATAGTCCGCAACGGGCGGATGAAAGGCGACGATATGGATGCGGAGGTGTCCGGCAGCATCGCGCTGGATGCCGCGCGGGGCAAGAATGCGTTGAACCTGAGCGGGCGGGTGACCCCCCACCCGGCGTTCCTGGCCAAGGTGGCGGGCAGTCTGCCGCCGGCCATGCTGCGACGCCGAACGGGGATATCCTTCAGGGTGAGCGGCGCATTGAACTCGCCCGGGGTTTCGTTCAACTGAGGGCATCCCCCCGGCCGGCAGCACGCCGGGGGGGAATAGAGCGCCGGAACCTGCCGCAAGCGGCACGGCCGGCCCGTGGCGCTCCGTGCAAAAAAAATAATTGATGATCCGCCGATAAATCGACATAGTGGCACTATGGTCAACCGTTACTTTACCATCGCGAACCTTTTGCTGGCGACCATCGGGGTGTATTTCTGCGTCAATATCTTTTATACTGTCCTGACCGCCGGCCTCGCAAGCGTCCCACCGCCAGTGCCCGATTCCGGCCGCAGTCTTTCCGCCGGACCTGAATCGACCGGCGGCGACTCGGACTACCAGTCGATCATCGACCGCAACCTGTTCAACACCGGCAAAAATCCGCTGGCCAATTCCGGTAAAGGGGCCGGCGAGATCGATGTGGACAAGCTGAAGCAGACGGACCTGAAACTGAAACTCTGGGGCACGGTCACCGGCCCCGACGGCCAGACCTATGCCGTTATCGAGGACCCGAAGACCCGCGAGCAGCTCCTGTACCGCCCCGGAGATACGATCCAGAAGGCGGCCGTCAAGATGGTGCTCCGTCAAAAGGTCGTCTTGAACGTGGACGGACGGGATGAGGTGCTGATGATGGAGGAGCCCGGCATTAACCGGGCTGCCGCTACGGGCCCCGCCGCCGCGGCCCAGGCCTCCCGGCCTGCCGCCCAGCCGAACGAAGTGGTGGCGGTGGCGAGCGAGCAGGTTAAGAATGCCCTGGAAGATGTCGGCGACCTGCTGAGCCAGGCCACGTTCCGACCCCACATCGAAGACGGGCAGCCGGCCGGCATCTCCATCACCGGAATCAAACCCAACGCCATCTTCCGCAAGCTACGCCTGCGCAATGGGGATGTGATCACCGGGGTCAACAACCAGCCCATCACCACAGTGGACGACGCCATGAAAGTGTTCGGCACCCTTTCGCCGGACGGGCCGATCCAGGTCCAAATCAAGCGCCGGGGGCGCGAGGAGACGCTTGAGTACAAGATCGATTAAGCCCCTAACCGCGGCCAGGCCGCACCGGGAGTGGATATGAACATTCAGCCCAACAAGAGGCGCCACGTGGCGGCATGGACCGGCCTGGCGCTGGGGGCCCTGCTGTGGGTGTGCGGCGCAGCGGCCCAGCCGGTGGAGCCCGGCGCACCGGAGGTGAAGCCGAACGAGCAGTTCGTCTCGATCGACTTCAACAACGTCGACATCAGCCTGCTGATCAAGTTCATGAGCGAGCTGACGGGGACGAACTTCGTGGTCGACAACGCCGTCAAAGGCAAGGTCACCATCATCTCGCCGGCGCGCATCTCCCTGGAGGAAGCCTACAAGGTGTTCGAGTCCGTGCTGGAGGTGAACGGGTTCACCACGGTGAAGGCCGGCGAAGTCGTGAAAATCATCCCGGCCCCCGAGGCGCGCACCAAGAACATCCAGACCCTGCTCGAACTGGAAAAGGCCAATCCCGAGGACAAGGTCATCACGCAGCTCATTCCCCTGAAGTACGCGGACCCGGAGGACGTCAAGCGGCTCTTCACCCCCCTGGTCTCCAAGAACAGCATCATCCTTGGGTATGCGCCGGCCAACACCTTGATCATCACCGATATGCAGTCGAACATCCAGCGTCTGGCCAAAATCCTGAAGCAGATCGACCAGCCCGGCACCGGCCAGCAGATTTCGATCATCCCGCTGCAGAATGCCGACGCCACCAAGCTGGTGACCCTGATGACCAATCTCTTCAAAACCACCGGCCCACCCCGGCCACAAGCGGGTGCCTCAGTCGATAAACCGCCGGTCATCGTGGCCGACGAACGTACGAACACGATCGTGATCCTGGCCAGCGACACGGACACCCTGCGGATCAAGAACCTCATCGCCCTCATCGACAAGGAGACCCCGCGTGGCCGCGGCGGGATCAACGTCTATTACTGCGAGCACGCCTCGGCCGAGGATCTCGCCAAGGTGCTGCAGAATCTGCCCTCTCAGCAAGGCGGCGCGGGGTCGGTGGGCGGCGCGGGAGGCACCGCTGCTCCGACGAAGTCTATGAGCGCCGCCTTTCTCGGCAAGGTCCAGATCAGCGCCGACAAGGCCACCAACAGTTTGATCATCATGGCCGACAAGGAGGATTACGAGGTCGTGGAGGCGGTGATCAAGAAGCTCGACATCCCCCGCTCCATGGTCTACATCGAATCCCTGATCATGGAGGTCGATGCCCAAAAAAGCCTGAACATCGGGATCCGATGGCAGCTCTTCGAGGACACCCGGATCAATGGCAACAAGGGGGTCTATGGCGGCGGTTTCAGCGGGTCTTCCACCATCGCCGACGCCGTCACCGGCCTGGTGAACCCCACCGGGCTCGCCCTGGGCCTGCTGACCGAGCCCTTCACGATCGGCGGGGTCACCGTGTCCAACATTACCGCCATCATCAACGCGGTCAAGACCGATAACGATTTCCGCATCCTGTCCACCCCGCAGATCCTGACCACGGACAACGAGGAGGCCCGCATCACCGTGGGCGAGAACCGGCCCTTTCAGACCCAAGCCACCACCGCGGTGTCCGGGGGCACCTACGAGTCGTATGAATATCGGGACATCGGCAAGATCCTGAAAATCACCCCGCACGTCAGCGAGGGACGCAACGTGCGCCTGAAGCTGTCGCTCGAGGTGACCAGCCTGGACCAGGTTGCCACCATCGCCACCACGGCCACCCGGCCGGTGACCCAAAAGCGGACCATCGATACCACCGTACTGGTGCAAGACAACCACACCATCGTGATCGGAGGATTGATCGACGACAGCCGGAGCACCACCGATACCAAAGTGCCGGGCTTAGCCGACATCCCCCTGCTGGGGTGGCTTTTCCGGAACCAGACCAAGGGCGACCAGAAAACCAACCTGTATGTATTTCTGACCCCCCGGGTCATCAAAAGCCCCGAAGAGTCCGATCGTCTCCTCTCGGAAAAAAGGACGGCGCCCGACAATATCCCCACCCAGATGAAAGAGGGCGAGATCAAGCTCGAAACCCCCAGTGAGGCAACACGGCCCAGCCCATGAATCAGCTGACCGACATACTCACGACACGTTTCGGCGTGGATGCGGAGGCGCTCGCCGCCGCCGAGCGGCTCAAGGCCGAGAAAGGCGGCCAGCTCGGCGAAATCCTGGTGCAGCAGAAGACCATCTCCGAGGCCCAGTTGCTCGAGGCCCTGAGCGCTCAGTTCGACATCCCCTTCTGGCCGAAACTCCCGCTCAACGACATCGATACCGAATTGCTGGCGAAGGTGCCGATCCAGTTCCTGAAAAAACACTGGATCGTGCCGCTGAACTGCCGCAAACCTTTGACCGCCCTGGATTGCGGGCTGTACGCCGAGGATCCGACCGAGTCCGGGCCGATTCGTGTGCGAGTCCGGCTGCGTGATCGCCATGCGTGACCCGCTGGAATTCCAGGCCATGGATGACCTGGTGCGGCTGCTGAAAACCCCCGATTACCGCCTGGTCCTGTCGACCCGGGAGACCATCCTGTCGGCCATCAACCTGCAGTACGACCTGCGGCGCGATTCGGCCGAACAGCTGGTCCAGGACATGGAGGAGAACGGCAGCAGCATCCTGCACGAGATCGAGGAGACCGCCGACCTGCTCGACGACACGAGCGAGGCGCCGATCATCAAGCTGGTCAACCACATCATCTCGCAGTCCATCAAGGCGCGCGCGAGCGACATCCATTTCGAACCCTACCAGAACAGCTTCACGGTGCGCTACCGGGTGGACGGGATTCTCTACGACCTGCTCACGCCGCCCAAGTGGATCCAGCCCGCCCTGCTCTCCCGGGTCAAGGTCATGTCCAAGATGAACATCGCCGAGAAGCGTCTGCCCCAGGACGGCCGGTTCGACGTGCGCGTGGGGGACCAGGACATCGACGTGCGCGTCTCGACCATCCCGACCTCCTTCGGCGAACGGCTGGTGCTGCGGCTGTTGAACAAATCCGGCTCCATGCTGGAGATGCAGGACATCGGGCTCACGCCCCAACGCATGCAGATGGTGCAGAAGCTGGTGAGCTCGCCGAACGGCATCGTCCTGGTCACCGGCCCGACCGGCAGCGGCAAGACCACGACCCTGTATGCGATCCTGACCTCCATCAACAAACCGGGGATCAACATCATCACCATCGAAGACCCCATCGAGTACCAGATCAAGGGCATCAGCCAGATCCAGGTCAACCCGAAGATCGACCTTACCTTTGCGCGCGGTCTGCGCTCCATCGTCCGACAGGACCCGGACGTGATCCTGATCGGCGAAATCCGCGACAAGGAGACCGCCGAGATCGCCGTCCAGTCGGCCTTGACCGGCCACCTGGTCTTCTCGACCCTGCACACCAACGACTCGCCGAGCGCGATCACCCGGCTGGTGGACATCGGGGTCGAGCCCTTCCTGATCTCCTCCTCGGTGCTCGCCGTGCTGGCCCAACGGCTGGTGCGGGTCCTGTGCAAGGACTGCAAACAGCCCTTCGCGCCGAAACCGGTGTATCTGGAAAGCATCGGCCTCAGCCCCCAACGGTTCGCGGACAACCCCATCTACAAAGCGACCGGCTGCGAGAAGTGCTTTCAGACCGGCTACCGCGGCCGGATCGCCATTTTCGAGATCATGCGGATGAGCGAGGAGTTGAAAAGCCTGATCATCCAGACCTTCGACTCCAACCGCATCAAGTCCCTGGCGGTCAAGGAAAAGATGGTCACGCTGCGCGAGGACGGAATCGAAAAAGTGCGCGAAGGGAAGACGACGCTCGAAGAGGTACTGAGGGTCACGCAGGGGTAGCTTTCAAGATGAAGTAACGAGCAACGAGTAACGAGTCGAAAAAAAACACAGTGACAGTGCATCTACGTGCGCCTTCGCCATGGGGGCTGCGTCCACGAGCCTCCGTTCCAAGCAAAAAACTCCCCACCGCCAACCCCTTGTGTTTTTTCACACTCGTTACTCGTTACTCGTTGCTCGTTACTATATTCCGCCGCCAGCCGCTCATACTGCTCAGACTCCTCGATTCGCCCGCGCTTACGGCAGCCGCCGGCGTAGACAGCGCACTTGCGTCGCAGGACACGCCGGACCGCCTGCCGCTGCAGCTCGGTCAGGACATCGCCATGCAGCAGTTTCACCATGGCGGCGATTCTGAACGTGTCCAACCCCCAGGCGCGGGAGAGCTGATCGGCGTGGCCGCCGCGCTTGACGATGAGCGGGATGTCGATGAGGTGGATCGGGATGCAGCAGCTCACACGCAGCCACAGGTCGTAGTCCTCACAGGCCGGCAGGCCTTCATCGAATAAACCCACCCGGTCGAACAGCTCGCGGCGCACCATCACCGCCGAGGGGCTCACGAGACACAGATCGAGCGAGGGCTCAAAAATCATCCCGCTGCGCTTGCGGTGCCGCTCACCCGGGTTGACCCGCCGGCCCTTGCGCACCCAGCACTCCTCGGTCTGGGCGATCAGGGCGTCGGGGTGCACGCGGAAGAATTCGACCTGGGTTGAAAGTTTCCGGGGCAGCCAGAGGTCGTCGGAGTCCAGGAAGGCGATCAGGTCCCCGCGGGCGTCGGCAATTCCCCGGTTGCGAGCCGCGCTCACCCCGCGGTTTGCCTGCCGCAGCAGCCGCACCTTCGGCCGGTAAGCCTCCAGAAGCTCGGCGGTGCCGTCCGTGGAGCCATCGTCCACTACGATCAGTTCGAAGTCCGTGAACTCCTGCTCCAGCACCGAATCCACCGCCTCCCGCAGGCACCAGCCGCGGTTGAAAGCGGGGATGATGACGCTGACCAGCGGTGGTAAAGAATCAGTCTTCGCTGCTGTGTTATGTCGTTGCTCGTTACTCATCACTCGTTACTCGTAACTTTCTCACGCCATTCTTCCGACCTCTGCAATCTTCTCCTCCAGCCGCTTCGAGCTGACCCGCACGGCGGTGCCGAGTTCCTGGGCGTAGATCGACACCTTGTATTCCTCGATCATCCAGAAAAGCGCTTCGAGCGCCCGGCGTTTCTGCTCCGATGCCGCCGGGGAAAGAGCGTTCAGCAGCCCATCGAGCCGCCCGGTGACCTGTGCGACCCCGGCCGCCTTGGCCCGGTCTTTTTCGAGGTCCACGGCTCCGCGGCGCGCTCGGATGGCAAGCGCTTGGATGTAGCGCACGAGATCGGATAGTCGGCAGCGGTCGTAGAGCGGGATGAAGTGGTTCGGGACCAGGTGCGCCAGTTCCTCCGACAGGGCACGGCCGAAGTCCGCAAGCAACCCGCCCCCCCGGCCGAGGGCGGCGATCTTCTCGCGGGCTTCCGCATAAGCTCCGAGCACGGGGATCACGGCGTAGAGAAGCTCGCGCCCGGCCGGCAGGATCCGCGGGGCGCCGGCCGTCGCTAGGGCCTCGAAGCCCTGCGGCGAGCGGATGTCCGCAGCGAAGAGGTCCTGCAGCACGCGCTCGACCATAGCGGCCTCCAGCGCCCGGGCCCCGCCGAGATAGCGTGCCGATGGATGCACCTCCTCGGGAAGGGTCAGGGTGCGCTTCAGGAATTTCACATCCCTGGCGCAGTAAATCGTGCAGAGGGCGGCCACCCCGTTGCGGTGGGCGGCCAGAGCTTGATCGCGCCGCGGGTAGAGCTTCAGGTTCACGCCGCTCGGCCCGGCCTCCAGGGCCGGGTAGGCCACCCAGGCGCTGCGTGCACCCGGGGGGCTGTCGACCACATCGGGCAACTCGCCGAAATCCCAGCGGGTGAGGCCGATCTTTTCCCAGCGCACCCGGGCCTCGGCCGGGATGTGGCCGGGGGTTGCGGAGCGCCTCAGCAGCGCGGGGTCGCGGCCCGCAGCGAGTTCACGGCCATCGGCGGCCGTGATCGCCACACGCATGCACAGGTGGTCCGGCACGGCGCCGGCCGGCCACGCCGCCGCGGGAACATCAATGCCGAAACGGCGGTGGAGAAACTCCCCCAGGGCGGAAACCAGTGGGCCGCCGCGGCGCGGCATCTCGCTCATGATGGCGTCGATGGTGCTCGCCAGAGGGACCAGGCGGCGGCGGATCGACTTGGGCAATCCCCGCACCAGGATTTCGATTTTCTCCCGCAAAAGCCCCGGCACGAGCCACTCCAGCGCCTCCGGTGCCACCTCGGGGGCTACGGCCGCGGGGACCCGCAGCGTGACGCCGTCTGCCTCCGCGCCCGGCTCGAAGCGGTAGCGAACCTCCAGCTCACGGCCGCCTGCGGCCATCCGCTCCGGGTAAAGGGCCAAGTCCGCCGGGTCGGGATGGTAGCGCAGGAGGTCCGCCTCGGTCATGCGCAAAAACGCATCACCGCCCCGGGTTTTGATGAGGGCGGCCAGGGAACGCACCTCGCACACGCCGGATAAGCGTCGTTGGTAGAACGCGGCCAGCTCCTGCTCATCGATCAACAGATCTCGGCGCCGCAGGCGGTCCTCATAGCCCTGGACCCGACCGATCATTTCCTGGTTGTGCCGCATGAAGCCCAAAGGCCGCTCGATCTCCCCGCGCACCAGGGCCTGGCGGATGAAGATCTCCGTCGCCTCCGCGGGGTTGACCCGTCCGTAGGCCACGGTTCGGCCCGGCACGATGACCAGGCCGAAGAGGCTCACCTGCTCGGTAGCGACGACCTCGCCCCGCTGCATGTCCCAGCGCGGGTCCGTGAACACCGACCGGCACAGCTTGCCGCCGGCCGGCTCGAGCCAGCCCGCGTCGATGGTGGCCACCGTGCGCGCGAACAGCCGCGAGGTTTCCACCATCTCGGCGGCCACGATCCAGTTGCCGGCGGAGCCGAAGAGGCCCGAGCCCGGGAAAATCATCACCTCACGGCCGCGGGTCGCCCGGTAGATGTTCTTCTCCTTTTTGACGGCGATGTGGGACAGAAACCCGGCCAGGATCGAGCGGTGGATCCGGCCGAAGTCGGGTTCGCCCGTGCCCGCCCGGCGGCGGCGCCAACCGAACTCGGCCATGATGTCGGTGATCTGGGCGTGGATGTCTTCCCACTCGCGCATCCGCCGAAAAGACAGGAAGTGATCGCGGCAGAAGCGCTTGAGGGCGCTGCGGCTCGGCTGCTCGCTGCGCGCCTGGCGGAAACGCTTCCAGACGCTCAGCAGCGTCAGAAAGTCCGAGGCCGGGGCCTTGAAGGCGGCGTGAATGCGGTCGGCTTCGGCCGACTTTTCGGATGGCCGCTCGCGCGGATCCTGGATGCTCAGGGCGGAGGCGATCACGGCAATGTCCGCCGCGCAGCCTTCCTGATGGGCCGCGATCAGCATCCGTGACAGTCGCGGGTCAAGCGGCATCCGGGCCATCAACCGCCCGGTCTCCGTCAGCCGCACCGCATCCTTTCTTCCGCCCTCCCCCTTGCGTCTATCCCCTTCTGCTTTGGGCGTTTCCGGCTGGCCCCTGCCGCCCGCAGCCTTGCCCTTTCTTTCTTCCGCCTTCCGCCCTGCCTCTTCCGCCTTCTCTGTTTCCCCCTCCTCGATGGCCCCCAGTTCGGCAAGCAGGTTGAAACCGTCGCGGATGCTCTTGAGCTCGGGCCGGTCGATGAACGGGAAATCGGCCACGTTCCCGAGGCCGAGCGCGATCATGCGCAGGATGACCTCGGCCAGATTGGCGCGCAGGATCTCAGGGGCGGTAAACTGCGGCCGCGCCAGGTAGTCCTCCTCCGCATACAGGCGGATGCATACCCCGTGCGCCACGCGGCCGCAGCGGCCCTTGCGCTGGTCCGCGCTGCTGCGGGAGATCGGCGCCACCGGCAGTGCCGTGGTCCGCGTGCGCGGGGAGTAGCGCGCGATCCGGGCCAGGCCGGTGTCCACCACATAGCGGATGCCGGGAATCGTGATGGACGTCTCGGCCACGTTGGTCGCCACGATGATCTTGCGGCGGCCGGCGGGTTTGAACACGCGCGTCTGGTCGGCGGCGGACAGACGCGCGAAGAGCGGCAGAATGATCGCGTGGCCGCCGGCCCGGCCTTCCAGGACCTCGCAGGCATCGCGGATATCCTGCTCGGTCGGCATGAAGACGAGCACATCGCCCCCGTGGCGGTCGCGCAGAATGTCGTCAACCGCCTGAACGGCGAGTTCCACATGCGTGACCTCGCCGTTGTCACCGCCGACTGCGCCCGCATCCGCGTAGCGGACCTCCACCGGGAAGGTCCGGCCGGTCACATCGATCACCGGCGCGCCGCTGAAGGCCCGCGAAAACTTTTCGGTGTCGATGGTGGCGGAGGTGATCACGATTTTGAGATCCCGCCGGCGCTCGAGGAGCCGATGGAGGTAGCCCAGGATGAAGTCGATGTTGAGGTTGCGCTCGTGGGCTTCGTCGACGATGATCGTGTCGTAGGCAGACAGCCAGCGGTCGGTCTGGGTCTCCGCGAGCAGGATGCCGTCGGTCATGATCTTGATATAAGCATCCCGGGCCGTGCGGTCGCTGAACCGAATCTTGTAGCCCACCGCGTTGCCGATAGGCTGGCCCAGTTCCTCGGCGATCCGCTGAGCCACCGCAACGGCCGCGATCCGGCGCGGCTGGGTGTGACCGATCATCCCGTCGAGGCCCCGGCCGGCGGCCAGGCAGAACTTCGGAATCTGGGTCGACTTGCCTGAGCCGGTCTCGCCGGAGACGATCAGCACGGGATGCTTTTGGATGGCCGCGACGATCTCCTCCCTGCGCGCCGTGATGGGCAGCGCTTCCGGGAAGACAAGCGGCGGGAGGCTCTGCCGGCGGCGGATCTTGGCGGCGATGGACGCCGACAGCCTCGCCTCGAGCCGGTCGAGGGCGGCCTCGCTCAGGGACGGGTCCCCGGCCTGCCGCAGCCGGTCCAGGCCGCGGCGCAGCGCACCACGATCCCTGGCCATGGCCTCGGCCAGCTGCGACTCGATGCGGCGTATTCTGAAACGAAGGGCCGTCATGGAAGGGGCCTGCTTATCCTGCTGATGGTGATTGAAAATTATGCGCGATCGGGGTAGAAGCTTAACGGGAGCATCTCGAAAAATCAAGGCAGCATCGATCCACCCCGGAAGGAACCCACCCATGAACTTCGTCGTTATCGGCGGGGACGCGGCCGGCATGAGCGCCGCGAGCCGCGCCAAGCGCAACCGGCCCGATCTGAACGTGATCGTATTCGAACAGACGGGCGACGTCTCTTACAGCGCCTGAAACCTCCCCTACAATCTGGCGGCGCCGGAGAGAGACATCGAAGACCTGGTGGTGCGGCGGGCGGAGGCGTTTCGTGAAAAGCAAGGCATCGACCTGCGCACCGGCCATCGCGTGCAAGCCATCGACCGCAACCACCGGGTCGTGCAGGGTACGACCCGGGAAGGACAAGGCTTCACGCAGCCCTACGACCGCCTCCTGATCGCCACCGGCGCCTCGGCCGTTCGGCCGGCGCTGCCGGGCGCCGATGGGCCCGGGGTGCATCTGCTCAAAACGCTGGAGGACGGACGGCGCATCAAGGACCTGCTGGCCGGGGGCGGCGTGCGACGGGTGATCGTCCTGGGGATGGGCTACGTCGCCATGGAGATCGTTGAAAGTCTGCGGACCCTCGGCATCGACGTGGACATGATCAAACCCGGCCCGGTCTTCATGCCCTGGCTTGCACCGGAACTCGCCGCGGCCGTCCGCGCGGAGCTTGGCACCCACGGGATCGGAGTTCACACCGGTCTCCGGCCGCAGCGCATTGCGACCGCGGACGGCGGGCTTTCAGTGGTCTGCCCCGATGCGACCTTCAGCGGGCAGATGGTGCTCGCCGCCGTCGGCGTCACCCCCCAGAGCGCTCTCGCGCAGCAAGCCGGGCTCGCACTCAGCGTCGGAAATTCCATCGCCGTGGACCGCACGCTGCGCACCTCGGACCCGGTGATCTTCAGCGCCGGCGACTGCGCCGACACCTACCATGTCGTGACCGGTCGAAAAACCTGGATCCCGCTCGCACTAAGGGCCAATCGCTCCGGCTGGGCCGTGGCGGACACCGTTTGCGGAAAAACGGTCGCGCTGGACGGGGTCGCCGGGACGGCTGTTTTCCGGGTGTTCGGCCTCGAGGTGGCGCGCACCGGCCTCACCGTCGCAGAAGCCGGGGACGCCGGCTTCGAGCCGGTGGAGGCGACCATCAGGTCCAGCACCAAGGCCCACTCCTTCCCCGGATCCTCGGTTCTGTGGGTCAGTGCGGTAGGCGACCGGAAAACGGGGCGCCTGCTCGGCATGCAGATCGTCGGCCGCGAGGGGGCCGCGCACCGCATCAACGGGGCCGCCGTGGCACTGCACGCGGGCCTGACGGTAGCGCAGTTCTTCCAGACGGACCTGGCCTATGCGCCGCCCTTCGGCCCCGCCTGGGACCCGATGCTGACATGCGCCGGCCAGCTGTTCAAAAAAATGTGAGCCGACATGAAACGCCAAATCATGGGCCGGGAGGTGGTGGTCGCCGTGACCCGGGGGACGCTTGACTTTGGGCCATGGGAGCAGATATTCTACGGTGAGTTCGACGGCCGCCGCCGCAAGCGGGCGCTGGTTAAAATAATTGGAGTATGACAGGAGGATAACTCAATGGTCAAAACCATCCGCATCCATCAGCACGGCGGACCCGAAGTCCTGCGTTGGGAAGATGTTGACCCCGGAACCCCCGGCCCCGGCGAGGCCCTCGTGCGCCACGAGGCCGTCGGCCTGAACTTTATCGACGTCTACCATCGCTCCGGCCTCTACCCTCTGCCCACGCTGCCGGCCACCCCGGGCCTGGAGGCCGCCGGAGTGGTGGAAGCCATCGGCCCGAAAGTGGTCGAAGTGGCCGTGGGCGACCGGGTGGCCTATGCCGGAGGGCCGCCCGGGGCCTACGCCGAGAAGCGCTGCATTCCGGCCCAGTTCCTGGTGAAGTTGCCCGCCGGCATACCCGCGGTGCAGGCCGCCGCCATGATGCTCCAGGGCATGACGGCGCGGTATCTTTTAAAGGGCTGCTGGCCGGTCAAGGCTGGTACGACCCTGCTGATCCACGCCGCCGCCGGCGGAGTCGGCAGCATCGTCTGCCAATGGGCCCGGCATTTAGGCGCAACCGTGATCGGAACGGTGGGCAGCCCCGAGAAGGCCGCGCTTGCTAAAGCCAACGGCTGCCAACACCCGATCGTCTATACGAAGGAGGACTTCGTGGCCCGCGTGAAGGACATCACGGGCGGCAAGGGGGTCGACGTCGTGTACGATTCGGTGGGCCAGACCACGTTCCTGAAGTCCCTCGACTGTCTGCGGCCGATGGGCATGCTGGTCTCCTTCGGCCAGTCCTCCGGGCCGATTGGGCTCTTCGACCCGGCTCTCCTGGCGCAAAAAGGATCGCTATTCCTGACCCGTCCCTCGCTCATGGCCTACACCGCCCGGCGGGAGGACCTCCTGGCCCATGCCCGGGACCTCTTCGAGGTGGTGCAAAACGGGACGGTCACCGTCACGGTGCGCCAGACCTACCCGCTCGCTGAAGCCCCGCGCGCTCACCGGGACCTGGAAGGGCGCAAGACGACCGGCTCATCGGTGTTTACGGTTTGACGGCTGGCCGGCACACCGTCATTTTTCGCTTGTGTTTTCGCATCAATTTAGTATGCTCAAGCATTAAATAATCAACTGGCCCTGATAATTCCAACGGAGGTTAATTGGAATGGCTGAAGAAGCGATCAAAATCAGCGGTAAAAAGAAAAGCATGTTCATAGACAAGGTGAGGCAGCTGCTGCCCGATGGCGGAAATCTCAACCTCTGCCTGACCTGCGGCGCCTGCTCGTCCGGTTGCCCGGCCACCGGCTTGGAGGGCATGGACCCGCGCAAGTTTTTGCGCATGGCCGCCCTCGGCATGGACGAGGAACTCCTGAAATCGGAATGGGCCTGGATGTGCACCATGTGCCAGCGCTGCATCTATGTCTGCCCGATGAAAATCGACATCCCCCAGTTGGTGTTCAACGTCCGGCAGAGCCGACCGCGGGACGAGCGCCCCAAGGGGATCCGGGGCTCCTGCGACATGGCCCTCAAACACGACACCTGCAGCGCGATGGGCGCCTCCGAGGAGGATTTCAAGTTCGTGGTCGAAGACGTCGCCGAGGAGGTCCGCAACACCCAGGTAGGCTGGGAGGAGCTCCAGGCACCGGTCAACAAGCAGGGTGCGACGTATTTTTTGAACCAGAACTCCCGCGAACCGGTCACCGAACCGGACGAGATGGTGCCGCTGTGGAAGATCATGCACCTGGCCGGCGCCGATTGGACTTACGGCACGAAGGGCTGGGCGGCAGAGAACTACTGCATGTTCATGGCCGATGACGAGGCCTGGAAGCACATCGTGGAGGTGAAGGCCAAGGCCGTCGACGACCTCGGCTGCAAATACTGGCTCAATACCGAGTGAGGGCACGAACTCTTCGCAGTCCGGGCCGGACTGAAAAAGTACAACATCCCCCACAAGTTCGAGATCGTCAGCATCATCCAGCTTTATGCCCAGTGGATCCGTGAGGGCAAGCTCAAGGTCAACGCCGACTGGAACAAGGACCTCAAGATCAAGTTCACGGTCCAGGACCCCTGCCAGTTGGTGCGCAAGAGTTTTGGAGATCCCGTGGCCGAAGACCTGCGCTACGTGGTCAGAGCGGTCGTGGGTGAGGAGAACTTCGTCGACATGACCCCCAACCGCTCCAACAACTACTGCTGCGGCGGCGGCGGCGGATTTCTACAGGCCGGCCTCCCGGAGGCACGCCGCGCCTACGGCAAACTGAAGTTCGAGCAGATCATGGCGACCGGCGCCACCTACGCGATCACCCCCTGCCACAACTGCCACGCCCAGATCCACGACCTGAGCGAGCACTACGAGGGGGGCTACCACACGGTTCATCTCTGGACCATGATCTGCCTGGCCCTGGGAATCCTGGGACCGAACGAACGCACCTACCTGGGCGAGGACCTGGCGGAACTGCTCATGCCGGAGACGCGGGAAGTGGAGGAATGAAGTTCAAAGTGATGAGCAATGAGTAACGAGTAAAAAATAAAATTCCATAAAAAACCCGATCCGCAAAGGATCGGGTTTTTTTATCGGACCGTGGTCATCCGGGCAGGATATGCTGTTGTTCTAACGGGAATGGTTTCTCGCCAACCCCACTCTTTACTCATCACTCATCACTCATCACTGGTTCCTTTCCCCCTCACGCGGCCCGCTCCAGCTTCACCGCGCAGACCTTGAACTCCGGGATGCCGCAGATCGAATCCAGGGCGGCGTTGGTCAGGCGATTGGCGGCGGCCCGGGCGTAATGGAACGGCAAAAACACAGTTCCCGACACCGCTTTGGGGGAGACCCGGATCCGGGCCTGGATGCTCCCCCGCCGGGAGGCGATGGTGACAAGGGTGCCCTCCTGAACCCCGTTGGCCTTCGCATCGGCCGGGGAAATTTCGACGAAGCACTCCGGTGCGATCTCGTTCAAACCGCCGGTCTTCATGGTCATGGTGCCGGTGTGATACTGGTAAAGCACCCGGCCGGTGGTCAGATAAAGCGGGAAGTCCCTGTCGGCGCTTTCGGCCGGAGGGATCCAGTCGATGGCGTGGAACACGCCCCGGCCGTTGGTAAACTGCTCGCGGTGCAGGATGGGCGTGCCCGGATGTTCCTCGTTCGGACAGGGCCAGTGGATGCCTTCGTGTTCGATGCGCTCGTAGCTGATCCCGGCATAGGAAGGCGTCACGCGGCGCAGTTCGTCCATGATCTCCCGGCTGTCGGCGTAGGGCATAGGGTAGCCCATGCGGCCGGCGATGTCACAGATGATCTTCCAGTCTTCGCGGGCCTCGCCGGGTGCTTCGACCGCCTTGCGCACGCGCTGAACCCGGCGCTCGGTGTTGGAAAAGGTCCCGTCTTTTTCCGCGTAGCAGGCCGAGGGCAGCACGACGTCGGCTTTCGCGGCGGTCTCGGTCAGAAAGAGGTCCTGGACCACCAGGAAGTCGAGATGACTCAGGCTTTCTTCGACATGGTTCAGGTCGGGGTCGGAGACCATGGGGTTTTCGCCGATGATATACATTGCCTTGAGTTTCCCCTCGTGGGCGGCCGGCATCATCTGAGTCACCTTCAGCCCGGCAAAGGCCGGCAGTTTTTCCACCTTCCAGGCCTCGGCCATCCGCCGGCGCGCGGCTTCGTCCGTCACCTTCTGGTAGCCGGAAAATACATCCGGCAGTCCGCCCATGTCGCAGGCGCCCTGGACGTTGTTCTGACCCCGCAGGGGGTTCACCCCGCCGCCGGCGAACCCCAGGTGGCCGCAGAGCATGGCAAGGTTGGCGAGCGACTTGACGTTGTCGGTGCCGGTGGTGTGCTGGGTGATCCCCATGCAATACAGGATGCTGCCGCGCTCAGCCCCTGCAAAGAGGCGCGCGGCTTGCCTCAGGTCCCGCGCGGGGATGCCCGTGATGGCTTCGACATATTCCGGGGTAAATTTGGCAACGGCCTGCTTGAGCGCCTCGAATCCCGTGGTGCGGTTTTGCACGAATTCTTGCGCGTGCAGGTTCTCGGCGATGATCACGTGCAGCATGCCGTTGATCCAGGCGACATCGGTGCCCAGGTTAGGCCTGAGCCAGGAATGGGCAAAGCTGCTGATCTTGATCCGCCGGGGGTCGACCACAATGAGCTTCTTGCCCTTCAGGTGCACGGCGCGCTTGACGACGGCCGCGATGACGGGGTGATTCTCGGTGGTGTTGGAGCCGGCGATCAGGATCACGTCGGCCTGCGCGATGTCGCCGATGGTGTTGGTCATCGCCCCGCTTCCGAAAGCTGCGGCCAGACCGGCCACAGTGGAGGAGTGTCAGAGACGAGCGCAATGGTCGATGTTGTTGGTTTGCAGCACCGCCCGGGTAAACTTCTGGGCGATGTAGTTCTCCTCGTTGGTGATGCGCGCCGAGGTCAGCACCCCGATGCTGTCCGGCCCGTCGGCGGCCTTGATCTCGCCCAGCCGGCGTGCCACCACACCGAGCGCCTCCTCCCAGGTGGCCTCCCGGAATCCGTCTTTTTCGCGGATCAGCGGAGTCTTCAGGCGTTCGGGCGAGCCGATAAAATCGAAGCCGAAACGTCCCTTGACGCACAGGCTGCCGTAGTTTGGCGCCACCCCCTCCACGCCGGTGATTTTGACCACGGCGTTGTCCTTGAGGTGCAACTCCGTCTGGCAGCCGACGCCGCAGTACGTGCAGGTGGTGCGGACTTTCTTCTGGATATCTCTCGGCCAGACCTTGCCGCGGGAATTCTTCTCCACCAGGGCTCCCACCGGGCAGGCCTGAAGGCATTCGCCGCAGAACACACAGTCCGAGTCGCGATAGGGCCGGTCGCCGGCCGCGATGATCTTGCTCTTGGCGCCACGATAGCCGAAGTGAATGGCCTGGTTCACCTGGACCTCGTTGCAGGCCTGGACGCAGCGGCCGCACAGGATGCAGCGCGCAAAGTCGCGCACGATGAAGGGGTTGACGTCTTCCAGCGGGTAGCGGACCGGGGTGGGGCTGAAACGCCCGCCGGTCAGCCCGTAGCGCCAGGCCAGCTCCTGCAGCCGGCAGTCGCCCCATACCGGGCAGGGCTCGATGCCGCCGCCGGCACGCTGCAACCGGGCCGCGTACTCTTCAAAACTGCGGCCGTCGGAACCCTTCATGAGGCAGTTGTGGTTTCCAGACGCCAGCAGCAACTGAATCACCAGCCGCCGGGCGGTGAGCACCTTGGGGGACTCCGTAAGGACCACCATCCGGGGGGCCGCCGGCATGGCGCAGGAGGCCACAAGCGACCGAGCGCCCTGCACTTCGACCAGGCACACGCGGCAGGCGCCGGTGGGGGTCGCTGCCTTTAGATGGCAAAGTGTTGGAATGTCGATGCCGTTGCGCCGGGCGACTTCGAGAATGGTTTCACCAGGTTGAAAGGTGAATTCGCTGCCGTTGATCGTAATTGGGTTCGGGTTCGCTTTCTCGGTCATAGGCCCTTCAGAAAGTTTTAAGTTTTCGTTATCATTATAAATTTATAGCTTAACACTTAAAATGTGAAGCGTGAGATCATTCTCTATATGAACGCACCGGTTTTGTCAATCAACGCGGAGGCGGATGCAGCTTCCGGATCCTGCGGGTGGAATCAAAGAGCCGCTGGTAAACGACAGCCCCCAAGACACCGCCGGCGGCATCGGCGACCCAGTCGAGGAGGTCCGCGCTGCGCTGAGGGACGAAATACTGGTGGATCTCGTCGCTCAACCCGTAAAGTGCGGTGGAGATCACGCTGGCCCAGATCAGCCGCCGCTTTTTTGCCTGGGGCCAGCCGGCCAGGTAGGTCCGATAGAACAAAATGCCCATCACCCCGTAGCCCCCGAGGTGCAGCAGTTTGTCGAAATGCGACACGTCCGGCATCTCGAACGGGACCGGCAGGCCCGATTGGATGAAGATAAAAATGCAGTAAAGGCTGAGCGGGACCAAGTCCGGCAGCATGCGTATCAGTCGCGGCAGCATAAATGGAGCGTCACCTTAGTTAGTGCCCATCCAGAAATGGTGGATTTCGGTTCAGGCCAAGGCCGCAGCGATTTCGCAACCGCAGGCAAAGTGAGGCTTTGCCGAGGATTGCGAAGAGCGAGAACGCCGGCATGGACCGAAAAACGCCGTTTATGGATGGACAGTTAAAATCCCGTCGTGGGCCGGCGCCGCCCGAAACGCACCTCGCACGGCGCGTTCTTGGTCACGTGCCGGCCGAGTTTTTTACACCACAGCGCCGTGAAGGTGCGGCAGCTGCCGTCGAGTGCGGCGGCTCGAGCGAAATCAGCGCACGCGCAGCGCAGGTCGCAGAAGGGGATCCGGCTCGTGGAGACGCCGGCGTTGGCGGGCGTCTTTTTGGCCTTGAGTTTACGCGGGCGCATGGGGTCAGCCGGCCTGGAAGACATCCAGCGTGAGCGCGCGCCGGCGAATGTTGTCGAGCACGGCGTCGATGAATCCCTGGTGAGAAACCCCGTAGGTCACCTTGCCGTCTAAGGTCCTCACCGCCAGTGTTCCGGCCTCTTTCTCCTTCGCGCCGATGGTGAGGGTGAGCGGCGTGTGGACGAGCTGGGCCTCGCGCACTTTTTTGTTCAGACTCTCCGTGCGGCTGTCCACCGCGGTGCGCAGGCCGGCCGCGTCGAACCGGGCCTTGACCTCCTCGGCATAGGCGACAAGCTCATCGTTCATGGGCAGGATCAGGGCCTGCACCGGCGTCATCCACAGCGGGAACCGGCCGGCGAAGTGTTCGACGAGGATCCCGAAAAACCGCTCGATCGACCCGTAGATGACCCGGTGGATCATGATCGGCCGCTTGCGCTCGTTGTCTTTGTCCACGAAATTTAGGTTGAAGCGCTCCGGCAGCGACATGTCGAGTTGAATGGTCCCGCACTGCCAGGTCCGGCCCAGGGCGTCCTTGATGTGGACGTCGATCTTCGGCCCGTAGAAGGCGCCGTCGCCCTCGTTCAGCTTGTAGTCCCGGCCATAGGCGGTGAGCGCCGATGTCAGGCCGCGGGTCGCCATTTCCCATTGCTCGTCGGTGCCGATCGATTTCTTGGGACGGGTGGACAATTCGAGGTGAAAGCCCAGGCCGAAGGTTCCGTAGATACGCTCCACGAGGCGCAGCACCCCCAGTATCTCCTGTTCGATCTGGGCGGGCGTCATGAAAATGTGAGCGTCGTCCTGATGGAAGGCCCGCACCCGGAACAGGCCGGAGAGCACCCCGGAGAGCTCGTGGCGGTGCACCAGCCCGACCTCCGCGGCCCGCAGCGGCAGGTCCCGGTAGGAATGGGGCTGGCTGTTGTAGAGCAGCATTCCACCGGGGCAGTTCATGGGCTTGATGGCATACTCCACCTCGTCGATGGTGGAGGTGTACATGTTCTCGCGATAGTTCGCCCAATGCCCGGAGCGCTCCCAAAGCGCTCGGTTCAACATGATCGGGGTCTTGGTCTCCACGTAGCCGGCCGCACGGTGCTCCATGCGCCAGTAGTCCAACAGCGCATTCCAGATGACCATCCCCTTGGGGTGGAAGAAGGGCATGCCCGGGGCCTCGTCGTGGAAACTGAACAGCTCCAGCGCCTGGCCGATCTTGCGGTGGTTGCGGCGCTTGGCCTCCTCGAGGAAGTGCAGGTAGGCATCGAGCTCCTTCTTGTCAAAGTAGGCGGTGCCGTAAATGCGCTGCAGCTGGGCGCGGGACGGATCAGCGCGCCAGTAGGCACCCGACACCTTGAGCAGCTTGATGGCCTTGACGAAGCCGGTGTGGGGCACGTGGGGCCCGCGGCACAGATCGGCGAATTCGCCCTGCTCATAAACGGAGATGGTTTCTTCCGCCAGATCCTGGATCATCTCCAGCTTGTAGGGCTCGTTCTTGTAAAGGGCCAAGGCCTCGGCCTGGGTGACCTCCCGGCGGCGGATCGGAAGTTTGGCCTTGATCAGTTTCTGGATCTCGGCCTCGATGCGGGGAAAGTCCTCTTCCGAGACCGGCGGCATGTCGATGTCGTAGTAGAAGCCCTCCTCGACCACCGGGCCGATGGTGAGCTTGGCGTCCGGGTAGAGCCGCAGAATGGCCTGGGCCATGACGTGGGCCGCGCTGTGGCGCATGATCGTGAGCGCCTCCGGGTCCTTCGTGGTGACGAGACGCACGACCGCATCCCGGTCGATGCGCGCGTTCAGGTCCACCAGCCGCTGGTCCAGCTCCATCGCGACACAGTTGCGGGCCAGACCTTCGGAGATGCTCGCCGCCAGGTCCAGCCCGGACAAAGGCTGCTCAAAATTCTTTATGTTACCATCCGGAAGTGTTATGTTAATCATAGTAGTCTCTTTCTAAGGAAAAGGGACGGGCGGGTCAAGCAGAAAAATGTCTAAAGACGAATCTCTTCGCCACGATATCGTCACCTCCCCGGCCGAGCTCGCCGACTTGGCGGACGAACTGGCGCGCGAGGCCGTCATCGGCGTCGATCTCGAGGCCGATTCCATGTTCCACTTCCAGGAGCGGGTGTGCCTGCTGCAGATCGCCATCCCCGGCAGAAATGTCGTGGTCGACACCGTGGAACTTCCCGACCTGTCAGCGCTGAGACCGGTCTTTCGCGATCCTGCGATCAAAAAAGTATTCCACGGCGCCGACTACGACGTGCGCTCGCTCTACCGGGATTTCGATATTCGCATCAACACCCTCTTCGACACCCAGCTCGCTTGCCTTTTCCTCGGTTTCAAGGAAACCGGGCTCGAGGCGGTACTCAAGAACCTGTTCGCCGTCAGTCTCAACAAAAAATTTCAACGCAAGGACTGGTCCCGGCGGCCGCTGCCGAAAGAGATGCTCGACTACGCCGTCTCCGACGTCCGCTACCTGGCCCCCCTGGCGGAGCGGCTGGAGCAAGAGCTGCAGGACAAGGGCCGCCTGGCCTGGGTCGGCGAAGAGTGCCGGATCCTGAGCAAGGTGCGGCCGACGGTCTCGGATGGGGCGCCGCTGTTTATGAACTGCAAGGGGGCCGGGCGCCTGGACCCCAGGGGGCTTGCCGTCCTCGAGGAGCTGCTGGCCTTCCGCCGGCACATCGCCCGCGAAAAAAACCGGCCCCTGTTCAAGGTGTTCAGCCATGAGACGCTGCTGGCCATCGCGAACGCACGGCCTGCGCATGCGGCCGATCTCGAAAAGGCCGGTGTCTTAAGCCCGGCCCAGATGGATCGCTACGGCCGCGACATTCTGTCCGCCGTCAAGGTGGCCATGCACTTGCCGACCGCCCAGCTGCCCCGCTATCCGCGCCGCCGGCCACCGACCGTATCCGCCGGCGCCGCGGATCTCATCCAACGCCTGCGCCGCTGGCGCGAGGCCCAGGGCCGGCGCCTGAAGATCGAACCATCGCTCGTCTGCAGCAAGGCCGCCATGATGGCCATCGCCCTGCGCAAGCCCGCCAAACCGGAAGACCTGGCGGACGTGGCCGAGCTGAGGCAGTGGCAGCGCAAGGTTCTCGGCAAAGACATCATAGCCGTATTGAAAAAATGATGCACGCTGCCTTGACCGACCTGCGCCTGACCCTTTGCCTGACGCCCCATGGCCGCCTCCTGCTTGCGGCGTCGGACGATGCGCCCGCGCTGGAGCCGGCGCTCGGCGAGCGCATCCGGCAGGCCTTCGATCGCGGGGCAGGACACGGCTTGCTGAGGCTGGGTGCCGCTGAGGTCGGCCAAGTTCTGCCGCCGGTCTTCGTCTATTGGCGTGAGTTCAGTGGTCGCTACGTCGCCGCACTCTGCAGCAGACCTGATCTCGACGAACATCGCGCGGAGCCCCTCCCGCCTCCCAAGGACATCGCGGCGCTGGCCGCTGCCGCTCCGATGATGCCCGGCGCCGAATACCTGACAACCCCCGTCATGCTCTCGCTCTGGGCGGAAACCGGTAAGGCTTTCGCCACCGAGCAGGCCGAAGCGCAGACCACAGTCCAGGACTTCCTCAGGCGCCTGAACCCGGCCTGGAACGTCGTGGGCAAGGTGCACTTCAACCTCGCCGAGAACCGCAAGGACGAGCAGGCGCCCTTCGCCTTCCTCGCGACCTACTCCGACCGCCTCTCGGCGCACGGCAAGGCCCAACACCTGCCCCTCGGCCAGGCACTGCGCCAGTATGCCGGCGCGGCCAACAAGGAGCGCCTTCTGTCGCTCCTGCTCCCGGTTCAACGCGCGTCCGAACGCTGCGCCTGGCTCAAGCAAATGGTCGACACGGGCGAGATCTTTCATCCGCTGCGCTGGTCGCCGCAGGAGGCTTTTCGATTTCTCGGCGACGTATCGGAACTGGAGCGCGCCGGCGTCGTCATTCGTATGCCCGCGACCTGGAAAGCCGGGCGCCCGCACCGGCCGCAGGCGACTGCCACCGTCGGGTCGAAGGCGCCGTCCACGGTGGGGAAAGATGCGCTGCTCGACTTCCGCATGGAGCTCACGCTGGACGGCGACCGGCTGACCCCCGGCGAGGTGAAGGAGATCCTGGTCAGCGCAAACGGGCTCGCTCTCATCCGCGGCCAGTGGATCGAGGTCGACCACGAGCGGCTTCAGCGGATGATGGGTCGCTTCCAGGAGGCCGAGCGGCTCGCAGCGGAGGGTGGACTTTCGTTCGCCGAGGCCATGCGGTTGCTCGCGGGGGCGGACGTCACCCGGAACGAAGCCGCGACCGGCGCCGATCCCGAATGGTCGCGCGTCATCGCGGGGCCGTGGCTTGCCGAGACCCTCAAGGGGCTGCGCTCGCCCGAGGAGCTCGAAAAGTTTGATCCCGGCCGTGAGCTGCACGGCACCCTTCGGCCATACCAGCAGGTCGGTGTCCGCTGGCTCCACCTGCTTTCCAGGCTCGGCCTGGGCGCCTGTCTCGCCGATGACATGGGCCTTGGCAAGACCATTCAGGTGCTCTCGCTGCTGCTCATGCTGCGGCGCGTCCAGGACGGCACGCGGCCACCGAGCCTGCTGGTGGCCCCGGCGTCGCTGCTCGCCAACTGGGCCGCGGAGCTCGAACGGTTCGCACCCGGGCTCAAGGCCATGATCGCGCATACGTCGGCCTTGCCGGCCGTCGAGCTGAAGTCGATTAGCCCAGAGACGCTCGCAAACGTCGACCTCGTGATCACGAGCTACGGCTCGCTCCTGCGCATTCCCTGGCTCACGACCACCTCGTGGACCCTTGCAATCCTCGACGAGGCCCAGGCGATCAAGAACCCGAACGCCAAACAAACGCGGGCGGCAAAGAAGCTCACGGCACAGGCCCGGATTGTGCTCACCGGTACCCCGATCGAAAACCGGCTCGGCGACCTGTGGTCGATCTTCGACTTCATCAACCCGGGGCTGCTCGGCTCGGCTCGGGAGTTCACGAGCTACACCAAGCGCCTCGCAGACAAACCGCACAACCCGTATGGCCCGCTACGCGACCTCATACGGCCGTACCTCCTGCGGCGCCTCAAGACCGACAAGACCGTCATCTCGGATCTGCCCAACAAGACCGAAGTCAAGGCCTTTTGCCAGCTCAGCCGCAAGCAGGCCGCGCTCTACCAACAGGCCGTCAAAGAGCTGGCCGAACAGCTCAAGGAAGCCGAGGGCATTCGCCGCAAGGGGCTGGTGCTTGTCTTTCTCATGCGCTTAAAGCAGCTCTGCAACCACCCGTCGCAGTGGCTGGGCGACGGCGCCTGGGCCGAGGACGAAAGCGGCAAGTGGACGCGCCTGCGCGAGCTGTTGGAGGTGATCGCGGCCAGGCAGGAAAAGGTGCTCGTCTTCACCCAGTTCCGCGAAGTGACCGCACCGCTCGCGTCGTTCCTGGGCGGGGTGTTCGGCCGTCCCGGACTGGTACTGCATGGCGGCACCGAGGTAAAGAAACGCAAGGAGCTGGTCAAGCGCTTCCAGGAAGACGAGTCGGTACCGTTCTTCGTGCTGTCGCTCAAGGCCGGCGGCTCTGGGCTCAACCTCACGGCCGCCTCGCATGTGGTGCACTTCGATCGTTGGTGGAACCCGGCGGTCGAGAACCAGGCCACCGACCGGGCGTTCCGCATCGGACAGACGAAGAACGTGTTGGTCCACAAGTTCGTCTGCCGCGGCACCGTCGAGGAGAAGATCGACGAGCTCATCGAATCGAAGAAGCACCTCTCCAGGGAACTGCTCGAAGGCGGCGCCGAGCTGAACCTGACCGAGTTGAAGGACGAGGAGCTGCTCAAGCTCGTCGCCCTCGATCTCAACGCCGCGCTGAAGGGGTGAGGCATGTCCCGTTACGACGACTACGGCTGGAGGCCCTACGTTTGCGTGGCCGAGCGCCGGCGCAAGGCCGAGCGCGAGATGCAGAAGCTAAAGAAGAAGGGCCGCCTCGTGGTGCCGGTGGTGATCGAGGGCCGCACCATCGCGAAGACGTTCTGGGGTAAGGCCTGGTGCGACAATCTCGAGCGCTACAGCGATTTTGAAAACCGCCTGCCGCGCGGGCGCACTTATGTGCGCAACGGATCGGTGGTCGACCTTGAAATCGCGCCGGGTGAGGTGAACGCCCTGGTCAGTGGCTCGGAGATCTACCGGGTGGCCGTGAAGGTGTCTGCCGTGTCGAAGGCGCACTGGAAATCGATCTGCACTGACTGCGCGGGTACGATCGGCTCGCTGGTGGAGCTGCTGCAGGGCCGCTTCTCCAAGGGTGTCATGGAGCGCATCTGCCGGCAGCAGGTCGGGTTGTTCCCCGCGCCGGCCGGGATCCAGTTCTCGTGCAGCTGCCCTGACTGGGCCTCCATGTGCAAACACGTTGCGGCCGTGCTTTACGGCATCGGCGCCCGGCTCGACGAGCAGCCCGAACTGCTCTTCAAGCTGCGCAAGGTCGACGAGAAGGACCTCATCGCCAAGGCGGGCAGGGGATTGCCATTGTCGCAGAAAAGACTCGCAGACGAAAAGGTCCTAGCCGACGAGGACCTGTCCGAGCTGTTCGGGCTGGAGCTCGATAGAGGCGCAGACAGCCCTGAGCTCGAGACCGCAACGCCACCGGTGAAGCCGGCCAGGACTCGTCGCCCGACGAAGGCGGCGCCCGCACCTGAAGATGTGGCGATACCGGCGAAGCCAGCCGGGCGAAGGTCTTCGGGCAGGCCCAGGAAGAATCCACCGAAATCTAAGACCAGGACAAAACCGAAGGCCGAAGCGAAGAAGCGGAAAGCGGCAAAGCGATGACTGGGGAATGGGGTAGGGACAGGGACCTATTGAATTTTACCAGTTAAGCGAATTTGCGTGTTCTAAAAGCTGTTGGATTACCTTTTTTCTGTGGTTATCCTGAGTGGCCGCAGTTTTTGCGTGTAGGCGCTGCTGAAAGCCTACTCTATTGGATTGAGGATTCTGATGAGCAGTTGCTCGATCTCCGGGTAGGTCACCAAAGGGCAACGACAGCTGTTTTTGCACTTCAGCTTGCTTTCCCTTCTTGGCGCTCATTTTTATCCCCTTTTGGTGGGTGGCTCTCATTCGAATTTTTTATAGTAGCTTGTCAAGAAGGAGTTTGCGCCTCTTCTATTTCGCCAAACCCGATGGCCTCCAAATTTTCGACAACCTTCACCTCAAAATCACTGCACCGGTCCATTAACTGAACAATTACGGGTTTTGCTATCGAAAGGTTAATTTCGACCATTTTACCATCTTGTTTCCTCTTGCGCGCCTTGAAAAGGCTCAGGTAGCATCTGAGGGAGAAGATTCCAACGCGCTATCAATTCAACATGATTTCGCCCAAGAGCTACAACGTCTTCTTTCAGAAACTTCGGGACTGGGGGCTGGCGAGTTTTCGGTCAGAGCTCGGCGTGGCGGTGGCGAGCGCCAGCAACGGGGGAGGATGAAGAGTGTGAGCAGGCTTATAGGGGACAGGGCTGTTTTTATGCGTTTTATGGCGCAATCAGTTTAAAGTTATTGGCGGCAGCAACTGATTCGCCCCGAACTGCGCACGGTCTTGTTTTAATGCTTTGTTAAAAAAATCACCTGACTCGACTCTTGCACAATTTTTTCCCCGAACAACCGACCGCTGGATCGCCGGCTGACCAATGACCACCCACCGTGCCGCGCTCACACACCACTCATTCCGAGCTCCTTTACCACCCAATAACACAGCACGCATGACTGCGCCGCAACTTCGCTGGGTGACTGCACCGGCCTACGACGACAGGTTACTGGAGCATTGCGCTTGACGTTAAGCACGCCAAGCGTTACTATGCCTTCGTGGTCAAGACGTTCAAATGCGCCGACACGGAAGCCCTGGCTAAAGGCCGACGGGTCAGGCGGTGGGCGAACATCGCGCCGGTAGCGCGACGCGCGCTACGGCAATTGCAGATCTCAGGCCGGATAGATGACCTCCGCGTACCGCCAGGCAACCGGTTGGAGGCGCTCAGGGGCGACCGCGCTGGGCAGTACAGTATCCGCGTGAACGACCAGTTTCGCGTGTGCTTCCGCTGGACGGCCGCCGGCGCGGAGGACGTAGAGATCGTGGACTACCATTAAGGGAGAATGGCGATGCGTAAGCTCAAACCTGTGACGCCCGGCGAGTTGCTGCGCGAGGAATTCCTGGGGCCGATGGGCATCTCCCAGTACCGCCTTGCCAAGGAGATCAGTGTGCCCGCCCAACGGATCGGTGAGATCGTGGCAGGCAGGCGCGCCATAACGGCCGATACCGACCTGCGTCTGTGCCGGTTCTTCGGCCTTTCAAACGGCTATTGGCTGCGTGCACAGGCCGCCTATGACACGGAGGTGGCGGAAGAAACCCTCGCCGAGACGCTGAGGAAAATCAAGCCGTGGAAGGGGATGCTGCCTCGTGAAGTTCATCCGACCTGATAAGTACAGGGAATGATGGAAGAAGTTATTGACTTCACTTCCGGCGGACTGAGGCTCGCGGGGGCGCTTGCGCGTACAGCCGGAAGCAAGGCGGTCATCATCGCGCATCCCCACCCGCTCTATGGCGGGGACATGGACAACCCGGTCGTTCTCGCGATCCGGCAGGGGTATCTAAGCCAGGGGTTCAGCACGCTGCGTTTCAATTTCCGCGGCGTGGGCGCAAGCGAGGGGCGCTTCGACAACGGTGTGGGCGAACGCGCGGATGTGCAGGCGGCGCTTGCCTGGGCGGCCGGCCGGGGCCTGACGGACATCGATCTGGCGGGGTATTCCTTCGGGGCCTGGGTCAACGCGGGCATCGCCGACGGCTGCCGGCGCATGGTCATGGTCTCGCCGCCGGTGGCGTTCATGAACTTCGAGCCTCTCGTCGCCATCGAGCGACTCAGCCTGATCGTCACCGGAGACCGGGATGAGATCGCCCCTGCGGAGATGGTCGACCGCTGGCGTACCCGCTGGAACCCGGCCGCCGCCTTCGAAGTGATTCCGGGCGCCGACCACTTCTACACGGGGTCCCTTAAAATGCTCGAGGATATTCTCGCCGCACACATTTGACGAACGCGTAGGAAGTTATCCGAATCGATGGCTTTGTCACAAGGCCACGTTCAAAGCGCACGCTCCAGTGACCACCGCAGTGCCGGCAGCGTTGCGTTTGCGAAAGCAAACCACCGCCTGGAGTGAGACGTACTTCTGTGCGCCGCAGCGACAACGCGCCGACGCGCAACGCCGAAATCGGACTGTTTACTAAGCCATCCCATTTAGCAGATGCCCCGCCCGAGGTACCCGGCCGCGCTGCCGACCGGGCCGCGGGCCCTATTGGATCCAAAAATGACGAGCGGACGGGAGCGGCGCACACAAATCAAGGCTCAACGCGCTGCGCGCTGCGCAAGGAGAGCGGAGCGCGAGCAGGCCGCGCGTCGGAGGCGGCCGGCGGAGAGAGTCGTAGTTGTAAACGAAGGTGCGCTGCGCCCATACAATAGCTATGGGGCTCCGCAGTTCGTCTATCGTGGTTACTATGTCGACACGCCGTTTCGGTGCAAAAGCTGCGGAAAGGAAGAGGTCTGGACGGCAACGCAACAGAAGTGGTGGTACGAGATTGCCAAAGGTTACGTCTACTCCACGGCTGTCCGCTGCAGAAGTTGTCGGCGTAAGGAGCAGGCCCGCCGCAAGGAGGCACGCCGAGGGCAGCTTGAAGGTCTGTCGCGCAAGCTGGCCAAAGACGCCTAACGGTGACACACGCAGGCGTTTTTTCTCACGTTTGCCGGAAGACCGCCGTCGGTGGCTGCACTGGCTTTTTTAAAACCCTGTTAAGGCCGGAAAGCTATACGGCCAAAGGCTGCTTACCTTTATGGCCCCGCCGGCCTGCGGGCGGTCGGGCAGCCGTCAAGAACATACGCAAGGGGGAAAATCATGTGCGGTATTGTCGGCATGGTTTCGAGAACGGGTGCCAGCCATGACATTTACAACGCCCTGCTGGTGCTGCAGCACCGCGGCCAGGATGCTGCCGGAATCGCCACGTACCACGACGGCAAGTTCCGCCTGCGAAAATCAAGGGGTCTGGTCCGCGATGTCTTCCACACCCGCCACATGGAGCAGCTGGTGGGGACGATCGGCATCGGCCATGTGCGCTACCCCACGGCCGGGTCTTCATCGGTGGCGGAATCCCAGCCCTTCTACGTGAACTCGCCCTATGGCATTGCGCTCGCTCATAATGGAAACCTGACCAACGCCGAACAGCTTAAACGGGAGCTGTTTCAAAGCGATCTGCGCCACATCAACACCGAGTCGGATTCCGAGGTGGTGTTGAACATTTTTGCAAATGAATTGCAGAAGATCGGCAAGCTGAAACCCGGCCCGGAGGATATCTTCGCGGCAGTCAAAGGCGTTCACCGGCGCTGCCGCGGTGGTTACGCGGTGGTCGTCATGATCAATGGCTATGGGCTGCTGGGGTTCCGCGACCCCCACGGCATCCGGCCGGTGGTCTTCGGCGAACGTGCATCGCCCGGAGGTCTGGAGTATATGATTGCCTCCGAGAGTGCCGCACTCGACGTTCTGGGGTTCACGCTGATTCGCGACATCGCCCCCGGGGAGGCGGTTTTCATCGACACCGACGGCCGCCTGCACGCTCGCGTCTGTGCAGACAACGCCCGCCTGGTTCCCTGCATTTTCGAATACGTGTATTTTGCAAGGCCGGATTCCATTGTCAACGGCGTATCGGTCTACAGGGCTCGCCTGCGAATGGGCGAGAAATTGGCAGGCAGGATTTTGCGGGAGCGCCCGGGTCACGATATCGAGGTGGTGATCCCGATTCCCGACAGCAGCCGCAGCTCCGCCTTGCAGCTGGCATCACGGATGGGGGTGGATTACCATGAGGGGTTTATGAAGAATCGCTTTGTCGGGCGCACGTTCATCATAAGCGGCCAGGTGCATCGCGAAACAGCCGTAAAGCAGAAACTCAACCCCATTCGCCTGGAGCTCAAAGACAAGAATGTGCTCCTGGTGGATGATTCCATCGTACGCGGCACCACTTCGAGGCAGATCATTCAAATGACCCGCCGGGCCGGTGCGAAAAAAGTCTATTTTGCCTCCGCAGCCCCTCCGGTGCGCCATCCGAACGTCTACGGCATCGACATGCCGTCCTGCTCGGATTTGATCGCAGCGTCGCGCAGCGAAAAAGAAGTGGAAAAGCTCATCGGCGCCGATTGGCTGATCTACCAGACCTTGGAAGATCTCATCGAATGCGTGTCGGAAGAAAACCCGAGCCTTTCGGAATTCGATAGCTCTATCTTCGATGGCAGATATGTGACCGGCGACATCGATCAGCCCTATCTGCTGAAACTGCATAAGGCGCGAACAAGTTAGAAGACCTCCAAACGAAACGGTGGTAAGCCGGGGAGCGGGAACATGGTGCCGGGCGGTATTCAGTTCGAGTGTGGATCTTGCGGGGACAAACCTTCCAGCCTTTGTTTTTGCCGATCCCGATACCCTTCAATCTCCCTGACAAGAGCATGGCCCGGCGGCAACTGCTGCTGAAGAAAGAAGAGAGATCGGTCCATACGCGCCAGCCAGGTGCGACCCCGTCGGGCGGACCCTTCCCGCCCCTCCTCTGCTTGTTCCATCCGCATGCACACCTCATACAGCCCGTAATAAGCCTCGTTGAAGAATAGAACCTCTTTGGCACATGCCGGGCCATAGGCATTCACCAGAGCTTTCCACAGCGATAACTCGGGGTTATAGGCGGATGAGTTCCACTCGTAGTCGGCCACTGTTGCGAACTTGATCCGGTACACTTCGGAGTCGGCCGCTGCGTTCACATACATGTGCCGACCGTCGTTGAGCTGGTGAAAGTCGCTCGGGCGGTTCGTGTCCAAGGGCTCGAAGAGGTTGCACATCCGCACCTTGCCCGGATAATAGGTGGTATAGCCTCCGTAAACATCTGTTTCAAGGTTGCGCGCATACAGGGTGTTGTCCCAGAACATGGGCCAGCGTCCGATGAGGTCACGATAGCGGCGCAAATCCGCCATATCGACGGAAAGCGACCTCACCGTCGGCCCGGTCCAGATGATGGCGATCTCCTGCGGGATCAAGGCGGCAAGCTCCTTCATGTAAACCTCCGCCTTACCCTCACTGCGGTCGATGAACTCGTTGGCATACCACGGCGGGCAGAACTCGAACCGGGTCCCGGGGTAGTCCCGGTCGATCCAGGTTTTCAACCGGTTGATCACGTAGGCCTGGGCATTTTGGAGATTGACGAAGTGTTCCCGGTCCTCCGGGGTGTAAAGAGAGAAATTCATTCGGTTCCGGCCTTCGTGGGGAACAAAATCGTCGGCGAGCAGCATGATCGTACCGGCCCCGGCCTCCAGACCGAGCTTGAAGACACGCCGAAGGGTGTCTTGGCTTTCGGCGCTGGCGTGGGTCCAGGTGTAGCGGGTCTCGTGGCTGAGCATATCCTCGGCGGACCATTTTTCGAAATGAGAGTATGGGTTGACCATGATGCCGAGAGACATCACCCCGTTTTCACGGCACCACCGGCCGGTTTCACCGATCCCGGTTCTGAACAGGGCATCCGGCCGGTGCCAGACCTTCGAGCCGCCCTCATAGCCGGCGTACGCCTTGTTCAGCTTGTGGCGGCTCATTATTGCCAGCCCCTCGAGGTCGCGGTCCAGGTCCGCGAGCGTATCCCAGCGTTTGAGCAGGTAGGATCGTCCCAGAAAATCCGGGTAGTCGATCACGGCGGCACTGTGGTAGACGCAGCGGTCTTCCTCGAGCAGTTGCGCAGCGGTGGCGGCTGCGTAAAAGTTGCCGACGGGGGTCTCGCCCACCAGGAAGACCACGTGACAGGGACCTGTTTCCGCCGGCGTGACGATGTAGCCCTGGTTCCTGCCGCTGATGGACGCCAGCGGCAAGTCGAGCGGAAGTCTGCGCATCAGGCGGTTTTTGCCGATGGAGAAGACCAGCCGCGTGTTCTGCATTTCATTGGGGGTGGCATCCCGTTCGACAATTTCTGCCCTGAGCTCGGGCGCGTTGCCGGCCGGCCTGATCCGGGCCATGGCTTCATTGAGCTTTTTTTCCAGCAGACGAGCGCCGGCGCGTTCGGCCGGCGCAGGGTCGTCCGGCAGCACGATCAAGGGGGGCGCACCACGCGGAGCGCCGGGTTCGAAGTAGGCCACCTCCCGGATCAATTGGATTTTTTTAGGGGTCGGGTTCAGGCGTTCCACCGGGGAGAGATCCCTGTCCATGTATGGCTTCAGGCGCTCCAGTGCGCTGAAGTTCCACTTCGAGTAGCGGAAGATCACGTTGCTCAGCCACAGCGTGCCGGTACCCTTCAGGCCGAAGAAGAGCCGCACGTAGCGGGTTCGGTCGGGGAGGTCACCCTCCGAAAACGGGTAGTTGTAGGTTCGAGCGCGCACCGTGGCCCAGGGAAATTCATCGACCGACCAGTAGTTGGCGAAGGAATAGCTCTTGTTGGAGGCGTCGATGAGGCTCCCGGTGACCGGGTTCATGGCGGTTGGATTCAGAGGTTTTTTTTCTGCATCGAAAAAAAACACCTTGACCGTTACGGCATCGCCAAGCCGGCCGCCCAAGCGGCGCCGGTTGCCGTCCACCTTTTGCAGCCGGACCTCATAGGTGAAATCGTAGTTGCCGGGGATCACGGGGATGAAGTCGCTCATCACCCCTTCGGCTTCGTCCAGCTCGCCGGCGGTTTTGCGTTGGACCTTGAGGGCCCGGCTGCCATGACGGGCGCCATCTCCTACAGCCCCTGATTCACGGTCCAACCATTCAATCCGGGTTCCGACCGTCTTCCACCCGCCAGGCGCGTTGCTGCCGGCCGGCTGGTTTTGTCGCTCGAACGAGGGATTGGGGGCCAGGTTGCCCTTGGCAAGCTGCTCCATCCTTTTTTCGTAAGGGATGCTCAAGGGGTCTGAACTAGACCAGATCGCTTCGCGGCCATCTGCTGAAAAAGATACCGCGGGGGCCGCTGCGAGCGCCACCGCGCAGCAACACAGAAACCGGACAGCGTTTATGGAAAATCTGAAGGCCATGCTGTAATTTAAGGATCGGCGCTTTTGAACTGCGCTTTTAGGAGGTAAGGAAAGCCTGTATTCATAGAATAGTGTCCATCCATAAACGGCGTCTTTCGGCCCATGCCGGCGTTCTCGCTCTTCGCAGTCCTCGGCAAAGCCTCACTTTGCCTGCGGGTGCGAAATCCCTGCGGCCTTGGCCTGAACCGAAATCCACCATTTCTGAATGGACAGAATAGCATTTTCCGGTCAGGCTTCCTACTGGGCGCAATCCAGGATGGCTTGGCATCGTTCCTGGGGCAGAAAAAGCGGATTTCGGGGCTTTAATTTTCACTTGACTCTTCCTATTACATCAAGTATAAAAACGGGCACTTTGCTGATTCCCATTCCACTGGATCTGAAGCAGAGGATAGTACTTTAAGCTGTTCAGACCCCATCTCCCCTCTCACCACTGTTTTAACAGATCACTTTAATTACCGTGGCTTTCAAAATATTGCTAAGAAAGGGAGGCCGCCATGATAAATTCCGACAATTTGTCGAAATTACGTTCGATCTTTGAAGAAATCATATTAAACACAAGGGATGCTGAGTTCAAAAACACCGCCCGGCCGTCTGCAAAAATGTTCAACGTATTGGATGACTTGGTTCATATGCAATCTTTGATTGTTTCCATCCGCGCAGAGTTGATCGAGAAGGTGTTTTCCATTCACCCGGATCTGCCGGGTGAAATTGCTAATAGAATTAAAAGTGGAGTGGATAACATCATCTTATTCAATCGCCGCAACGTTGACGCGGACCGCCGCAAATTACATACTTACTTAGCAGATGACCGGCGTCTTGGAATGGCGAACCGACGCCATAGCGCATAGAAGCGGTTTCAAAACCTCGGCGCTTGCCCGAGGCCAGGCGCAGACCGATTCGAACGCGCAGCCGCCACGGCAGGTGGTGAGCAGTGCGGGAGGCCGGCAACGCCGCCAGCGGATATCATCTTGGTCGCTGCAGCCAATGAACCCCGCGGGGCATGGCATGCATCAGGGCTCAACGAACCTCGACAGGGCTTTTTTCCGGCCCGTCAGCCGCTGGTAGGCCACCGCCGGGTGGCCGACGGCGATGACGGCATGCACGCTTTCTTCTCGCGGGATCTTCAGCAGACCCTTTATCCGGCGGTCTTTCTGCATGGCGCTGACGGCGAAGCCGATCAGACAGGTTCCCACTCCCAACGCGTGCGCACCGAGCAGGATGTTCTGGGTGGCGAGCAGGGCATCCTCCGCCGGACAGCTCGCCCCGGGGATCGACCCGACGATGATGGCGGCCGGCGCCCCGTGAAGCAGCCGGTCGCGCCCGTGCTCTTCCCAATCGGCCAACCCCTCCGCCACGCTTTGATGGTAATCCCGGTAATAACCTGCAAGCTCCGGCCGGCCGATGAGGCGCAGGCCATGGCGCAACAGCGGGTTTTCGGCCATGCGGTTGAGGCGCTTGAAAAAAGCACCGACGGCGTTGCCGAGCTTCATCACCGCCGCGCGGCTGGCAAGGATGGTAAAGGTCCAGGCCTGGCTGTTCGTGCCGGACGGGGCCGTCGAGCCGATCTTGACCAGATCCTCCAGCACCGGACGCGGCACCGGCTGGTCGGTGAAGTTGCGGCAGGAACGCCGCGAGGCCATCAGCCGCACCAGTTCGCCGGCGTCGAAGGCGCCGTAGGGCATCCAGTTCGTTCGGCAGGCAAAAGTGTGAAAGCGGAAACTGTATGGATCGAGGGCCTCCACCCGGACCGCCTCCACCGGGCACACGGCAACGCAGTGCCCACAGGCAAGCGAGCGGAGGCCCGTCACAACGGCTTTGCCGTCCTGCATCTCAAGGGTCTGCGACGGGCAGACGCGCACGCACTCGCCGCACCCGATGCAGCGCTCCCGGTCGACGACGGTGGTAACGGCACGCTCGACCATGCGGGTCCTTTATTTCGCCTTGATTTCGCCGCGCAGGATTTTTTTCAACCCCGCCAGCGTGCCTTTCCAAGTGGCGTCCTCGCCGACCGCAATCGCCACGATCACCTCTTTTTCAACGCTGACCTCAAGCACGATCTCCTCGCCGCCGATCTTGAATACGGCCTCCGCCCAGCGCTCTGCGGGCATCCCGTTGGCCTCGCAGTCGTAATCCGTCCGAAGCTCTCCGGTCATCCTGATGTCGGTCATGGCGTCGGCCTTTCCCTGCCAATGGCGGTTTCGGGTCGTTGGAACAATTCCTTGAAAGTCTTCAGTCTTCAGCCTATCGACCTGGGCAGTTTTCTTTCACTTTGGGCGTCGAGCCAGCTTCATATCGCCTGATGCAGCTGCTGGATCAGCGTATCCATGTCGGCGCCGACGAAGCAGTAATGCATCGCCAGAAAACGCCGGCGCAGCTGGCACACCTTTTCTTTCACCGGCTGATCCCGCAGGATGCAGTCGGCCATGAGCTGGGCGAGCTCCGCGAAATCACCGGTCTCCATTCCGAAGCGCGTCATCTCCTGCACGCCCAGGCGCAACGCGCCGGCAGCCGTGAAGCCCTCCTCGTCCGGTGCGGCCTGGTAGTTGAGGATGATGTTGTTTTCCTCCAGGTGCCGGGCCGTCTCGGCCCCCTTGGCGTAGCCGACCTTCACGATCACCTGATGCGTTTCGGTGTAGGCGATGGCGGGGTCCCCGGCCACTGCGAGGCCGCAGTCCTTCAATGCCCGGGCGAAAGCCTTGGCGTTGGCGATGACCCGCGGCTGGTACTGCTCCTTGAAATGGTTCATTTCATAGGCGGCCATCAACAGACCCAGAAGGGTCCCGAGGTGGTGGTTGCTGAGGCTGCCCGGGAAGGTCCGGCGCTGAATGGCCTCCCACAGCTCGTAGCGCGGCTCCTGCGGCGTGACTCTGACCGCCGCGATGCCACGTTGAGTGCCGAAAAAGGTCTTGTGCGTGGAGCCGGTCACGATGTCGGCACCCTCGCGGAACGGCTGCTGAAAATGGGGTCCCACCAGCCCCAGCACATGGGCCATGTCGTACATCAGGACCCCGTCGATCTGCAGCTCGTCCAGCATGGCCCGGATTTCCCGGACCGGCTCACGGTGCAGGATCATGCTCTTGCCCAGGATGAAGAGCTCCGGGCGGTGCTCGGCCACGAGCTGCCGAGTCGCCTCGATGTCGATCTGGTAGGGGTTGTCAGGGAGCACCGGGAAGTTGACCACGGCCGGCTTCTCCGTGCGCGCATCACGGACCACGAAGTCCCGCAGGGCGCCCATGGGCTGCGCGCTGAGATGCCCACCCTTGATGATGTGATGGTTCATGACCTTGCACATCCGGCGCTGCTCGCTCTTGCGGTCGGCCCGGTTGATGTGATCCAACATCGCGCTATAGACGGCCATGTTGGCCATCTGGCCGGAAACCGGGCGAGCCTCCACCTCGGTGCATTCCAGGAACTGCTTCAACTGCTCCACCAGCAGGCGCTCCACCTCGGAGATGAAATCCGTGCCCTGGTAGTAGAATACGTCAATTTCCTTGAAGGCCTTGACCGGCTTGTGCTCGGCGTAACGCCCGGCCGGGTCCATCACCGAAAGCAGCCGCACCATAGGGGAGGGGGTCTGCTCGGAGGGGATCAGGTTGATGCACTCCTTCTGGCGCCAGGCGGTGTTGGCGACGGCTTTTTGCACCAGCGCGCGAGCCTCCCGTCGGGCCGGGGGCTCCGTGGGTACTGCCCTTTTCACCTGGCGTAGTTCGTTCCAGGCGATGGCCCAGGCCTTCGGCGGGGCTTCGTTGCGCAGGTGATAAGGGGCGATCGCGGCCTTCGCCGTCCTGCCGCGGATGTCGATGTCAATCTCATCCTCCGGCATTAGGTCGCTATCCACCAGCGCGAGACCGATGGCGCGCATGCCTTTCTCGCCGGTTTGAACGGAGGCAATCCCGGCGCCGGCGCTCTGCCAGTAAGGGACCATGGTGCCGCTGGTGACAAACCCCGCCTCTTTGCCCTGCCGCAGGACCCGCACCCCCGCCCGGGCAATGCCCTTGTCCACGAGAGCGAAGGGCCGGATCATGCGGGGCAGATCGCCGATGCGGCTGTAGTCCCGGTCGAGGATGCGCCGGTAGGCTTCGAACTGCCGGGCCAGGGCGGCCCGGCCCACGAAATCGCCCTTGAGCGGCGAAAAACTCACTGCAAATCGCGCCAGGTTGCACGCGAAGATGGGGATTTCGTGCCCCTCGGGGTCCAATCCCAGCTCATGGCCGTAAAGGGGCAGCGCCGCCTCGAGCCGCAGGGTATCCCGTGCTCCCAGGCCGACGGGCTGGCCGCCCTCCGCCATCAACCGGTCCCAGAGTGCAGCGGCCCGGTGGCTGGCGATGAATAGCTCGAAGCCGATCGGCTCGCCCGTGTACCCGGTGCGACCGAGCAGGAGCCGCTCGTCCTCGAAGGTGGCGAGTCCGAGCCGGTTGCGGGTGGGCTCCGGCAGCAGGCGTTCGCCCACGATCGCCGAGAGAATGTCCCGGGCGGTCGGACCCTGAAGGCTAACCATGGCCATCGCGACGGTGAGGTCCTCGATCTCGAGCGCCGGAAAGCGCTTTCGCAGCGACTGCAGATGCTCCCAGTCCTTCGAGCGATTGGAGGCGTTCACCACCAGCAGGTATTCATCTGGAAAAAACCGGTACAGGTAGGCGTCGTCCAGGGCGCCGCCGGTCTCGTTGGGGATCATGGTGTACTGGGCCTCGCCGACCTCCAGGGCGGCCGCGTTGTTGGTGAGCGCGTGCTGGAAGAAGGCGAGCGCGTCGCGCCCGCGCACCCGGAACCGGCCCATGTGCGAGACGTCGAAGATGCCGGCACGGGCGCGGGTCGCCAGGTGCTCCTGAACGATCCCACCGGGGTATTGAACCGGCATGTTCCAGCCGCCGAAATCCACCAGGCTGGCCCCCAGGCCGAGGTGGCGTCCATACAAGGGGGTTCGAAGCAGATCTGTCATTGCGCCCTCCTGATCCTTAAGAGATATTAAGTCGGTCGGGGGGGGGTGCTGCCGGCCGACCGTTTCGGCCCGCACCGCCCAAAGATTTGCCCACGCTCTTCGTTAAACCTAAATTGAGCGATTCTGTGGATTCGCATCGAGGCCCGCTGGGGTCTGCCGTGCGCAAGGGGCCGCCGCAATCTTTTTTTCCCCGACCGTCGCAACGGCAGCAGGGCCGCTCAGGCCAGGTTAAACTAGTGCCCATCCAGAAATGGTGGATTTCGGTTCAGGCCAAGGCTGCAGCGATTTCGCAACCGCAGGCAAAGTGAGACTACGCCGAGGATTGCGAAAAGCGAGAACGCCGGCCTGGACCGAAAGACGCCGTTTATGGATGGACACTAAACTAAAAAAATTTGCTCCTGTCAATCATCGCAGGGCTATCGACTTGCAGGCTGTTTTGGGGTAAAGATATTTCCCAAGGCTCAACGGTCCGCAACGGAATGCCTCAGCTGAGCTGAAGCGATTCAATCGACTATTGAAGAACCCTGCAGCAAGCTGCGGGGAATGCGCTCATTGTTGCGGTTCAACCCTACACTGGCAGGAGGCAGCATGGCCGTTACAACGACCCTCAAGTGGATCGGCGAGAAGCATTTCGTCGGTATCGATTCCGGCAATCACTCGGTGGTGCTGTCCGGGCAGGCGGATGGCATCGGTGTCAAACCCTCCGAGATGCTCCTGGTCGCCCTGGCCGCCTGCTCAGCGGTGGACGTGGTGGAAATTCTCGAGAAAAAGCGTCTAAAACTCTCGCTGCTGGAGGTCATCACCACGGGAGAGCGCGACCCGGAGCCGCCCTGGGCCTACCGCAAAATCCACGTCAAATACCGGCTGGGCGGCGGCGGCCTGACGGACAAGGCCGTTACGCAGGCAATCGAGCTGTCCCAGGACAAGTATTGTTCGGTGGCCGCGACGGTCCGCGGAGTGGCTCAGATCACGACCGAGTACGAAATCCTGCCGGAGAAATGACTCATAAAAAACAGCACCATAACCATTTAATTTAAATGTGAATATTGACTATTTCCACCCGATTGTATATAATAGCCTAAAAATGGGGAGTACCATCGTGTCTCCACCCGGCCGATGGATATCCGACGCCAACGCGGAGGACACATGCTCAACTCCGAGCCGCAGGCAGGAAAGTTCGCCATCACCATCAGGCTCTTAAGCCTCATCCACAAATTGCCGAAAGACCAGCAAGTGGTTCTCCTGAAACAGCTGGTCGGGGAGCGGGTCACCGAACACCTCTTCAAGCTGATCGTCGGGATGTCGGAAGACCAGCAGCTGCTTCTGCTTGATCAACTGGGCAGCCCACTGGAAACGGAGCCGCCGGAACTGACGCTGAGCCTGGAAGAAACCGAACCGAGCATGCGGGAGGCTCCCCGCAGACCTTGCCTGATCAACGCGGGCTGCCGCGTCCAGGGCAACAGTTTTCGAAGCTATATCCTCGATATCAGCATCGGCGGCGTGTTCATTGAAACCAACGAGCGGGTCCCGGTGGGAGAATCCATCCTTCTCAACTTCACGCTGCCGACCTTCTCCAATCCTGTGGCGCTTCCCGGGAAGATCGCCTGGAGCGGCCCCCAGGGGTTTGGGGTGAAATTCGAGGTCATACCCCATTCGGAGGGCCGGGCCATCAAAGACTATGTCGACAAAGAGGGATGATAATGAAACTTCGGGTTCTGATTGCCGCCATTTGTTTCATCCTGCCCGGTCTGTCCTACCTCAGCGCGGATATCTTCCGGTGGACCGACAAAGGGGGCACGGTCCACTTCGGAAACAGCGTCCCGCCCGATGCCCAGAACGTGAAAGTGGTTTCCAAGGAGATCACTTCCGGTCCTGCCGCCAACGCGGCCGCCCCGGAGCCCGGCGCGAAAAGCATCGAGACCATCATCAAGGAACATGAAGAGGACCTGAAGCGCGAGCGGGAGGCCCCGAAGCAGTCCGACGCGGTGCAGAACACCGCCCCGCCGACCAGCGCGGACCCCATCGCGAGCGAAAAAGAGCGTCTCGAAAAAAAGATCGAAGAACTCGAGCAGAAGCCGCTGGAGTTTTTCGGCTCCCAGCAGAACAAGCGCGTGCGGATCGGCTACTACAAATACCGGCTGCAGGCGTTGATGGAGAACCCGGAGAATTACTTCAAGAATCCGGAGCCGTTCGAAGGCAATGTCCCTGTTCCCGATAAAAGCCCATCCAAATGACCCACCTGAAAGTGACCTCCCCCGACATATGCCGGTCAGTTTAACCGGGCATTGAAAAACCGCGCCACAGGCCCTGATCCGGCGCTGTGCGGCTTCGATAAATGCCGGCCTACTAGTTTTTTATTGCGTTTAATGAAAAATGTATCTATATATAGACAGCTTAACGGATACTGACGCAGCATTTTGTGGGACCGGAAGAGCGACCATAAGGGGGAAAGCCATGCCCGAACGTGAAGACAGCGGTAAAGAAAATTTTGTCATGAACGGCACGTATGCCGGCCGTGAAGAGCGGGAAGAGCCTTACGAGTACACCGCGGGCGAAGACAACGCCGCCAAACGATCCTTGAAGCCCGTCCTGATTGCCGGTGGCGGATTGCTGGTGGCCGTCATCCTCGTGTTGATGTTCCTATCCTCCCCCAAGTCCACTGAAAAAGACCAGATCAACAAAATTGAAGCCCGGCTGAAGGAAGTCGAGGAGAAGCTTGCCAAGCTCGAGTGGATAGATGCCGGCATGGCGCGGCTGGACCTCAAGGAAAAAGAATTTGCCGCCCTCACGGATCGGATGACCCAAATGGAGTCTTCCACGAACCGCCGCATCGATCAACTCAGCAAAGAGATCGTGAGACCCACAGCCAAAAGTGAGCCGGCGACGGTGAAAACCGGAAGCGCTTCCCCCAAGCCGGAGGCTGCACCTCCGAAATCTGCACCCGTCTCCCCGAAAGCCGAGAAGGATTCCAAAGCGAAAATCCACGTAGTTGAAAAGGGTGAAACGATCTACGGAATCAGCCGGCGTTACGGAATTCCGGCCGAGCAGCTCTTCAAGCTCAACCACCTATCCCCCAAAGAGCCGATCCATCCTGGTCAGAGGCTCGTCGTGGGCCCCGTGAAAACAAACTAGTGTCCATCCAGAAGTGGTGGATTTCGGTTCAGGCCAAGGCCGCAGCGATTTCGCAACCGCAGGCAAAGTGAGACTACGCCGAGGATTGCGAAGAGTGAGAACGCCGGCATGGACCGAAAGACGCCGTTTATGGATGGACACAAACTAAACCGGCGCCCCGTCCCACCCGATCCGGCAGGATAGCTCCCGCAGGTACCGTTCCAAGTCCCATGGCTCGCCCGCGCGCGGTTGCCGCATGAGTTCGTGCACGTTTCTTGAGCGGAAGCATATCTACGCCTTTTAAACTCATTACTTCTTGAAAATTTCATAATTCGTAAATTTAATCTTTTTGCAAAGCATCGTCTTGACATGCGCCGGTTTGAATTTAGATTTTGCCCAAACAAACGCTAACCTGAGGCAATCACGCAGAAAGGAGGCCAATCCATGATCTACCGACGCATCTTTGGAGTGCCGGGCTGGGAGGCAAAAAATCCGTTTGCAGAGCTCGAGAACATGCGGCGCCAGGTGGACCGCTTGTACCGGGGGCTATCCAGTCCCTATGACCGTACAGGCGCCGGCGTTTTCCCGCTCATCAACCTGACGGAAGGCAAGGACCGCTACATGCTCCGCGCCGAGTTGCCGGGGGTCAGCGCCCATGACCTCGATATCCAGGCGACCGCAACCACTCTGTCTCTGGCCGGAGAACGCAAGATCCCGGATGAGGACAGCGGAGCCAAGTACCATCGCCGCGAGCGGGAATCGGGCCGGTTTTCGAGGGTTATCAGCCTGCCCGGTGAAATCAATCCGGACAAAGTGGAGGCAAGCCTGGTCAACGGCATCCTGACGATCACCGTGTCCAAGGCCGAAGCGTCCATGCCGCGCCAGATCAGCGTGCGTTAGCCCGAGACAAGGAGGGATGAGCCATGACGGACAGCAAGGAAATCAAAGTCAAAGAGAAGCAGGAAGTGACGGCGCCCGCGGAGCAAACCATTCCGGGTCTGGTGTTCACACCGGAGGTGGACATCTTTGAGACCGACAAGGCCATCACGCTGCTGGCCGATATCCCCGGCGTGAAACCGGATAAGCTGAACATCGATTTGCGGGACAACATCCTGACCGTCACGGGGGATGTCGACCGCGTGGAAGACGCGGACGAGGAACTGCTCGTCACGGAGTACGAGACGGGACGCTACTACCGGCAGTTCACGCTTTCGGAAATGATCGACCAGACGAAAATCGACGCCAAGCTCAACCTGGGCGTTCTGCGTCTGCGGCTGCCGAAGGTTGCCAAGGCGGCCCCCAGAAAGATCGCCATCACGGCCGGCTGAGGGTGTGCGCGGCGGCCGAAATCCCGGGAATCCAGATCCAAGGCGAATCCCGGGCTTATTACAGTGCCGCCCCGGCGCGTACGGTTGGGGGACTCTGACTCGGAACTCCGACTCGGAACTTTCCTGCCGCCCCGGCACACGCAACGGGGGTATGGCCGCGCACGATCGCCTCATCCCGGCAGGCATGCGCGCCTGGATCCGATCTTTTGGGATTACGACCCTCAGCTCATCCGCTGGATCTCGCCCGCCGTGCGGATTTCAGCCGGGAGGTCATCGATCTGGATGACCAACTCCACCCCCAGAGCAAAGGCCCGTTCGATCACGTTTTCCAGCTGGATGACGTTGCCCGGCCAGTGGTAGCCCAGCAGGTAGTCCATGGCCTCCGGGGCGACGGCCAATACTTTATGCGGGCCGCGAGCGTTGAACTGGTGCAGGAAGTGGTTGATGAGCAGGCAGATGTCCTCCTTGCGGTCCTTGAGCGAGGGCATCTGGATGAAGACCTGGTGCAAGCTGGAACCCAGGTCCTTGGCGAGACTGCCCTTGGCAACGGCTTCTTTAACCGAGCGGTTGGTGGCGGTGATGATCCGCACGCTCCGGCGGCGCTCAGCCCCCGTGAGCAAGGCCTGAGCACGCAGGATGGCGGCAAGCTCGGCCTGGGCCTCGGCCGGCAGGTCGCACACTTCATCCAAAAACAGGGCGCCCTCCTGGGCCGAGTCCAAGAGTTCGCGCATCCGTTCGCCGTAGCGTTCGGGCGCCACGTGCTTGAAGATGCTCTGGCAGGTTGCGGTCACGAACGGCATCTGGCTGCGATCGCTGGCATGGTGGATCACGTGGGCGGTAAGCTCCTTGCCCGTGCCGCTCTCTCCCGCGATCAGCACGTTCGGGCTGGTTTGCCGCATGCGCTCGATGGTGTCGTAAATCTCCTGCATCCGGAGGCTGATCCCCACCAACGCGTCGTAGCGATGCCGGTCCTTGACGCGGGTCTTCAGGACGATCTTCTCCTGCTTGAGCTTCTTCTCGTCGAGGATTCGGTCGATGATGATCTTCAGCACGTTCAGTTTGAACGGTTTCTGGAGATAGTCGTAGCTGCCGTGCTTCATGGCCAGGATGGCCGACTCCATGGACCCATGGCCGGTCACGATGATCACCTCGGTCTCGGGACGGTATTCCTTGATGGCCGCGAGCAGCTCCAGGCCGTCGATGTCCGGCATCTTGATGTCGGTGAAAACGATATGGTAGGGTTTGTCCTTGATCCGCTCCAAGGCCGTCAGCCCGTTGTCCACGACGTCGACCCGGTAGCCGGTCTCCGTGAGGTACTCCCGGACGATCTCCAGTATGGCGCGATCGTCGTCGACGAAGAGGATGTCCGCAGGGTTCATCGAAAGCCTCCGCTCAACGCGTTCACGAATCACCGTCAGGCTTTTCCAGGCTGTAGCGCTTGATCTTCTCGACCAGGGTGGTGCGCTTGATTTTGAGCAGGTCGGCCGCGCGGTTTTTGACCCAGCTGGTTTTTTCCAGGGCGTTTAATATCAGGTTTTTTTCAAACTCCGACACCGCCGTCTGGAAAGAGATGCCTGCATCGGCCGTCAGCGCCTCCGGGCGGCGGCTGTCCACGCCTTCCAGGATCCGCATTTTCGGAGGCAGGTCCTCCGGCACAAGGGTTTCCCCGTCCTTCAACACGACGATGCGCTCAACCAGATTCCTGAGCTCGCGCACGTTTCCGCGCCAGGGGTGCTTTACCATCAGCTGCAGGGCTTCCGGCGCGACCTTCATCACCGGCTTGTGGTTCTTGAGCGCGAACTCCTCGAGAAAGTGGGACAGCAGAAACGGGATGTCGGTCTTGCGCTCCCGCAGCGACGGCAGTAGGATGGGAATCACATACAGCCGGTAGAACAGGTCTTCCCGGAAGTTTCCCTTCTGGACCTCCTCCTCGAGATCCCGGTGGGTGGCGGCGATGAAGCGTGCATCGGCCTTGATGGTCTCGTGGCCACCGACCCGCTCGAACTCGCCCTCCTCCAGCACCCGCAGCACCTTCACCTGCAGATCTGCGCTCATGTCCCCGATCTCGTCCAGGAAGATGGTGCCGCCGTTGGCCATTTCGAATTTGCCCGGCTTGTCCGAAACCGCACCGGTAAACGCCCCGCGGCGGTAGCCGAAAAACTCGCTCTCCAGCAGGCCCTCCGGCGTCGCGCCGCAGTTGATCTGGATGAACGGCTTGTTTCGGCGGGACGAGCTCTCGTGAATGGCCCTGGCAATCACGCCCTTGCCGGTCCCAGTCTCGCCGTTCAACATGATCGTCGTGTTGCTGCCCGCCACTTTTTCCACGATGCGGAAAATCTTCTTCATGGAGGGGCTCTGGCCGATGATCTCCTTGAATGCGATCTGGGCGGGAGAGCTGATGGGGATGATCTTGCCGGGTGTGCCGTTTGAACTGCTCATGGGGTTCTTCCCAAGGTTGGTGTTGCAGTGGCTTTACTGACAAATTTCTGATAACAGGTTTTATTGCAAATCGCAAATAATTATTTTAGATATAGTGGTCACCCACCCATGAAGACACAATTGGCAGTCGGCGTGCGCGAACTGGTGGAGCATGTGCTGCGAAGCGGAGACCTGGTGATGGAGTTTTCCGGCTCCTCGCGCGCCGCGGAGGCCATCCGCATCCACCAGCGGATCCAGTATTCCCGACCGGACGAATACGTGCCGGAGGTCTCCGTGTCGCGCCGCATCGAGACCGAAGATTTCGTGCTTGAAATTGGAGGCCGCATCGACGGCGTGTTTACCGGCCCTGGGACCCCGGTGATCGAAGAGATCAAGACCACCCGCCGCAGCCTGGAGGAAAGCCTTCGCAGCGACAACCCGCTGCACTGGGGCCAGGCCAAGGCCTATGCCTTTCTGTACGGCGTCGACCGGGGCATGGGTGATATCGAGGTCCAGCTCACTTACGCACGGCTCGACACCGGCGCCACCCGTGCGGTTCGGCGCCGGTTCACACTCGCCGAACTCGCGGCGTTCTTCGACGAACTGGTGGCGCGCTATCTTGAATGGGCCTCCGTCATCACCCAGTGGCGCCGAGAACGCGACACCTCCCTGGGCGATCTGTCCTTTCCATACGCCACCTTCCGATCGGGCCAAGAAAATATGGCGGAGACGGTCGATCGCACCATCCGGGTGGGAGGACGCACATTCATCCAGGCCGCCACCGGCATCGGCAAGACCATGGCGGTGCTTTTCCCGGCGGTCAAAACCATCGCCGATGGCTGCAGCGCCAAGATTTTTTATCTCACGGCCCGCACCACCGGCCGGCTGGCGGCCGAAAAGGCCCTGGAGGAGCTGCGCACCTGCGGACTGCGTCTGAAAAGCCTGACGTTGACCGCCAAGGAGAAGATCTGCTTCACGCCAAACGGGGCCTGCAACCCCGAGGAGTGTGACTATGCCCGGGGCCATTTCGACCGCCTCCCGGAGGCCCGCCGCGCCATGTTCCAGGAGGATGCCTGGACGCGGGAGGCTGTTTCCGCGGCGGCGCGCCGCTTCCGGGTCTGCCCGTTCGAATTTTCCCTGGACCTGTCGCTGTGGGCGGATGCGGTGATCGGCGACTACAACTACGCCTTCGACCCCCAGGCGTATCTGCGGCGCTTCTTCCTGGAAGAGACGGCTGCGTATACCTTCCTGGTCGACGAGGCCCACAACTTGGTCGAGCGCGCGCGGGAGATGTTCTCGGCCGAACTCGGCCGGCAGCCGGTCCTCGCGCTGCGCCGGGCCGTCAAAGGCGCCCTGCCCGCTCTTTATCGGCGCCTTTCCCGGATCAACCGCTGGATGCTCGCCGCCCGCAAGCGCTGCGAGGAGGCCGCCGCGCCGATGGCCGACCGTGCACCACCCGAGGAACTCCTGCCCCTGCTGCGGGAGTTTCTACAGGCCGCCGAACAGTGGCTCGAAAAAAACGTAAAATCTCCGTTCCGGGAAGCGCTGCTGGAGTTCTATTTCGGCGCGGGCACCTTTTTGCGGGTGGCCGACCAGTTCGACGCGGCTTACGCCACCTTGACCGAGGTGTTCCCGCACGACCTGCGGCTCAAGCTCTTCTGCATCGACCCCTCCCGACAGGTCGGGGAGGCGATCAACCGCTGCCGCTCGGCCGTGTTCTTCTCTGCGACCCTCGCACCGATGGAGTACTTCAAGACCATGCTGGGCTGTGACGGCGCCGACGACATGGTCCTCCCGTCGCCCTTTCCGACTGAAAACCTGGAGGTGTTTGTCTGCGACCGCGTCTCGACCCTCTACCGCCACCGCGAGCGCACCAAGACCGAAATCGCCCGGATCCTGCAGATCTTCGTGAATCACACGGGCGGCAACACCCTGCTCTTCTTCCCCTCTTACGCCTATATGCGATTGGTTCTGGACGCCTTTCGCACTGCGCACCCCGGCGCGACGATCCTCGTCCAGGAACCGGGGATGTCCGAGGTCCGCAGGGAGGCGTTTCTGGCCCGGTTCGAAACCGACTCCGCACGTCCCCTCGTCGGCTTTGCCGTCATGGGCGGTATTTTCGGGGAGGGGATCGATCTTGTCGGCACGCGGCTTTCGGGGGCTGCCATCGTCGGGGTCGGGCTGCCGGCCGTGTGTTTGGAACGCGAGCTGATCCGCGAGTACTTCGCCGGCCGGATGGACCAGGGCTTCGAGTACGCCTACGTCTACCCGGGCATCAACCGCGTGCTCCAGGCCGCCGGCCGCGTCATCCGCACCGAGACCGACCGCGGAGTGGTCCTGCTGATCGACCGGCGCTACGGCAGCCTGCCCTATCCGGCGCTGCTGCCGCGGCATTGGAACCCTTTGACGATCCAGGGTCATGACGAGTTCGGCCGGGAACTGCAGTCGTTTTGGGGCAATCGATAGCGCCGCCGAAATCGCCTGGCAAGCAAATTGACAGTCCCTGCCTTTTTCCATATAGTTTCGAAGGTGACACGCATGCATGTCTTTCGTGACTGGTTCCTGGCCAGCCGGCCGTGGTCGTTTTCCATGACGGCCATCTCGGTGAGTGTCGGCAGCGCCCTGGCGGCCCTGGACGGCAGCTTCTCCTGGCCGCTGTATTTCCTCGCGCTCATCGGTACCGTGATGATGCACGCGGCCAGCAACTTCATCAACGACTATGACGATGTTCGCCACGGGGTGGACAGCCCGGAGGTGCCCACGGCGCGCTACCGGCCGCACCCGCTGATGAACGGCAGGCTTATGCCGGTTCACGTGCGCGCGACCGCTTATGTCCTCTATGCTCTCGCGGCCGTGATCGGCATCTTCCTGACGGCGACCCGGGGCTGGACAGTGTTCTGGATCGGCCTGGTCGGCACCGCGGCCGGCCTCACCTACACCGCCGACCCGTTCAAGTACAAATACCGGGCGCTCGGGGAAATCTCGGTGTTCCTGATGTGGGGACCCCTCATGGTGGCCGGCGCCTATTTCGTCCAACGTCGCTCCATCAGCACGAGCGCCGTTCTCATCTCCCTGCCCTTCGGCGTGCTGGTGGCGCTCGTCCTGCTCGCCAACAACATCCGCGATGTCAGCTACGACCGCAGCAAGGGCATCTCCACCCTGCCGATCGTGCTCGGGCAACGTCGGGGCCTCACCCTTTACCTGGCGCTCGTCGTGGCGGCCTACGCGGCCGTCGTGGGAATGGTCCTGTTCGGGCCGCTGCCCCCCTGGTCCCTGATTGTGCTGCTGTCGACGCCGCTGGCGGTGAAACTCCTGCGCCAGATGGCGGCCGACATCCCGCTGGATGCCGACGCCCAGACCGCCAAGCTCGACACGGCCTTCGGCCTGCTGCTGGTGATTTCTCTCGTTCTGGAGGCTCTGGTGTGAAAGACAGGCCCTTGCCGCCCGCAGCGCTGATCGGCACGGTGCTGCTGGCGGCCCTGCTGTGGTTCATCACCTTTGCCCTCGGGGGGATCTCCTTCTGGGTCAAGATATCCGTTTCCGCCGCGAGCCTGGCGGGCTTGTCTCTTTTTCTGCAGCCTCCGCACCGGGAGGAGTTCCGGTTCGACGCCCGCGCGATAGCGCTCGGCCTGGCCGCGGCGGCGGCGCTGTATCTGGTCTTCTGGATGGGCAAGCTCGTTGCCACCACTCTGTTTGATTTTGCCGGCCGGCAAATCGGCGGGATCTACACCAAGGCAGCCGGGATGCCCATGGCGGTCGTTGCGCTGCTGTTGTTTTTCGTGACCGGCCCGAGCGAGGAGATTTTCTGGAGAGGGTATCTGCAGCGCCACCTGATGCAACGCTTCGGCCGCTGGCCGGGCTGGGCCCTGGCAACAGCCGTTTATGCCGGCGTCCACGTCTGCTCCCTCAACTTCATGCTCGTCGGCGCCGCAGCCGTGGCCGGCGCCTTCTGGGGCGCGATGTATGCACGCTGCGGAAACCTCGCGCCGGTGATCGTCTCGCACTCCGTCTGGAGCGCGGTGATCTTCGCGGTGTTTCCGATGCGGTAAAACAGGAGGAGGCTGGGAAGTTGGGAGGCTATAAGGCTGGGAGGCTGAAAAGCGTCTTCGCGTTCCAGCGTTCACGCCTCCCCGCCTCCTAGCTTCCTAGCCTCCCAGCTTCCCAGCCTTCAGTCCTTCCCCGCCACCATTTTCCAAATCGCATCCACCAGCGGCGGCTGCAGCGTGCGCCACTGGGGCCGGAACGCACCGCCCTCGGTCCAGTTGAAATCGACCGCCTCGTACTTCTCCGGGATGACGTGCTCCTGGCGCTCGCCATAAACGCTCTCGGGGTAATACTCGATGTACATCATGCGCAGGGGATCGATCTTGAAGTTGCGCGCCACCGAGGTGGCGACGTGCCCCGCACAACTGCGTACGGACACGCGGCGGCCGGGCACATCGGAGACGATCACGACGACGGGCCGCAGGTGGGCCAGGCCCTGGGATGCGTCCCGGGTAAGGTCGTATATCCGCAGCCGGCACTGGCCGCTGGCCAGCTTGAGCTTGCCGCCGAAGCCTTCCCAGCTGAAAATATCGTCATGGATGAGCATGGGTATCTCCAAACAAAGCTTGAGACTCGAGGAAAAACCCAACTGCTCAGGAAGATAGACTGAAGGTAGATAGGCTAAAGGAAAAACGTGCGCGATCACCTAAGGCTAAAATCCTTTGCGACGCTGACAGATGATTGTGCCTTGGATGATTATTACAACCCTTCAGCCTTCAGTCTAAACACCTGAGTAGTTACTGTCGCAGGGCCCGCGAGACGATGCCCAACGCCGAAATCGGGCTTTCGGCAACCCTCCCGCCGGCTGCGCCCAAAGCCCAGCTTCAAGGCGCGCAAGCTTCGCGGACCGAGGCGTACTCCCTGTACGCCGCAGGGCCCGCGAGGCGCCGCGCAACGCCGAAGGTGGGCTTTCGGCGCAGCCGGCGCCGTCTATCGCGTGAGAGCGCTGTAGACCCGCAGCAGCCGCCCCGGCAGTTCGGTTACATCCGAGATCACGTGGTGCCGGGCCTTGCCATAAAGCTCATCCAACCCGGGATCGGCAGGAAGGTTCACCGTCAGGGCGTGAAACCGGATGTGCCGCGCGCTCAACTCCGAGACCGCCTTGCGCGTATCCGCGACGGCGTAGTGCCGCCGGTAGTCGGCGTCGTTGGGGAATCCGTCGCTCAGCACGATCAACAGCCGAACCCTTGCCGCTGTTTCCTCCAACTCCCGCCCGGCGTGCCGGATGGCCGCCCCCATGCGCGTGTTGCGCTGGGGCCGCACCGCACCGATCCGCCCCTTGACCTCATCCGACAGCGACTCCTCGAAGCCCTTGATCCGGAAATAGTCCACACCCAGCCGGCCGGCCCCGGAGAAGCCGGCCACGGCGAACCCGTCGCCGAGCGCGCGCAGGGCTTCGCACAGCAGAACGATCGCCTCCTTCTCGACGTCCAGCACCGCGGCCCCGGCACCGGGCACGCTGTTCGCGGTCGACCGGGAAATGTCCACGAGCAACAGGGCGGCCACCTCACGCCGATCCTTCACACGCTTGGTGTAAATGCGCTCGGAGGGGACCTCCCCGATTCTGCGATCGACAGCCAGGTCGATCAGCTTGCGGGTGTCGAACTCGTCGCCATCTACCCACTGCCGCAGCCGCTTGAGGCCCTCCGGCCGCAAACGCTCGAAGGCACGGCGGGTCTGCGCGACCAGTGCGTGATGCCCCCGCAACACATCGGCATAGAACCCGACCCCATCCGCCACGACGGTTCTCTCGCGCACACGCACGTGCTGCGGCAGGTAGTCCCCAAGCGCCGCATCCCATTCCGGGTACCAGAACACCGGTCCGTTCTCCGGGGGCTCGTCCGCATTCGCCGAGCCATACCCGCCGGCGGAATCCAGGAGTTCGTCCACCCTGACCCCGGACAGATCGGCCGCACCGCAGAGCTCGTGCACATCCTGGACCGACAGCCCTCCGGCGTTGGCCGCCAGGCGCCGGCGTATGTCCGCGGCGTAGGTCTTGAGCCCCTTTTGTGCGAGGGCTTCCCGAATCGCATGCGCCAGGGGCCCGAACGGCAGACTACCGGACAAAGCCGGGTTCGGCCAGGGGCGCCAACCGAAGGGGGTCGGCCAATACGGTCCGGCGGTGGGATCACGGCGCACGCTGCCCCTCCGGCACGAGCACCGGGCCGTATCGAAAAGACGGGCGGTCAGTTCGGCGGACGCCTCCACCGGGCTGCCGACGGTGAGGGCGGCCTCGAACGCGGCGGTGATGGTGGCGAGTGCTGCGCTTTCGGGGCCGCTCGCGCCGGGGCAGCCCTCCGCCGGAAGCCCCAGAGCGAGGCGCAGGAAGAGACACCTCAGAAAACCTCCGGCCGGCTCTGAATCAGCCAGGGCCTCGCGCCGCAGCAGCGGGTAATGACGCCGCGCCAATCCCGGGTAGTGCCGGACGAGCTGCTTACGGATCCGGCCCAGCTCGAATACGGTGAAGAGATCCGCCGCCAGCGGCTTGTCCGGGAACATTCCCAGAAAGCGGTCCAGATCGCCTGTCCCCCCGTCCGGAGGAGCAGCACTGCCCGTGTAAGGACCGCAGCGCTCCAGGGCCTTTTCCAGATCGAAATCAACGGTGCCGAACTCATAAAAGCAGGCCTCCAGACGGACCAGCAGCGCGTAAAGTGCGAGGTTGTCCTGCCGGCGGGCGAACCGGCCGATCTCCGCGGGCAGATAAATGGCCCGCCCGTCCGAGCACACCAGCGCGCCGGGCGCAAGGCCGGGTACTGCCGCAGCCTCGGACAACGGCCGCAGCACCAGGGCCAGCCCGGTGCGGGCCTGAAGGTAGCGCTGCAGGCGATCCCGCACTTGGTCAAAACCGATGCTCACCTGCAGGCTGGTGAAGTGCACCTGCCCGGCCCGAGTTTCCAAGGCCAAGCGGCGGGCGCCGAGACCGGGGCTGCGCCGGTAGCGCGCCAGCGCGTCGGAGACGAAGCCCTTCAGGGCATTTTCCGACAAAAGCGCAAGCCCTTTGACCAACCCCCTCAGAAAGGGCTCGACCAGGCGGTGATCCATCCGGACAACGCGGCTCAGTTCGGCCAGCTGCCAGGCCCGCCGCTCCACGGTGAGCCCGAGCGCCGTCCGGGGCAGAGCGCGGCAGAGATACCGGCCCTCCTCATAGGTGAGGTCGCGCGCGAAGGTGTCGTGGAGAAGCTCGAGATAGGCCGCCGCGCCGGCCCGGTCACCTGCGGCCAACAGGCGGCCGAGTGCCTGCAGCGGTTCCCCCAGCGTGTGGCTGCCCTTCTGCACCATGGCACGCCAGGCCTCAAGGAATTCGTCCAACACGTTCGCAGCGCCGCATTGCAGGACGGCCGGCAGGCTCTCGGCCATGATCCGTCCCTGGGTGGGCCCGGCATGGACCGCATCCCGGACATGGCGGCAGAACAGATTCAGACGCTCGGGCGTCACCGCGCCGACCAGCTCGGCCAGGCCCCCGGCCACCGCCTGCCCGAAGGAGACCTCCACCCCCAGGGCCCAGATGGTTTCAGAGACAAGCCAGTCCAGCAAAGCCGGGTTTGGCGTCCCAGGGTTGCGCGCCAGCCGCTGCGCCACGCGGGCCGCAAGCTCCGGGTCGGCTCTCGACAGGGGTTCCAAGGCGTGGGGGATGGCCGGGTTCATCTATAACCTAAATTAAGCGATTCTGTCGATTCACTGCGAGGCCCGCTGGGGCCTGCCGTGCGCAGGGGCCGCCGCAAAAAACACCCAGGCTTCGTCAACGCCCCTGGGGTTTCGATAACCCCCCTAACCAGCAGCGGCGTCAGTCTCTGTCGTGAGGCGCTGTGTTCCGGGGCTTTCTGGGGCTATCTGAACGGCCCTGCTGCCGTTGAGACGGCCGAGGAAAAAATGCGGCGGCCCCTGCACACGGCAGACCCCAGCGGGCCATTCCGGCAAAGCCAGAATTAGGACCGCTCAACCCAGGCATAAAAAAAGTCGATGCGGATCAAAAGAGATGGACTCGTAAAAAGTCATCATAATCGATGGCTTTGTAAAAAGCCCAAGTTCAAGGCGCGCGCCCTAACGACCACCCGCCGTGCGGGTGGCTTGGATTTTCGGCCAACGGCCGAAAAGACAAAAGCACGACAGTGCCGGCAACGTTACGTTTGCGAAAGCAAACAATCCCGCGGAGTGAGGCGTACTTCATGTACGCCGCAGCGACTGCGGGATGAAGCGCAACGCCGAAATTGGGTTTTTTACGAAGCCATCAAAAGACATCTTCGATCAGATCCTCAAGCGTCTCCAGCAGCCGCTCATCATCGGTCAGGGGCAGGCAAACGGCGGTGCGCAGGGCTTGCCTTTCGGGCACGCCTTGTGCGAGCAGCCGGGCGGCATGGATGAGCAGCCGGGTGCTGGCGCCCTCGGTCAGCCCCTGTTCCCGGATGTTGCGGATCTTCTCGGCGAGCCTCACCAGTTGCAGGGCGGATTCGGCGTCGAGGCGGCCCTCATGGGCGACAATCTCCGCCTCCTGCTCCCGGGCCGGGTAATCGAACTCGAGCGAAACGAACCGCTGGCGGGTACTCGGCTTGAGGTCTTTGAGAATGGACTGGTAGCCGGGGTTGTAGGAGATCACCATCATGAAATCCGGATGGGCCGGGATGCACTCGCCGGTCTTGTCGATGGAAAGCCGGCGGCGGTTGTCCGTCAGGGGGTGGATCACCACGGTGGTGTCCTTGCGAGCCTCGACGATCTCGTCAAGGTAGCAAATCGCTCCTCCGCGCACCGCCTGGGTCAGCGGGCCGTCCATCCAGACGGTCTCGTCGTCCTTGAGCAGATAACGGCCGACCAGGTCGGATGCGAAAAGGTCCTCGTGGCAGGCCACCGTGATGAGGGACCTTTTCAGCCGCCAGGCCATGTGTTCGACGAAGCGGGTCTTGCCGCAGCCGGTGGGTCCTTTGAGCATCACCGGCAGCCCGGCATGGCAGGCGGCTTCAAAAATGAGCACCTCGCCGCCGGTCTCCAAATAATAGGGTTCGTCCAGAATGCGCCAGCCGCCCAGATCGCCCGACGTCGTCATGATCCCGCCTTCCCGTTTATCTTGTCATGCCCGGCCGGATGTAATATGGTGGTAAATTAATAATTGTTCACCAAAACCGATCGGTTCGCAAAAAACCGTTCTACAGAGGTTCTTTATACAATTTTATGACACCCGACAGCAACATGATTCACCGGCTTGCCGCCGATGAAAAAGAAATCATCCTGATCGGCACGGCCCACGTTTCCCGCGAAAGCGTCCAGCTGGTCGAGTCGGTAATATCCGGCGAAAAACCCGACACCGTCTGCATCGAGTTGTGCGCCTCCCGTTATCAGGCGCTGCGCCAGAAGGACCGCTGGCGCGAGATGGACATCATCAAGGTCATCAAGGAAAAGAAGGCCTTTCTGCTGCTGTCCAACCTCCTGCTCGCCTCCTTTCAAAAGCGGATCGCCCGCAAAATGGACGTACAGCCGGGGGCGGAGATGCTCAAGGCAGTGGAGTCGGCCGATGCCGTGGGCGCCGAAATCTGCCTGGCGGACCGGGACATTCGGACCACCCTGTCGCGCGCCTGGCACTCCATGGGGTGGTGGAGCCGGTTCAAGCTGCTCGCCCAGCTGCTGCTCGCCATGGGCCAGACCGATGACATCACGGAGGCGGACATCGAGCGCATGAAGCAACAGGATGTGCTGGAAGCGCTGCTCTCAGAGGTCGGCCAATCCATGCCGGCGCTCAAGACCATCCTGATCGACGAACGCGACCAGTACCTGGCCGAGAAAATCCGCCAGTCCCCCGGTCGGAAAATCGTGGCCGTGGTGGGAGCAGGTCACGTCCCGGGGATAATCAACCACTGGGGTGCGACCGTCGATCTGCCCGCCCTGGAGCAACTCCCGCCGCCGGGCCGCTGGGCCGCCGTTTTGAAATGGGGCATCCCCGGCAGCATCGTGGCCCTCTTTGCGGCCGGGTTCTTCTACGGCGGCCGGCAGGCCGGCCAGGAAATGATCCTGCTGTGGAGCCTGTGCACCGGGGTGCTGGCAGGGCTCGGGGCGGTTCTGGCGCTCGCCCATCCGGCCACCATCATTTCATCGGCCCTGGTCGCACCCTTCACCACGCTGCACCCCTTGATCGCTGCGGGCTGGATCTCCGGGCTGGTGGAGTCCTTCTCCCGCAAGCCCAAGGTGAAGGATCTGGAGAGCCTGCCGGACGACATCCTCTCGGTCCGTGGTTTCTGGCGCAACAACGTGACCCGCATTCTGCTGGTCGTCGCCTTCGTCAATCTTGGGGCTTCCATCGGGACGCTGGTCGCCTTCCCGGTCATCGTGCGGATGCTTTTGGCCGGAAAGCTATAATAGGATGGGGATTTCCCTCTTTGAGCATTCGGCGTTGACCTGAACGTGCCATGATTTTCGTTGGCGTCTCGACGAAAGCTTCCGCCCTGAAGTCGACCGTGGCGGCAGTCGGCATTATGCTTCTGATTGCCGGCTGCGGGGGCCAGGGTCGGGCGCCCGAGAAGCCGCTGACACCCCGGGCCCGGCCGGTCCTCCCGCGCATGCGCTTTACGGTCCAGGCCGGCGCCTTCAAAAACATGAGCAACGCCGTCCGCCTCACCCGCAAGCTCCTCGCCCGGAAGCTTTTCGCCTACCACTTCATCGACGACTCGGGCTTCTACAAGGTCCGCATCGGCAACTTCCCCAGCCGGGAGGAGGCCGTCGAGCAGGCCGAGCGGTTGAAGGCCGCCCGGGTCATCGACGAGTACTTCATCGTCGCCCCGGGCGATTATGCCGCCGCGCAAACCGACCTCACCCACGAGGATCTGCTGCGCCAGGAGATCGTCCGCACGGCCGAACGCTTCATCGGAGTGCCCTATCAGTGGGGCGGGGAGTCCAGCGTATCGGGGTTTGACTGCAGCGGGCTGGCGATGGTGGTTTACCAGCTGAACGGCTTGGATCTGCCCCGCACCTCCGCGGAGCAATGGCGGGCGGGCCAGCCGGTCTCCACCCAGGATCTCAGAATCGGCGACCTGGTGTTTTTCGCCACCCGCGGCGGGAACAAGGTCTCCCACGTGGGGATCTACACGGGCGGGGACACCTTCCTGCACGCGCCCAGCCGCGGGAATAAGATCCAGACCGCCTCCCTGTCGAGCGACTATTTCAAGGCGCGCTATCTTGGGGCCCGCTCCTATCTGTAGCAGGGTGATGAAAAACGGCGCCTCGCGCCGTGATCCGAGGTTTTGAAACCACTTCTAAGACGAAAAGCGGTAACCCCTGAACCGATCCATCGCGACGCTGAGATCTATCCGTACGCGACGAAAAGGAGGCAAAAAATGCCGACTGCGAGCGCGATGCGGTACCACCCGAACACATTAAAGGTGTGGGTCTGGATATAGCGCAACAGCCACCTCACCGCGATAAACGAAACAACAGCAGAAATGATGAAACCAAGCACTACCATGTCCCAGTGCTCAGGAGCGACTCCGGGGGATGGGTGATGGAGGGATCGGAAAATTTTGAGGCCCCCTGCGGCAAGCATCGTAGGAATGCCGACGAGAAAGGAAAACTCCGTCGCGTCCGGTCGGCTTAAACCCAGCATCAGCATCAGCAGGATCGTCGCGCCCGAACGCGAGGTGCCGGGGAATACCGCGGCAATCAACTGGCCGAGGCCAACCACCGCAGCGATAGACCAGGTCACAGGGCCATGTGGGTTGCGCCCGCGCAGCCACCGCTCAACCAGCAGAAAGCAGATGCCACCCGCCAGAAGCGCCCACGCGATCGGTCCCAGCTCCTCCGGCAGCTTGAACCCCGCTTTGTCCAACGCCAAGCCCCCGATGCCCGTGATGACGAATGCCAGGAGAATCTTGCCGGCGTAATCACGTGTGGCCCTCTCGCGCCATTTAAAAACGAATTGATGCACCCGTTCCGGAAAAAGCGGCAGTACGGAGATGACCGCCCCACTTTGAATGACGATGTTGAAGAGATCGCTCTGCCGCGGCAGCCAGTGTTCGGCGATGAGCAAGTGGGCGGTCGAAGAGATCGGCAGGAACTCGGTGATCCCCTCAATGATGCCGAGAATGATGACAGCAATCCAGTCGTACATAGGTAAAATTCAGCCTCAACTTGCGCCCTTGAGAAAGTCCAGAATGATCAATCCTTAGGCGAAACCATTAGGTGCCGGTCGTTTTGTCCAAAACCATCAGTAACAGTACCGGTCGGTCAGCCGGAAGCCGAGCCTATCTTCTGCCGGTAGCCTTCACGGCAGCCTTTACCGCCTGGATGTTCGCCGCTGGCGTGCGTGTTTTGGCCCCACAGCCGGGTCCCACGATCAGGCCCAGACCGTTGAGTTGCCGCCATGCGTCGGTCACTTGTCCGGCGGCCTCCTCAGGGGTTCCCGAATACAGTTTCCCTTGCTGACCCAAGCCCCCCACGAGGCATTTGCCGGTCAGCCGTCGGACCTCAGCCAGGCTCGGTCCCTGACCCCGATCGTGCCAGTTGAAGGCTTGCACCGGATAATCAAGGCTTTCGGCCATCCTGATCTTGGAGCCGTGGAGGTGGAGCATGTTGAACCAGGTTCGTCCGGCGACCGCTTCCAGCACACGAAAATCGTACTTCTTTGCGAAAGTTTCGAATTCCACCGGGGAGAGTTTGTCCGAGCCGCTCACCTGGCTGGCGAAAAAAAGGCCGTCGGCGCCACGTTCGACGGCGGCAACCGCGAACTGGCAGGTGGTCTCGCTGATGATTTCCAGACCAGCCTCCAGCCGGATAGGGTTATCACGGAGATGCCGCAGAAGGGTCTCTTCCCCTGCTAATTTCAGGGCCGAGGTCAGCGGACTGAAAACGGTCTGGAGGAAAGGCGCCCGGCCATGCAGTTCCTTGAGGCATAGGCGCTGGGCTTCCAAAACCACGGCGTACTCGCCTTCATCCCCGCGGACCGGCTTGAGCAAAGCCCAATCCTCAGCCTTGCGGACGGGATAGGCCGCTTGGATGGGTGGGTCCAGCAGACCCTCGAACAATTTGAGCGGCACCCCCCAGTCCACCACGGAAAACAGGCCGTAGGGCGCGAATTTGATGAAATCCAGGTCCAGCCGCTGCTGGGCCGCGACCACCAGCTCGGCCAGGCGGCGGGGTATCCGGTCTTCGTTGGGATAATGCCGCCACAAGCCGAACGGCACGCGGTCGGTCGGCTTGCCGGCCAAGGCGTTAGCGATGCGTTCCCGGTGCGTCATTGGAGGTGCTCATAGAAGCCATCTCAAAATAGCAGATCACAGCTGAGGGCAAAGCGCACACCGATGAAAAAGCGCAGCAATCATGACGGGTTGTAAGCACTTTTCAGAGGCGTGCAACGCCGCCATCGGCTGTCAGATGCTATTTTGAGATAGCTTTTAATCATTCGGCCCTCGCCCCTCGCCGGAAGGTCCCGTTTCCTATGTTGCCCTGCGCTGGATCTTCGGGCCCTCAGCTCAGGAATCGTGCCAGCCTCTGCATGGCTTCGGATAGTCGGGCAGCCGGATGGGTCAGCGCGATGCGGAAATACCCTTCGCCGTACTGGCCGTACATGGAGCCGGGGATCATCCAGACCGCCTCCTTCTCCAGGAAACTGAAGCAGAACTCCTTGGAAGTGCCCTGCCCCTTGGGCACGGGCGCCCACACGTAAAAAGTGGCTTTGGGCCGAGCGGCTTTGATCCCCAGTTGGCTCAAGGCGTCCACCACCACGTCCCGTCTTTCGGTGAACATCTTGTTCCGGCCTTCCATGAAATCGATCGGACCGTTGAGCGCTGCCGTCGCCGCCACTTGAATGGGATAGTAAATACCGCGGTCGGAGTGGGACTTGATCTTTGCCATGGCGGAGAGGATCTCCTTGTTGCCCAGGGCCATGCCGATCCGCCAGCCGCAGCAGTTGTAAGCCTTGGACAAGGAGTTGAACTCGATCCCCACCTCCCGGGCCCCATCGGCCATGAGAAAACTGGGCGGACAGAAGTCGTCAAAGCAGATCTCGGAGTAAGGATTGTCGGCGATCACGGCCACCTCATACCGCCGCGCCCAATCCACCAATTGCTGATAGAATCCCAGGTCGGCATCGGCCGAGGTGGGGTTGTTGGGATAATTGACCCAGATCATCTTGGCCTGCCGGGCCACATCCTGGGGGATGGCCTCCAGATCCGGCAGGAAGTTGTTCGCCTCCAGCAGGGGTACCTTGACCGCAACCCCGCCGGCGATGGCCACCCCGGCGGCATAGGCCGGGTAAGCCGGATCGGGCACCAAAGCCACATCCCCCGGGTCCAGCAGGCAGCTGTGAATGTGGAACAGCCCCTCGGCCGAACCCAGCAGCGGCAGGACCTCGGTTTCCGGGTCCAGGACCGAGCCGAAGCGCCGCTGGTACCAGTTGGTCATGGCCTCCTTCAAGGGCTGCGGGGAGTAAAAGCTGGGGTAGTGATGGTGGTTGACGTCCAGGCAGGCATCGGCCAGAGCCCGGCGCAGATGTTCAGGGGGCTGCACGTCCGGATCCCCCAAGCCCAGGTTGATGACATCTTTGCCCTCCGTCCTCATCTTGGTCAGGATGAGGTTCATGGCCGTGCCCAAATAAGCATCAAAGTTCTGCAGACGATTGGCCAGTCGCATGATTCGCTCCTTTCGGTTTTAAACCGCCCCGTCTTCTTCGTAGACGTTGCAGATGCAGCAGAGGAAGCTGGCCTCTTCTGTTTGGCTCATGTTCCGCATGCCGTGGGGTTCCATCGAGGGGATGTAGATGGACGTCCCGGCCGGACAGATCACTTTTTTCTCCAGTTGATCGGTCTGGAAGTTGAACTGCCAGCATTCGAAGGAGCCGCTCAGGATGTACATGGTTTGATGATAGAAATGATTATGGATCGGGATCTCTCCACCCGGGGCTGCTGTAAACAGCCGCAATCCGTAATCCGGATAGCCGTGTCCGTCGTCACCGAACTTGGACAGCCAGCTGATGCTGATCCCTTTGACGTCAAGCCGCTCGCCTTTGTAGGGAAACTTGTCGATCTTGACCGCCGTGACATCGGTCGCCTTGACTACTTCCATGGTTGCTCCTCTTCCGCTGCAGGCCCAGTAGCTATAATAGCTGAGCCTTCAGCTTGTTGATGAAATACTGGACGTGTTCCTCGCCCAGCCGGCAGGCCACCTCGGCCTGCCGCTCTTTCAGGGCGAGATAAATGGACTGCAGTTGGTCGATGATGTCCGCCAAGATGGCCACGCTGCTCAAAGAGGAGTTCCAAAGCCTGGCGCAGCGGCTGTGAAGGTTCTCCAGAAACTCCAGCAGGATGGGGTTTTGACAGGCCTGGTAGATTATCTCGTGGAACCTTGCATCCAGACCGATGAGAATCCGCGGGTCAAACTCCTTCGGTCCCACCAGTCCCTGAACCTCCTGGATCACTCCGGCCAGTTCGGCCAGCTTGTCCGGCGTAATCCGCCGGGCCGCGGCCGAGGCAGCCAATCCCTCGAGTCGGATCTTGACCTCGAAGGCGCAGCGGATCTCGTTGATGTCGATGGCCGCTACGTGGGACCCGTAGCGGGGGATGACCGTCGCCAGATTCATCTCTTCCAGCTTGCGGATCGCCTCCCGCAGCGGGGTGCGGCTCACCTTGAACTCATCGCACAAATCCTTCTCTATCAGGGGCATTCCGGGCGGATACTCGAGATAGACGATCCGGTCCCGAAGCCTATCAAAGATCTCGGTATGTAAATTTTTCTTTCGAATACCCATAAATATGATTAATATAATATCATGCAAATGATTTATGATATTTCACTACCACACCCCTCCCGGCCTGTCAAGAGTCAACCGTCTCATGAATCCGCTCCTATCCTCGGAATCCGGCACCGATTCCCACCACATCCGCTGCCTTTCAAATGCTACTTCACGAGCACCTCGGGAAACCAAACCCGCATCAGGTGGAACATCAGCGGCGCCGTAACCAGGATGAACACGACCCGGACGAAATGGAAGGCGGCCACCACGGCCGGGTTGGCCTCGCTGTCGGCAGCCAGGGAGATGAGGGCGCTCATAGCTCCGGGGCTCGTGCCCAAGTAGGCCGTCGAAGCGTCGAGAATGCCCAGTTTGGCCAACGCAAGGCTCGTCATAAAACCTGCAACCACCAGAATCAAGGTCGAGACGATGATCGGGAAGGCAACCTTCAGGAGCATTCGGCCGATCTCCGGCGTGTAGCTGGTTCCGACCATCACGCCGATCAGGATTTGCACAACCAGCGTGTATTCTTTTTGAATTGGCCATGGCTTATCCGTCACCATCTTGTAGATCAGGACCGCAAACATGGCCCCAAGGATTGTGCCTCCGGTAATCTTCAGGCGCGACCCGAGCAGGCCGCCCAATGTCCCTAAAACCAGGTAGATCCCCACGCCCGCGAACTGGTTCATGTATCCTCTCTCCAGTGTGACCAAGCGCTCACGCTCACCGTGGTTCATGGCGTAAGCCGCATAGGTTAGTGCCCATCCATAAACGGCGTCTTTCGGCCCATGCCGGCGTTCTCGCTCTTCGCAATCCTCGGCGTAGCCTCACTACGCCTGCGGTTGCGAAATCGCTGCGGCCTTGGCCTGAACCGCAATCCACCATTTCTGGATGGACACTGATATGGTTGACAGTTGTCAAGAGGAAAAAATAAATCCTGCCAACTGGTATCCAGCGGTTCCTTGTCGTAGGTTGATTCCAAGGCATCCAAAGGGGCGGAACCCATATGGCGACGGTAGATCACTCTGATATTCGCGGGTTGGCTACCGCATGACTTGGCTTCGTCGCGGAGCTGCCTCGGTCTAGCTTCGGGAGTTCGGCCCGGAAGGGCTGTCCAATAGTGTCCACGAGGGTTCTCCTGACCGGGGTTGCGCCCCTGTGGCTGCCCTGGAATGTGAAGTTGTCAGTGCGTTGGCGTCCTCCGTTTGCCGGTGGTGGTTCTTTGATAACCGGGCACGCTCCTCAGGCCGTTGGCCCTTCGAGGGCATTGGCGATTGCCCAGATAAAGCCGCACAGTTCCCTGGCGATGGCGGTAGTAACGACCGCTTTGATCTTGCCCCTGGCCCAAAGGCGTCGGTAGCGCGCACACAGCCGCACTTGGGCTTTCCAGGCCACATCGCGAATGGATTGCGGCAGGCCCTCCTGGCGTTTGAGCAGCGCTCGGCTGACCCGGGCCCTGAACCGATAGGCCCAGGCGGCCTCGACCAGCATGCGGCGCACATGTGTGTTGCCGGCCTTGGTGATCGAACCGCGCCGGGTCTTCTCGCCGCTGGAATGCTCCGAGGGCACCAGGCCCAGGTAACTCATCAGCTGCTGGGGATTTTGAAAACGCTTGAAATCGCCGATCTCGGCCACTGTGGTGGCCGCAACGATGAGGCAGACGCCGCGCAGGCTCTGAAGAGCCCGTACCACCGGAAACAGCCGCCACTGCGGCACCAGCTGCCGGATCTGATCGGTCAGCCGCTGCAGCCGCAGGCTGCAGTGACTCAGCGCCTCGATGTATTCTTGCAGGACAATTTGTTGGCAGTGGTGAGGCATCTTGAGGTCGGCCAGCCACCGCATGTGGGCCTGGCTCCACGACGCGCGCCCGCTATAATGATGCCCGCTGCGCAGCAGAAAGGCCAGCAGCCGTTGTTTGGCTTTCTTCTCGTCACTCTTGGCGTCTTCCCGTGCGCGGGTCAGATCGCGCAGGGCTTCATCATCGTCGTGGGGAACGCAAACCGCCGTCAGTTCCCCGGCCCGGTGCAGACGGGCGAGCATCAGGCAGTCGCGGCGGTCGTTCTTGATCCGGTTGCCGTTTGCTCTGGGTACCAGCGATGGTGCCACGACCGCACAGTCAAACCCCTTGGCGGTCAAGTGACGGTAGATCGAGTAGCCACAAGGACCGGCTTCGTACGCAAAACAGGGGCGCTGCCCGTTGCTGACCAGTTTTCGCACTACCTTGTCCAGGGCCGCCAAGCTGCCCTCGATCGTGCCGAAGTGCCGCAGCTGACCCTGGCGGCCCTTTTGGGCAATGGCGATATCGATGGAATTTTTGTGGACATCCATACCGACGAATATGCTATTGTCTTTCATGGCCTGCCTCCTTGGTTTTGGCTCTGTGTTGGGGTTATAAGCACTCCCAGCATAACCCACGTTTGCAAGGATGGCAGGCCTTTTGTGTGGCGCTACCGGGCTGGCCAGCGCAAAAGCCTCCCGGGCGAGAATGGGCTCCGGAGTGCTCGTCGGAGCCCGGGAGGTTTTTGCGCGGGTTCATAGCGACGACTCCCAGCTATGCCCGATGTTAAACTGTCAACCATAATGTCTAGGTTAGTAAAACCTGAGTTGAGTGGTTCGAATTTTGGGTTTTGGGGAAAAAATTGCGGCGGCCCCTGCGGACGGCAGACCCCATCGGGCCTCGTTGTGAATCGACAGAATTGCTCAATTCAGGCAGAACCTGACCTGCTGAATCATCGGGATCATCCTTTCTCCGGCAGTATTTTAACCACCGCCCGCTCAAAAAGCCTTCCGCCGGGAAGTTCGTGGGTCATGCGTACCGTCTTGAGGCGCCCCTCGGCGAAGAGTTGAATGCACTCCGGGTAGAGCTGCCACTCCTGCTCCAGTCCCCGTTTGCGGACCGACTCGATGCTGTCGTCGGCGCGAATCGCGAAAGCGCGCTGACCGATGATCGGGCCCGAATCTTCGCCGTAGTCGACGAAGTGGACCGTGCAGCCGCCGATTTTGCAGCCATAGCGGAAAGTGTCGCCATAGCCGTCGGTGCCCGGGAAGGCGGGCAGCAGCGCCGGGTGGATGTTCATGATCCGCGGCTGCGAGCGGTCCGGGCACACCCGGTCGATGAAATACGGGGTCAGATTGCGCATGAACCCCGCCAGAATCAGCAGGTCAAACGGATACGGGCGCATCGCCTCGATCAGCCGGGCCTCGGCGACCGCCCGCGTCTTCAGATAGAGGTCCACTTTCCCGGAGTTCGCGTCCCTGGACAGGAGGCGCTGCTTGGCGCGTACCTCCTCGCTCGAAAAATCCGGCGGCAGTCCGGCTGCCTGCGGGCTGGCCCTGATTGAGCGGATGACCGCCCGGTAATCGACCACGAAGGTCGGGATGCCGCGTTCCGCGGCCCGCTTCAAGCCGAATGCCTCCGGGTTGTCGGAGCCGACGAACGCCATTTCGGCATCCAGCCCCCCGCTTTCACAGGCGTCCATGATCGCCTGCAAGTTCGTGCCGCCGCCTGAAACGAGTGCGCCCAGACGAATGTTCCTCACCATCACCACCTCCCTGGGGTTTTGAAACCAGTGATCGTATACCACCGGTCTTGGTTGACAACCATAGGCTTTGCATCTATTATCACAGATCACTTCACCCAAGAAAGGATTGGCATCATGGCAGAAGGGATCATTGAAATCGACGATGGCAGTTTTGAGGCCGAGGTGTTGAAGTCCGACACGCCCGTCCTGGTGGATTTCTGGGCTCCCTGGTGCGGGCCCTGCAAGGCGATCGGCCCCGTCGTCGAAGACCTGGCAAAAAGCTTCAGCGGCAAAATAAAATTCGCCAAGTGCAACGTGGACAACAGCCCCGTCACTCCCAGCAAATACGGCATCAAGGCGATTCCGACGCTCATTTTCTTCAAGTCCGGCGGCGTTGTCAACCAGATCACCGGCATGGTCGCCAAATCCAAGCTGGAGGAAGCCCTCAACAAACTCCTGTAACATCGTGTGGATGCGGGTCAGCATGCGTGTGAAATCGATTCGGGGTATTTTGCTCGGCCTGGCGGTGTGGGTGCTGGTTTCCGGTTGCGCGACCATCACGGAGACGGCGACCGACCTGAAAACATCCATCAGCCATTTGTTCGGAAGCTCGGATGAAAACCTGACCGCCGAGGAACTGGCGGTTGCCGGAATGGATTATTACAACGAAGGCGAGTACAAGAAGTCGATCGACCATTTCCAGCGCTTGAAGGATATTTATCCGTTCTCCAAATACGCCATGCTGGCCGAATTGAAGCTGGGCGACGCCCACTACCGCATCGAGCAGTATGACGACGCCATTTTCGCCTACGAGGAATTCGAAAAGCTTCACCCCCGCAACGAGGCGATCCCGTACGTGATCTACCAGATCGGCCGGTGCTATTTTGACCGCATCAGCACCCCGGATCGGGACCAGACCAACGCCCACAAGGCGCTGGAGACCTTCCAACGGCTCATCAAGCAGTATCCGCAGGACCCCTACGCCCGCAGCGCCGCCGACCATGTCGTGGCATGCTACAAGAGCCTGTCCGGCCATGATTTCGGCATCGGAGTGTTTTACTACAACTCCAAGCACTATAAGGCAGCCCTCAGCCGGTTCCGCTCCGTCGTGACGGAGTATCCCGATGTCGGCTACCATCAGCCGGCGCTGGAATATATTGCCCGCAGCGAGAAAATGGTGGCCGAACAGAGTGTGCCGGGCAAGGAAATGCCGGATGCACCCGCGCGGGAGACGCCGGTCTTCTAACCCGGACATTTCACGAGTCGAGGCGGATGGCCGCGAAAAACAGCGGGCGGTGCCGCGCTCGGAAGAAAATGCTTGATTTTTTAAATGTTGATGGTGTATATCTGATAAATTAGAGTAGTTCGTTAATTTCGGTCACAAGGAGTGTGCCACGGTGTCCAAGATGTGTGCCATCTGCGGGAAAAAACCGATGGTGGGCAGCCGCATCAGCCATGCCCACAACGTGAACAAACGCCGCTTCAATCCCAACCTTCAGCGCGTCCGGGCGCTGCGCGACGGCCGGCCCACGACCATGGTGGTCTGCTGCGCCTGCATCAAGTCCGGTCGCATTCAAAAGGCGCCGTAAAACGGGTCATCCCACCCGTTGCGCATCCTGCACGTGTTTTACCTTCTTGATGGCGGAGAGGATTTTTTCGAGGTGCTCCTTGTCCTCGACGCTGATGGTGAAAAAGCTTTCGACCATTTGGGTTTCTTTGGTGTCGGAGCTGGCGTTCAGGATATTGGCGCCGAACTTGCTGATGTTGCTCACCACGTCGGCCAGTAACCCCACCCGGTCGTAGGACAGAATCTGAATTTTCACCGGATACCGGTCGGCGGACTCGGTGCTCCATTCGACCTCGATCTGCCGTTCGGGGTTCATGCGCAAGGCGTTCACACAGCTCGCCCGGTGGACCGTGACACCGTAGCCTTGCGTGATGTAGCCGATGATCGCATCCCCCGGTACCGGCTGGCAGCACTTGCCGAACTTGATGAGAATGTCCTCCACGCCCTTGACCAGAACCCCGGCCCGCGGTTTCTTCTTGCGGACCCGGCTGATCAGTTTTTTCAGCAGCGAGGCCCGGTTTTCCTCCGCCTCGGGCTTGGCCATGAACGGCCGCAGTACCTGCAGAGGCGTCAGCTTCCCGTAGCCCACGTTGGCAACCAGATCGTCGAGCGTCTTCACCCCCAGCGATTCCACCACCGCGTTCATCGGCTCCGTTTTGGACAGCGTGATGAAATTCAGCTTCTCCTTGCGGAACGCCTTCTCCAGCATCTCCCGGCCGAGGCTGATGCTGCGCTCCTTCTCCTGGGCCTTGATCCACTGCCGGATCTTGGAGCGCGCCTTGATGGTCTTGACGAACTTGAGCCAGTCCTTGCTGGGGGTGTGGTTCTTGGCGGTAACGATTTCGACGATGTCGCCCGTCCGCAACTGGTAGGGCAGGCTCACCATCTGGCCGTTGACCTTGGCGCCGACGCACTTTTGGCCGACCTCGGTGTGGATCAGGTAGGCGAAATCCACCGGCGTCGCCCCCTTGGGCAGGGCCCGGATGTCGCCCTTGGGGGTGAAAACGTAGACCTCGTCCGGGAACAGGTCGATGCGGACGTTTTCCAGGAATTCGCCCGGGTCCCGGAAGCTCTCCTGGTTGTCCACCAGGTCCTGGATCCAGGCGAACTTCTTGCTGATGTTCTCATCGATGCGATGGCCTTCCTTATAGCTCCAGTGCGCGGCGATCCCGGACTTTGCCACCCGGTCCATCTCCCAGGTCCGGATCTGGATCTCGATGCGCTCCCCGACGGGCCCGATGACGGTCGTGTGCAGCGACTGGTACATGTTGGGCTTGGGGCGGCCGATGTAGTCCTTGAACTTGTGGTCGATCGGCTTCCACAGGGAGTGGATCAGCCCCAGGGCCTCGTAACACTGGGAGACCGTGTCGAGGATGATACGAAAGGCGATGAGGTCGTAGATCTGCTCGAAGGTGAGGCTCTGGGACTGCATTTTGGAATGGATGCTGTAGTAGTTCTTGCTGCGCCCGAGGACCTCGGCCTTCAGGCCCGCCGCCTCCATCTTCTGCCGCAGCGTGCCCCGGACCGTCTCGATGTACTGCTCGCGTTCCGCCCGGGACTTGGCGACGAGATTCTCGATGCGCGCGTATTCCTCGGGGTTGATGTACTTGAAGGCGTTTTCCTCCAACTCGGTCTTAATCCAGTAGATGCCCAGACGGGCGGCGATCGACACGTAGATGTCCAGGGTTTCCTGGGCGATCGCCCGACGGCGCTCCGGGGAGTGGAAGCGCAGCGTGCGCATGTTGTGAAGCCGGTCGGCGAGCTTGATGAGAATGACCCGGATGTCGTCGGCCATGGCGAGGAACATCTTGCGGATGTTCTCGGCCTGCCGCTCCTGAGTGCTGGAGGTGGGCATGTTGCTCAGCTTGGTCACGCCGGAGACGATGTTCAGCACCTCCGGGCCAAAAAACTTCCGGAGCTCTTCGGGCTCCGCGCGGGTATCTTCGAGAACGTCGTGCAGGATGCCGGCGGCGACACTGACGACATCCAGCCGCATGTCGGCGAGAATGTTGGCCACCTCGAGGGGGTGCATCAGGTATGGCTCGCCGGACAGGCGTACCTGCCCGGCGTGAACCCGCGCGGAATAAACATAGGCGCGCTCGACGATATCCAGATCCGCATCGGGGTGGTATTCGGTTATCTTCTCGAGGATGTCGTTGATACGGATCATGCTTCGAGCTTCAGTAGGCTTTCGCGAACACGACAAGGGGGCCGGGCTTGCCGCAGCCGATACACGCCCCCTGCCGGCCCGTCGGATCGAAGGGAATGCAGCGAATGGTCACCGTCAACTCCTCCTTGATCCGCGCCTCGCATGCCGCCGATCCGCACCAGCCGGAGATGGCAAACCCGCCGTGGATCTCGGGCTTTTCGAGGTTGCGCGGCGTAAAGAAGTCGTAGAAATCCCCCTTTTCGTCGATCTCCACCGTGTGCTCCTTGCGGAAGGCGGCCGCCCGCGCGAACAGCGTGTTCTGGATGTCGTCGAGAATGCCGGCGATCTCCGCCACGAACGCCTCCCGTTTCAGCGCGGAGCGCTCGGTGTGCGGCTTGTCCCGGCGACCTAAAAACACGGTGTTCTCCCGGACCTCCCGGGCGCCGATCTCGACCCGCAGCGGGATCCCTTTTTTGATCCACTCCCAGCCCCGGGCCCCGCCGATCTCGCGCGGGTCGACCTCGACGACGAGCCGCCGGCCGTAGTAGGTCCGGGATCTGAGCTCCCGGGCCAGTTGATCCGTGTAAGCCATCACCGCCTGGCGTTCGTCCTCCTTCTTGAATATCGGCAGGAGCACGACGTGGGCCGAGGCTGCGCGCGGCGGCATGACGACGCCGTCGTCATCGCCGTGGGTCATGATCACCCCGCCGATCAGCCGGGTGGAGGCGCCCCAGGAGGTGGTCCAGGCATACTCCTCCTTCTCGTCGGCCGTCTGGAACTTGATCTGGGAGGCGCGGGCGAAATTCTGCCCGAGAAAGTGGGACGTCCCGGCCTGCAGCGCCTTGCAGTCCTGCATCATGGACTCGATGCAGAGGGTATCCACGGCCCCGGGAAAACGCTCGGCGGCGGTCTTGGCGCCCTTGATGACCGGCATCGCCAGGACCTCCTCCGCCAGCCTCGCATAGATGTCCAGCATCATCTGGGTCCGCTCCAGGGCTTCGGCCTGGGTGGCATGGGCCGTGTGGCCTTCCTGCCACAGGAACTCGCTCGTGCGCAGGAAGATGCGCGTGCGCATCTCCCAGCGCACGACGTTGCCCCACTGGTTGAGCAGAATCGGCAGGTCGCGGTAGCTGCTGATCCATTTCGAGAACGCATCCGCGATGATGGTCTCCGAAGTGGGCCGCACGACCAGGGGTTCCGTCAGGCGGCCGGCGGGGACCAGCGCGCCGCCGGCATCCTTTTCGAGCCGGTGGTGGGTGACCACCGCGCACTCCTTGGCAAAGCCCTCGACATGATCGGCTTCCTTCTGCATGAAGCTCAGGGGGATGAAGAGCGGAAAGTAGGCGTTCTTGACTCCGGTCTCCTTGAACATGGCGTCCATGGCCTGCACGATGTTCTCCCACAGGGCATACCCCCAGGGCTTGATCACCATGCAGCCCCGCACCGGCGATCGTTCCGCCATGTCCGATGCCTTGATCGCCTGCTGGTACCACTCGGGGTAATCTTCGCTGCGTGTCGGTGAGATCGCGGATTTTGGCTGTTTACCCATCTGCTCTGCGTGTCCTCTCTATTTGATTTAATATGTAGCCCGCTCGAAGCTTGAAGCAAAACCTTTTCTGTCTTTTTTAGCCTCCTGGCGTTCCAGCCTCCGTGCCTCCAGCCAACAGTCGCCTTGGCTGACGGCCCGATGCTTGTTTTTCAACACCCTGCTAAAGTCTTTTCTTGGTCACCACCTCCGAGCTTCCAGCTTCCAGCTGCGAGCTCTTTCCATATCGATCCACCTCGGCCAGCAGCACCTCGACCAGTTGGTCTTCGGGGAACTTCTTGACCAACTTGCCTTTGCGGAACAGGATGCCGACGCCCTCTCCGCCGGCGATCCCCACGTCGGCTTCGCGCGCCTCGCCCGGCCCGTTCACGACGCAGCCCATGACGGCGACCTTGATCGGCAGGGTCGAGGTGGCCAGGGCCTGCTCCACCCGCTCGACGATGCCGAAAAGGTCGATCCGGGTGCGGCCGCAGGTGGGGCAAGCGATGATCTCGGGGCCGCGCCGGCGCAGCTCGAGCGCCTTTAAGATCTCGAAGCCTACTCGCACTTCTTCGACCGGGTCCCGCGTCAACGACACCCGCAGGGTGTCCCCGATCCCCTCGGCCAGGAGCATGCCGATCCCGAGGGCGGACTTGACGATCCCCGAAAACAGGGTGCCGGCTTCGGTCACACCGAGGTGCAGCGGCAGGTCCGTGCGGGTCGAAAGCAGGCGATAGGCGGCCACCGTGCGCCGGACGTCGGAGGCCTTCAGAGACACCTTGACGGCGTGGAAATCCATGGCGCGCAGTTGCTCGATGTGACGCAGCGCGCTTTCGACCATGCCCTCGGCTGTCACGCCGTGGTATTTTTTGAGGATGTCCTTTTCAAGCGACCCCGCATTGACGCCGACACGGATGGGAATCCCGTGCTCCCTGGCGCACGCCACCACGGCCTTGACCTTTTTAGCCCCACCGATGTTCCCGGGGTTGATCCGCAGGCCGTCGGCCCCGGCCCGCACGGCGGAAATGGCCAGCCGATGGTCGAAATGGACGTCCGCAATGAGGGGGATCCCGATCCGGGGCTTGATGCGCGCCACGGCGGCGGCCGACGCCTCATCCGGCACCGCCACCCGCACAATGTCGCAGCCCGCATCCTCCAGCCGGCGGATCTGGGCCACGGTTGCCGCCACGTCCGCGGTAGGCGTGTTGGTCATCGACTGGACCGAAATCACGGCTCCGCCGCCGATGGCGACACTGCCGATCTTGATCTGCCGCGTGGGGTTGCGCGGATGCGTTTGAAGCATGAGGTCGTGCATCGAATCCTGGGCCGCAATTGGAGGCGGGGTTGCCAATACCCCCTCCCTATGGTAGGTTACACTCCGCTTGCGCCTTCCGGTTGCCCAGAAGCGCCTGGGCCTCGCCGCGGCTCACACCCCGGCGCGCACTTCGGTTCGAACCGGGCGCGGAACGTTCCCGGAACACCTGGATTTGCAAACGTATCAGACACGGCGGTTTTCATCAAGTGCGAACGGATCAAGGAGGCTGCAATGACGGTTGATTCTGGGAAGAAAGGTGCTCACGCGCACCCCGGCACATCCCCTGCCCCGATGGACGCAGCCTTTGAGGACGCGCTGCGTCGGCAGGCGCGGGAGGGCGAGTTGCCGTGTGCCGTCGCCTTCAAACTGGCTGCCGAACTCGGCCGACCGCCAGCTGCCATTGGCGAAGCCGCCGACCTGCTCGGCATCCGGCTGGTGAAATGCCAGCTCGGCCTTTTCGGGTACTCCCCCCAAAAAAAGATCGTACAGGCGGCCACCGCGGCAGACCCGGCCCTGGAGACCGCTATCCGCGAAAAACTCGAAAACGGCAGGCTTGCCTGCCGCCGCGCCTGGGAGATCGCCGCGGCGTTGGATGTGCCCAAGATGGCGGTGAGCGCCGCCTGCGAGGCCATTCAGATCAAGATCAAACCCTGTCAGCTGGGAGCCTTCTGAGCGGGTGAAATCAGGACCGCGCCCCCATCCCCACGAACGGGTTGTGGCGTTTCTCCTCACCGACCGTAGTATCCGGCCCATGGCCGGTATGGACACGCAGGTCGTCGTCCAGTGTGAAGAGCTTCTTCTGGATGCTCATCTTCAGCGTCTCAAAATCCCCGCCCGGGAAATCGGTGCGCCCCACCGAACCCGCAAACAGGGTGTCCCCCACGAACAGATGGCCGTCGGTGAGAAGCGAAACGCCGCCGGGGGTGTGCCCGGGGGTGTGGAATACCGTGAAGGTGACGGTGCCGAAGCTGATGCGGTCGCCTTCGTCAATGAAACGGTCCGGAGGCGGGGAGTCTTCGGCGGACATCCCCCAGGCCGCAGCACTGCGGGAGAGGCTGGCGAGCATGGGTGCGTCCAAGGCATGCGCGAGGATGGGCGCCCCCGTGGCCGCCTTCAGGCGCCGGTTGGCGCCGACATGGTCAAAGTGCCCGTGCGTGTTGATGATCTGTTTTACGGTCAGCCGGGCGTCGGCCAGCGCCCGCAGAATCCGGTCCGCCTCGTCCCCCGGGTCGATCACGGCCGCCTCCCCCGTCTGGTCGCATCCGACGATGAAACAGTTGGCCATGATGGGGCCCACGGCAAGCGATTGAATGATCACGTTGCTTCCTCCCTGTCTGCCGGCCGCCGTGACGTCCCGTCACGATCCGCCCCGGCCTCTTCCGGCGCCCCCGCCGCGGACGGCGGAGTGCTCCCGTTTTCCAGCATCGCGCGGATGCTGTCGATGATGCCGTTGATGAAGGCGCCGGATTCCTCGGTGCCGAACTTCTTGCCGATGTCCACCGCCTCGTTGATGCTCACCTTGGCCGGTATGTCCTCACAGTGCATCATTTCGTAGATCGCAATGCGCATGACGTTGCGATCCACGCCGGACATCCGCCCCAGGGTCCAGTTATCGGAAAACCGCTGGATCACCTCGTCGAGCTCGTTGCGGCAGTCGAGCACTCCCTGGACCAGCCGCATGAAAAACGGCCGCACATCCGGCTTGGGGGCGAAGCTCGCACAAAATCGCTCCAGCATCTCCGGAGAGAAATCCTTGCGCACGTCCATGAAAAAGAGGGCCTGCATCGCCAGCTCACGCGCCTTGCGCCGAGTTCCCATGACGCTCACACCGCATCGAAAAGGTTCACCATCTCCACGGCGGCCATGGCGGCACCAAACCCCTTGTTGTCCATCTTGGCGCCGGCCCGCTCGATCGCCTGCTCGATGGTGTCCACGGTGATCACGCCGAAAATCACCGGCAGGCCGGTCTCCATCATGACGGCGGCAATGCCCTTGGAGGCTTCGGCCGCCACGAAGTCAAAATGCGGGGTCGCCCCGCGGATGACCGCCCCCAGGCAGATGACGGCATCGAAACGCCGGGTCTGCGCCACGCGTTTTGCGGTGAGCGGGATCTCGAAGGCGCCCGGCACCTTAAAGACCTCGATGTCCGTGTCCTTGGCGCCGCAGCGCGTCAGCGCATCCAGGCTTCCGCTCACCAGTTTTTCGGTGATGAAATCGTTGTAGCGGCTGGCCACGATGGCGAACTTTTTCCCTTCCGCGTTGAGTTTTCCCTCGATGATCTTCGGCATTCTGGCCCCTCTTTCTATTTGGTTAATCTGTCAGCCAAAGCGACTATTGGCTGGAGGCTCGGAGGCTGGAATGCCAGGAGGCTAAAAAAAACAGAAAAGGTTTTGCTTCTAGCTTCAGCTTCCCGGCTTCCCAGCCTTCTTTCGTCGGACATAAAACGCATTTACAAAAGCCGTGCAACGCCGGATCACGGCCGGAGGCGCCGTTTTTCAACAGCCGGCTACGGTGTCTTCTCCAGGCTCAGCAGGTGCCCCATCTTGATCTTCTTGCACTCGAGGTAGCACTGGTTGAACTCGTTGGGTTCGACCTCGATCGGCACCTGGTCGACGACGCTCAGGCCGTAACCCTGCAGGCCGACCATTTTCTTGGGATTGTTGGTCAGCAGCCGCATCCGACGCACGCCGAGGTCCGCCAGCACCTGGGCGCCGATGCCGTAGTTGCGCATGTCCGGCTCAAACCCCAGTTCCACGTTGGCCTCCACCGTGTCCAGGCCCCGGTCCTGGAGCGCGTAGGCCCGGATTTTGTTCACCAGGCCGATGCCGCGACCCTCCTGCCGGATGTAGAGCAGCACGCCGCAGCCCTCCTCCTGGATCATGGCCAGGGCCCGCTGCAACTGCGGCCCGCAGTCGCAGCGCAAGGATCCGAAAATATCTCCGGTCAAGCACTCGGAATGAACGCGGACCAGGACCGGCTTCTCGGGGTCGATGGTCCCCTTTACCATGGCAAAATGCAGCAGGTCATCAACGTCGTTTTCATACACGATGGCCTTGAACTCGCCGGCGACGATCGTGGGGACCACGGCTTCGGCGACCCGGTGGACGAAGGACTCCGTCCGCATGCGGTACTCGATCAGGTCTGGGATGGTGCAGATGCCGATGCCGTGCCGTTCGCTGATGGCCTCAAGCGCCGGAGCCTTCGCCATGGAACCGTCTTCGTCCATGATGGCACAGATGACGCCAGCCGGGATCCGACCCGCCAGGCGGGCCAGGTCCACGGATCCCTCGGTCTGGCCGGTCCTCACGATCACCCCGCCCGGACGGGCCATCAGCGGAAACACGTGACCGGGCCGCACGAGGTCCTGGGGCTTGGCGTTGTCGGCCACGGCCGTGCGGATGGTCATCGCCCGATCGGCGGCGGAAACCCCGCCGCTGACCCCAAGGCGCGCGTCGATCGACACGGTGAAGCCGGTGCCGTAGCGGGAGGTGTTGTTGTCCACCATGGGAGGCAGGTCGAGTTCCTCTGCTTTCTGACGGGAAAGCGACAGGCAGATCAGTCCCCGGCCGTGTTTGGCCATGAAGTTGACGGCTTCGGGCGTCACCCTTTCCGCCGCCAGGCAGAAATCCCCCTCGTTATCGGGGTCGTTGCCGTCGGCAAGGATGACCATTTTGCCCTCTCTAATGTCTTCGAGCGCTTGTCCGATAGTGATATGTGCCACGGAAATATGGGCTCCTTATTTTATAAATCCTGTCTTTGCCAGCATCTCCATCGTCACCCCGGGCAGCGGGGCGGATGCGGGTACCTGCCGGGCAGACAGAAACCGTTCCACGTATTTGCCGATCATGTCGGCCTCGATGTTGACGCGCTCGCCCTTCGGCTTGAAGCCAACCGTCGTCAGGCCGGCCGTGTGCGGAATGATGCTAACCGAAAACCGGCCCGCTTCCAACGTGTTGATGGTCAGGCTGATGCCGTCCACGGCGACCGACCCCTTGACGATCATAAAGCGTGCGAGTTCCTCCGATACACCGATCCCCACGACGAGGACGTTGCCGACCGCCTCGCGGGATTCGATCACGCCGGTGCCGTCGATATGCCCGGAGACCAGGTGGCCGTCGACCCGGTCCGACAGGCGCATCGCGCGCTCGAGGTTCACACGCTCGCCGACCCGGGCGGCACCGAAGGTGGTCTTGTCGAGAGTCTCCGGGGAGACATCCGCGTCGAAGCGCCGGCCGGCAATCCGGACCGCGGTGAGGCAGGCGCCGCTGACCGAAATGCTGTCGCCGATCTTGCTGCCGCTGAGCTCGAAATCGGCGTCAACGGTGAGCCGGCGGCCTTGCCCGGATGGCCGGATGACCGCAATGGCGCCCAGCCCCTCTATGATTCCCGTGAACATCGTTTCAAGCTCCTGCTACATACCCCTCGATCATCACGTCGTCGCCGAAGCGCCGGGTGCCGATCCGAACCAGGCGGATGCAGTCCCGCATCCGATCGGGCCCGGGACCGCTGCAGATCGGCACGCCATCGTCGCCCCCGGATATCAGCGGTGCAAAAAAGAAACAGGCCTTGTCCACGACCCCGGCGCGAAAGGCCGATGCCAACACCCGGCTGCCGCCTTCGATCAGGATGCTGGTAATCCCCATGCCGCCGAGTTGGTCCATGAGTGCATGCAGGTCGATTCGGCCCTCGCAGATGGCGGCTGCGATCACCCGCACGCCCTTGCCGGTCATGCGGCGTTGCGCGTCGGCGAAGGCCGCCGGGCCGGCGGCGACGATGGTATCGGCCCCGGATTCGTGGCGCAGCACCCGGGCGGAAAGCGGAAGGCGGCCGTGCGTATCGAGGATGACCCGCACGGGGTCCTTGACCTTACGGCCGGCGATGCGCGTGGTCAACCGCGGGTCGTCCGCCGCAATGGTGCCGACACCGACCAGGATGGCATCTACCGCGTGCCGCAGCTCGTGCACGTAGGCTCGGGCGGCTTCCCCGGTGACCCATTTCGAGTCACCGGTCCGGGTGGCGATCCGGCCGTCCAGCGTGGCCGCGCACTTGGCGATGACAAACGGCCGCCGCGTGCGGATAAACTTGATAAAAACCTCGTTGAGCGCCTCGGCCGCTTCCCGGCAAACCCCCAGGGTGACCTCAATGCCCTGCCGCTTCAGAAAATCGGCCCCTCCGCCGGTCACGGCCGGGTTGGGGTCCCGCATGCCGACGACGACCCGCCGGATGCCGGCTTCGATGATCTTCAGCGTGCAGGGCGGCGTCCGGCCGGTGTGGTTGCAGGGCTCCAGGTTGACGTATAGCGTGGCCCCGCGGGCCAGTCCGCCGGCAGCGTCGAGGGCGTAGACTTCGGCATGGGGGCCGCCTGCAAACTGGTGATACCCCTGGCCGACGACCGCACCGTCTTTCACCACCACGGCCGCCACGAGCGGGTTGGGGGATGTAAACCCCCGGCCCCGCGCGGCCAAGTCAAGGGCCATCTGCATGAAACGGAGGTCGTCCATGGATTGTGTTTAACAGGGTGTTGAAACGCTGACCGGGAAAAGCGACCGCGGGGACCGGGGCAGATGAAGCTTCAGCTTTGCGCTTTCAGCTCATCTCCCAGATTCGCCGCCTTGCCGGCTTTCTCGGCGCTCAGCAGCTTCTTCAGCTCGGCCACGAAATCGTTGACATCCTTGAATTCCCGATAGACGGAGGCAAAGCGCACGTAGGCCACGTCGTCCAGTTCGTGAAGCTTCGCCATGATCTTTTCGCCGACGACCGAGGCCGGGATCTCCTTTTCTTCGGACTCGCGCAGGTCCCGCTCCATCTCGTCGATGAACTCCTCGATGCTGTTCATGCTGATGTTTCGCTTTTCACACGCCTTCAGCATGCCGGAACGCACCTTCTCGCGGCTGAAAAGCTCGCGCCGCCCGTCTTTTTTCATGATCATGATCGGAATTTCTTCGATGTGCTCGTAGGTCGTGAACCGCCGGTTGCACGTCAGACACTCGCGGCGCCGCCGGATGACGCTGGCATCCTTGCTCAACCTGGAGTCGATCACCTTGTTCTCGATCTCACTGCAGTACGGACACTTCATGCCTCATTCCTCTCCGCCGCCTGAATGGATGGATTCGTTGCTGCTGTCCCCTGCCGAATGGTCCCCTTTGAGCTTTTCATCCGCCTCGGAGCCGACGATCTGGATCAGGTCGATGCGCGCTTCCGCGAGCATGTCCCGCGCCAGTTCGTCTGCATATCCGGAACGGTAGTAGATCTTGGTGATTCCGGCATTGATGATCATTTTGGCGCAGATGGAACAGGGCTGATTGGTGCAAAACAGATCGGCGCCTTTCACCGACACCCCGTGCAACGCCGCCTGGATGATGGCGTTCTGTTCCGCATGGATGCCGCGGCAGAGTTCGTGGCGCATCCCGGATTCGACGTTGAGCTGCTCCCGCAGGCAGCCGACCTCGGCACAGTGCCGCACCCCGGAGGGCGCCCCGTTGTAACCGGTGGCAAGGATGCGCTTGTCCTTGACGATCACGGCCCCCACCGCACGCCGCAGGCAGGTGGCGCGTTTGGCCACCAGGGACGTGATGTCCATGAAATAGGTTTCCCAGGAGGGGCGGCTGCCGTTTTTCATGTGGTCAAACTTGCGGCTCCTTATATTTCTTAAGCAGCAGCGCCGCGTTGGTGCCGCCGAAACCGAAGGAGTTGGACATGGCGTAGGTGACGGTGGCCCTGCGGGCCGTGTTCGGAATGTAATCCAGGTCCAGTTCCTCGGCCGGGTTTTCGTAGTTGATCGTGGGCGGCATGATGTCGTCATGAACCGCCAGCGCCGCAAAAACGGTCTCGACGCCGCCGGCGCCGCCCAGCAGGTGTCCGGTCATGGACTTGGTCGAACTGATCGGAACCGTGTGAGCGTACTCCTTGAAAACGGTCTTGATGGCCCGGGTCTCGTAGAGGTCGTTCAGTTCGGTGGAGGTGCCATGCGCGTTGATGTAGTCCACCTGGTCGTAGCGAATCCCGGCATCATCCAAGGCCATCTGCATGCAGCGGGCCGCGCCGTTTCCGTCCGGCGGCGGCGAGGTCATGTGATACCCGTCGCCGGTGAGCCCGTAGCCGGCCATTTCGGCGTAGATCCTGGCCCCGCGCTGCCGGGCGTGCGCAAGCTCCTCCAGGATCAGGATCCCGGCCCCTTCGCCGGGGACAAAACCGTCCCGGTCGCGCTCAAACGGCCGCGAGGCCCGCTCCGGCTCGGCGTTACGGGTGGAAAGGGCCTTCATGGCATTGAACCCGGCAATGCAGGTGGCTGAAATCACGGCCTCGGTCCCGCCGGTAATCATGGCGTCCACCCGGCCTTCCTGGATGAGTTTGAACGAATCCCCCACGGCGTGGGTTCCGGCCGCGCAGGCCGTGGCAATGGACAAGTTGGGACCCTTGGCGCCGAACAGAATCGAGATCATTCCGGGTGCCATGTTGCCGATCATCAGCGGAATAAAGAATGGGCTCACGCGCTTGGGACCGTTTTGTCGCAACTGGAAAATGGTGTCTTCCATGAACCGCAGGCCGCCCAGACCGCACCCGGTGATCACACCCACCCGGTTGGCATTCTCGTCGCTGATCCTGAGCCCCGAGTCGTCCATCGCCATCCGGGTCGCCGCCACGGCATAGGAGATGAACGGCTCAAACCGCTTGGCCTCTTTTTTGCTCATCCAGTCCTCGGCATGGAACCCTTTGACTTCCGCCGCGATCTGGGTATCGTAGCGACTGGCATCGAACCGGGTAATCCGTGTGACGCCGGACTTTCCGGCGCACAGCGCGGCCCAACTTTCGCTGACCCCGATGCCCACCGGGCATACCAGCCCCAGACCCGTGATAACAACCCGCCTACCCAAATGGCCTCCTTTGTGCACCGTTTGACCGACCTACTTCTTGGTGCCGACGTAGCTGATCGCGTCCTTCACGGTGACGATCTTCTCCGCATCCTCGTCCGAGATCTCAACGCCGAACTCCTCTTCCATGGACATGATGAGTTCGACCAGGTCGAGGGAATCCGCGCCCAGGTCGTCCACGAAGGAAGCGTCCGGTTTGACTTCCGCCAGATCCACGCTCAGTTTCTCGGCAATAATCTTCTTGACTTTTTCTTCGATGCTTTCCGACATGTTTATTCCTCCATACGTTCGTTTGATTCGTGCTGGGTTGATTTTAATTTCTATTTTGAGCTTCCCGCTTCATCACATATACATCCCGCCGCTCACGTGGATGACCTGCCCGGTGAGGTAGGCCGCCTGATCGGAGGCGAGGAACGTCACCGCCCCGGCCACGTCGCCGGGGGATCCCGCCCGTCCGAGCGGGATCTGGGCCAGAAACGCCTCCTTGACCTTGTCGCTCAGCACCGCGGTCATCTGGGTTTCGATGAAACCGGGGGCCACCGCGTTGACGGTGATGCCGCGGGCCGCGAACTCCCGGGCGACCGTTTTGGTCAGCCCGATCAGTCCCGCCTTTGAAGCCACGTAGTTGGCCTGGCCGACGTTGCCGACGACCCCGACCACCGAGGCCACGTTGACGATCCGCCCCGCGCGCTGCTGGGCCATAACCCGGACCACCGCCTTCGTGCACAGAAAAGCGCCCTTGAGGTTGATGGCCATCACGAGATCCCAGTCCGATTCCTTCATGCGCAAGAGCAGGGCGTCGCGCGTGATGCCCGCGTTGTTCACCAGGACGTCGATCCGGCCGTAGCGCGTGGCCACGTGGTCCGCCCACTCGGCCACGGCGGTTTCATTCGACACGTCCACCTTCTGGAACGAGGCCTCGGGGCCGAGCGCCTTGGCGGCAGCCGCACCGGTCTCCGAGTTGACGTCACAGATCGCCAGCTTCGCGCCCTCCTGGGCAAACGCCTCGGCCGTCACCCGGCCGATACCGGCCGCTCCGCCGGTGACCATCACGACTTTGTCTTTGAAACGCATCATTTTCTCCTTCGGTGGAAATGAATTCACCGCCCGAAAACCATGTCGGCGAGACGATCCATGTCCTTGATCACGTTCCGACAACCGCCGCTGAACTCAGCGTGTTTCGTCTCCATCAGGGAATCAGCAACCGTTGCCGGTGCGGTCTCGCCCGTTCCGGTCAGGATCCGCGGGATGTTGCGGGTGAAGATCTGACACACCTCGTCGGCAAACAGCCGCGAGACGAGCGCTGCCCGCTCCGCCGGCAGGCCGCCGGCCGGGGCCAGGGCGGCTGCCCGGCGAGCGACGGCCGCGCCGATTTCAACGTGGATCATCATGTCGGCCAGGGCGAACATAATGATCTGCTGCCGGGTCATGCGGTAGATGTCGGCAAAGGCGATCATGTGGTTGAGCGCGCGGGCGGCCAGGCCGACGTAACGGCCGCCGCCGTCCGGGTACGCCTCGGCCAGTTGCTCCATCTCGGCTGCCATGGCGCCGTAAAACTCCCCCTTGGTCTTGCGGGACTTCTTCCAGCGAAAGGTGCTGATGATGTTCTGCTGGATTTCGCTGGTGCCCTCGTAAATGGTGGTGATGCGCACGTCGCGCTTGATTTTTTCCACCCCGTACTCGGCAATGTACCCGTAGCCGCCCAGTGCCTGAATGCTGTCCTCTGCCGCGCGGTTGCCCGCTTCCGTGGCATAGATCTTGGCGATGGAGCCCTCGACCTCCAAGTCCTTTTCCCCGGCATCGAGACGCTCGGCCACCTCGTCGATATAGGCCTCGGCGGCCGCGAGGCGCACCACGTTGGGCACGATCAGCTTGTGGGCGTACCCCTGCTTCTCGGAGAGCGTCGTCTTGAACTGGATGCGCTCCTTGGCGTAGGCGACAGCGATCTCGAGCGCGGACTCCCCGGCGCCCAATCCCATGGCGGCCACCATCAGCCGGGTGTAGCCGAAAACCTCGTTGGCCTGCTTCAGTCCCTGGCCGGGCACCCCGCCGATCAGGTTCTCCATCGGCACAAACGCATCGGCGAAGGTCAAGGGCGAGGTGTTGGAGGCGCGGATCCCGTGCTTTTCTTCGCCCTTTCCGCGCTTAAAGCCTGGCGTGTCCTTTTCCATGATGAAAAAGGTGGGGCCCTCCGGTGCGATGGCCAGAACGGTGATGAAATCCGCGTAGCCCCCGGTCGAGATGAACTGCTTGGCGCCGTTAATGCGGTAGCCGGTGACCTTGCCCGAAGCGTCGGTCACGGGGTCGGCCTTGGTCTTGATGGCGGCGACATTGCTGCCTGCATCGGGCTCGGTGACCGCGTAGGCCACGAGCGCCTCACCGGCGGCGATTTTGCCGAGCCACTTCTGCTTCTGTGCGTCGGTTGCGCCGACAATGATCGGGTCGGCCCCCAGTTGGATGGCGAAAAAGGCGGTGGTGATCCCCAGGCAGACCTTGGCCATCTCCCGCGTCACCACGCAACTGTCCCGCGCCCCACCGCCCAGGCCGCCAAAGCTTTCCGGAACCATAAGCAACTGCAAGCCGATCTCGGGGCCCAGCATTTCCCGAATGACCTCCTCCGGAAAGATTTCCTTGCGGTCGAATTCGAGAATTTTTTCTTTGGTCAACAGCCGTTTTTTCAACTGGGCCACCGTGTCCAGAACCATCTGCCGGGACTCGAGGTCCAGCCCGGCCAGGGTCCGGTCGGGGGAAACGCCTTGAGCATTCATATGCAGCGATCTTCCTCAAACAAGTGGGTTATGCGTTATTCTTTTTCGACGCTGGTCACTTGGCGGCCCTTGTAGGAACCGCAGCTCGGGCAAGCGTGGTGGGGAAGGACAGGTTCCCCGCAATCGGGGCAGTTTGACAGGGTGGGGGCCGACAAGCGCTTGCCGGTTCTGCGCTTGTCCCGCCGGGACTTGGACGTTCTTCGCTTGGGCAGACCCATGAGCAATCTCCTAACTATTTGAGTTGAAATAAATAAACAGTTTAAAGCTTCCTAATTCTTAATCACGGGATTAGTAATTCAAATCCCAGGGGTTGTCAAGCTTTTTCGAGAAACAAGGCCCGCGGCCGGCTCTTGTGCGGGGTCGCTTTCTGTGTTATGGCACTAAATCGAAATCCGGCTGTCGCCGGATTTCGATTTAACTATATAATATATTAACAAAAAATAGCGTGCCTCCCGTTGGTTGCGCGATGTGGCGCAACAATGCATGCCAGGGGTCTGACGCGCGCGCCGGCCAAAGCGGGGCTGCGGCGACGAGCGGACAGGCCCTGAAATTACTTTACATTATAGCAATATGTTAGCAATCCATTTTGGGTAATCGGGAGTCAAAGGAGATTCCATGACACATGTCGTGACACGCTTTCCTCCGAGCCCGACGGGCTATCTGCACGTCGGGGGGGCGCGGACGGCCCTGTTCAACTGGCTCTACGCGCGCCGCATGAAAGGCAAGTTCGTCCTGCGCATCGAAGACACGGACACGGCACGCTCGACCCAGGCCTCGGTGGATGCCATTTTCGAGGCCATGGAGTGGCTCGGCCTGGACTGGGACGATGGACCCTACTTCCAGACCCGGCGCTTTCCGGTCTACCTGGAGCACATCCAGAAACTGGTGGACACCGGCCACGCCTATTACTGTACCTGTTCGCCCGAGCAGGTCGAGCAGATGCGGGCGCAGGCCTTGGCCTGCGGCGGCAAGCCGAAGTACGATGGGACCTGTCGCAACAAGCACCTGCCCCCCGGCGGCACGGCGGTGGTGCGTTTCAAGGCTCCGCTCGGCGGCACCACCGTGCTGGAGGATGTCGTCAAGGGCAACATCGTTTTTCAGAACGACGAGCTGGACGATTTCGTCATCTGCCGCAGCGACGGCAGGCCCACCTACAACCTCGCAGTGGTGGTGGACGACATAACGATGGGGGTCAACACCATCATCCGGGGCGACGACCACGTGATGAACACCCCCAAACAGATCCAACTCTACAAGGCCTTCGGCTGTTCTCTGCCCTTGTTCGGCCATGTCCCCATGGTGCTCGGCCGCGACCGCACCCGCCTGAGCAAACGCCACGGCGCCACCTCGGTCACCGCCTACCGCGACATGGGTTTTTTGCCGGAGGCCCTGATCAACTACCTGGTGCGGCTGGGATGGTCCCACGGCGACCAGGAGTTTTTCACCAAGGATGAGCTCATCAAGGTGTTCAACCTGGAGAACATCGGCCGCGCCGCCGGCGTCTTCGACATGGAGAAACTCCTGGCCCTGAACGCCGACCACATCAAGGCCGCCCCCCCGGCCCGGCTGGTCGAGCCCCTGGCGCCGTTTTTGCGCGCGAAGGGGGTGGACATCGAGGGCGACCCGAAAAATGAGAGGGTCATCGCCACCCTGAATGCCCGCAGCAAAACCTTGCAGGAAATGGCGCAGAACGCTCTTTTCTATTATCAGGAGGAGATTGTCTACGAGAAGGATGCCGCCCGCAAGTTTCTGACGCTCGAAGCCCTGGGGCCGCTCAAGTCCCTGACGGCCAAGCTCGAGACCATCGAGGACTACTCCGAGCCGAGCCTGGAGGCCGTATTCAAGGCCGTGGCGGAGGAAACCGGCCTGAAACTCGGCAAAGTCGCCCAGCCCGTGCGTGTGGCCTTGAGCGGCCGGACGGCCAGCCCGGGCATTTTCGAGATCACCGCCATCATCGGAAAAGAACGCGTTCTCGCGCGGCTGCACAAGGCGATAACCTTTATAGAACAGGGGGGGGCCGCCTGAGCGAACCACCAGATAGGCTGAAGGAAAAGAGATGCGCGATCAGTTCTGCCCTTCAGCCTTCAGCCTAAACTCCTGGGCAGTTACCACGCATCAACGAATTCCCGCATCACCGCCTGCGCACGGTGCAACGTTTAACGGGGTGTTGAGGCGTAAGCTCAAATTAGACTTGACTCTAAAAACAGCGTCGGTTATTTTACCGTGACCCACTGAGGGATCGTCTAGTGGCAGGACGACGGGTTCTGGCCCCGTTAACCTAGGTTCGAATCCTAGTCCCTCAGCCAATAAATATCAAGGGGTTATGTGACCATCTCACATAACCCCTTTTCAATTTTAAAATCTGTACCACATTTGTACCACACGCCCTCACCAAGGCGGAAATCATAAAAAAAGTCGGGAATCGCCCTTCCTTTTGAAATTTTCTGCTCTTCGATAAAAAAAACACACCTCCACGTACTGGCCGGTAGCATCAACCACTGGCTGTATCTCAAGCGGGAAAAACAGATACCCACCTTAGGGTCATCACGACCTAACACCGACTGACAGAAAAGGACGATAACTGGCAAACGCCCCCTCCTACCTCTGGATTCATCGAGATCGTGGCGCAATGTTCCAGGCGACCATGAATCGGCTGGCGGCAGTTTCCAAGCAGGGGATCAAAATCGTCATGTCCCCAAGTTATGCGCACCCCCCATCTACCCTTGCGGGGTTCCCCCCTCCGATACAGGTCAAAGGCGAGGAAGTTTATACTTTCGCCCCTCGTTGAATCCGCTAATTATCCCTCTCAAGGAATGACTGCGGGCCCTGCTTCAGTGGTTTGATTCGATATTATGATCATCACATTTGTTACCCTAATACCCTTATAGTAGTACTCTCATTACAGAGCCAACCATCACTTTTTTTCCAGAATCACGTATTCCCTTTAAAGCAGCATGTTAAATTTATCAATTTCAATTTGTTGCATAACTGCATCTAAAAATGACTTCTCCCTTACAGAGTGGCGGGTTTTTTGCAATTTGCTAATCTAATCTTTGAGCAAAAATTTTTAGAAAACTGGCATGGTAGGCAGACTTAAAGGAGGAATATGGACACAGGGCGCGGGATTCGCGGGTTGATTCGGTTGATTTCCATCACAGCTTTGATATCGCTTGGCGTTCTCATTTTAAATACGGGAGCGGGAGCTTCCACAAGCAGCATTTGGAGCGCCACGGCGGTCCCGTCGACGCTATCTGACTCGGACACGAGTGCTGTCGAGTTGGGGGTGAAGTTTCAGAGCAGCGTCGACGGGGTGATCACGGCCCTGCGTTTTTACAAGTCAACATCCAATACCGGCACCCACGTCGGCAATCTGTGGACGGCCGGAGGCACCCTGCTGGCCAGCGTGACCTTTGCCAATGAAACGGCCTCGGGCTGGCAGCAAATGAGCCTGCCCACATCGGTGCCCATCACGGCCAACACGACCTATGTGGTCTCCTACCACACCAACGTGGGGCGTTACTCGGCCAATTCGAGCTACTTCAATTCGGCCTATGACAATCCACCCCTGCGGGCGCTCGCCACCGCTGAGAGCGGCGGCAACGGGGTTTACCGTTACGGCGCGACGAGCGCATTTCCCAGCCAGACCTACAATGCCACCAACTACTGGGTCGATGTGGTGTTGTCGTATGAGGGGCAGGTGCCGGCGGGCCCGGAGCCGGCCGGATGGTACGCCGGCGACCTGCATGTGCACAGGAGCTGCGGCGGAGCCCCGATAGATTTGTCAACCATGTACGGCAACATGGGCGCTCAAAACCTGTCCGTAATATCCTTGTTGGCGGACATGGGCAACGGCGAGGTCCAGAACCCGGTCACGGATCTGCCGCTCGTGAACGGGCAGGACAGCCCCGTCTCGACTGCCGGGCGGATCGTGCACTGGGATGCGGAGTGGCACTGGGATGCCACATATACCCAGTACCCGCACCAGGCCCTGGGCGGGCACATCCTTGCCCTGGGGCTAACGAAGCCAATCAGATCTGGGATGAGTACACCTTTCCGATAATTAACTGGGCGCATCAGAATAGTGGCATCGCCGGCTTTGCGCACATGCAGTATCTGGACGACGACATCCCGCAGGACCTCGACTGCTGCAAACCCATCGAATACCCAGTTGAAGTGGCGCTGGATGCCGCCGACTTCATCGAAGAAGATGTCGCCGGAAGCGACTCCTTCATCCACGCCTACTACCGTCTGCTCAACTCCGGCTTTCGGCCGGGCTTTGCGGCCGGCTCGGACTTTCCCTGCGGCGCCGACGTGGGCGTCGCTTCTGACCTATGTCCAGGTTCCCGGGGGAGCAGTTGACCTACCGCAGGCTGGGTTGACGGCATCGCCAAGGGCCGAACGGTCATATCACGCAACGGGCACAACGAATTTCTTGAACCTTACGGTCAACAACAACGCAACCCCCGGGGATGAAATCGATCTTGCCGCCGGCGGCGGAAGCGTGCCGGTGACGATCGTGTGGACGGCGAACCAAAATCTCACCGGCACGATCGAGCTCGTGCAAGAACGGCGTCGTCGTCGCCAGCGTCCAGAAAACGGCCGCAATCGGAGCTCCCGGCAACTTTCAGCACCACCGTTAATTTTACCAAAAGCGGCTGGCTGGCCGCGCGGCGGATGGACGCAAACGGACACCAGGTGCACACGGCCGCGGTGTTCGTGACGGTCGACGGCAAGCCCGTGCGGGCGAGCCAGGCCGACGCCCTGTTTTACGTGCAGTGGATGGACAACCTCCTGCAGAAGACCTCGCCGGGCGGGGAATGGAATTCGTATTTCCCGACCAAGCTAACGGCAGGCGCAGGCACGCTACCACGCAGGCAAAAGCTGTTTTTCAACAGATCGCCGACTGAAGCCGCCGGCAGCGATACGCCCGCCAACGGTGGTCTCGGTTTCCCCGGCAAGCGGCGCCACCGGTGTGAGCACCGGCTCGGCGGTCACGGTGACTTTCAGCGAGCCGATGAATGCCGCCACCATCAACGCGAACACATTTGTTCTGCGGGATGCTGCCGGCACGCTTGTTCCGGCGGTGGTCTCCTACAACAGCGGCACCAACACGGCTCAGCTGGCCCCCACGGCGGCGCTGGCGAACTCAGCGACTTACACGGCCACGGTGGTCGGCGGCACCGGCGGTGTGACCGATGCAGCCGGCAGTCCGCTTGCGGCCGACTTACAGCTGGTCCTTCACCACGGCGGCCGCCGGCTCATCCAGCTACAGCTTGTGGAGCAATACCGCCACCCCGGCGATTCTCTCCGATTCGGACACCGGCGCGGTGGAGCTGGGGGTGAAGTTCCAGAGCAGCGCGGCCGGGTACATCACCGCGCTGCGCTTCTACAAGTCGTCGGCCAACACCGGCACCCATGTCGGCAACCTGTGGTCGGCCGCGGGCACCTTGCTTGCCAGCGTGACCTTCAGCGGAGAGACCGCCTCCGGCTGGCAGCAGATGAACCTGGCAACGCCGGTGGCCATCACCGCCAACACCACCTACGTGGCTTCCTATCACACCAACGTGGGCCGCTACTCGGCCGATTCGGCTTATTTCAGCAGCTCCGCATACAGCAACCCGCCCCTGCGGGCGCTTTCCAACAGCGAGAGCGGCGGCAACGGGGTGTACCGCTACGGCTCCAGCTCCGCCTTCCCGAACCAGACCTGGAACTCCACCAACTACTGGGTGGACGTGGTTTTCCAGACCTCCAGCGGCCCGGGACACGACCCCGCCCGCGGTCACTGCAGCTCTTCCTTCGCCGGCGCGACCGGCGTCAACATCAGCACCCAGATCAGCGCGGTTTTCAGCGAGCCCGTCAACCCGGCTACAGTAACCGGCCACCAATTTCGAGCTTAGAAATCCGTCCAATGCCCTCGTGGCGGCCACGGTTGCCTACAATGCCTCCACCCAGACCGCCGTGCTCACCCCCGGAAGCCCGCTCGCCTACACCACCACCTTCACCGCCACGGTCAAGGGCGGCGCCGGCGGGGTGGCGCGATCTGGCCGGCAACCTCCATGACCGCCGATTTCGCCTGGACGTTCACAACGGCGGCGGCTCCGGGAGACACGACCCCGCCGACGGTCGAGTCATCCTGGCATACCCGTTGAATGGCTCGACGGGCGTCAGCGCGGGGTCGAGCATCCGCGTTCCTTTCAGCGAAAACATGAACCCGGCCACCATCAACTCGTCAACGGTCATACTGCTCGACGCCTCGGGTGCCATTATCCCGGCGACGGTGACGTACGATTCCGCCACTTTCACAGCCATAATCGACCCCGTTTCGCCCCTGGACCCGGGAGCTGCCTATTCCGTCAGAATTGTCGGCGGAGCAGCAGGCGTGGCCGATGCTGGCCGGCAACCGGCTGGCTACCAATTACACCTGTCATTCACAACCAGCGCGTCTTCGCCCTACGGCAGCGGCCCGGGCGGACCGATCCTGATCGTGACCTCCGGGTCAAGCCCTTTCAGCCGCTATCTGATGGAAATCCTCAACGCCGAGGGGCTGAATGCTTATGCAGTCACAGATATATCATCCGTGACTGCCACGATGCTGAGCAGCTACGACGTTGTCATCCTGGGCCAGATGTGCCCTGACCTCCGCCCAGGTTTCCATGTTTACTACCTGGGTCAATGCCGGCGGCAACCTGATCGCCATGCGGCCCGACAAGCAGCTTGCAGGCTTGCTGGGATTGACGGACGCCGGGAGCACCCTTTCGGAGGGATATCTGCTCGTAAACACCGCCTCCGGCCCCGGCAAGGGGATCGTCGGTGAGACCATCCAGTACCACGGCACGGCCGACCGCTATACTCTGAACGGTGCGACCAGCGTGGCAACGCTTTACTCCAATGCCACAACCGCGACCAGCAACCCCGCCGTCAGCCTGCGCAGCGTGGGATCCAATGGCGGCCAGGCCGCGGCCTTCACCTTTGATCTGGCGAGCTCCATCGTGTACACGCGCCAGGGCAACCCGGCCTGGGCCGGGGAGGAGCGCGACGGCTCATCTCCGATGCGATCCGACGATCTGTTCTACGGGGCGGCGAGCTTCGACCCCAAACCGGATTGGGTCAACCTCAACAAGGTGGCCATCCCTCAGGCCGACGAGCAGCAGCGGCTGCTGGCCAACCTGATCATCCAGATGAACTTCGACAAGAAGCCGCTTGCCGCGCTTCTGGTATTTCCCGGACGGCTACGAAGCGGTGGTCGTGATGACCGGCGACGATCACGGCCATGACAATGGTGGCACGGCCGGCCGCTTCGACCAGTACGCTGCGCTCAGCCCGTCGGGCTGCTCGGTGGACGACTGGCAGTGCATCCGCAGTTCGTCATACCTCGTCTCCGGATCCGGTCGGTGACGTGACCAACACCGAAGCTGCCGCCTACAACGCCGCCGGCTTCGAGATCGGCTTGCACTTGAACACCGGCTGCGCCGACTACAGCCGGGAGGAGCTCGAAGGTTACTTCGATGAGCAGATGGCCGATGTTCAGGTCGCGTTATCCCGAGCCTGCCGGCCGCAACCACCCACCGGGCCCACTGCATCGCCTGGAGCGGCTACACGACCATGGCGGAAGTGGAAGCTCGAGCACGGCATCCGCATGGACGCCAACTACTACTACTGGCCGGGCGACTGGGTGGCCGACCGTCCGGGCTTCTTCACCGGCTCCGGCATGCCCATGCGGTTTGCCTCATCCACCGGTGATATCATCGACGTCTACCAGGCGGCCACCCAGATGACCGACGAGTCCGGGCAGACTTTCCCCTACACGATCGACACCCTTCTCGATAAAGCCATCGGCCCGGAAGGCTACTACGGGGCGTTCACGGCCAACATCCACACCGACGAGGTTGACTCCCCATACTCGGATGCCATCATCGACTCGGCCCTGAACAGGGGCGTTCCTGTTATTTCGGCCCGCCAGCTGCTGAAATGGGCGGACGGGCGCAACGGGTCCTACTTCGGGGCATTTTCTTCGACAGCTACGACCCTGAGTTTCAGCGTCACCGTGGGCCAGGGCGCCAATGGGCTTGAGGTCATGGTGCCGAAGCCGTCCGGCAAATCTATATCCGGCATCCAGCGCAACGGAGGCTCGGTCGGATATACTTCCAAGGTCGTCAAAGGCCAGGATTACGCCGTGTTCTTTGCTATCGCTGGAAATTACGTGGTTACGTTCACCGGCGACACGCAGCCTCCAACGGTATTTTCTACCCTGCCCGTGGCCGGGGCTGCCAATGTGGCCACCGGCACAACGGTAAGGGTCGCCTTCAGCGAGGCGATGGACCCGGCTACCATTAGCGGAACTACCTTCCAACTGCGGGGTCCGGGCAGCACAGTGGTGTCGGCCGCTGTCACTTACGAAAGTGGGACCAACACAGCGGTCTTGACCCCATCCACGGCGCTGGCGGCCGGGACGAGCTTCACGGCGACGGTGCTGGGAGGCAGCGGCGGGGTGAAGGATGCCGCCGGCAACCCGCTGGCGTCCGACTACGTCTGGTCGTTCACAACGGCGGCGGCGGGGGCAGTCCAAACTTATAGCATCTGGGGCACCTCGGCCGTGCCTTGCGTTCCTGGCCGACACGGACACCAGCGCAGTGGAACTGGGTATGAAGTTCCAAAGCTCGCTTGCCGGGTATGTCACGGGGCTCCGTTTTTACAAGGGCTCCGGCAACACCGGGACCCATGTGGGCAACCTGTGGAATTCCTCGGGCACGAGTCTGGCCACGGTGAATTTCACCGGCGAGACGTCCTCCGGCTGGCAGTACCAGGCGTTTGCCGCCCCGGTGGCTATCAGCGCGAACACCACTTACGTGATATCGTACTACGCTCCCGCGGGCCGCTATTCGGCCGATTGCGGGTATTTTGCGACGGGGGTGGACAGCTCCGCCGCTGCGGGCGCTCTCCAACAGCGAAAGCGGCGGCAACGGGGTCTACCGCTACGGCACCTCCGGCTTCCCGAACCAGACCTGGAACTCCACCAACTACTGGGTAGATGTGGTGTTTCAGTATTGAGAGTTTCGGGAAGCTTAGGTGGTTTTGGGCGAACGACATCTTGCGGCGAGCCGGAAACGCCGGATAGTTTTTGCGTGCTTTCGACCGGGAGGACTATAACAGGTTTCATGACCTCTTTTTTAAGATTTAAGATTTTACGATTTCAGGGGGGTTACAAACACAAAACTAGGTCATGAATCCAGCTCTAAATGCCAGCATCTATGGGGCCTGAGTAATGTGAGTTATCTTGAGAAGTATTTTGACCATTTATAGGTCCATTTTTCCCTAGATAAATTTTTTATACTAAACATATAACATACTACAACTATTGTATAAAAAATCAATTTAACATAATTTGAGTTCTTGCATGAAAATTGCATTCAAACATATCAAAAGCGTAACGTTAGATTTTTAAAAACCTTAACTACCAAAGGAGGTGAATCTGCATGAGAAAGTTTTTTTTAGGCTTGATTAGTTGTTTGTTAGTCGTTGGGGTTGCCAACATGGGGCATGCGGGGCTTTTTGGGTTATTCGGAGGCGGAGGCGGAGGCGAAGGACACGGAAGAAACGGAGCCAGGCCTAATCAGGTGGAAGGGGCTCATTTTAATTTTGATTTTATGCGAAACCTTCCTGAGGGCCCACCCAAAGGCGGCGATGGCCCGGTTGTTGGCCAATTAGATCCTGATTCGTTTCGCCATGAATGGAACAGAGAGGAATGTGGTCCAGTTCAGAGTAAGGCGGTTCCTGAACCTGCCACGATGATTTTACTCGGAATTGGTTTAGTCGGCTTGGCTGGTTACGGGAGAAATAAATTCAGAAAGTAACCGTAGGCAAAATCAACGAAAGGGCTGGACCAATCAGGTCCGGCCCTTTTTAGTTTACTGCCATTAATCTGAACTTTCCGGTAAGAATAGGAATATCAAGATATTGTAAGCTATCTATCACAACCTCATCCTATTCGATCGAATGCATTCTTTGGCTTGCCAAGTTTCTGGACCGGATGAGATGAGGTATGTGCGCGCCTTTAATAATGGTGAACTTGAAAGCGTGCGCTAAAGGGCCTCCTGCGAATTTTAAAGGTTCGGGCATCTCTTTCCCCAGGGCGGCGGCAGACCTTCTCTGCATTGTAACCTTTCCCTGCCATACCCCTGCTGCTCAGGCATCAAATTGGTGCTTGTATTTGCCTATGAACGTGAGGCCGAACAATCTTCGAGATAATGGTCCAATTCTGTTCTGAAACACGGTTTTCCCAAATGGATGAACGACCTGAAGCCCAGTAGTGTCAATCAGGATTTTTGATGTACCGGAACCATCCTCTTCTATTTTGTTAATGAGCTCACAGGCCGCACTGCCATCAAATTCTCCCCGCATTTGCAAGATCAGAATATTTTTTGTTAGACGGCTGGAAAGCTGAAATTTTGCAGGCATTACCGCCCTCCTTTAGTTTTAGGTATTGGGCATGATAAGAAATGTCTGCTCAGATCCAGAGCAATCAAAGTTGGGGTTGTGTTAAACGTGGTCCACGTTCAGCTCTTATATTTTAGATGCTCCTGCGTCAGCCGGCTATTCCGGTACGCCGATCATCGGCGAGTAAGTATACGATTTGCGCCTGTCCGCTCTAACCTTTTTGCGGCGATCGAATAAAATAATGTTGTCCTTCCCGCTTTTCAATCGATTTATGATTTCGAGCGGAAGATCCGGGCGAAGGGAGAACATCTTTTCGATCAATTCCGCGCGGATGGAAATATTTAAAGATTGCATATGAACCAACTTATCCAACAAGTGGCAGGTTTTTACAGATGGATGGCTTGCGTTGTTGAATTCGGCCTCCTTTGCAATTAGCAGGATATCTTCAAAAATAGATTGTAACCGCAATATGTTGTCGTAGTTTATCATGCCGGTCACCATCCCTATTCTGGTATTTCGAAACCATGACATCTTTGATTAAAGCAATAACCATTCCTCCTTTTGGCCGGTCGGCTCTTTTCCCGGCATAGAGTAGTGGACATGATTTTTTAATTGACTTGCACCTTCTCGGTCGAATATTCAGTTGCAATAGAAAGACGTCAAACCCACCCGGGCCCCCCTTCGGGCCGTAAGGAGAGCTCACCCCATGTACCTGGAATTCTACAACCTGGTTAAAAAGCCCTTTGACATCAGCCCCGATCCCGAGTTTTTATGGCTAGGTGAAAAGCACAGGGAAGGGCTTGCCACACTGAAATACGGGATCCTGGAAAACAAGGGCTTTTTGATGATCACCGGTGAGGTCGGCACCGGCAAGACGGCGCTTATCCGTGCCATTGAGCATGAGATCCAGGCCAAAATCATTGTCATCACCATTCCCGATCCGAGCCTGAGTCTGATGGATTTCTATAACGTCATGGCCTCGGAGCTCAACATGAACCGCAGCTTTGAGAACAAGGGAGGGTTTCTGATTGAGTTCAAGAAGCTTATCCTCAAAGCGGCGTCCACCCACCAGCGGGTGTTGATGATCATCGACGAATCCCAACGGTTGAACAGCGCGCTCTTGGAGGAAATACGCCTGCTATCCAACATTGACGTGGGTGGCAAGGTGCTGATCAATACATTTTTTGTGGGCCAGTTGGAATTCAAGGCCATGCTGGCCAGAAATGAAAACCGCGCCGTGCGGCAACGCATTACCGTGAGCTATGAGCTCTCACCTCTCACTGTGGACGAAACCAGAAAGTACATTGGGCACCGTCTGAAAGTCGCCGGTTCGTCGCAACCGATATTCACTCCGGGAGCAATTCGGCTCATTCATAGCCTCTCCCGGGGTTACCCTCGCCTCATCAATATCATTTGCGATCATGCCCTGATGTCAGGATACTCTCGTGAAGTCGACCGGATTGACGAGAATATTATCAAAGAATGCGGCGATGAACTGAGGGTCGCGATCGGATCGAGCCCTCCTGAAGAAAAAATCCTTCCACCAGCGAAGCGGCAGAAGAGACCGCCCGCCGCAGTCCTTTCTCCGAAACCAGCTGCAGATCAAAGCTACCCATGGCGCGGGGCCGTGGTTTTTGCCGGATTTTTAGTGCTGCTGGGTTTGACGTGGTATTTTGCCGGAGACCGGATTTCAGATGAATTGGCCCGCTGGGGAAAGGGCAAGGAAATCGCAACGCTTAAGGGGCAGAAAGCGCGGGAAGCCCCAACCGATGAAAAAACAGACAGCGTCCTTCCCCCTGCGTCCGACAGCGGCGTGAAGCCGAAATTTCAAGAAGCGCCGGCAGCGAAACAAGCCCCGGAAGACTTGGCAAAAATGAAGAAGGAGCCACCAAGTGTGAGACCGAATGCGGCCCGCCCGCCCCTGGCAGCGCCTACGGACGCTTCAACCGCCCCTGCTCCGGTTGGTTCGCCCGCTGCCGTCAAAGCCGAAACCGCTGCGGCGGTGCCGCTCCCCCCGCCGCCGGTTTCTGCAAACCCTGCACCTGCTGCGCCCCCAGCACCGGCCGTGCCGCCGCCGTCGGCTGCATCTGCACCCCCGGTTGCCGTTGCGGCCAAGCCCCCATCTCCAGAAAGTATGCAGCTGAAAGAATTTGTGGTTTATTTTACTCAAAATTCGACCGAGATTCCGATCTACGCCAAGGACATTCTCTCGACTGCGGCCAATTTGCTGAAAGCCTTTCCCGAGACCAAGGCTATCATCGAGGGGCATACCGATTCTTTTGGAGACCCTGGCTACAACAAGTTGGTTTCTGAAGAAAGAGCCGCTTCAGTGAGAGACTATTTGCTCGAGCAGGGTATTGAAGCGCGACGGCTTTCTGCTTCGGGGCTGGGGTTCGAGAAGCCGATAGCCAGCAACAGCACGTCTGAAGGGCGGAGCAAAAATCGCA
>CAWAUC010000004.1:0-216965 GCA_963785045.1 uncultured delta proteobacterium | reverse complement strand
TTCCCCGACATGAGCCCGGAGCTGCGAGCGTTTTTCAACCGGGTGACTAAAGGTGCTTTGTCCGGCAAGGCCGGCGAGAAGCCTATCGAGGAATTCAAGATCAACGGTCAATACGTGAACACACCCGAGAAGGGAGTGGTCGGGATTCCGTTCTTTGACGAGTACGTCGAAAAGGCCTCGATCGAGTACCTCGACAAGGCTGCTAAATCCGGCAAGCCGTTCTTCATGAGCATCAACTTCATGAAGGTGCACCAGCCGAATATGCCGCACCCGGATTTCATCCACAAGTCATTGTCCAAGAGCAAGTATGCGGACTCGATTGTGGAAAACGACACACGGATCGGCAGGGTTGTGGACAAAGTCCGAGCCCTCGGTCTCGACAAGAACACCTACGTGTTCTGGACAACCGACAACGGTGCATGGCAGGACGTTTACCCCGACGCCGGATACACGCCGTTCCGTGGCACCAAAGGGACCGTGCGCGAGGGCGGCAACCGCGTTCCAGCCATTGCCTGGGGGCCGAAGATTAAGGCCGGGTCGAGGAATTACGATATCGTCGGCGGCTTGGATTACATGGCGACCTTCGCAGCGCTTGCCGGTGTGAATCTGCCGGAGAAGGACCGCGAGGGTCAGCCCATCATCTTCGACAGCTACGACATGTCGCCGGTCCTGTTTGGCACGGGCCACTCGGCACGCACCAGCTGGTTCTACTTTACCGAGGATGAGCTGACCCCCGGCGCGGCGCGTGTCGGTAATTACAAGGCGGTGTTCAACCTGCGCGGCGACGACGGCCAGCCAACCGGAGGGCTCGCTGTGGACTCCAACCTCGGCTGGAAGGGTGCGCAAAAGTATGTCGCCACGGTGCCTCAGGTCTTCGACCTCTGGCAGGACCCGCAGGAACGCTACGACCTGTTCATGAACAACTTCACCGAGCGCACTTGGATGATGGTGCCGATCAGCGAAGCGATCAAGGACCTGATGAAGACGTACGTCCAGTACCCGCCACGTAAGATGCAGAGCATGACCTACACGGGTCCGATCACGCTCTCGAACTATCAGAAATTCCAATGGGTTCGGGAGCAGCTCGGAAAGGAAGGCATCACTATTCCTTTGCCCACCGGAAATTAGCCTCCAGGGAAGCCGAACCCGGCCAGTCCGGTTGTGGGCCATGCGGGTCGCTGCCTCCAGGGGGCGACCCGCGACCTTTCAATGGATAGGTGAGCAACAATACCGCAACCCCGTAATGCAGGCGCGCGCGGCTCGCGACTGGCTCAGGGATTTGCTCCTTGAGACAACCGCACGAAAATTCATTATCAAGGGAGTGGTGGTTTTGCCGGGTTGGTATGTGGAGTCGACCAAAGACAACAGACATGACATTTGGGTCTTAAATCCCAAGGCCCTACCATCCTTTATCGAGCACGAACCAATCGTCTTGAAAGACGAGGATATCGCTTTGGCGTCATCGCGACTTGTTAGCTACGTTACTCGATAGAAACGCGAATTATCAGATTTTTTCCAAATGCACCAATTGACGGGAAACAAGGCATAACCTCAAGAAAGAGGTTACCCGACCTTAAACTCTTTGACGGACGGGCGTACCGGGTATTCATTGCAGCATGGCCTGAGATTCAGAAGCCATGGCGTTTGCTCCTTTTTTTGCGGGCCTCCGTCCCGGTTTGCGATTTGGGCATAGGTCCCTGATCCAGTTGCGAACAGTCACCTCTGAGTAGGGGCTGCCATCTATCTGCCGGGCTTGGCGAACTATCTCGCTACGGTTAATCATCCCTGAAATGGTAAAATCAGGCTGACTATCCCATATGCGCTTGGCTATTTCTCGGCATTTTTTGCTGCGCTCCTGAGCATGCACTGACCTTGATGGTTTTGATTCGGCTGTAGGCGGCCTTCGCTCTTCAGGCGACTCTGTATGCCCTGGCAAAAAACGATCAACTTCCTCCACATGATAATGGGAGTTCATTAAACCCCTTACGAAGCAGGCTTCCAGATCACGCTCTTCAGGCAGTTCGAATCCATCCCAGTTCGCGTTTTCTATTGACCGAAGGTACAGCTTGCAACTCCGCAAGCGTTCTTCCAGCGGCTCCATTTGATCAGCGATTATTTTTTCCCTTTCCACCCCAGTTAGGTTCCATGCTGCTTCATCAAGCCGGGAAAGCTCTTGTTCCAAGCCAGCTATATGTTGAAGCACAACATCGGCTGGTCGAATAGGCTGACCCTGGTCATTGTGCGGCGTGAAGCTTTTGGTGATGCATCCTTGAACCAACTCGGAATCTGTCATTTGGACCAGTGATATAAACTGTCTTCCATTAATCAGAACTGGCATTTATTCCTCCGTAACCAAGATTCAAAAGATATCAGATCAATAATATAGCTCAGATAAAAAAGGCGAAATTTCGTTTTCCTGTCCGAATAGCAAGCAGTATTGATCGAGCGAATAGGCGATTCTAATGCAGTGGCTAAGATAAGGTCTTAACATGAATCGGGCAGTGCGTAAATGAAATACTGACACAAATATTTTTGTACCTAATCACCCTGACAGCCATCCGATACTGGTGAGGGACGGGCACAGCCGAAATCCGATACATTTAGTCGACGAAGGGAGGCCCGGCGTATGCGCCGTTCACTTGAGGGTCTGGCATCGGAAATTTCAGGTTTCCCCTCATTCCCAATTTTAGCGAATCACATATATAGGAGCGAGTTAATGTTTGCAATACCAGCGAACTAAATTCATTAGTATGCCCATGGTATTTAATGCTATTTCCACCAAGACCATCTTCCTGCGAGTTATTTGCGTTGTTGTTTCGAAAGTAAGCTGCAGATTTTTTTTACGCGGTCCTCCCCGGAACCATATTTTGGTGCACACTCCTCGCGTATTTACTATCCCATAAAGCTTCAAGCCGCAAATACGTCAGATAGAACAAATTTAGGCGGAGCCGAAAAGGCGCCGCATAGCTTATCCTAAAGCTCGGGACCTCCAGAAATGGAAATGTCAAATTATATGTTAATCTAAAGCTGTTTCCAATCGGTAAATGGTTTCGGCCATCCTACTCCGGGTATTCGAAGAATATCACAAATTGCTCTGGCTAACGCGATTAACTGTTCAACTGTTGGCATAATCACTTCCTCCTTAATTTTAAAAAGCCAGTTACCAGCCAGATCTTGGTTAAGACCGCAAAATAATTTGGCGAAATGCCAATCCCAAAATGCTGGATGGCTTGTTAAGGGGAATCTTATGATAGCCCTCCAAAAATTGATTTCGGAGGAATGCTGGGACGTATGCCGATGGCAGGTTTCCTATGTCACCATCAACACAATGTAACCTACGTTTAATTTCAAATAATGCAATGTCAAGTTTCAAACGACAATGAGATTGTCGTGACGAAAATCGACGATACTTTCATTTGCAGTAGATTTTGCGGGAACGCAAATGAGAAATCGCCTTCTTGGTTGGCTGAAGCCGTGTGAGAGGAAAAATAGGGCCACCCATTAAAGGGGTCAGGAGTGAGCGGACCTTGATAAATCAATTGAAATGCCGACGGCCCTTCGGTTTCAGGCTGTCTTTCTGAAGGCAAAAGAAGGGTAGGGCAACAGTTACAGAGCCGAAGGCGGGCAGGGGAGTTTCTCGCGGGAGCCGACCACCACGCAACCCCGCCAGCAGCGATCGCATTGACGATCTCGACAAGGGCAGGGTCGACCCGAGTCTTTTGGAGGCATTGTCAGCCGGCTTCGACTATGAATCGAGGCGAGGGGCGTTAAAGTTCAGAAGGTCATAGTCTATAGCTTTCACGCGGTTGGAGCGGGATAGAGGATTATTTTCGATTACGATTTTTGCTTTCTCAATTCTTCATCAATCCTTTTTTCAAGATCTGCAAACATTTTATTGATATGCCTCACATTTCGCTTACACTTGAGCATGAAGAGATAGGTTTCCATGTCTTCCCAAACAATCATTCGAAAAAGGAGGGCACTGCTCAAAACGATTATTGCTTCCATTATTTTTTCCTTGAACTGCAACAGCCAGCGCATTTCCCGCGGATTGAGGCGGGGTTCATCAATCATGGCGCGGGCTTTGTTACAAAAAGTTCAAAATATATAGAAGCGGTTTCATAACCCCGTCTGACACCCGATGGCGGCGTTGCAGGCCTCTCGCAATGCTCACAACCTGCCATGGTTGCTGCGCTTGTGAATCGGCCTGCGCCTTGCCCTCGGGCGGGATCCGAGGTTGTGAAACCACTTCTAGTGATTATCGTCAATTATTCTCTTTAGCTTTAGCAGTGGTTTCAAAAGCTCGTCTGGCGCCCAATTGCGGTCGTCGAGGCTGGAAGCCTGTTCCCCACACCTATTAATGGGCGGCGCCTCGCGCATAATCAGCTTTTAACTTGATTCGCCGTCCTTCAGCTCTATTATCTGGTCTAACAGGGTGTTGAAAAACAAGGATCAGGCTGTCAGCCAAGGCGTGCGGCGTTTTGGAAAGCGCTGCCTATTCAGCGATAGGTGAGCATTTACAAAAGCCTTACAACGCCGGATCACCGCCTGAGGCGCGGTTTTTCAACACCCTGCCAAGGCCTTGCGATGCGGCCGGAGTTGCAAAAATCTCGGAGGTCAAGTCCGCCCGACCGAGACCTATTTCAACGCGTTTCAAGTTATGGGATTCATCCGGGAGGTACCCATGGGCCAGATGGTAAAGGATTTAGCGAAACGCCTGCGTGCGTTCAACGATGACGTGATCGGTTTTGTCGAGGGGTGCTCCGATGAGGAATGGTGTAAAGTGCTCGCAACGGGGGAGCAGTGGACGGTGGGAGTAACGGCCCGCCACATCGGTGCCGGACACTTCAATGCCATCGGCTTGGCCAAAATGATGGTTAATGGTGAGAAACTGCCGGAGTTCACCATGGAACAGATTGTTGAGATGGCCAACGAGCATGCTCGCAAGCACGCCGGGTGCACCAAAGAGGAGACCCTGGGAGTCCTGCGCCAGACCGGTTCGGCGCTGGTGGACTATGTGACAGGGCTGTCCGACGCTGAGCTGGGTCGCACCGGGCATTTGGCCCTCGCCGGCGGAGAACTGACGGCGAAGCAGCTCATCGAGCGGGTCATCCTCGAGTCTGGAGGCGAGCATTTCTCGAATATGAAAACTGCCGTTGGATCCTGAATAAACGTCGGAGCACATCCCGGGATAGGGGCCAGCGACATTCTGTTCCGGGCTGAGGATACTTGCTATGACACCATGTTGTGCATCCTAAAAACCAGGGAGGTATTGAGGTGATTAAAGCCTACGCCGCATTTGAGCCCGGTGGTGAACTGAAACCCTTTGAATATGATCCAGGCCCCATAGCTCCTCAGCAGGTCGAAATCGAAATCGAACACTGCGGCATCTGCCACAGCGATTTGAGCATGCTCGACAATGCCTGGGGGATTGCAAAGTTTCCGCTCGTACCCGGTCACGAGGTCGTCGGCACTATTGCCGCAGTCGGCCCGGGCGTGTCCCACCTGCAACTGGGTCAGCGGGTCGGGCTGGGATGGCATTCGGGCTACTGCATGACCTGTCCCTCTTGCTTGAGCGGCGACCACAACCTGTGCGCTCAGGCCGAAGGTGTCATAGTCGGCCGTCATGGCGGCTTTGCCGACAAGGTGCGCGCGCAGGCCGCCAGCGTGGTGGCGTTGCCCCCAAAAATCGATATCCAGAGCGCTGGGCCGCTGTTTTGTGGCGGTATTACCGTCTTCAACCCATTGGTTCAATTCGGCGTCAAGCCGACCGACCGGGTTGCGGTAATCGGGATCGGCGGCCTGGGGCATATGGCCCTGCAGTTCCTGAACGCCTGGGGCTGTCAGGTAACGGCCTTTACCTCCAGTGCAGCCAAAAGAGAGGAAGCGCTGGAGCTTGGCGCCCACCAGACCATCAACTCACGCGATCCGGAAGACATCAAAGTTGCCGCCGGGCAGTTTGATCTGATCCTTTCCACCGTGAATGTAAAACTGGATTGGAACGCGTACGTCGAAACCCTGAAGCCTAGAGGGCGACTGCACTTTGTAGGAGCAACGCTTGAACCACTGGACTTGGCTTTATTCCCATTGATCGTGGGGCAGCGCTCCATTTCGGCATCACCGGTAGGCAGTCCGGCCAACATTGCCCGAATGCTGGATTTTGCCGCCCGTCATGACATTAAGCCGGTCATTGAAAAATTTCGTATGGATCAGGTCAATCAAGCGCTGGCGCGGTTGCGAAGCGGGCAGGCGCGCTACCGAATCGTTTTGAGCCGGTAGGTCATAGATTGCTCCTTATACTATCGGAGAGCAGAGGGTATAGTGGATACGGGGACGATCTCCTGACCGCCCGAATCGGCTCCTGGGTACGGGTCCAGAATAGGACGGGCAATTTATCCGCCCAGGCGCTCGAGCAGGGCCCACTCCAGGAACTGGGTGTACACACGCCAGGAGTTCCGCCCATAACCGCCGGCCATGACCCAGGCGCCGGGGATGCCGCGGGTCTTCAAGAAGGAATAGACCAGCTGGTCGCGTTCCAGGAGCTGCTCCAGGCTGAGTCTCAACCCGGCCGTGGAGGGCAGCTCGTCCAGCTCGTAGGGGTCCGCGCCGCAGACCACGAGCGCCAAATCCGGCTGGCCGGCGCCGGCCAGCTGCTCGAGGCCTTCTCTCAAGCGCCGATTGTAAACGGGCTCCTCGCCGGCTGCAATCGCGATATCGATCGTGCTGGGGATGAAGGAGGGATTCAGCTGCCCGTCCGCACCGTGCTCCGGCTGATCCAGGGGCCAGCCGGCCGCCATGTGGATGCTCAGGGTGTCGATCGAATCGTCGCCGGCGGTGAGGGCCGCAGTGCCGTCGCCCTTGTGGGCGTCCATATCAATGACCCAGGCGCTGCGGATGCGGGTCTCGGCCTGCAGCCGGCGCAGCGCGGTCACGAGGTCGTTGACCAAGCAGAAGCCCGCGCCGTAGTCCTTCTGAGCATGGTGCATGCCGCCGCCGAAATAAAAACAGAAGCCGCTTTCCAACGCCCTTCGGCAGCACTGGAGGGTGCCCCCCGCGCGAATCAGAGTTTGATCGAAGAGCTCCGAGAGCGGACGGGTGGCAAGCGCCGGTTGGTAGCGATGGTAGTTTCCGTCGGCGTCGATCAACTCGAAGGTGCGGATGATTTCTGCCTCCAGGCCGGCTGAGAAGAGGCGGCCCACATAGTCCGCGGAATGCACCCGCAAGAGGTCCTCGCGCTCGACCGGCCCCTGCAGGGCATGGATGTGCCAGGCTTCGCGCTTTGCGGCCAGATGCGGGTGGGAAGACAGCCTGGCAAACGTTTCCGAAGCACGGCTGTCCTGGACCGGAATCTCGATTCCGAAGTCCATCAGGCCGTGGTGTTGTCTCGGGTCGTAGAGGATCATAGCATTACATTACCGTATGAGATATCGGGCGCCGGAAGATTTTCCGGGATGACAGCGAATCATAGCGCTAAAGATTCTACCCGTATTCTAAATCACGTAGTCCGCTCCCGGCTCTTTGCTTTGTCCCAGCTTTGCAATCACCAGGGTGATGTCGTCCTCCTGCCGGGCGCCCAGGGTGAAGGTCTTGATGTCGGTAAAGACGGCCTCGAGGATGCTCTTGGCGCTGAGGGCGGCATGTTTGCGAATGAGTTCACAAAATCGCTCGATGCCGTAATGGTTTTTTTGGCGGTCGGAAGCTTCCCAGATCCCGTCGGTGCCGATGGCGATGATCTGGCCGGCGCCAATGCCTTCTTCCACGAACTCCTCGTATTGGTATTGGTCATCCACCCCCAAAGGCAAACCCCGGCCCTTGAGCTCTCTGAAATGGTCGGCAGCGGGATCGTAGACCAGGGCGGGAGGGTGGCCGGCTCTGACCCAGCGCAGGGATCGGCTCGCCAGGTCGTAACGGATGAAAGACAGGGTCATGAACCGGCCGCTGCTGCCCACATCCCTGGCGAGGTGGCGGTTCATTTCGGTTACAATCTGTGAGCCGCGGCCGCATTGGGATGCACGCATGCGCAGAAAGGCGCGCGCCGTGGTCATGAGCAACGCCGCCTCCACCCCGTGGCCGGTCACGTCGCCGACTACCATGCTGAAAGAGTCCTGTGGGCACTCCCGGCCCCATATAAAATCGAAGTAATCCCCGCCGATTTCGTCACAGCTCAGGGTTCTGCCGGCAACGTCCAAGCCCTCGATGTGCGGCACCTCCCCGGGGAGGAAATTCCTCTGGACCTCGCCCGCCAGGGCTAACGCACGCTTCTGAAGGGTTAGGTCGGTCAAAAAGAGAATGCTGCCGATGACGCTGCCGCGGTCATCCCGCAGGTGGTTGCCGTGGATGAGCACAGGGATCTTCCGGCCGCTGAGCGTGATGAGCTTTCCCTCAAGCTCCGTGAAGTCCCCTGCAAAGAGGTCCTCCCGGTTTATCGTCAGGAACTGGCGGAACTCCTCATCGACGAACTGCAATGGGCTCTGGCCGACGACCTCCTCGCGGCCGGCACCGACCATGCGGCAGAAAGCCTGGTTGACATCGGTCACGACAAACTCACTGTCCATCAAGAGAAAGCCTTCGTCGGTGGTCTTGATGATGCGCCGGTACTTTTCTTCGGTTTCGCGGCGTTGCGCATCCGCCCTGATCCGTTGGAGCTCAGCAGAAGCTCGGGCCGCAAAAATCTGAAAAATGGTCCTAACGCGCGGTTCTTCCGGCATGGGGAGCACGTCCATAACGGCCAAGTTGCCGATGACGCTGCCGTCGCGGTCCAGCAGAGGTGCTCCCAGATAACTGGCGGCGTTTATGATTTTCAGGTCTGAATTCCCGGGGAACAGTTGAATCAGTTGATCGGGGTAGTGCACCATTCCTGATTGTGAGACGACGATCTCGCAGGGGGTCCCGGCAATGTCGATCAGAAAATCCCTGGTCAGTTTCCCGTCGGCCCAGTAGGCCAAAGCGCGCAGCTGGCGGGTGTCCTCGAGGTATTCCGTAACCCAGGCGCTGTGGGTGTTCAACACCCGCGCGAGACTGGCCACCAGTGCATCGAAAAAGTGCTCGCCGGTCGTGGTGGCCGTGCCCTCCAGGATGGTGCGCAGCGCCGAGTTCTCGTCGGCGATTCGTGATTGGATCGGTTGGGCTTGCATGGGTGCGTAATTCTCTATAACGGGCAGATAATCGACCTTGAATACAGGTGAGGTGGCGAATCAGCGCTGGCTCTCGGCTGGCTTCGCGGTTTTGCAAACAATATGACCGGTTTTTCCTGACGCAACCATCCATTCATAATTGAGGATAGTTCACTATCATGGTCCAATGAAACGATGGGGGCATACCCGCATAAGGGTACGCCCCCGATTCTGGTGATAAGCAGTTTATAGCGTATAGGCCTGAGGCTCCTCTTCGTGGCCGAAGTGCTCATGCTCGTGATGCCCGTGATGTTCTGCGTTCTTATGCTCGTGATGAAGTGATTCAACATCGTGGCTGTGGCCATGATGATGTTCGTGATGGTGTTCGCTCTCATGATGATGTTCGTGATGATGTTCACTCCCATGCGAATGGCCGTGCTCATGACTGTGCTTTTCGTGGTGGGAGGTATGGCTGTGTCCATGTCTGCCGCTCATCTTCGATCCTCCTGTTCGCTTGTATCCGAAAGCAGCCCGCTCTCGGGCCTGTATTTCAACTATAGGTAAGGATTCTCAGGAGGCCTGTCAATCGACTTCGACCACAGGTCAAGGCCGCCCGCAAAGAACTTCTGCCGGCCCCCCATGCCATCGGCAAAAGCATGAGGGGTTTGCTTCAATTGCAGGCCGAGTTCATGGCCGACTTGGGAAGCATATAGATTGTCACGGTGAGGGTCTCGTGCCTCTTTTGGCAGGGTGTTGAAAAACCGCGCCTCAGGCCGTGATCCGGCGTTGTGCGGCTTTTGTAAATGCTCACATATCACTGAATATGCTGCGCTTTCCAAAATGCCGCACGCCTTGGCTGACGGCCTGATGCTTGTTTTTCAACACCCTGTTAGTGATTAAATAGTTCCTTTAAGAACACTACCATATAGGCCCAGGAGCGTGCGTCGGCTTTGGGGTTGTAGGCGATTCCCTTTATACCGACCTTGTCGGCACCCGGGTTGGTGAAGGAGTGCTCCGCGCCTCCGAAATAAACCATCTGCCAATCGGCGTTGGCTTTGCGCATGCCATCCTGGAACGCTTCGATCGCCTCCTTGCTGTTGAATGGGTCATCGGCGCCTTGCAGAACAAGGATCTTAGACTTTATATGTCCTATGTCTTCGGGCTTCGGGCTCGTCAGACCGCCGTGAAAGCTAGCCACACCGGCCACGTCGGCTCCGCTGTAAGCCAGTTCGAGGACCGTCGTACCTCCGAAGCAGTATCCGATGGCCGCGATCCGCTTGGGATCGACGAGCGGATTTTTGCGCAGGATGTCAAGGCCGGCGTTGGCCCTTTCGCGCAACAGGGGAGTGCCCCTCAGATGTCCCATCAACTCTTTGGCCTTGTTCGGATCGGTGGTCCAGACATTCTTGCCGTACATGTCCAAAGCGAAGGCGACATATCCCAACTGAGCAAGTTTGTTCACGCGTGATCTGACATAGTCGTTCAGGCCCCACCATTCATGCACCACCAGGACGCCGGGGCGTTTGCCGGTCTTGGAATCGTCGTATGCCAAATAACCCTGCAAGACAGTGTCGTCCTGTTTGTATTCAACGGACCGCGAGACGAGCTTGGCGTGAGCGGGCAACGAGACAAGCATTACAGCTAATACGACAAAGAGGGCTTTTTTCATGATGACCTCCACGTTTCGGAAGGGGTGTGTTTGCACAAGGAGTGTACTTGGTGCCAAAGTTAAATACAGGCCGGGTTATGTCAATGCATGGAGGCGGCCTGCCTGACACAAGCATGTCGCAGCCTCATGGCACAGCTTCAGGATCTGAGGCCTTGCGGAGCCTACGGGTGAGGCGGATCGAAGAGGTGGCACGTGACGAGGCGGCCAGGGGCGGCCGGGAGGGGCTCCGGACGCTCGGAGCGGCAGCGATCGGTGGTGTGCGGGCAGCGTGGGTGGAAGGGGCAGCCGGAGGGCAGATCGATCGGTGTCGGAACCTCGCCCTGAGCGAGGACGCTGTCCGTGAACGCCAGGCGATTCAACGACGGGATCGCGGAGAAGAGCAGTTGAGTGTAGGGGTGGAGCGGTTCTGCGAAGATCGCTTCCGTGGCTGCCGTCTCGACGATGAAGCCGAGGTACATCACGGCGACCCGCGTGCTGATGTGCTTGACCACGCTCAGGTCGTGGCTCACAAACAGGTAGGTGAGGCCGAATTCCTCCTGTAGATCCATCAGGAGATTCAGGATCTGCGCCTGGATGGAGACATCCAGGGCCGAGATTGGCTCGTCGGCGATGACCAGCTCAGGCTTGCACGCGAGCGCCCGCGCGATTCCGATCCGCTGGCGCTGACCGCCCGAGAACTGGTGCGGGTAGCGGTCGGCATAGCCGGCATCCAGGCCTACCCGGACCAGGAGCCGCTCCACCCGGGCACGGCGTTCTGCCGGAGACTCAATCCCGTGCGCCGCCATGGGCAGCCCCACGATCTGGGTAATCTTCTTGCGCGGATTGAGCGAGGAGAAGGGATCCTGGAAGACCATTTGGATCCGCTTCTGGAAGGGCCGCCGCGCGGGACCGACGAGACCGCCGATCTCCGTCCCATCATAGAACACGCGGCCCGCCGTAGGCCGATGCAGACCCACGATGGTCTTGGCCAGGGTGGACTTCCCGCAGCCGCTCTCGCCCACCAGGGCCAGTGTCTCGCCGCGTCCGATCGCGAGACTCACCCCGTTGACCGCATGGACCCTCTGCTGCAAGAGCCGCAAGCGCCCCCGTCGCAGCGTGAGGCGGTCGAAGAAGTCCTTCTGGACCCGGAAGTGCTTGGTCAGCGCTTCGACGCGAAGCAGCGGCGTGGACGAAGCGCTCATCGCCGCCCCTCCACGACGCAGGCCACGGCGTGGCCCGGAGCGACCTCGGCGAAGGGTGGGCGGATCAGGCACGCCGGCTCTGCCTTCTCGCAGCGCGGGCGGAAGGGGCAGCCCTCGGGCAGGTCCGCCAGGCTGGGCATCATCCCGGGGATTTGGATCAGCCGCTTGCGACGCTCCTGCCGGCCTGGGATGGAGCGCAGAAGCCCCTGCGTATAAGGATGCCGCGGCGTCCGGATGACTGCCTCAGCAGTACCGTGCTCCACCAGATGCCCGGCGTACATAACCGCGATCGTGTCAGAGATCTGGCCCACCAGGGCGATGTCGTGGGTGATTAGAATCATGGCCGTGCCGTGGTCGCGGCAGAGAGAGCGCATCAAGGTGAGCACCTGGGCCTGGATGGTCACGTCCAGCGCTGTGGTGGGCTCGTCGGCGATGAGCAGCGACGGATTGCCTCCCGTGGCGATGGAGATGACCACGCGCTGGCGCATGCCGCCCGAGAACTGGTGCGGATAGCTGCCGAGCCGCTGATCGGGCGCCGGAATTCCGACGGCCCGCAGCCGCTCCACCGCCCGGAGACGAGCCTGCGAGCGCGCCAAGGGATGGTGCGCTTGCAGCGCCTCGACCAGCTGGGTGCCAATGGTGAAGACGGGGTCCAGCGAGGTCTGGGGGTCCTGGAAGACCATTCCGATCCGGTCGCCGCGGATCTTGGCCATCTGCGCCTCGGACTTTGTAAGAAGATCCTCCCCGTCGAATGCGATTCGTCCGGACACGATCCGGCCCGGCGGGTCGATCAGGCGCAGAATCGAGAAGCCGGTGATCGACTTGCCCGCCCCCGACTCGCCTACAAGCCCCATGATCTCGCCCCGGCGGAGGGAGAAGCTCACGTCGTCCACCGCTTTCACTACCCCCTTGCGGGTGAAGAAGTGGGTCCGGAGCCCCTCGACCGACAGTATCGGCCGGTCGTCGTTCATCGCTTTAGCCTCGGGTTGAGGACCTCGCGCAGCCGGTCCCCCAGCAGGTTGATCCCCAGGACAATCAGCATCAGCGCCAGTCCCGGCAGGACGGAGACCCACCAGAAGCCGCTGAAAAGCACCTGGTAGCCCTGGTTCACCAGAGCGCCGAGGGAAGGCTCGGTGATCGGCACACCCAGACCCAGGAAACTCAGGGTGGCTTCCAGCAGGATGGCGTTGGCGATCCGCACGGTCCCGATCACGATCAGCGGGCCCACCACGTTCGGCAGGATTTCACCGAACATGATCCGGGTCGCCGAGACACCGGCGGCGCGGGCGGCATCCACATAGTCCTTCTCGCGCTCGGAGAGCGTCGAGCCGCGTGCCGTACGGGCGTAGAAGACCCAGTTGACGATGCCGATGGCCAGGATGATCTTGAACAGACCCTCTCCCCACACCGTCATGATGACCAGAGCGATGAGGATGGCCGGAAACGAGAGCTGGATATCCGCCAGCCGCATGATGAAGGCGTCGGTCTTGCCGCCGGCGTAACCGGCCAAAAGCCCCAGAAATGTCCCGACCGTAGCCGCGAGGACAGTGCTGGAGACGCCGACCAGAAGCGAGATCCGCATCCCGTATAGGATGGCGCTCAGCATGCAGCGGCCTTGGCCTTCCGATCCGAGTATGAAGGGCGTGTAGCTCCACCTGGTGAAGAGTGTGGGCGATAGATAGCTGTTCTGGAGGAAGAGCTGGCTTAGATCGTAGGGGTTCTGGGGGCTGATGAAGGGGGCCAGGAGGGCCGCCAGGATACAACCCAACGTCAGCGCTAGGCCGAGAAGACCCGATGCATCTTCGCGAAACTCGGTCCAGTGCTCTGTCAGGGCAGATCGAATCACCGCGGCCTCATTTCAACCGGATGCGCGGGTCGAGAAACGTGTAGGCTATGTCGACCGATAGATTGATGACCACGAAGAGGAGCGGAGACGATCAGCAGATAGGCCAGGATGACCGGTCGGTCCAGGCCATGGATCGAATCGATGGCAAGCTTGCCCATGCCCGGCCAGGCGAAGATGCTCTCGGTGACGACCGAGAAGGCGATCAGGTTGCCGAACTGCAAGCCCAGGACGGTAACCACCGGGATGAGGATGTTCTTCAGGGTATGGATCAGAACGATCCGCCGCTCCGACAGCCCCTTGGCCCTCAGAAACTTGACGAAGTCCTGCAGCAGGACCTCCATCATCCCGGCGTAAACCAGCCGGATGTTGAGCGCCAACTGGAAGACGGCCAGGGTCAGGGCCGGCATCACGAGGTGGCGCAGACCGTCCAGCGTGAAGAGGCCGGTGCGCAGGCCAAAGATCAGGGTGGTCTCTCCCCGGCCGGAGCTGGGCAGCCAGCCCAGATAGACCGAGAACACCAGGATCAGGATGATCGCCAGCCAGAAGACCGGCATGCTGATCCCGAGGAGCGAGCCGGACAGGGCCAGCTTGGCCAGCCAGGACTTAGGCCGGATGGCGGCGATCATGCCCGCGGGAATGCCGATCAAGATGGAGAAAGCCATGGCCGTGAGGGCCAGTTCCATCGTGGCCGGGATGCGCTCGACGATCAACCGGATGGCGGGCTGGTTGAAAGCGAACGAGGTGCCCAGATCCCCTTGCAGGGCATTGCGGAGAAAGTTGCCGTACTGGACGGCGAAGGGCTGGTCTATGCCCAGGTGGTGTCGCAGCTCCTCGACCTGCTGCCGGGTGGCATCCGGCGGCAGCAGGAGCTGCACGGGGTCGCCCGAGTAGTAGAGGAACAGGAAAACCACCAGGCTGACCGCCAGCAGGACGCCGAAACTTTGCAGGATGCGTTTGAGAAGATAGCCGAACATACCGGGAGCATCCGCCCCCGACCCGCCCCTCTGCCGGGCAGGCAGAGGAGCGGGTCGGAAGGCTATTTCGTCAGGTCCATCTCGAAGTAGATGTGATAATTGTCCGCCCGGGGTTGCCAGACGAGGTTCTTCGTCTTGGCGTGGAGGTTCACCTGGGCGTGGAGCGGGATGAAGGCGACATCCTCCGCGACGGCGATCCGCTGGGCCTCGGTCATCAACTTGAGCCGCTCCTCCTGTTTGACCGACCGCGAAGCGGCCTCGATGAGCTCGTCCACTTTCTTATCGGAGTAGTGGCCGTAGTTGTAGCGGCCCCGCCCCTTGGCGTCGTCCACGGTGTGGGCGGTTGTGTCCAGGAAGCGGATGGCGTCCGGTGGATTGCAGGCCCAGCCAATGAGACTGAAGGAGCTTTCGAACCGGTCCATCATGGGGAAGTAGGTGTTCTTGGGGATGGCGTTCACCTTGACCTTGATCCCGATCCGGGAGAGGTCGGCGGCCACCGCCTGGGCGATCTGCTCGTCGTTGACGTAACGGTCGTTGGGGGAGTCCAGCGTGACGCTGAAGCCGTCGGGATACCCGGCTTCCGTGAGAAGGGCCTTGGCCTTTTGCGGATCGAAGGCGGGCCGCTTCAAGTCCTTGTCGTAGCCGAAGATGGAGGCCGGGTACATCTGGCCGATCGGCAGGGCGAAGTCGTTCATGACGTGCTTGGCAATGGCCTCCTCGTTGATGCCCAGATAGAAGGCGCGGCGCACCCGGACGTCCAGGAAGGGGTTCTTGCCGGTGGGGCTCTCCAGCTTGGGGCTCATCTCCCGGTTCTGATCCATCTGCAGGAAGATGACCCGGCTGCTGTCGCGGGAGACGACGTCGACCTTGGGGTCGGCCTTGATGCGGGCCACGTCGCGCACGGGCACGTCGATAATGAGCTGCACCTCGCCGGACAGGAGCGCCGCCGTCCGGGTGGCGTCGTTGGTCAGCGGCCGGATGACGACTTGCTTGATCTTGGGCACCCCTCGGAAGTAGTCATCGTTGGCCACCAGGGTCAGGTGGTCGCCGCGCACCCACTCCTTCAGCTTGTAGGCCCCGGTGCCGATGGGCTTGGTGGCCTGGGCGTCGTCGCCGGTCTTCTCGACGTAGGCCTTGGACATCATCATGACGCGGCCCATCATGGCCGGAAGGATACCGAAGGGGCCCTTGGTGATGATCTTCACGGTGTGCGGGTCCACGACATCCACCCGCTCGACCTGGGACACGGAGTCCTTGTAACCGGATTTTGCCCAAGTGCCGCAGCGGTGAATGGAGAACTTGACGTCCTCTGCCGTAAACGGGGTCCCGTCATGGAACTTGACCCCCTCGCGCAGGTGAAACACCCAGGTCCGGTCGTCCACGGCCTCCCACTTCTCGGCCAGGGCGGGCTGGAGGTGGTAGTCGACGTCGAAGCGGGTCAGGCCGTCGTAGAGGTTCCAGTTCAGGTTGTTGGTCGGCTCCTCGGCATGGAAGTAGGGGTCCGCCGAGCGCGGCTCCGATGCCACGCCGTCCACGAGGGCCGGCTGCGCCAGGGCCCGGCCGGGTGACAGAAGGCTCAGGGCCAGGATCCCCACCACCAGCCATTTGTCCATGCTGTTCGACTTCATCGCAGTGTTCCTCCTTGGGGGTTCAGCCGGGTACGACGTTATGGGCGTATTTCGAACCGGCCGTTGGTTACTGGCAATGGGTCACCCGTCATTTAAGGTAGGCTCGGATGGCCTCGGTTATGACCTCTACGCCGATGGGCAGGGACGTCTCGTCCACGTCGAAGTGCGGCGAGTGCCCCTTCGCGGTGATGCCTCGCGCTTTGTTGGCACAGCCCAGGCGCATGAACGCCCCGGGTACCATCTGGGTGAACAGGCCGAAGTCCTCCCCGCCCATCTTCGGGATCAGATAGCTGACGTTCTCGGCCCCCAGGACGTTCACGGCCGCCGCGTACAGATCGGCCGCGACGGCTGCATCGTTAATCGTGGAGGGGACGCCCGGGATGAAGTTGAAATCCGCGGCCACCCGGAACGACTTCTGGAGGCTCTCGGCCAGGTCCTGCAGCCGCTCTCGGACGAGTGCGCGCACCTCGAACTTGAAAGTTCGCACCGTGCCCCGGAGCAAGGCCTGATCCGGGATGATGTTGGTAGCCGTGCCGGCCGTGAACTGCCCCACCGAGATCACAGCCGCGTCCAAGGGATCCACGTTCCGGCTCACGATGCTCTGCAGCGCCGTCACGAAATGGGCGCCGGCTACGATCGGATCGATCCCATCGTGGGGATGGGCCCCGTGGACCCCCTTGCCCTGAATGACCACCTGAAACGAGTCGGTGTGCGCATGGCTGACCCCCTTGTAGAGGCCGACCTTGCCCGCGGGCAAGTCGGTATTCATGTGCAGCGCAAGAATCCGATCCACCTTGGGATCCTCGAGTACGCCCGCGTCGATCATGCGGCGCGCGCCAGCCACGATCTCCTCCGCCGGCTGGAAGATGAACTTCAGCCGGCCCGTGATCTTCGTCAACAGCCCCGAGTCGACCACGTGTTTCGCCACCCCCAGCATGACGGTCGCGTGGCAGTCGTGGCCGCAGGAGTGCATCACGCCGGGGAAGGTCGACTTGTAGGGGACGTCATTGAGTTCCTCCATGGGCAGGGCGTCGATGTCGGCCCGCAGGGCCAGGGTCTTCGGTCCGGGCCGTCCCTCGAAGACGGCGACCGCCCCGGTCTCGAGGCCGAGGAGGTCTTGGAATCGCGCCCCCAGTCCCGTCAGGACCTCCTTGATCCTTGCAGTGGTGCGGAACTCCTTCAGACCGAGCTCAGGGTGGCGGTGAAAGTCGCGGCGGATTTCGACAAGCCAGGGGTAGAGTGGATGCTGTTCAGGGTTCACGGTGTTGTCCTTTCTCGGTGAGTGAGGATGCCGGAGACGCCGGCGGATCCTGCCCCGGTCGGCATGGAATTGGCGTTATTACCATAGGCTGCCTGCCGAAGTCCACCCCCGTTCGTCTCGACGCCTTGCGCCGTCCACGTTCCGGTGGGAAATCTCTGCGGCCTGAGCTTTTCGGCGGTAAGCCACAACGTCACGCAGATCAAAAAGAAGCTGCGGACCGATGAGGGTTTGAAAAGCTTCTGCCATCATCTTCACCCCCCCGTCTGATTTCATTTGATTTATCCCACTTGGCTAAGGTATATCTATCTTTGTCAGAGGCATCTTTCCCATTCCATCGGACCTGAAGCGGAATCTGATTTCGTTTAGCGGTTCGGATCTCACTTCTCAAGCACGATTTATTTTCGGATCTACCCCTCTAATCCTGGAATTGCCAAACCTACTGCCACCGGAGGTGGATCACGGCATTTGACGCAATAAGTCACCCGCCATGAGCAAATCGGAGATGACCAAACAGGCCTCTGGTTATTTGCGGATGCTCCAAAAGCGACCTGGCCGTGCAGCGAAATACTTCAAACATCCCAAGATAGACTATGCGGCTTAGCTCACATAGTTAAGTGCCGGATTCATCACAGGGCAAATCCAGGATAGAGGAGGCCACCATGGTAATAAACCAAGAATTGTTTGAAAGAATGGAGGCATTCAAGAATTTGACAGGGAAGCAACGGACCATTCTGGCAAATCTCTGTGAGGAGGTTTTTTTTAAACAGGACGACCGGCTTTTTTCGGAGGGGGACCCAGCCACAAACCTATGGCTGGTTGTCGACGGTAGAGTGGACCTACGATTTGAAATGCCGGACAAGCGAGTGTCAAGCACGGAGCATACTGTTTCTTCCGTAGAGGTCACGCCTCAAAAGCCCGAAGCCAAAACACTTGGATGGTCATGCTTTGTTCCGCCCTATAAAATGAGGCTTTCTGCCTACTGCGTAACGCCTACCTGCCGGATTGTCCAACTCCCGAAGAAAGAGTTGTTGCAGTATTTTGAGGATGACCCGGCCATGGGGTATCGATTCATGTCCTACATGGTTACCGTGGTGGGCTTCCGTTTCCAACAATTCCAGGACGTGGTTGCAAAGATGACGGGCGACACCATAATGAGTGGTTGGTAGTGAGAAGGGGAGCTTATGAAGATTGCCATGGTGGGGTGCGGGGGCATCGGCGGGTACTACGGAGGGCTCTTGGCCCGCGCCGGTCACGACGTGGTGTTCATCGCGCGCGGTGCCCACCTTGGCGCCTTGCGCCAAAAGGGGCTGACGGTTTACAGCGTGCACGGTGATTTCAGCGTAGCGCCGGTCCGGGCCACCGATAACCCCGCCGAGGCGGGCCTCGTGGATCTCGCCGTGGTGAGCGTGAAAACGCCGGCCACCGAGGAGGCCGCCCGGGCCATGCGGCCGATGATCGGGCCGGAGACGGTGGTGATGAGCCTGCAGAATGGCATCGATGCTGCCGCGCGGCTCGGCGCAGTCGTGGGGATGGAACACGTCATCGGCGGGGTCACTTACATATCGAGCACCCTCGATGCTCCCGGTGTGATCCGGCAGGTTTCGCAGTTCCGGCGGATCGTGCTGGGGGAAATGGACGGCCGCATCACGCCCCGCATTCAGAGAATCACCGAGGCGCTTCGACTCATGGGCATCGCGGTCGAGTCGACGGACAACATCCGCAAGGTGTTGTGGACCAAGTTCGTGTTCATCGCCGGCTTCAGCGGGATCGGGACACTCACCCGGATGGAGCTGGGCGATTTTCGGGCTGTACCGGGCGCGCGGGGGCTGCTCGTGAGCCTCATGCAGGAGGTGTCGGCCCTGGCGCAAGCGAGCGGTGTCGAGCTGGAGCCGGACGTGATCGCACAGACCCTGGCGTTGATGGACGGGGCTGCGGGCACGATGAAACCCTCGATGCAGCGGGACGTGGAGGCCGGGCGGCCTTCCGAACTGGAGTCCATGATCGGGGTGGTCACGCGCCAGGGGCGGGAGCGCGGCGTACCGACACTCGTGGCGGACCTGGTCTATGCAGCGCTCTTGCCGGCAGAGCTGAAAGCCAGGCGGGCGGCGGTTTGAGAAGGAAATGTCTTCACGAGCCCTGAGGATAGGTCTTCTGGAATTTAGCCACTTGCTCAGCAGCCAATTTTGCCAATGCAACCCCATCGGCCATCAGGGTCACCATTTGGTACCCTTTTTCGAATAAGATCTTGGCCTGCTCAAATCCTGCAGCCAATGTGCAAAGCGCTTTGTCGCTCTTTAGAACCATCTCTTCCACCCGGCCGATGACAGACTGCACGTCGGGATGTGCTGGATTCCCAAGATGTCCCAAAGAGGCGGCCAGGTCCATCGGCCCGATAAAGATTCCATCCAAGCCGGGGGTCTCCAAAATTTCTTTCAAGTTGTCTACCGCCTGGGACGTCTCCACCTGTATGATAATCAAGAGTTCATCATTTGCGCGTTGCAGATAACTGTTCGAATTGAGACCGTAGCCTGCCATCCGTGGTGAAGCCGCAATACCTCTGATGCCTTTAGGTGGATAGTGGCAGGCGCGCACGGCCGCCTCGGCCTCGGTTCGGGTATTGACATAAGGCACCACAACCCCGTACGCCCCGGCGTCAAGTATCCGTTTAATTACAACGAACTCATTCCAAGGAGCCCTGACAACGGGCAAGGCCCGGCCACACGCCATCGCCTGGAGCTGGGAAATCAAATTAAGAATATCCCCCGGACCATGTTCCAAATCCAGCAGCAACCAGTCAAAACCAGCCTTGCTGAGCAACTCGGCTGTCATCGGGCTAGCCAGCTGGCACCAGGCCCCGGAAAGTTTTTGCTTTGCCCTGAGACGGGTTTTAAGAGGGTTGGTAAAAAGCTCTTCCATCTGGAGGATCCTTTCGCTGGTTATAGACTACCACAAAGGATACAAGTGGTTTCATAACCCCGCCTGACACCCGATGGCGGCGTTGCAGGCCTCTCGAAATTCTCACAACCTGCCATGGTGGCGGCGCTTTCGAATCGGCCCGCGCCTTGCCCTCGGCCGTGATCCGAGGTTATGAAACAACCCCTATGCATTGTCGGCATCCCCGACTCGGTAGAAATGTTCGGGTTAGGTCACAGGGCACTCATCTAAACACGGCAGTGCGTGAGCTTGCTTTCTTCCCTCTGCTGAAGGACAGGATAACCCCCAGGCAGGAAAAAATTGCATACACCACCAGTCCCGTTTTCATACTCAGGAGAAAGGCGGGCAGGGTTTCTTTGGTGATCTCATGTTGGCCCATGAAGAGGGAAAAGATAAGGGAGATGGCCGTCAGGCTTACGGCCATGCCCAAGGTCCGCATGGCACCGATCATTCCCGAAGCAACGCCGAACTGTCTGCGCTCGACGCTTCCCATGATGGCTGTTGAATTCGGGGTGATGAATATGCCGAAACCCGCGCCGATCAGCATCAGCTGAACCATCACCAGCCATATGGGCACATTGGGTCCTGCGGTGAGCGCTGCCAGGAGCAGCCCGGCAGAGCTTGCCAGCATCCCGCCGGTCGCCAGCTTGGTAAGGTCGAACCTTTCGGCCAGCCGGCCGGCCACCGGCGATGTCACAAACTGCATGAGCGGCTGCATCAGCAAAACAAAACCTGCCTGCCTGGGGGATAGTCCCTTGGCGTATTGGAGAAAAAGGCTCATTAGAAAGATGATGCCGAAGGTGGCGGCATAGTTGCCGAGGGCAGCAAGACAACTCAGCGTGAAAAAACGGTTTTTGGAAAGAAGCGCAACGTCGAAAAGCGGGCTTTTCGATCTTATCTGCATGCGGACGAAAACGATGAGGCCGACAACGCCGGCTGCGATCATCGGCAGGCCCAGGAGCACCTCCTTGGCATGCGCGGCGCCTGTCATAACTAAGCCGACGCTGACGGCATAGGCCAGGCTTCCCTTCCAGTCCATACGCTCGCCCGAGGCGTTTTTCTCCATCTCTTTCATGCCGAAAAGACACATGGCTATCGCCGCCAGGCCGATGGGTACGGCCAACAGGAAGACGTGTCGCCATCCGAAGTGAAGGGTGACGTACCCGCCGATCACCGGCCCCATGGAAAGCCCCGCGTAAGTAAAGGCGGAGACAAGGCCGATCTTTCGCGCCCTGAGCTCAGGAGGGTAGGCCGCGGCAACCAGAGCCATGCTCCCGGCCAGAACCATGGAAGCCCCCATGCCTTGAACGAAGCGAAAGAACATGACCATCTTGATGCTGCCTGAAAATCCCAGCGAGAAGGTGAGGAGGGTGAAAATTGATAGTCCTACGAGAAAGAGCCTGCGCTGGCCGACGATGTCGCCGAATCGGCCGAAGGTGAGCATCGACATCGCCAGCGACAGGACATAGAGCTGTTCCACCAGGCCGAGCTGCAGGGCCGAGGCGCCCAGGTCCCGACCAAGCGACGGCAGAGCAACGCCGACGCTGGTCAGCATGAACGGCGCCATAAACTGGGCGATACATACCGTTATCAGTATCATCGCCGGTGATCCTGCTTTCGTCTTTTCCATGTGTATCCCGTGCGAAACAGAGGGCTCCTTGCCCGAAAAACCCCTGTAATTCATCATTCGTATGTTGCTTGGGCCGCAAGCGGTAGCAGACGATCCAATACGACTGGCCAGTCGTGGTTTACAAGCCATCCCCAAAAGAGTTTTTTAGACTCCCGCCGGTCTCGAGCGGTTTTGGCGCCTCGTTTCAAGTCCTCGATATAAGCGAGCTTGTCCCGGTGCCGGAGGGGTCGAAACGCGGCACCGTCAGACCTGCCACGACGGCTCGGGGCGAGGATCTTAAACCAAAAATCGTTTATTTGACACCCCCTTCTGCCGGTATCGATTGCGGTACAAGAGAGAAAGGTGTTAGAGCCCGGCGAATAATGAATATGGCTTGACGATACCCAATCATCGAGATGGAATGGCGGGCTTGCGCAGGCATGGCGGGTCAGATAGGCCGGAGAGGCGAGGGCGGAAGGCAGCGCAGCCACCGGCGAGGAGTGACACACCCCACCCGCCGGAACATGGCGGAAGGCAGGAAGCAAGTATTGGTGTAGGGCAGGACCTAAAAGAAGGGCCGGAGAGTCGTTCCCTTTCTCCGGCCCCAAGACATGGTGCACTGCCCCTTTTTAACAGGCGAAATTTATGCCGACCGGGCAACCCAGTGCGTGGTTCATTCCTCCGTAAGAGGAAGAGGCCTGCTCTCTCTTCAGTCTGTTATCAACATTTTTAACACCATCGACCCAACTGGCAAGTTTGCCGGCTCGAGTAATGTCCGCCTCGGAATTAACCATGCCTTTCAGTGTTACTTCCCCATTTTTGGTCTCTACACTGATTTTAGAGCCCATCAGTTGGCTATCACTTTGGAGTTTATGCTGCACTTGGGAAGTGATGGCCATGTCGTTGTACGAATTAACATCAGCAGCCACCACTATGTTGACGAAGGACAGCACAAAAAGAAAAGCTGTCATGATCAAGATGGACTTTTTCCATACATTGTTTCGCATAGAGTACCTCCCTGTAAATACACAGCCGCTTATTTAAGAGGCTTAGGACAAAGCTAACTCACGACTGACTTGTGTCAACGGTGAAATCATATTTTCAAGAAATGCATTTAAAAAAAGAAAGTTATGCAGTGCTAATTTCGCCGCTGAGGAGTTGGGGTTGGCCAGAGATATGTGTCTAAAGGGAAATGCGCCCCTTTGGTTTCCTGGTCTTTTTTCTTCCTGGCTTTAGCAAGTTTCGTGGAGGCTGGGGTTTTGATATAGCAGGGGACATAGCTTTTTATATCGTTTTGGTGATAGTCTCGGCTAATCGGATTAACCCCACAAAATGTTACAGGTGGTTGTCTCCCTCTCCCAATGAATGTCAACGAAAAGACCATCTGGGTAACTGGAGCCTCATCCGGCATCGGCAAGGCGGTTGCCGTGAACCTTAGCCGACGCGGGGCACGACTGATTCTGTCGGCACGCTCGGCGGGGCGGTTGGAGGATTGCCGACATGCATGCACGGACCCGGAGCGGCACGTTGTTCTTCCGCTTGATCTGGCGGACGCGGTGTCCCTGGAGAAAGCTTCGCAGCTCGCCTTTCGGGAATGCGGACCGATCGACATCCTGATCAACAACGGCGGAATCAGCCAGCGCAGCATGGTGGTCGAAACGCTCCTGGAGGTTGACCGCCGGATCATGGAGGTCAACTTCTTTGGGACTGTTACCTTGACGAAGCTTGTCCTGCCGTCGATGCTGTCCCGCAAATCAGGGCACATTCATCGCCGCTACCAGTAACATACCTCCCGGTGTTAGAACAACGTATCCCCGAACAGGGCCGGGAGCACCGGTATGATCTGGAAGCGCACGCCCCAGTGCTGCCCGAAGTCGTCCGGGTGAATCGCCATGTAGTCCACCTCCGCGGTGAATTTCACCGGCAGCGGACCGATCTTGATCAGCTTGCCGATGCCCAGGCCGACAGGCACGGTAAAGCGGTTGTCCTGGTCCGCTTTCCAGTCGATGAGGATGTTGGGCGCCATGCCGATCTGCCAGTTATCCCCGAAGAGGTACTGGATGAAATACTGGATGTTGGCCTGGCTGGTGGACTCGCGATCCCCGTCGCCGGCAAACGACCACCACTGCTGAGCCAGAGAGCCGAAGACCCATTCCTTGCCCATGTAGAGGCCCACGGCGGCCGGGCCGGCTTGGTACTTGCCCGCCCCCAAAGCGTCGTTCGTGGCCGTGGGGAAGATGAAAGTCGGTCCTGCCCCCCAGATCACGCCGCTGGTCAGCTTGGCGGGCGAGAGCAGCGACACCGCCCCCATGTCACCAAACCCGGATTTCTCGTTCCACCCCTCACCCGGCTCGAAATCGGGAGAGCCGAATATGAAGGGGAAGACCGGCCGGGTGATGAGGTTCCATTCTTTGGTCAGATGGATGGGCAGAACGGGCTGGAAGTTCATTCCGTCCTGCTCGCGCGTACGGTCCGTCGCGTCCCCCTGCAGGTAGTAACGGTTAAACTGGAAGTTCAAAGCCCAGAGGTCGGCGACCGGGTTGTTGAGCTGCTTGGCCATATCCGCCGGCGATTTCTGCTCCAGCGCGGCCGGCTCGCCGGTCTGGGCGCCTGCGCCTACCGGCAAACTAAAAGCCATGCATAGAAGGACAAATAGCCATCGCATGTTCATCGATTTCTCCTTTCGTGAAAGAATTCCTGCTATCCCCGCCCAAACAATCCGGAACCAAGTTCGGGTTCGGATTTCGTGCTTCGAATCTTACTTCAGCCGGATCAGGCTCCTCCGGGCTTGCAGGAAACCGGTCAAGGCGTCCTCCACTTCCTGCTGCGCTCGCAGCACGGTATTCTGATAGACGAAGATGAGCTCCTGGAATCGGGCGTCCTGCGCCCGCACGTTGTTGGTGATCGGCCCATAATTCAGAAAATTCCAGGCAAAGGAGGGTCCGAAGGAGTAGTATCGGCTGCTCCAACTCGTGAGATCGCCAAGGCCGAACCGGCCCACATCGCTCGCCAGGAACCCGAAGGCGCCGTTGAGTGTGAAAGCCGGGTAGAGGTCTGCCTTGGCTACCCCGATTTGGGCGCACTGGGCGGCGGCCTGGAGCTCGGCGCTGCGGATGTCCGGCCGGCGCCGGAGAAGGTCGGCGGGAATGCCGACGGCCACCTCCAGGGGGGCTTGCGGGATGGCGGAACGATCGCCCAGCAGGTGATCGAGGCTGCCGGGCGGCACGCCCAGCAGGACACAGAGGGCGTTTTGGGCTTGCCGGATGGAGGCCTCGAACTGGGGGACAACCGCCTCGGTGCTTCGCAGCTGGGCGAGGGCCTGCTGGACGTCCAGACCCGTACCGGAGCCGGCCTCGAAACGAGCTCGGGCGATTCGCAGACTTTCTTTTTGGAGGTCTACGTTTTCCTGCGTGATCCGCAAGCGTTCCTCAACCGTTCGAAGGGCCACATAGGTGCCGGCCACATCGCCCGTGAGGGTGACGAGGGCATTGTCGAAGGCTGAGCCGACGGCCTGCTGGAGCTGGGGATATTGATCGCCGATGGCGATCCCCAGCTGGGCCCGCGCCTCGAACACCCTGGCGCCGGCCAGCCGCAGCGGGATGTTCTGCGCATAGGCGGTCTGGACGAGGCGGTCGAGCACGGGGTCCCTGAACGCCGACCACCACATGCGGTAATCAGCGGGCGAGGTCCGCACCTGGACAGCGTCCGCCTCCATCCACTGCTGCCGAACCTGCGCTTCGGGTCGGATGAAGTCCGGGCCGACCTGGGTACAGGCGGTCAAAAGCAGGACGCCGCCGAGAGCCAGCCGGCAGAGCACTCGGTGCTTACGAAGACGCGCTGAAGGCTGCATCGCGTAACCTCGGGCACTCCTGCCCGGGACCGGACCGGATCTGGTCGCAGTCCCTTTTCAGAAGAGCCTATCCTTGAGTTGCTCCCAAATGGGAACCGTCCGGTTGACCGGGCGGAGCGCGCTCGCGGCATTGCGGTCCATCACTTGGCTCACGGCGGGAATTGCCAGCAGGTAGGCCTGCACCGCGCGCTGGAAGTCGAGGTTGTCCCAGAGTTTGTCCGCCGTGGCCTTGTCCGGAAAGCCGTCGAACAGGTTGAGCGTGCCGAGGCGCGTTTCGATCTTGCTCGGAGCATCGACGCCCGGCGACGTGGGTGTTGAGTACTTTTACTTCGGATTGGCCGGCGGGCCGCTGGGCGTCTGCGCCATGGCCGGCGCTGCGATCAGCGTCGCCACTGAGACCAATGCCGCTGCCAGAAACGAATTCAACAGAGCACGCTTCATTGTCTTTTATCTCCTCTGAAGTTTGTCTTGCGTCACCTCGGTGTGAAGTCGCGGGCCGCTCAGCGCGAGCAGCCCGCGCATTTCACAACCGAAACGACATCATTCGCGGCCGAGGGCGGCTTTCTTCATGCCCTCTTCCAACTTCTTGATGTCCTCGGGCGACAATTGCGGGCGGTCGATCTTGATTGTCAACTTGTTGAACTTCGCGGTCAGCGGGAACGGCGGCTTGTAGTCGGCGTCGTTGATGCCGGTGATCGTGTCCGAGCCGATGTCAAAGCTTTCGTCCCACTGGAGGATGATGGGGAGCGTTCTCTCCATCTTCCTGGTTTGAACCTCCTTGCCATCCACCTTGAGCGTGCCGGTTCCCGGGCGGCCGATGCCGGAAAAGTTGTTGTACGCCATCGTGCCGACACCGAGGCCGTCATACTTGAAGTCGAACTCCAGGATGTGCCGGCCGGGCGCGAGCGCCTCCGGCGCTTCCCACTTGATCCACTCGAGATCGAGCAGGTTCCAGCAGAACACCGGTTTGCCCTTGAGCAGGTAGAAGCCCCAGCCCGCGAAACGACCGCCGGACGTCGCGATCATGCCCTCGGCGCCGCCTTCCGGCACGGTGATGTCCGCCGTGAGGGTGAAGGAGGTGTCGAGTAGATACGGCGCATCGCCCTGCGGAACGCCGGTCATCGGCCGTGTATAGACCAGTTCGGTGAGGCCGGCGGTGAGGCTCGGACGCTCAGCGGCGACTCTGGCCCCCACCGACGCATCCAGCGGGAAGACCTGATACTTCTTCGCCTCCTCGACGAACATCTTGCGCATCTCCGCAACCTTGTCCGGATGCTGCGCGGCGATATCCTCGGACTGGTTGAAGTTCTTGGTCAGGTCGTAGAGCTGGAACACCTGGTTGTTGAGCGGGTCCGGGTTGGCGGGACTGAAGGCGTCCCACGGCACGCGGTCGACCTTGGTGCTCAAGAGCCAGCCTTCGTGATAGAGCGCCCATTGGCCCATCATCTCGAAGTATTGCGTCTTGTGCCGGGAAGGCGCCTTGGCGTTGGCGGCGTCGAAGGTGTAGGCGAAGCTGGTGCCTTCAATCGGCTTCTGCTTGATGCCGTCCACGGTTTCGGGCGCGGCGATGCCGGTGACTTCGAGCAGCGTCGGCACGACGTCGATGTCGTGCATGAACTGCTCGCGCAATCCTCCCTTGTCCTTGATGCGCGCCGGCCACTGAATCACCATGTTCTGGTTGGTGCCGCCGAGCCGGGAGGCGTTCTGCTTGAACCAGTCGAAGGGCGTGTCAAACGCCCACGACCAGCCCGCCGACATGTGGTTGTAGGCGAATTCGGTGCCCCAGGCGTCGTAGAACTTCATCTGCACGTCCACCGGCGGGCGGACGCCGTTGAAGAACGCGACCTCGCTGTAGGTGCCTTCCGGCCCGCCTTCGGCACTGGTGCCGTTGTCGCCGTTCTGGTAGATGATGAGCGTGTTGTCGAGCTTGCCCAGGTCCTCGAACCCCTTGATCACGCGGCCGATCTCGTAGTCGTTGTAGGCCACGTAGGCGGCGAACACCTCGACCTGCCGGATGTAGAGCTTCTTTGCTTCGGGCGTGAGCTTGTCCCACGGCGTGAGGACGTCGCTGGGCCAGGGCGTCAACTGTTCGTCCGGCGGAATCACGCCGAGCTTCTTCTGGTTCGCAAAAATGCGCTCGCGCAGCTTCTCGTAGCCGTCGTCGAACAAGTGCATCGCGTGGATCTTGTCCACCCATTCCTTGGTCGGATGATGCGGCGCGTGCGAGGCGCCGGGCACGTAATAGAGAAAGATCGGCTGGTTGGGGTCGGTCTGGTGAATGCGGTACATCCAGTCGAGGGCGTCGTCGGCCATCGCGGTGATCAGGTTCCATGAGGGCTCCTTGCCAGTGACTGGCCAGATCTCCGCCTTTGGATCCGATCGATCCATCTTCAAGGTGCCCTCATGACCAATCCACGGGTAGATCTGCGTCGTGTTGCGGAAGAGGTTCGGCCCCCACTGGTTCGCGTCGCCGCCGACGAAGCCGTAGAAGTAGTCGAAGCCCATGCCGGTCGGCCACTGGGTGAACGGCCCGACCTGGCTGGCCTGATAGCTCGGCGTGTTGTGGTCCTTGCCGAACCAGCTCGTCGCGTAGCCGTTGTCGCGCAGGATACGGCCGATGGTCGCGTTGTCCGCGCCGATGACGCTGTCGTAGCCGGGGAAGCCGGTGGCCTGCTCGGCAATCACGCCGAAGCCGACCGAGTGATGGTTGCGTCCGGTGATGAGCGCGGCGCGCGTCGGCGAGCAGAGCGAGGTGGAGAACATCCGGTTGTAGCGCAGCCCGTTGGCCGCGATGCGGTCCATGGTCGGTGTGGGGATGACGCCGCCGAACGTGCTCGGCACGGCAAAGCCGGCGTCGTCCGTCATGATCAGCAGCACGTTGGGCGCGCCTTTCGGCGGCACCACGCGCGGCGGCCACCACGGCTTTCGACTGCAGCGCATCATCCTTGATCACGCCGCCGAATTTCGGTTCGGGCGGCGGCAGCTGTTTGCCGCTGATGGTGGTCGTGGCGCTCGGCGAGCCGAGCTGGCCGGTGACGACTACGGGCGTGGTCGACTGCGCCTGCGGGCCCGAAGTGCATGCGGTCAGCGCAAGCAGGATGGTGAGAATCAATGCCAAAACGGAATAGCGTTTCATAAAAGACCCCCTTTCTGATTCCTACTTCTTGGCGGCGCTCAAGGCGGCCTGAAGCTTGGCTTCATCGTCGTGGGAAAGCGAGGTCTTGAGGACTTTTCCGCCGCTTCCCTTCAACTCATCCAGCACCTTGTCCGGCGTGGCCTTGCGCACCAGCACAAAGAGCGCCGAGCTTCCGGGTTTCATGGTGGCCGCCAGTTCCTTCATGAACTTGTCGTTGATTCCGACATCCGAAAGCGCCCCGGACACGGCCCCAGCCGTGGCGCCCACTGCGGCCCCCAGCAGCGGGTTCAAGAAAATCAGGCCGATCAGCGAGCCCCAGAATCCCCCGCCGATGGCGCCGGCCGCGGTCAGGTTGATCGCCTGGTGCAGCTTGACCTTGCCCTTGGCGTCCTTGACCGCCACGACCGCGTCTTCCAAATCGATCAGGTAGTCCTTCTGCAGCTTGCGCAGGGTCAGCCGGACCTCTTCCGCCTTGAACTCATTGTCGTAGCCGATGACAGCCAGTGTGCTCATGTTGTTCTCCTTTCGCTGTTGAGAGTTTTTTGCACAGATTCCTTAAAACGGGATCGGGTACAGCCAGTTCAGCCAGGTGTAGGTGCGGATCACGATCCGCCGCAGCGCGGCGAAGCCGCCGGCTCCCGTGTAAATGGCCGCAGCTCCCTGCGCCCCGATCGGAAACTTTTGCTCATGCTCGGCGTCGAGGTAAATCTTCACGGCGAACCGGCCCTGAGGTTCCTTCGGCGACGGGTTAAACGCCGGCAGTTGACCGCTCGGCAGCAGCTGCCCCTGGCCGCTCGCCCACCAGATGCTGTCGACCCTGGCCTTGAAGATCTGCCCGGGGTAGAGGTCCAAGGCTACCTCCACGGGCTGCCCGTCCCTCACGTACTTGAGCTGCTCCTGGTAAAACGTGCCGAGCAGGTAGCGGTCGGCATCCACGATAAACGAGGCGATGGCGCCGAATCGGACCTCGCCGGCCACCATGCCCGGGCGAACCTGTAGGTTGATGATGTACCCGTCCTCGGGCGCCGCCATGGTGGTGTTGTCCAGGTAGTAGCGGGCCTGCTCGAGCTCCGCCTGAACCTGGGCGACGGTAGTGTTCACGCCTTCGATCTCGGAGCCGTATTTAAGGCGGGCGCGTTTGTATTCCGCCTGCGCCGCGGCGACGGCGGCCTGGCTCGCCTTCTTGCGCGCCTCTGCCTTCTGCAGATCTTCCACGGAACTGGCGCGCTGGGGAACGAGCTTCTGCTGGCGCAGGTATTCGGTTTCGGAATACCATAGATCGGCCTTGGCCTTGGCCACGTTGGCGGCGGCGGCGTCCCGTTCCACCTTGAGCACGAAAACATTCTGCCGGGCCGCGGCGAGCTGGGCCTCCAGCTGCCGGACCTTGTCCTCATAGGGGCGGCGATCGAACTGGAACAGCGGCTGGCCCTTCTTGACAGGGGCGTTCGGCTCCACCAGCACTGCTGTCACGAGGGTCGGCTCGGGCAGCCGCGGGGTCAACTGGATGGTGTGCTGGATCACCTTGTCGGTGGCGATCTGCTCCTGCCGGGGGAAGCGCCGGATGTCGACCACGTCGGTGGGTTTGAAGGCCCAGATCAGGGTCTGGATCCAAGGGACAATCGCCAGGAAGCCGACCCACCCCATCAGGTTCACCGCATCCGCCTCCGGGTGCTTGCGGGCGACGGCGATCTTTCCCGGAAGGCCCAGAATGAGAACACCAGCAAGACGAACCCAAGCACGATGATGGCCAACGCCGCGAAGGTGGCATAGTTCCACGCATCGAGATACATGTGCATTGTCTGCCTCCTTTCGTATTGCCGCTGGAGCCCTCCCAACAGGCCGCTTGCCAACAAGCGTAACGGTAGACCGACCAGGCGCTACCTCATCCTCGAAAAGCGCATTACATGATCCAGCCCTGCTGCTCAAAACGAATTTTGAGCTGGTCGGCAATCTCTTTGGCGGTTGCCTTGGCCCGGCCCTCGATGGTGGCCTTGCCGCTTACCTCACCATAGGCCTTGACCCCGGTTGATACCACGAGCCCGATCGGGTTGTGGGTGATCAGAAGGGTGGCCAGACCAACGGCGGCCCCCGGGGTCTTGCTGCCCCCTGAGTTCACATCGCCTTGGCCGAGCTTGCGAGGTCCTTGGGGTGTCATTTGATAGCCTTCGATCAGGGTCTTCATTTCCGATTCCCCCGCACCGAGCCCCAGCGTTACCCGTTCGACGGCACTGCCCTTGTCCACGGAAAGCAGATAGCCCCGGAGCATGATGTCGTTCACCTGGGGTGTCGTCCATTGGGTGGCCCTTACCCCCGGCAGACCCATATTGCGGATTTCCTGGGCAAGCTCGACAGCGATCTGCATCCCAAGCTGGCGGTCGAGTTCGGCCTGCTGGGGGCTCGGGGGAACGGAAGGCGTTACATTTTGCGTCGCCAGAGCGGAGTCGGGTTGTACTCCCTCGGGAGTCGTCACGAAATCATAGACGATGATCTGGTTGGGCCTGGGAAGCGGCCCGGAGTAAAGGGTCTCCCGGTCGCTGACTTTGGTCGACGCGCATGCGGCTAAAAGGGTTAATGTGATCAGGCTGATAAATGTCGCCACCTTTTTGAAGGACAAGCTGCTTTCCATCTGAAGCCTCCTGTAAGCACCGTTAGGGCGTTGGCACAACTTTGTAGAACACCCCGTTGGCTCCGTACTGCGGCTTGAACCAGGTGTTGCCGCAAAGGTAATAGGTTTTGCCTTGGACGTTGGGCGTTATGCACCCGGCAGGCGGTGCCGCGTAAATCGCACCCATCGCAAAATGGCTCCCGGCAGGCGGCGGCGAAACTGCGGGAGCGGCTGACGATGAGGCGGCGCTGCCTGCGGCGGCCCCCGCGTTGTAAGCTGAGGCCGTATTGGCGCTGCCCGCCGCAACCCCGGCATTATAGGCGTTGGTTGAGCTCGCCGTGTTGGCGCTTCCCGCCGCATAGCCCGAACTGTACGCATTGGAGCTTGCAGCGGCGCTGCCGGCCGAGGCTATGGCAGCCCCGGTGATCATTCCCACGGCTGCCCCGGCGGCGGCCGCCCCGGCTGTGGACCAGCCTCCGCAGTTGCTGCAGCTCGAACCGTAATAGTTCACGGTGGTGGGCGGGTGGTAAGCCGGATAGGGATAGGCCGGGTAGGGAGGATGATAGCCGGGATAAGCCGGATGGTAATAGGGCGAATGGTAGGCGGTCGCGCCATACGAATTGGTGTAGGTCGTGTACCCCGATCCATAGGAGTGCGTCGCGCTGCCGCCATACTGACTGGTAGCAGTCGTTCCCTGGCCGTAGGTGTGGGTGGCGCTGCCGCCGTATGCGCTGGTAAATGACGTCTGTCCGGACCCTTCCGTGTGCGAGGCGCTGCCGCCGTAACGGTTGGTGGCGGTCGTGCCCTGCCCGTATGTGTGGGTTTCGCTGCCGCCCCATGCATCGGATCGAGTGGTGGAGCCTGACCCATATGCATGCGAGCTGCTGCCGCCCCAGCGGTTCGCATGCGACCATGCGAACGCATGACCGGCAAGGAGTGCGGCCGAAAGGATTAACGCCAACCCCGTTACAAGTTTTTTCATGTGCAACCTCTCACTTCGTTTTCGGCGGTTTCGCCTTGGCCGGTGGTGCCGCCCCCGGAGGGGGTCCTGTGACCGGCCTGGCAAATTCGATCGGCATGGCGCTGCTGGCGTTTGCCGGCGCAAAGGCTACCCCGGACACATCGGGGTCCATTTTCCAATCCGAAAGTTCCAGTTGGTTGCGCAAGCGCGCCCGGTCAGCGCGGTAAACCGCACGCACCATCCGGGGCAGCTTGTCTTCGGTGCCGATCCAGACCTGAACGAACACGTCGTTGTTCGCGTAGGCGATCATGTCGGTCGTCGTTTCGCCGACCACCTTGGACTGCCCGATGTAGAAGGCCATGATCATCCCATCGGAGACGTCCTTATACGGGTCCGCCACGATCAGATCGGTGAACGGGTAGTATATGTCCGCAGTCTCAAAGGCGGCCTTCAGTGCGCCATCGATGGTTGGCGGGGCATCGGCAACAGCGATCAGGTTTTCGGCCGGAGCGAACGCCATCATCTGCTTGCCATCGTAATAGAATTCCGTTGCCGGGCCATCGGCGGGGGTAATTACCCGCAGTTTGTCCGGACGTTTTAGTGTCACTTCCGACTTTGTCGTGTACGCCAAGGGAGGCCCCAGGCGACTGGGGTTCTCGTAGGTGACCACCGCCGTGAAGCTCATCGAGCGCGCGGCGGCCAGCCGGTCGCATGCCGCCTTGAGAATTTCGATCGCCTTCGGTTCAATGGTCATCTGCACCGGCAGCGGGGCCGGGGCTTCCATTTTTGCGGCCCGGGGACGTTTGGGGGCTTTCGGCTGTTGCGTGGATTGCTGGGCATATGCATCCTGGCCGATCAAAGCAGCCAGGGCGAGCGCAAGCGCGAGCGCCCGCCCCATGCGACGTCCTATCGACGCAAACCTCAGGTGTCGCACTCTTTCGTCCATCATCACGGCACCAATCCGCATTCGAACATCTTGTTGGCAACGGTTGCGGCAACCTTGTCGATGAAGACCTGCCGCATCTGCGGGTTTTCTTTGAGCATCTGGATAAGGTTCTTCTCCATATCCCCCTTCGGCTTCTCCTTGTCCTGCCATACCTGCTCGCAGGTCGCACTCTGGTATTTCTGGATGACCCGGTCGGCGACCATGTTCAGAATGGGGTAGTCCTGGGCGACCGCAGCCCCCGCGAAAAGAAACAGCATTACAACGAGCATCATCGAACGAGTGATCATACCTTGCCTCCTTGTATTGTCTTTAAGTTTCATGGTTCCTCTCCTGTTCGCTTGGTTTCCTCATATATCTTCAAGCAAACTCACGCCAGCGACTTCTGCGTATCGCCTGAACCCGCCGCAGCGGCCTCCCGGCAAACCTCGCGGATGGCCGAAATCAAGTCGACCACCGCCCGCCGCTTCAGCACAAACGCTTCGGCACCCGCCGCAGTAACTTCGTTGACCGCCGCGGGGTCTTCGTGAACGCTCAGGATAATGACTTTGATATCGGGGTGCCGCTGCTTGAGCAGGCGCGCGACGTTCGTCCCCCCGGAGACCGGAAACGAAAGATCGGCAATTACCAGGTCGGGGAGCACTGTTGCGACGGCCTGCATCAGCGAAGCCTCATCGGCCACCATCAGCACCGATTCCGCCTCGGTTTCGAGCATGCGGCGTATCCCTTCGAGCATGACCGGATGCTGATCCGCCAAGACAACGCATTTACAGCGCATGGTGCGACCTTTTCGGCCGGCTGAGTGATATTATTCGTGGCGCGACGGCTATAACTTCCCCCTTTATTTTTTAACGGATCGGGAAAGGAAAACAAGCTAGGAAAATTACTGGGTTCTCGATGAAAATTTACTAGGTGGGGATTACGTAGGTACCATACCGTGCTTTACGGCATATTGCACCAGTTCGGCACTGGTTTTGATCTTGAGCTGTTCCATCATGCGGTATTTGTGGAATTCGGCGGTCCGGGTCGAAATATTCAATAACGCCCCGATTTCTTTTGTGGTCTTCCCCTCGGCCAGAAGCTGCAAGACCTCCCGCTGACGGGGGCTCAGCGCGGCGGACGACCCCGCCGTGCGAAGGTTGCCGTTTTTATAGGAGCCGATGAGCCCGCCCGCGATCATGGGGGTGACATAAATACGCCCCTGCATGGCCTCCCGAATCGCCGTGATCAACTCCTGGGCGGCGGAGTGTTTCAGCACGAACCCGGAAGCGCCGGCATCGAAAGCGCCGGCGGCATAGCTCACGTCCGAATGCATGGTCAGAAAAACAATTTTAATGTGCTCGTCCATCTTCTTGATCTGCCGGGCGGCATCCATCCCGTTGAGCCCCGGCATCGAGATGTCCGCCACCACCAGGTCGGGGCCCAGTCGTTCGGCCTCGGCCACCAAGGTGCGGCCGTCTTCCACCGCCCCCACGATTTCAAACTCGGGCTCGAGAATGCCGCGCAGGCCCTCGAGAACGATCTTGTGGTCGTCGGCCAGCAGCAAGCGGGGTCTTTTCATGCATGCCCCTCCGTTAAAGCGCCGGACTCCTCTTTCGCGGTCTCCGGTTTCAAGGGCACCGTGACATCGATCGTCGTACCCTTTTCAAGTTCGGATGTGATGCGATGCTTCCCGTCAACGAGCCGCAACCGTTCGCGGATGCTCGAAAGTCCCAGGCCCGGCTTCTTCCGGACTTCGGCGGGATCGAACCCCAGGCCGTCATCCCTGATGGACAATTGGAGGCCGGTGTCGCCGGCTCTCAGGTAAACGGCGGCGCGGCGGGCGCAGGCATGCTTGGCAATGTTGGTGAGGCTCTCCTGAACGATGCGGTAGATGGACAGAGAGACATCCCTCGGGAGAGTCGCGGGGATATTCTCGGCGTTAAATGTTACCTCGATACCTTCCCTGATTGAGAACCGGGTGCATTCCGACTCGACGGCTTTCGTCAGCCCCAGGTCCTCCAGGATCGATGGGTGCAGCTGGCGGGAGAGGTTATGGACATCGGCGGCAATCTGAATCGCCTGATCCCTTATGCCGCGCAGGTGCTTGAGGATGGGGTCTTGTGCATCCTTGATACGTGTTTCCGTCTTTCCGACCTCGATCGCCAGGGCGGCCAACCGCTGCGACAGATCGTCGTGAAGCTCGCGGGCCAGACGGCGGCGCTCCACCTCTTGGCCCAAAATCAGCCGTCCCGTCAGGCTTTGGAGCTCCCGCTCGCGTTCTTGAATGGCCGCTTCGGCTTCGAGGCGTTCGGTGACGTCCCGCGCCGCCGCGTAGATCAGGTCGCCGGTCGCTGCCGCGCTCCACAGCATGTGGCGGTAGGAGCCGTCCTTGCTGCGGTAGCGGTTGCTGAAATCGACCACTTGACTCTGGGTCGCCAGCGCCTGCATCACATTCTGAGTGGCGGCGATGTCCTCCGGATGGACGAACTCCAAAAAGCGTTTGGACATGAGCTCCGTGAGGCTGTAGCCCAAGGTCCTCTCCCAGGCGGGGTTCAGGCGCAGGAAATAGCCGTCGGTGCCGGCGATGCACAACAAATCCAGGGTCATGCTGAAAAACTTGTCGAGTTCTTCCTTTTTTTGGCGCAGGGACCTCTCGACGGCGCGCCGGCGGCGTTTTTGGGCCAACAGCCCGAGGATCAGAAAGGACTGCGCGGCGGTAAAGACGAGGGCTCCAACAAGGTGATACTTGAAATCCCATATTGTCGATTCCCTGTTTATGACGATGCTCCCCGCAGGCAAATCATCTTCGCTCAGGTCCCAGTGTCTGAGCTGCTTCCAGTCGAACTTGGGCAAACGGGGAACATTCAAGACAACCGGGATATTCTCCGATTCTTGGGCTTGCCTCAGGATGTCCAGTCCCAGTTCAGCCGCCTTAGTTCCAATGTACTCAAAGCTGACCAGAGAGCCTCCCACAATGCCGTGACCAAGCATGCTATCCAACAGCCCAAAAACAGGCGCTTTGGAGGTCCGGCTGAGCTTCTCGCCCACCTCTACGGTGGTGAAGATTGCTCCGGTCACATCTTCTTCGAAGGCCGTGACGAGGACGATGCTGCCTGCAGGCGGGTCGGATACCGTTGCCAGGATCCTACCCAGAGGCATGCCGCTCAAATAGCGGAATTCGAGCAGGTGTTCCCATTTCTTAAATTCCAGTCGCGCCTTGCTTTCAAGCCATCTATCCAAGGAATGAGCTCCGCTCACGACGTAGACCAGCGTGGCCCTGGGTACCAGCTTCAATGCGAGTTCAAGCGTTCCGCCGATATCCGGCGTGACGAACTGCTGGATAACCGGACAGCCCGCATGCTGCAACTCGAAGCCTTCAGGCAGGTACAGGGCCACGATTGGGGCTCCAGGGAAGATCGTGCAGCCTTCGCTCACCGCAAAGCGCAAGGCCTCAGGGTACAGCGTGATGACGAGGTCGATCTTGCGCTGGCCGTAACGCCGGCGCATCAACTCCCTTATAAGTATCCGATGTTCAGGACCGGGATTGCGCACCAGGTCAAGATATTCAAAGAACTGGTTTCTGGTGCCCACCCCCCCTGACTCCAGGACCGCCTTGATTCCACGGTCGGTCAACAAGAAGATAGGCGCGTTGGATTCCAAGCCGTGCAGAATCAGAACATTTTTCCGGGACAAGTCCGCCAGGGGCGTAGGATGGACCGTTGCCGGCCCGGAGGCGGCTTGAGCCCAGACTGTATCGGTCAAACCCACGCCTGCGACCAGGACAAGGATGAAAACGGTTTGTAGTGCGCTAAAAAGCATGTGCGGCCTTCGAGGTTGCCTTTTCGATATCATGGAAGATGAGATGGGTTGAACCCATTTTTAACCCGGCACCCGGGGAAATGGCAAGCCAAATTGGGGTGGTGTGTCAGTATCCTATCTTTGCGAGTCGCTGGATGTAAACGACTAAAAGCCGAACGATACGTATATCGGCGATTAATCGAAACTTCGTGGATTTTTGGAAACTTGATGGTGTTGGTCCGGTAGCCTCAAACAAAGAGTGTTCCAGAAAAGTGTAGATATGATCCTGAGTGGGGCAAGCCTTGATAGATTGTGCCTTTGCCACTCGCTGGAGTTGTCGTTCCATTGCTCGAAAGACCAACCTGTCGAAGTCAACCGTGCAGAGAGTTTGGCGCACGTTCGGTATTCAGCCACATCGCCAAAAGCCATTCGGCGCGGTTCATTCAGCAGCGTGAAAAAGCTCGCTGAGAAAATTGAGCATTGAGATAGCTTCTAATCGTCAGATTCCCGTCACCAACCTACCCCCTCGCCGTAGTTGAGTTTATCCATCGTAACCCATACTCAAGCTGGGCAGAGATATGTGGAGCATGTCTTCTTTCGAGGGAACATATTTGATCCTTTATCTACCGGGAAGAACTGAATTCTGCATAAAACCAAAAAGTGACTCCTCTTTATGGTCTGGTTGAGCAGTCGTGCTTGACATGGGATACCAAAGGCCTAATATACGGCACACCAGCAATGGCGCGCACCTTCACAATCTCATGCGGGTCAATCTAATTACTGTTATGCAAAAGGAGAAAGACATGTCAAAATTGCCAGAAGATGTGAGCAAGGCGTGGGATCGCAGAAAGGGGCCTATCGTGTTGGCCACCGTGGACAATAATGGCCTCCCAAATGCTATTTATGCCACCTGCGTGAGTAAATTTGATGAAGGAAAAATAGTTATTGCGGATAATTATTTCGACAAAACACGAAAGAATATTCTCGCGGGAAGCAAGGGCTCTGTCCTTTTTATTACCGATGAGAACAAATCTTTCCAAATCAAGGGAGCTATCGAATATCACAAAGAAGGAATAATTTTTGAGGACATGAAAAAGTGGAACCCAACCAAGCATCCAGGCCACGCAGCAACAGTACTGAATGTGGAAGAGGTCTATTCAGGTTCCCAAAAACTTTTATAGAAGTGGTTTCATAACCCCGTCGGACGCCCGATGCCGGAGCTGGTACCGGTTACGATAGCTGTCTCTTGCCCGCAAGAATTCTTTCTATTTCCGTAGCGCCTCCTTGCTTGCCGACCGGATTTCAGGAATCTTATGATCCACCCTCAACCAAAGCCTGATACACTCGGCTCAAGTGAGAGGCGCCGCACTAATTACGCCCTCGCGCCGGTGCGCCTTGCTCGGCCAAGTCGTGGAAAAGCCCGGTCATAAGGCGCAGAGCGTCGCGCATGAGAGGGGCCAGCACGTGCTCGTCGGGAGCGTGTTGGGAGCAGCCTCCGTAAGAATGGGGGATCCAGACGGTGGGCAGACCCAGAACATCGGTGAAAGCATCGTTTGGAAGAGACCCGCCGAGATTGGGGAGGACGGCAGGCTTTTTTCCGCTTGTTTTTTGCAGGGAATCGATCGCGAATCGGGCCCAAGGATCATCGGGGTCCAGGCGGGTGGCGGTAAAGTAGCCGCCGCGCACAGGGATGAGGTCGATTTGGGAAAAGCCGCATTCGTCCAGGCGGCGGCGCAGGGCGGCCTCAAAGGTCGTGGGATCGGTGTCCACGGTGAAACGGATGTGCAGGCGGGCCCATGCCTCGGGGGGGATGGCGTGGGCCGGAGCCTCGGGGTTGCCGCATTTGAAGGCCAGTACCTCCAGTGTGTTCCAGCCGAAAACCTTTTCGGCCGGGGAGAGGCCGGGCTCACCCCAGTCTAAGTTAAGGGCGGGGCCGCCCTCACCGGTGACATCCAACTCGGCCAGAGCGCGCGTGACCGAGGAGGGGATGGCGGCGGGGCGCAGTTCGGGCACGAGGATCCGGCCGTTTTTATCCACCAGGCAGGTCAGGGCGTGGGCCAGGATAATGCCCGGGTTGGCCAGGAGACCGCCCCAGTTGCCGGAGTGATGGCCACCCTCACGGAGCTTCAGGCGCAGATCGAAGTTGGCCACCCCCCGGGAGCCCCCGAAGATGGTGGGCGAGGTGGGGGCCAGACGGGGGCCGTCGCTGGCGATGAGCACATCGGACTTCAGGGGCTCCTTATACGCGGCGCAGGCTTCGCGCAGGCCCGGCGAGCCCATCTCCTCGCCGATCTCGATGAGCACCTTGACATTGAAGTCCAGACTCCCCCGCTCCCTTAGGACCAGATCGAGGGCAGAGAGGTTGATGGCGTGCTGTCCCTTGTTGTCAGCCGCGCCGCGACCGTACCAGCGCTCGCCTTCGACGGTGAGCTTCCAGGGCTCGAGGCCCTGGCGCCAGTGGCCCTCCATGCCCAAGACGGTATCGCCGTGGCCGTAAGTAAGGACCGTGGGCAGGGCCGGGTTCTCGATGCGCTCGGCAAAGAGCAGGGGCAGGCGGGGGATCGAGGGGTTGTCCAGCAGCCGGCAGGCGAAGCCCAAGGCCTCGAGATGCGGGGTAAGCGCCTGGGTGAGGTAGGCCAGGGCCTGAGGGACGCTGGCTTCGTTCTGACTCTCGGATCGGTAGGCTACCCAGCGCTTCAACAGGGTGAAAAAATCGCCGCGGTCGAAAAATTCTTCGGCTCGTTTCAGGGCATTTTCTCTGCTCATAATTCCTCCGGAAAATGACATTCCACCAGGCGGCCGCCCTCGCGGCGAGGCTCGGGAGCTTGCTCCTTGCACAGTTCGGCGGCCTTGGGGCAGCGCGGATGAAAGGTGCAACCCGACGGCGGGTCGATGGGGTTGGGATAGGCGATGCCTAATTGAGTATCGGGAAGGCCCAGTCCGGGTTCGGGGGTGAGCACGGAGCCGAGGAGGGCCTGGGTATAGGGGTGTCTGGGGTTGCGGAAAAGCTCAAGGGTCGGGGCCTCCTCGACCAGGCGGCCCAGGTACATCACGGCCACCCGGGTAGCCAGATGCTCGACTACCGCCAGGTTGTGGCTGATAAAGAGATAGGTGAGACCCAACTCGCGGCGCAGCCGCATGAGCAGGTTGAGAATCTGGGCTTGCACCGAGACGTCCAGAGCACTGGTGGGCTCGTCGCAGAGCACCAGCTGAGGCCGCATGATGAGGGCCCGAGCCAAGGCCACCCGCTGGCGCTGGCCGCCGGAGAGCTGATTGGGGTAGTTGTGGCGCAGATGGGGGGCCAGTCCCACCACTTCCATGATCTCGCTGACTTTTTTTCCCCAGGAAGCCTTGTGGCCCACCTTGAGGGCACGCAGGGGGAGCGAGATGATGGATCCCACGCTTTTACGGGGATTCAGGGAGGCGTAGGGGTCCTGAAAGACCGGCTGCACCTGACGGGCGATATCCTTGGAGTCGCAGTTGGTCAGCGGGCTGCCCTGCAGCCGGATGTGGCCCGAGGTCGGGGTTTCCAGGGCCAATATCAGCTTGGCCACCGTGGTCTTGCCGCAGCCGCTCTCACCTACCAGACCCAGGACCTCGCCCTTTTCCAGGCTCAAGGTGATTCCGTTCACGGCGCGCAGGGCGTGCTTGCTTCTAAAGGCCCCTGCGCTGACCTGATAGGTTTTGACTATGTTTTCAAGCTCAAGCACCAAAACCGGCATGGGGTTCCTCAGGATTTTTTCAGGCGGTCGAAGCCAGGGCATCCAGGCAGCGCAGGGCCCGGTTCGGCCCTATTTCCCGGAGGTGCAGGTTTTCGACAGCGCATTCCGGCCGGCTTTTGGGGCAGCGGTTGCGGAACGTGCAGCCCTTGAGCACGCCGATAGGGCTGGGCACCAAACCAGGGATGGAACCCAACTCGCTGCCGGGCTCCAGCCTGCCGGGCACCGGGATGCAACGCAGGAGGCCCTGGGTATAAGGGTGCAGGGGCCGGGCGAAGACCTCCTGGGTGGTGCCGGTCTCCACCACTTGACCGCAATACATGACACAGAGTCGGTGCGCCACTCTGGCCACCACTCCCAAATCGTGGGTAATAAGGATAAGGCCCATCCGGAACTCTCGCTGAAGGTCGACCAACAGGGCCAGGATCTGGGCCTGGATGGTCACGTCCAGCGCAGTGGTGGGCTCGTCGGCGATGATGAGGCTGGGCCCGCACATGAGCCCCATGGCGATCATGATCCGCTGGCGAAGCCCGCCCGAGAGCTGGTGAGGGAACTGCGTGAGCCGGCTGCCCGCCGCCGTGATCCCCACCTTCTCAAGGAGGAACACGGCTCGCTCGCGGGCTTCCCGCTTCGAGGCCCGCCGGTGTTGCCGGTAGGCTTCCATCAGCTGGTTGCCGACGGTGTAGCAAGGGTTGAGCGAGGTCATGGGTTCCTGAAAGATCATTGCCATGCGGTCGCCCCGGAGTTGGGCCATGGTAACCTCCGCAGCCCCTCTCAGGTCACGTCCCTCGAAAACCAGCTTCTCTGCCCGGCGGATAGCCCGGGGGGGAGAAGGTCCATCAGGGCCAGGGCGGTGAGCGACTTGCCGCAGCCGCTCTCGCCTACCAGGCTCAGGGTCTCGCCCTGACTCACCTCAAACCTCACGTTGCGTACCGCCTGCAGCCGCCCTGCGGGCAGCGGCAGGTCCACGTGCAACCCGTCCACTTCCAGGATCAGCCCCATCAGCGCCCCTCCGGCGCAGTGACGTCGCGGATGCCGTCACCCAGAAGATTGAAGCCCAAGAGCAGGAGGAAAAGCGCCACCCCCGGAATGGTGATCAGATAGGGGTAAAAGAACATGAACTCCTTGCCCTCGCTGATCATGAGCCCCCAGGAAGGGGTGGGGGGCTGGACCCCCATGCCGAGGAAGGAGAGCGCCGCTTCCAGGAGGATGGCGCGGGCCACCTCGAGGGTGGCCACGACGATCAGGTTGTTCATGAGGTTGGGTAGGATTTCCTGGGCCATAATGCGGAAGGTGGAGCAGCCCGCGGACTTGGCCGCGGCCACGTACTCGAGGGGGCGGATTTGTTGGGTCGAGGCCCGTATCACCACCGCGAAGCGGTCCCAGACCAAAAGCCCCAGCACCAGGATGACGATGCGTGTGGAGCCGCCAATGAGCGACACCACGGCCACCGCCACCAATACCGCGGGCAAGGCCAGTCGCACCGTGACCAGAAAGCTTACAAACATGTCTATCTTGCCGCCGAAATAGCCGGCCAGAAGCCCCAGGCTGGTTCCGATGAGCCCGGCAATGAGCATGACCGAGAGCCCGATAAGCAGCGAAACCCGTGACCCGTAAATGAGGCGACTCAGGTAGTCGCGGCCCAGGTTGTCGGTACCCAGGGGGTGATCCCAGGTGCCCTTTTCCTGCCAGATGGGCGGGATAAGACGCTGGCCCAAGTCCTGGGTGTATGGATCGTGTGTGGCCAGGACCGGCGCCAGGATCGTCAGCAGGGTAACCACGATGATCACCGCCAGGCCCATGAGAAAGCCTTTGTGGTGCAGCATGGCGCGACGCATGATCTGCTGGGGGGAGGGGAAGACGACCTCCATGCCCAGGCCGGTCTCCCCCAGCGAACGTGATGAAGTATAGAATGACATCACACTACTGCACCCGGATGCGGGGATCCAACACCGCGTTGAGGATATCGGAGAGCAGGGTTAACACCACGTAGATCAGGGAGAGCATAAGCACGATGGCCTGCACCACCGGCAAATCCGAGCGGCCGATGGACTCCCAGGCCAGGTAACCGATGCCGTGCAGGGCGAAGACGCTCTCGATGATGATGGATCCTCCCAGCATGAATCCGAACTGCACTGCGGATAGGGAAACTACCGGGATGATGGCATTTCTGAGAGCATGCTTGAAGAGAACTTTGGGCCACCGAAGCCCCTTGGCCCTGGCGGTGCGTATGTAGTCCGAGGAGAGCACCTCGATCATTCCCGATCGGATGAGGCGCATGAACGCCGGCGTGGCGTAGTAACCCAGTGCGATGGTGGGCATGACGAAGTGGCGCCAGGAGCCTGTGCCCGAGACAGGCAGCCAGCGCAGGGTCACCGAAAAGAAGATGATCATTATCAGGCCGAACCAGAAGGAAGGCATGGCCTGGCCCAAGACCGCAATGCCAAGGGCCAAGCGGTCCACCCAGCTGTTGGGATGCACCGCGGCCAAGATGCCCAGTGGGAGGGAAAGCAGCACCGCGAACGCCAGCGAACACCCGCCCAGGGTCATGGTGACCCCGATTCGGTCCCCTATGATCCGACTCACGGGCAGGCGGAAGTAGGGGGACTCACCGAAATCGCCCTGCAAGGCGCGCCAACTCCAATCCAGGTACTGCACCAGGAGAGGGCGGCTGAAGCCGTACTGCTCGCGGATGTGTTGAATCTGCTCGGCGGAGGCGGCTTCCCCTGCCAAGGCGATGGCCGGGTCTCCGGAGACCCGGATGAGCATGAAGCTTACCAGGGAGACCGTGAAGGCCACTAGAAACGCCAAGGCGAGACGCTTCAGTGTGTAATCTATCATACCGCTCTCTTCGGTGAATATTAACCCGGGAGACGCGCCCCGCAGCCTCTCAAGACGTGGGGCGCACCCACGATAGAATCATCCACGGCTCTACTTCCATTTGGCCATATAGAAACGGGGCGTCTCGTCGCTGTTGGGGGTGAAGTCCAGCTCGGAATTGAAGCAGTAGTTGGTCACCCAAGTGAAGAGCGGCACCGTGTAGGCCTGGCTTGCGATAATCTGAAGGGCCTCCTTGTAGAGGGCTTTCCGCTTTTCGACGTTCATCTCACCGCCGGCGGCCGTTAAAAGCTCGATCACCTTGGGGTCGCGGGCGATGTCGTCGTTGGTTTTCATGAACCAATAATCGATAATAGCGCTGATGTCGTTGATGGAGTTGGAGCCCCAGGTCCAGAAGGCGAGCTGGACTTTGCCTCCCTGGAATTTTTCGCGCATAGCGGAGTACTGGAGCTGGACCAGCTTGGCCTTGATGCCGACATTGGCCAGGTAGCCGACAATGGCCTCGGCATAGGGCCGGTCGCGGTAAACGTAGAAATCAACCTCGAAGCCGTTGGGATAGCCGGCCTCGGTCAGCAGCTGCTTGGCCTTGACTGGGTCGTAGGAGTACTTGGTTACATCGCTGGTGCAGCCGAACTGGGTGGGGAAACAGATCGAGTCCACCGGCTTGGACTGCCCGCCCGCAAGGGTCTTGGACATTTTTGCAACGTCGATGGCGTAGTTCATGGCCTGCCGGACTTTGAGCTGGGTAAAGGGGTTGTCCTTGAAGGCGTCCTTGCTGACGTTGGCGGCGTCCATGTAAAGAAAGCCCACCCGCATGGTCTCGCCGGCCACCACCGTGATGTTGGGTACCTGAGCCAGCTTCGCGGCTTGATCGGGCGGGATAAGCCAGCACCAGTCCAACCCGCCGGTCATGAGCTCGGCCACCTTGGTATTGACCTCGGAGATGGTGCGCCAAACGATGCGTTTGATGGCGGGCTTACCCTTGGGGCTGCCCGCGAAGTAGTTGTCGAAGGCTTCCAGGACGATCTTCTTTCCCGGCTCAACTTGGGCGACCTTGTAGGGCCCCGTGCCGATGGGCTTCACGCCGAAGCCTTTGGAGCCCACCTGGGCGTAGTAGTCCTTGGGATAGATGGGCATGGCGCAGGAAAGAAACTCAATGGCCGGCGGAAACGGCTTGTGGGTGATGATCTGGACTTTGTAGTCGTCTATCTTTTTGACTTCTTTGATCCAGTTGACATAGGTCCAGTATTTGACCTTGTTGTCGGGATTGGCGGCGTAGTTGAGGATGTAGACCACGTCATCCGCCGAGAACTTGGCGCCGTTGTGGAAGACTACGCCCCGGCGCAGCTCGAGCTCAAGAACCGTGTTGCTCAACCACTTCCAGGAGGTGGCCAGGAGCGGTTTGTGCTCGAAAGTGATGGGGTCGCGGTAGATGAGGAAGTCATAAACGTGCTGGGAGAGGACAATGCCTTCCCTGGCGGTGTTGAAATACCAATCCAGGGTTTCGAGTTCTTTTTCCATGGCGATGTTGAGCGTGTCATCCTTTTTGCCCGCGGCGGCAGGGTATGCCGTGAAGCTTACCAGCAGTACCAAGGCCGACAACAGAACCAGATGCGTGCGTATTCTCATGCCATCCTCCTAATTTTTTGAGGCCGTTAGAGTGCCGAGGCACGGCGGAGACAAGGCTTTCCGTAAGCTGCCTTGAAAAAAAGTGCTGCAACCGTGGCCTCGTTGGGGGCAACTTCTCAAGGGCGTGTGTTCATTCGGGCAGTTCGGGAACTTTGACACTGAGCCTTCTGTTGCAAAATAGAATTTTTTTTGTGATGCTTCAGCATTAGCAAAAACGCAACGGGCTTGTCAACGATAGATCGATAGTCAGAAATGTGTCTTGTTTGTGCCCAAAAGGTGTCAGAGGTTGAACAATGAAGATAGCTTGACGGCATTCAACAGTCGATAAAGGGTGCCGGGATCAAAAAGAAGCTGCGAACCGATAAGGGTTTGAGCCGCCTGAGCAGGCAGCTCAAATCATAGTTTTCAATATGTGACAAGAAATTTTGACACCCATATTTATTTGGTAGCTGCGGCGATGGACCCCCGATGCCGGAGATTCGAGATACGAGGTTCTCGGGGTGGCTGCAGGACTCGCTCTGTGTATTTTTGCAGAAACAACGTTCCAATAACGATTTGCTTATTTGACGTTAGATGAATTATGCCAAGCGATTTTTAGAGCAATCAGTTGGCGTTTCTTATAAGTACCGCCGTCGTCCAATATTTGGCACCTGAGGCGGAAGGACATGGCACCGAGAAAGTCATTGGAGCGATTCATAAAATTCAGAGATACGGCTGTACTCTTCTTCAACCTCGGAGAAAAGGCGGGCAGCGCTCATCCGGGCACGCGTCTCAGAGAAAAAAGAATTCCCAGCTTCGAGGTCGAGCCGGGGCATCTCCCGGTCGAGAAACGCCTGAAGGATCGGCAGATGGCCTGATCCTTCGGGCCCCCAAGGGTGGGAAAGGATTTCTTTGGGCGGCTACCGTCCTGCTGGGGCACGGGAGGCTGTGCTTTCCTCAAGCCTTTCGCATAGTTCCTTCAGCTCTTCGATTTTCCGACGGATGCGTTAAGCCAATTGAATCGCTGTTGAAGTCGCCATTTTTTCTTCCTCAGTCAAGCGGTCAATCTATTGGGCAGGCAGTTCCACCCATAACCGGGCGACTATGAACCGTCGGGTTCTGCATCAGAATAAGGTCAAGTTCATTAAGGTCAGCAACCGTTGTCTGACCAAATCCGGGAATACCCATCAACCCACTTTTGACAACGGCCGCACCGTGATCTTCACCTCACCCACGTGCGGTAAGGCAAAGGCCGTTGTCGGCAACCTTCTCAGGGGCATACATGACCGCAGCCCCCTGTTGGCCGCCATCAATGTTTGGATCGGCTGGAAGAACCCAGGGTCGAGCAGACGCAGGTGTCGATGCAGTTCACGGGGATGGACAGCATGGACTTGCGGCCGTCGCAGTCCTTTTCCAGAGAGGGTGGAAGGCCGAGTTCAAAAATTGTTGCAGGGTCGGAACAAAAAAGAAGGGCCGGAGGCGCTTCCTTCCTCCGGCCCTAAGCCATGGTGGCGCTGGTCCTTTTAACAGGCCCAATTTGCGCCGACCGGGCAACCGAGTGCGTGGCCCATTCCTCCATAATTGCCTGAACTTGATGAAGACGCCTGCTCTCTCTTGAGTCTGTTATCAACCATTTTAACACCGTCGACGTAACTGGCAAGTTTGCCGGCTCGAGTAATGTCCGCCTCGGAATTAACCATGCCCTTTAGTGTTACTTCGCCGTTTTTGGTTTCTACACTAATTTTAGAGCCCATCAGTTGGCTATCACTTTGGAGTTTATGCTGCACTTGGGAAGTGATGGCCATGTCGTTGTACGAATTAACATCAGCAGCCACCACTATGTTGACGAAGGACAGCACAAAAAGAAAAGCTGTCATGATCAAGATGGACTTTTTCCATACATTGTTTCGCATAGAGTACCTCCCTGTAAATACACAGCCGCTTATTTAAGAGGCTTAGGACAAAGCTAACTCACGACTGACTTGTGTCAACGGTGAAATCATATTTTCAAGAAATACATTTAAAAAAAGAAAGTTATGCAGTGCTAAGCCCGCCGCCAAGGAGTTGAGGTTGGCCCAAACTTAGGTGCCTAAAGGGAGATGGACTCCTGTGGTTTTCTGGTCATTTTTCTTCCTGGATTTAGCAAGTTTCGTGAAGGCTGATCCGGCTGAACTTCCAAGAGCTGTAGCGGCAGCTCCCCGAGCAGGCCGAGGCTTTCTTGAGAGAGTGATATTTCTGGGTCACTCACAGCCGCCTGGAGCCTGTCATTGAGGCCGCCCGGACGATCCCGTCATTGGCAGGGAGCCCTGCGCAGGTTCACCTCCCGGGTACTGCTCTGCACGCAACTTCATTATAATAATCCATCTGCTGGCTGGAAAACTTAATTTTGGCTTACCCACTTGAAACAGCGAAGAATCATAATAATTCTATCCCCGAGATTAAACGGGCTCGTGCCATAAGCTCACCGTCTTAATTATTTCCGACAGACGAAAGAATGCACGCTGCAAAATGAAAAAGATCAGATTCGACAAGACAACGCCAGGAAAAGTCACAGATCTCGAGTCGGCCGAAAGTTCGGGGGGCAAGACTGAACCGGAGGCGCTTGGCCTCTTTTGGATGTCCATTCTGGGAATTGCCGTCGGCCTCATTGCCGGTGGGGGAGCCGTTTTTTTTCGCAAAATGATTGGGTGGTTCCACAATCTGCTTTTCTTGGGAAAATTGTCCGTTGATTACAACGCAAATCTGCACACCGGCGCTAGTCCCTGGGGGCCATTCGTCATTTTTGTGCCGGTCGTTGGGGCGCTAATGGTTGCATTTCTGGTGAAGACCTTTGCGCCGGAGGCCAAGGGCCATGGCGTGCCTGAGGTCATGGACGCGATCTATTACCAAAAGGGCCGAATCCGGCCGATTGTGGCGGTAATCAAATCGTTAGCCTCCGCAATTACAATCGGAAGCGGGGGCTCGGTCGGCCGCGAAGGCCCGATTATCCAAATCGGCTCGGCCTTCGGCTCGACCTTGGGGCAGGTTCTGCCGATGCCGATCCGACAGCGAGTGGTGCTGATTGCCGCGGGTGCAGGCGGGGGGATCGCCGCGACCTTCAACACGCCCATCGGAGGGATTGCTTTCGCCATCGAACTCATCTTGCCCGCCATCAATGCCTCCGCTCTCCTGCCCGTGATGCTTGCGACCATGGCGGCGACGTATGTAGGGCGCATTTTTTTCGGGCTCGCTCCGGCGTTCAATATCCCTGCGTTGCGCCTTACGCCCGTCTATCTCTCTCACCTGGTGGTTTTTCCAGCATTGGCCTTGTTCGGTGTGGTCTTGGGGCTGGTGGCGGCACTGTTCATCCGATCCATCTATTGGATGGAAGACCGTTTCGACCGTCTGCCCGGCAATTATTACAGCCGGCACATGCTGGGGATGCTCGGCGTTGGAGTGGTGATCTATTTTCTGAAACTTCACACCGGCAGTTACTACGTCGAAGGTATCGGATATGCGGCCATCGAGGACATACTACGCGATGTGCTGGTCCGCCCATGGTTGCTTTGGCTGCTGATTGCGCTGAAGCTTTCGACCACGGCGTTGACGTTAGGCTCCGGCGGTTCCGGGGGGATTTTTTCACCGTCATTGTTCATCGGCGCAGCCCTGGGCGGCGCGTTCGCTGGACTGTTGAATTTCGTCCTTCCTGGCATGCCCTTTGATTCCGCCAGCTTTGCCGTGGTGGGCATGGCCGGCATGGTGGCCGGAGCGACCGGGGCGACGGTGACAGCCGTAACCATGCTGTTTGAAATGACCCGCGACTACAGCGTCATCCTTCCGGTCATGCTCGCGGTGGGGATGGCCTATGCTGTCCGCAAACGGGTTTGCAACGCCAGCATCTACACCCTCAAGTTGCTGCGTCGCGGACATGTGGTGCCGGAAGGGTTGCAATCCGCTTTGGCGGAAGCACACGAGGCGCGCCACCTCATGGCACGCCGGTTCTGTGTCGCGCGGGTTGACGACCTGGCAACGGCGGAAAGCATCAACATCGACTGCCCGGACCGCGATGCGGTTCATGTGCTGGCCCAGCAAGGAAAGGTCACCGGGCTTATGGCGTTTTGGCCCACCGAGCAACCCGTCAGGGAAAGGGATTTGAAGATGCATGCTCGTTCGGATTTTATCGTCGTGCCGGAATATACCCGATTAGCAGACCTGCTGCGAGCAATGGAGGCCGCGCAGGCAAGCTTTGCCCTGATTTCCCGTTCGGCCGGGTCCCGTAATGTAGACGACCTTATCGGTGTCGTCAGCGACAAGCAGATCGCTCAAACAGCGCGATCGTGGTCCTCATTGATGGGGTAACCTGCACCCAGCAGACATCGATCATGAAACCTCGTTAAGTCATTCACCTGCCCAACTGGTTTACTTGAGTCTTGAAATGGTTTTTTCAAAGCCTTTACAACGACTAATATAAGTTAAAAAGGGTGTCGGAGCTTGAATAATGAACATGGCTTGACGGCACCCAATAATCGAGATAGGCTGCCGGCACGGCTCGGGCAAGGAGGATCGAATACGCGGGAGCGCACTACCATCTTTTATCTTGCGGCAATGAGCGCCGAGACATTTTCCTCAGAGCAAGCTGGAAATCTCTTCGGTCTGAGCTTCTCAGCAGTGAGCCGTAATGTTACGCAGATCAGAAAGAAGCTGCGAAGCGATGAGGGGCTGGGAAGACTGAATCGGCAGGTCAAATCACAGTTTAAGCTTTGAGGCCAATTTTTGACACCGATAACGATCTGCTTCTTTGAAATGAGATAAATTATGCCCAAACGATTTTTAGAGGAACCAGTCTTATTCGTCAGCGTTCTCAAATGGGTTGTACTGGCGACAATAGTGGGAACCATTGTCGGGTTAGCCACTACTGGGTTTTTGCTAGCCTTAAATGCCGGGACAAAATTCAGCAACCACTACAACTATTTTTTCCTGCTTTTACCATTGGCATTTCTTATCAGTACCGCCGCCGTCCAATATTTGGCACCTGAGGCGGAGGGGCATGGCACCGAGAAAGTCATTGAAGCGATTCATAGACGATCAGGGAAAATCAAAGGCGCCGTCGTCCCGGTCAAGCTGGTGGCCACGATAGTTACCTTGGTCGCCGGCGGTTCGGCTGGAAAAGAAGGACCCTGTGCTCAAATCGGTGGAGGGCTAGCCTCCATCTTTGCCGATTTGTTGCGGTTTAATGACAACGATCACAAGAAATTGGTCATCTGCGGAATCAGCGCCGGATTTGCCTCGGTCTTTGGCACCCCGATCGCGGGGGCCCTCTTTGGGGTAGAAGTTCTTTTTATTGGAGGTTTGCTCTATGACGTCTTATTGCCCTCCTTCATTTCGGGCATAATGGCATATCAAGTTTCTGCCTATCTCGGCATGAAATACTTCTATTACCCGATTGTCTTCTCTCCGGTATTCAGTGAAGCCTTCTTTTTAAAGGTGATGGCCGCAGGCATCTTCTTTGGTTTATGCGCCTTATTCTTTGTCGAAACTATAAGGGCCGGCGAGCAGCTCGCTGAAAAAATTAAATTTCCGAAATTATTAAAGGCCATCTGTGCCGGCGGCGCCCTGGTACTTTTGGCGCTGATTTTCTCCAGACGATTCTTGGGTCTCGGACTTGATACCATTGAAGACTCGTTGAAGGGGCTTCCGATTCATTGGTATGATTTTATTCTGAAGAGTATCTTTACCTCACTTACCTTGAATTTTGGCGGCAGTGGAGGGATCGTAACGCCCATTTTCTTTGTTGGAGCCTGCTCGGGAACTCTTTTTGCCACTATCTTTCACCTCGATCTTGCCACCTTTGCGGCGTTGGGCCTCGTGAGTCTTTTGGCGGGGGCGGCCAATACACCCATTGCCGCCAGCGTCATGGCGATGGAGATGTTTGGACCAGCGATTGCCCCTTATGCCGCCGTGGCCTGTGTCATCAGCTTCCTGATTACCGGGCATCGGAGCGTTTACCCGTCCCAAATTCTTTCCTTTAGCAAATCCCCGTCAATTGCAGTTGAACTAGGCCAGGAAATAGTGTGTGTGGTACCTAGAGCTGCGCTGCGTGAAAAAAGCGTGCTTTCTGCTCTTTTTAAGATTTTACGGATTAAAAATGAATCGAACACCGATTGCAAATGATAAATAATGGGGTCCATGCGGGTGTTTAATGGATTTAATCCGCAGCAGGCAGATCAAATCAAGGTTCACGCTTTGATAAGGGTTTTTGACATCCATTTGCTGATATTGATGGCCAATCAATATCCCCCTTCCGGAGAACGCCGTGAAATCGGTTCCCAGGATCACTCTGGATGACGCCCGCGTCATCATGGACGCGGCCGAGATGGAAGCCCACGAGATCGGTGTCGACATGGACATCGCCATCACGGACGACGCCGGCCATCTGCTGATGTTCCACCGTATGGACAATGCGCGCATCACCAGCATCGATATCGCTATAAGCAAGGCCTTCACGGCTGCGGCCGCTCGATGCTCCACGCGGTCATATGCCGAAACGAGCCAGCCGGGGGGCCCTGCCTACGGCATCCATGTCAGCAACCAGGGCCGCTTCATGATTTTCCCGGGTGGCCTTCCGATTTTCATCGACCAGCAGATTGTTGGCGGCATCGGTTGCAGTTCCGGGCACTCCGACCAGGACGAGGCCGTCGCCCAGGCCGGGATCGATGCCTTTTTGAAAGGCCTGAAGACTGGTTGAAAGGCGAGCTGCGGTACGTGCAGCGCCTGGAGTGACCGGGCGCCGACGAGGTTTTTCCCCACGAGGCCAGGATAACGGGAGGAAGTTATGCCGCTTCATGTGGTCCGGCTCGGAACTGCAAGACTGGAAGAGGAGGGGCTGCGAATCGGGACGGTGCGGCGGCCGCCGCGCGGAGTTCCGAAGACCGAGTTCGCCTCCCGGAATTTTTACGACCTTTGGCTTCCCGACCTTGCACCCAGCGAGGAGCTGCTCAAGCTCGGCCAAGCAGCAGCCGGGGACGAGGAATACTGGCGCACCTTTGTGAGGCGCTACCGCGCCGAGATGCGGCAGCCGGAGAAGATTCACCTGCTCGATTTGCTGGCGGCCCTGTCCCGGCAGACCAACTTCTCGGTAGGATGCTACTGTGCCGACGAGAGCCGGTGTCATCGATCGGTGCTGCGTGAGCTCCTCGCCGCCCGCGGCGCCCTGTTCGCATAACCCGGGAGAATGCCGGATGGTCCAGATCAGAACCGGAATGGACGGCGGCGCAAAGGAGGAGATCCGGCTACAGGTCGCGGAGGCCGAGCTTGATTTTGAAAAAGCCAGGGACCTGGCCAAGCGCAAGGCACGCGAGATTTGCACCGAATCGATGCTGCTTTCCTGGAACAACGCCGAAACTGGCGAATATTACCCAACCATTGAATGCGGCAGCAGCCACCGGCCCGCATGGGTGGTTTATGCGGACGCCCGAGGCGCCGACCTGACCATCGGCATCAATGACGGGCGATTCACCTTCATGTTCCTTAAATTGGCGAGGTGAGCAACCCATATAAAAATCGAGTCCCCAACAACTTGGAGTTTTAGTGAACAGCCGCGAGCGATTTTGTGAAACCATGCGCTATGGGGCGCCCGACCGGGTGCCCTATTTCGAGGAGGGCATACGCGACGACGTCTTGAGGGCCTGGCGCCAGCAGGGCCTCAAGCGCAAGTCCGAATTTGACGTGCTGTTCCGACACGACCACCGGGAGGAGATTCATCCCGATCTAGAGCCGCTGCCCCGCCTCAAGCAGTGGCCCTCCTCCCGCGAGGACCTCGACCGAATGCGACGGAGGCTCAACCCAGAAGATGTCCGCCGCCTTCCGCGGAAGTGGCCGAGTCAAGCGTCAGGCCTGACCCGCCGGGAGCATGTGGTGATGTTGCATGTGCAGCGAGGGCTTTTTCTCTCCATGGGGGTGGAAGGGTGGAGCCGCTTTACTGAAGTGATCGAGCTTCTCGTGCGAGACCCATTTTTTGTGCACGATACCCTGATGATCCAGGGGGAATTTGCCGCCTGCCTGGCTGACCGGGTGCTTCGTGATGTCCCGATCGACGCCGCCCTATTTTCTGAGCCGATTGCCGAAAAGCGCGGCCCCCTTATCTCACCGAAGATGTACCGCGAGATCGTCCTGCCCAGCTACGACCCGCTGTTGAGCGTGCTGAAACGGCACGGGGTTGAGGTTATCGTCTTCGTCTCCTGGGCCAACCCTCGTCTGTTGATTCCGGCCATTCTCGAGCGGGGGTTCAACTGCCTGTGGGCCTACGAGGTGGAGTCTCAGGCCATGGACTACCAAGGCCTGCGCCGGGAGTTTGGCCGGGAGTTGCGGCTGATCGGAGGAATCGATCTGGATGTCCTCCGGCAGGGCAAGGACGCCATTCGGCGCGAAGTCGCGGAGAAGGTGCTGCCGCTGCTGGCCGAGGGCGGCTACATTCCCATGCTCGACGGCCGCGTGCGCGTCGATACTCCATTTGATAATTATGTCTTTTATAAACGGCTGCTGGAAAAAATGATCGGAGTGAATTGATAAGATCATATGCTGCCGTCTGTCCTTTTCTGAGATCATTGAATGCCTGGTTAGTGTCCATCCATATAACGGCATCTTTCGACCCAGGCCGGCGTTCTCGCTCTTTGCAATCCTCGACGTAGACGGACTACGCCTGCGGTTGTAAAATCGCTGCGGCCTTGGCCTGAACCGAAATCCACCATTTCTGGATGGGCACTGGTTGGCGACGGTTTTTTTCTGGTAACGGGAAAACGTCCCATAAGTGGTTTCGTACCCCCGCCTGACACCCGATGGCGGCGTTGCAGCCCTCTCAAAATGCTCACAACCTCCCTTGGTTGCTGCGCTTTCGAATCGGCCTGCACCTTGCCCTCGGGCGTGATCCGAGGTTATGAGACCACTTCTAAACATGAGAAGGTGACGTGATGAAAAATCGAGCGAAACTCATAGTGGGGATTGCCGCTGCAGCATGCATTCTAATTTTGATTTTGGTGGCCACCGGAGCAGGGATCCTGGAAAAGTGGCTATGGATGCGGCAGGTGGGTTATTCCGAGATCTTCTGGAAAATCCTTTCCATAAAATGGGCTCTGTTCGGTATCGCCTTTGGGTGTGTGCTTCTGTGTTTTTGGACCAGCCTTCGCTTGGTCGCACGATATCTTCCAACTCACTACATGGGAACCGAAGGGCGAATGGGTCCCGGCGGCCTCACCTCTTTCAGCTCCTTCTTGATTGCCATGTTTCCGGCCTCTCTCTTTGCCTTTGCTTACTACCCGCAGTGGGATACGTATCTTCGTTGGAAATGGGCTGGATCTTTCGGAGAAATGGACCCGATCTTTCATCTCGATATGGGTTTCTATCTTTTCCGACTCCCGTTCTATCAGCTCATTCAAAATGGCATCACGTCGCTGACCTTCTTCCTCCTCCTGGTATCGATGGGAGCCTACGCCTACTTCGGCGGAGTTCAATTTCTGGAAGGTGGCCAGAAGCTCTACGTGCGCCCGAGCCGGCCCATGGTCCTTCATTTGGGCGCCATTTTCCTTCCCTTTGTTTTGAGCCTGGGGTGGGGATTCTATCTCGATCGCTATGAATTGCTCACCTCTTCGCGGGGTGTTGTCTACGGGATAGGGTACACCGATGATCACGTGACGCTGCTCACGCTCTGGATCATGCTGTTTGTCTCTCTGGCACTGGGTGCCTTTGTACTCATCGGCTTGTTGAGAAAGCGCTTCCACTGGGTGGCTGGAGGCGTGGGCGCCTATTTAGTGCTCTATTTCGGGTTGATCAGCATCTTGCCTTTCCTGGTACAAAAGTATAAAGTGGAGCCAAGTGAGCTGGAACTGGAAAAGCCTTATCTCGCCTCCAATATCCAATTAACCCGCAAGGCCTTCAACCTCGACAAAATCGTGGAAAAGGCTTACCCATCCTTAACGGACCTCAGCCCCGAGGATATATCGCGAAACCAGCAGACCATCGACAACATCCGGCTTTGGGACTATCGACCCATCCTGGACACTTATCGCCAGACCCAGGAAATCCGTCTTTACTACCAATTCTACGACGTGGATGTGGGCCGCTACCACACAGAGGCAGGCTATCACCAGGTCATGCTTTCAGCACGCGAACTGGCCCCCCTACTTCCGGAAAAAGCAAGAACCTGGGTGAATGAGCGCCTCCAATTTACTCACGGCTACGGGCTCGTGATGAACTTCGTCTCCAAAAAAAGCCCGCAAGGTCTCCCTGAATACATCATCGAGAATATTCCCCCCGTGTCGCTTTATAACCTGAAAGTCGACCAACCGGCCATTTATTATGGGGAGAAGATGCCCGGTTATCGTATCGTTGCCACCGAGGTAAAGGAGCTTGACTATCCCAAGGGAAACGAGAATGTCTATACGAGCTACAATGGGCACGGAGGCGTTCCCCTGGACTCGTTTTGGAAGCGGCTTTTGTTTGCCTGGACCCAGGAGGACATCAATATCCTTCTCACGGGCTACCTTGCCCCCACCAGCCGGATCCAGTTCTGGAGGCAGGTACAGCAAAGGGTCTCCACGATTTGCCCTTTTCTCTTCCTTGACGCAGATCCCTACCTTGTTCTGAGCGAGGGGAAACTCTACTGGGTGCAGGATGCGTATACGGTCTCCGACCGTTTTCCGTATTCGGAACCCTATGGAAAATTTTCGAAGAAGCTCAATTACATTCGAAATTCGGTCAAGGTGGTGATGGACGCTTATGAAGGATCCGTGATCTTCTATGTTGCTGACCCCCACGACCCGGTGCTGTCAGTCTACCGGCAGGCCTTTCCGGGGGTTTTTAAACCGATAAAGGATTTGCCTGGGGATATGCTCAACCATCTCAGATACCCGGAAGACCTGTTCGACATTCAGGCGGACGTGTACCGGACCTACCATATGGTTGACCCTCAGGTCTTCTACAACCAGGAGGATTTGTGGGCATTCTCACAAGAGAAATACGCAGGCGCAGCAACAAGAATGGTCCCTTACTACATCCTGATGCGCCTGCCGGATACGGAGGAGCTTCAATACCTCCTCATGACACCCTTCACTCCCCAGAGCAGAGACAACATGATTGCCTGGATGGCCGCAAAATGCGATTATCCGGATTATGGGCAGCTTATCGTCTACCAGCTTCCGAAAGAGAGGCTCACGTTCGGTCCTATCCAGGTGGAGGCCATGATTGATCAGAACACCGTCATCTCAGAGCAGCTGTCGCTTTGGGATCAAAGGGGCTCGAGGGTCATTCGCGGCAATCTCGTCGTGATCCCTATTGAAAAGTCCTTTCTCTATGTCGAGCCCGTTTACCTGAGCGCCGAAGGGGCAAACATACCGCAGCTAAAAAGGGTTATCGTTACCTCGGGAAGTAAGGTGGTTATGGAGCCGAGCCTGGAAGAATCTCTCAAGGCGGTTTTCGGGACCGTTGCGCCGGCGGAAGCCGTGAAAGTCCCTGCCCGGCCTGACCTCGAAGAGTTGTCTCAGGCCCAGGAGCTTTTCAAGAGAGCGGAAGAGGCAACCAAAGAAGGAAAATGGGGAGATTTCGGCAAAGCCATGGAGGAGCTCAAAACCACCCTGAACCCGCATACCTCAAAGTGAAGGCCGCTCCTATGGGCGTATGGGGGGACTCTCTCATCTGCTAAGGACTGCATATCTGCTGGCAAACCTGCTATATGAACGCATTCTATAAACACGAGCTTCAGTGGTCAATTATGGATGAAGAACTGATATGCCAACTCCCCCTGTTCGCTGCGCTACCCCGCGAAGAGTTGGACAAGTTAAAAGCCTCCCTGAGACTAGTTGAACTTGCAGGCGGAGACGTTTTGTTTAGTGAGGGGGAGCCCGGGGATTGCTTTTACATTGTTCTAAGCGGGCAATTGGAGGTCGCCAAAGCCGTTGCCACAAAGGAGGAGCGGATTCTCAACCGGTTCGGACCCCGTGACGATTTTGGCCGCCTATTACAGCGGCGGCCTGGCATAGCCTTTCATATCGCCAAAGTCCTCTCGGACCTGATTCGCTCGGAGTTGCGGTCGGCGATGTCTCCGACAAGGGGGTGCCCGCGGCCCTGTTCATGGCCATGACGCGCAGCCTTCTGCGGGCCGAAGCCCACAAGAACCTGTCTCCGAAGGAGGTTTTACTGAGAGTAAACCACCACTTGATGGATTTGAACGAAGCGGAAATGTTTGTCACGATTTTATACGGATTACTCAATCGAAAAACCCAAACCTTTGAATACGCACGCGCCGGTCACGAGATCCCCGTCATGTGTGATCCACGGGGACGGCTCATACCAATTCCCAGAGGGAAGGGACAGGCTTTAGGCGTTTTCGATGCTGCCATTTCCGAGGAGCAGAAAATCAATTTCACACCGGGTTGCACCCTGCTTATCTATTCCGATGGGGTAACAGACGCCACGAACATGGAAAACGAGTGGTTCGGGATTGAACGGGTCCATAAAAGTCTGTGCGGATTGAGGCAGGTTTCCGCCCAGGCAGTATGCGACAATCTGCTCAAGCGGGTTTCTGAACATCAGGCAGGTGGTCCCAGGTATGATGATATTACCATTGTAGTGATTCGATCGCTCTGATGATGATCAGGTTGATTGGGGTGGGATCAAGTTCAATAAAGCACAATGCGTTGCGAGAGGTTGCTTTAATCCGACCGATCGCTTGAAACATCAGAATTGTGACCTTACCTTTCAGCGTATCCCCGCCATCAGACCTTAGCAGGGTGTTGAAAAACGGCGTCTAAGTCTGTGATCCGGCGTTGTGCGGCTTTTGTAAATGCTCATATGTGCTCAAATAAGCTGCGCTGCCCAAAACGCCGCACGCCTTGGCTGACGGCCTGATACTCGTTTTTCAACACCCTTGCTTAGACCGGCCGGCCTCCGTTCATGCGGAATGCGGATAGATACCGGGATGACACGCGTAGGGGGACTGCTATAATCTCAGGTGAAAGGGGAACAGACACCCATGCCTCTCTTCATGGACCGTCATTACATCGAAGGCGCAACTCGACACGCAATACAAACCGCCCACACAAGAGATCTGGAAGTCCAGGACAAATATCTCGTCAAGTTCCTGACGTACTGGTTCGACGAAGCGCGCAGCACAACTTTCTGCCTGGTCGATTCACCCAACAAAGAAGCAATCCAACACGCACATGCCGAAGCGCATGGATCTGTCCCCCATGAGATTATCGAAGTGAACCCTGCAGTCGTGGAGGCGTTCCTGGGCAGAATTCAGGACCCTGCGCCTGCCCCTCAGGCCAATCGGTCGTCATGCCAAGTCGATAGAGACTCCGCATTCCGGACCATCATGTGCACCGATCTAAAGGAGTCTACAGCCATGACCGTGCGGCTTGGCGACGCCAAGGCCATGCATTTGCTCCATATCCACAACGCCTTAACCCGAAACGCCCTCATGGATCACGACGGTCGCGAAGCCAGGCACACAGGTGATGGAATCATATCCTCCTTTACCTCGGCAACCAGAGCCGTCGAGTGTGCCGTTGCCATCCAGAAGGCTTTTAGCGCATACAACGATCGCAATCCCGATAGTGCCATGTATGTGAGGATCGGCCTCAGCGCAGGTGAGCCAGTCGAGGAGGACAACAGCCTCTTCGGAACCACTGTAATATTGGCTGTCCGCATATGTGCATACGCTCAACCGAATCAGATTATGGTCGCCCATGTGGTAGCGGATGAATGTCAGGGAACGGGGTTGTCGTTCTCCGAACTTGGCGAAGCTACCCTTAAGGGGTTTGCCCAGCCCATCCGGCTATGCGAAGTCAGATGGCAGAGTGAATAGCGGATCCAGAAAAAGCAGTACTGTCCCTCCTATCCCTCATCCTAAAGCGATGCCCCGCCGCTGAGCTTTAAGTTCCTGCCTTTTTTGTCGATATTCATTAGAAGTGGTTTCAAAACCGCGGATCACAAGTGAGGGCAGGGCGCAGGCCGATCGCAAACCCGCGCCTCGGTACCATAAACATATGAATAGAATTCTCCCAAAAAGAAGATCCATCATAGTAATCCTCATCCTCACCCTGCTTATTTCTAACCCGGTCCTTGTATCCGCCAGTCAATACAAGGTCACGCGCGTCACCGATGGAGATACCATCCAGGTCGTTGCCGGTGGCTCAAAAACAACCGTTCGCTTGGTCGGCATCGATGCATCCGAGGTCTCACACGGTAAGAACCGGACGGGGCAACCGTTCAGCAAGGTTGCCGCCAAACACCCTGCAGCGATGGTTTTAAACAAAGTGGAGGAAGGCACACGGGAATTAGATCTGTAAATTCGCCTGAATGAAGGATCTGATAGGATCGGCCAATATGAACTCCTCTCACCCCAGCACCTGCGCTTCCACCGGGGCCAGCGTCACCTTCACGGTGCGCAGGTTTCCACGGCCGATCGTTGCCGAGGGCGCAGCGGGCTTCTGCTGGCTGGAGAAGAGCACTTCCCAGGGTTTGCCGGTCGGATGCAGATTGCCGTCGACGACGACCTCGAGCTCGGTCGATGCGGAGGTGCCGGTATTGGCAGCCACTAGAATTTCCCGGTCGTTCAGAATGCGCGAGAAGGTAATGACGCCCCCCGGGTAGGGCGAATCGCTGAAATCAAGGCCGTTGCCGCTGCAGGCCCTGAAGTACTGGCGGCCATAGCGCAGTGCCGGATTCCGCTCTCGCAGCAGACTCAGGCGCTGGATCAGCCGGTAAAACGCATGATCCTTCGAAAACGCGCCGGGAACACCCCAGAGCGCTTCGCGCGCGCATTCCCGGCGGTCTCCGCGGCCTGCCAATCCTTGTTCTGTTCCGTAGTAGATGCAGGGGATTCCCTGCAGGGTCATGAGGCAGGTCAAGGCCAACCGGGTCTGCAACGGGTAGTCCGGGTGGTGGAAACGCTCGTTCAGATCGTGGTTGTCGAGGAAGGTGACATAATGGAGTCCGGCATCGCCGTGGGAGCTCACGATTTTTTTTAGCACCTCGCGGCGGTAGTTGAAATGCCGGGCAAGATCGGCGGGCGGCGCGAACCCCTTGCAGATGTCCACCAGCCGCTTGCGCACGGGAAAGTCGATCGCGGCATCCACGCCGACGAGTTCCTCGCCCTTGAGCGTGTTGCGGCCCACGAACTCCGCAATTTTGGCTTCATCCGAATCCTGCCAGACCTCACCGAAGGTCAAAAAATTTTTTTTCCCGATGGAAAGTGCATACTCGCGCATGGCATTGCCGAAGATGCGGGCGAAGTCCGGCTCCACGTATTGCAGGGTATCGATGCGAAATCCGTCGACATCGAATCTGGCAATCAGATACTGGCATGCCCGGATGAGATGGCTTCTCACGGGGTAGACGGTTGTGCCGGGAACTTGATACTCCGTCACCAGCTCCTTCAAGCGGTCGAAATCCCCGCGGGTGAGATCCCCGGACCCTTCATAGGTGCCGCGGCGGCGGAAAAAGTCGTTGCGCTGCAACTCGGCCGGCCAAATACCTGCTGATCGCGGGACCGCGAACGATTGAATGTCGCTGCACTCCGAGCGGGCTAAACCCTGGGGGTCCCGCCAGTAGATCGTGTATTCGCGCTCGGCATTCCAGGGGGCGGAATCACGCGCGCCCTCGTAATCAAAGAGATCGCCGGTGTGATTCAGCACAATGTCCAAAATCACGTACAATCCGTGTGCATGAGCGGCGTCGACCAAATCGCGGAATTCCCGGTCGGCGGTTTGCGGATCGGCGGCAGCCTGCACGGGGTCCGAACAGAAACGCGGCTCGATGCGCATGAAATCCAGCACCCCGTAGCCGCCCCAGTAGAACTGAAACCACGGGGGGTTCATGAGCACCGGAGAGAGCCAAAGGGCCCCCGCGCCGAGCTCTTTGAGATAGGCCAGACGCTGCTTGATGCCGGCGAAATTCCCGCCTTGATACCCGTCGTACGGATCGGCGGAACGGGGGGGAGCATCCGGGTTGGCGAAACGGTCCACAAGCAGAAAGTAAATCCAACGGTCCCGCCAATCGGCCGGAGAGGGAAACGGGGAATGGCCTGCTCGGCCGGGGTTCAGCACTTCGTCCACGGAAGGGTCATAAAGCGATGACGGCATGGGGTTGCCTTTCTCAACCGCCGGCGGGGCCTGCTGCGGCATGCAGCGCTGCCTGCATCCGGTCTTTGCGCAGGGCCAACCATGGGACCGAGAATCTCACCAGGCGATTTTGGCTCGTTCCCGCAACCGGGATTAGGTCGGGGTCATGTTCCATCTCAATCAGGTGCAACATAGTTATTCTCCCAGGGTACGTCAATTATGGGTATCCGTGCCGCCGCCATCTTCATCGATAGCCCAAAAGCGTTGTTGCAAGCAGTCAGAGCTCGCCCGCTGGCTGCGCCGCCGGGAGGGCCATGGAAAAGGGTTGCACAAAGACTGGTTCTTGTGTACCCGATAGAAAACGATCAAACGGGATAGAACCGATGAAAATTTCCCCATTGCCATCACCGGATACCGAACCCTTGCGGAATTTGAGCCCCGAGGACCTCAAGCGTTTCATCGAAGCCCAGGGGATTGCGGCTGTCATCTTGCCGCTGGCGGAGCACACCACCACGGTAACCGAAGCGGCTGCGGCGCTGCGGGTGGCGGCCGGTCAGATCATCAAATCCCTGGTTTTTCAGGCCGCGGAGGAATTTCTGCTGGTGGTCAACAACGGGTGTGCCCGGGTGGACCGCCGCAAGCTGGCCGCCTGTCTGGGGATGGGCCGCAAGCAGGTCCGGTTGGCAAGCCCCGCGCAGGCGCTCGCGGTCACCGGCTACGTGGTCGGCAGCATGCCCCCTTTCGGCCACCGGGTGAGGCTCCCCACGCTGGTCGATGCGGGCGTTGGCCGCTTGGATGTGATCTACGGGGGCGGCGGCGGGCTTCAGGCGATGATGCGCCTGACCGCTGCCGAGCTTCTGCGGGTGACGGGAGCACAAGTGGGGGAGCTTTCGGAATAGGGCCTGACATTGGACGCCTCACGTTGGAAAAGGGAGGCTCCTGGGGAATCTGCACGGGTGCAACTCTCTCGACGCGTGCACTATCCGGTTTCAATTCTTTTCAGACAAATTGGCGCACCGCGGATTTTGACCGCTCCTGATTGCAGCAAGGATCTTCCTGATACTGCACTTCTCACACAAGGGATAACAGGCCCACGTCTGGCATGCACTCGCTGTCATGGTGCTGTCTGAGTGCATAGACAGGACGATGACTCTGATATCCGGGTACCTGGAGACGATCGTTTCGGTGGCCTCCAAGCCATCGGTGAAGGGGTGCTCATTGTCCATCAAAATAACATCCGGTTTGTGCTCCTCCACCTCTTTGATCGCAGCAAGGCCAGTCTCTGATTCTGCTACGACACAGATGTCCGGCTCATTTCCAAGAAGGTTTCCGAGAGACTTCCGGAACTTTGAATTGTCGTCGACTATGGCGACTCGGATCTTTGAACAGGCCATGGGGGTCGTCTCACTAATTTGCCGGCAGAAACTGGAAATGGTACCAATTGCAGGGAGGGCTCCGGGCGTATCGACTGGGTTTTAAAATAATCAAACTCATGCTCATGTCAAGAAGCAAGGGCGGTGAAAGATCCCAAAATCAAGAGATCGGTTCAAGGCACCGAAGGGTCAATAAATCTATGTGAATCGACAGCATCGCTCAATTTAGGTTCCCATAATAACGATCCCCAATTGGAATGGTTGAAAAATGCTTTAGGTTTGAGTAGGCATAGCGGCGAAGTGCTTTTACAACCTCGGATCACGGCCAAGAGCAAGGCGTCTGCCGATTCGAATGCGCAGCAACCGGGGGGGGGTGAGTATTTGGAGAGGCCGGCAACGCCGCCATTGAGTGTCAGACGGGGTAATGAGCGCAATTTCAACGCCTTGCCCCCTGTATTGGACAGTAGGCGATGGATCATTATATTCTTCGGCAAGGGTTTTATGGGCTTTCGTGTGGATTCGAGTGTTGCACCAAAAAGCATGCTCAGCCGAAAGGAGAAATATGAAAGTCAGAGTGATGAACATTTCAGAATTACCAATAGAAGAAGTTAAGGGTCATCACGGTTTTACAGCTCGCTCATTGGTAGATCTTGCCGGGAAAGGGGTCAGCGTGAGGATGCTTCGCATATCCCCCGGCGGCTTTGGACCCGTGCCACCGCATAAACATTCAGATGTCCACTTTTTCCTTGCGCTTGAGGGAAGGCCTATCATTGGTCATCGATAGCGTGACGCATCACATCGCCGAGGGAGAATGCGTCGAGGTGCCTGAAAACAAAATGCATCAATTGAAAAATGACGGGGATACGGATATTTCGGTTTTGGCCATAAAATGGGATTGAAGGTTGTGTTATCGTCGAAAAGGAGCCGGCAACGAAGTGGTACAAGGCGCGAGAATCGCCGCCTGCCAGGAGGGTATTCAATGGAGAAAAGCAAAGGCAAGGTAATTCAACCGGAAAAGATGAAATGGGAACCTCATCCCCAACTGAAAACGGCGAAGGTGGCCTATTTTCTGTCGAACCGGGATGAGAAAGCAGATCTCACGTGTATGCTGGTTCACCTGCCTAAGGGCACCCAGGTAGAAAAGCATATTCATACAACCTCCGATGATATCATTTATGTGATCGAAGGCAAGGCGACCATGTGGATAGACACCGTCGGAGATGTTCCTATGGTCAAGGGGGCCTTCATCCAAATTCCCAAGGGCGTGGCCCATCAACCCCATGATATCGAAGAGGATTTATTAGCATACGACGTGTTCTATCCCTTCCTCGCATGACGTGGCGCCGGGTTGGGATTGTCACTAAAAATGCTTAGAAGTGGTTTCATAACCTTGGATCACGCCCGCGGGCAAAGCGCAGGCCGATTCGAATGCGGAGCCAGCGCGGCGGGTTGCGAGCATTTCGACAAGCCGGCGACCCCGCCATTGGGTGTCAGGCGGGGATATGAAACCGCTTCTATGGAAGTCCTCAAATTGCCTGACCTGTGCCTCTCCATGGCGTGACCCCATAGGGAGGCGAACTCATCGACGGCTGGGGAAGTTGAAATTTTGCGAACGTTGTACCATGCAGAGCGTTGGAAGAATGGCGGTCTTCTCCCAATCGATAGGTCGACGGCCGCCGGTACCCAATCGCTTAACGAAGGAGGCAACCCATGGCAACCTTTATTATTCTTGTAAATTTTACTGATCAGGGAATCCGCAACGTTAAAGACTCGCCGGATCGGTTTGAAGCGTTCAAGGCGATGGCTGAAAAAACGGGAGGAAAGGTGAAAAGCGTCTACTACACCATGGGGCGTTACGATATGGTGCTGGTCGTGGAAGGAAGCGACGAAGCAGCTATGTCTTCAATGCTGAAGGTGGGTTCACTCGGCAACGTGCGGACGGAGACGCTGCGTGGCTTTTCTGTGGACGAAATGAGGAAGATGATCGGCAAGATGGCGTAACCCCTTTCAACAGGTTGCCAGGCAACCAGGGAACGGCCGTTTCAGGGCAGATTGCGAGGAGATACGCGTCCGAGCGCTGAAGCGGCCGGATAAGAAATAGATGCGTTGCTTTATTTTGACCTGTAGCGATACGTGCTGCTGTATCGCATCGCGTAGGGGCGAGGGGGCGTGAGGCCTGGAAGGCCTGGGGCTGCGACGGGTGCCACCATGAATGTTTTGCTGATCTCGGCCAATCGCGAAGACATCAACATGCTCACCCTTCCCATGGGACTGGCGTGTGTGGCCGCGGCAGTTGAGAAAGCCGGCCATGCAGTAAAGTTTCTGGACTTGCTCTGCGTCAAAGACATCCCTGCGGCAGTGGAGGACGGCATCCGTTTGTCCCGGCCCGATGCCATCGGCGTCTCGGTCAGAAATATCGACGACCAGATCATGGATCAGGGCCGGTTTCTGCTGGATCAGGCCAAGGAAGTGGTCCGTCTTTGCCGAGAGTTCTCGGCGGCGCCGATTGTCCTGGGTGGGGCTGGCTACAGCATATTCCCGGAAAGCGCGCTCGAATACCTGGGAGCGGATATGGGCATTCAAGGGGAGGGCGAGGCAGCGTTCCCGATGTTGCTCGAACGGATTGACTCAAGAACTGATCTCGCCGGAATCCCGGGCCTGCACCTGCCCGGGAAGGGGCTTCAAAGCCCGCTGTCATTCATCCGTGATTTGGATGGGGTGCCGTATCCAGAACCGGAGCTTTTCGTTGCAGAAGGCCGGTCACAAACGTCGGCGTGGTTGCCGTTGCAGACTCGCCGGGGGTGCCCGCTGGACTGCAGCTACTGCTCCACTGCGAGCATCGAGGGGCGCATCACGCGCCGGCGTTCCCCGGCAGCCGTGGTCGCCAACTTGGCCGGGTGGGTAAGTTCGGGTTTTAGCCAAATATTTTTTGTGGACAACACGTTCAATCTGCCTGGCTCCTACGCCCTCGAATTGTGCCGGCGAATCACGGAAGCAGGCCTGAAAATCAGCTGGCGCTGCATTTTCCACCCTGGTGAGGTTTCCCGGGAATTGGTCGAGGCCATGTCTAAGGCGGGCTGCCGGGAGGTGAGCCTGGGTTTTGAAAGCGGCTGTGAAAATATTCTGCGGGGAATGAACAAAGATTTCGGCATTGACAAAATTCGAGAAGCAAGCGGCCTGCTCGCAGAATTCGGTATCCGGCGAATGGGCTTCCTTCTGCTGGGAGGCCCCGGGGAGACGAGAGAAAGCGTCGAAGAAAGCCTGATTTTTGCCGACTCGCTGAACCTGGAGGCCTTGAAACTAACCCTTGGAATCCGAATCTATCCGCATACGAATTTGGCCCGGCAGGCAGTCGACGAGGGCCTCGTTGCACCTGGCGATCCGCTGCTGCTTCCGCGCTTTTACTTGGTGGAGGAGTTGCGACCCTGGCTGCGGGAGAAGCTCGCCCGATGGGCGCAGGGCCGGTCCAACTGCTTTTTTTAATGGCAGGCGCAAGCCTATCGGGAATTAGGCAGGGTGTTGAAAAACTGCGCCTCAGGCCGTGCTCCCGAGCTGTGCGGCCTTTGTAAATGTTCACATATTCTCGAATAGGCTGCGCTTTCCAAAACGCCGCACGCCTTGGCTGACAGCCTGATGCTTGTTTTTCAATACCCTGTTAGGTAAAAGGGGATCGAGAAATGAGCTGGAACACACGCATACTGATTCGCAGAAAGGCATCCCGGTGAGCATTTTCAGCGTCTGTTCGATAGGCATCGCCAAAACAGCCCTGCGCGTCTATGCGCCGGGCGGTGTGAGGTCCGCGCTCCAGAGCGCCGCGATCACGTTCGAGCGCGAAACCGGTCAGACCATCGAGTTCACGTTCGGCACCGGCGGAGGAATTCAGAAACAAGTAGCTGCCGGAGCGCCAGTCGATGTCGCCGTGCTTCCCTCCGCCGGAGCCAACGAACTGGAGAGGGGCGGACGGGTTGCGCCGGGATCGCGAAAAGAAGTCGGCAGCGTCGGGGTGGGCGTAGGCATCAAGGCAGGTACAGCGCGCCCTACGATCGGCACTGTCGAGGAATTCCGAGCGACGCTCCTTGCTGCGCGCTCGATCACCTACGCCGACCCCGCACGTGGCGGCACCTCGGGTACGTATTTCGCCACGGTCGTGCTTCCTTGCCTGGGCATTGTGGAACAAATGCGAAGCAAAACAACGCTGACAGGCGTAGGCGAGGAGGCAGTCAAACGGGTCGCAAGCGGGCAGTCCGAGATTGTGGTCGTTCAGGCTAGTGAGATCGTGGCTGTTCCGGGTGCCGAACTGGTCGGCCTTTTGCCGAAGAGCATCCAGAACGCAATTCCGTATGCGGCGCTTGTAGTGAAGTCGAGCCAGGCCCCTGAGGTCGCAGGTGCGTTTGTAGAATATCTCGTCTCGCCATCTGGCAGAACCGCCTTCACGGCGGCCGGTTTCGAGCCGCCCCCTGAGCGCTGAGATCTGTCGCAGGCCTCGCGCACCAGTATGGTTGAAAGGTTGCAGGCAACACAAAGCTACCATCCGGGCCTTTCAGTTTCTTGGGCCCATTTGATGTCCGGTTGAAACGGCACGGCGATGGAGGAATAAAATGAGTGCAGAGATCACAGAAGAATCAATCTTGGAGTTGGCCCGCGGTTTTATGGCCAGTCGTGCACTTCTGAGCGGCGCGGAACTGGATCTTTTCAGCTTGCTTGCCAAAGAACCACTGACGGCGGATGAAATCGCGGTGGCAGCCGGGACCACGCTTCGCGGGAGTGCCATACTTCTCGACGCTCTGAGCGCACTTGGCTTCTTGGTGAAAAAAGACGGACGATACCATACCGAGCCGTCGGTTGCTCCATTCCTGTCGGCCGCCGCACCCGATTCGATTCTGCCCATGGTTCTTCACATGGCGACGGTATGGCAGAACTGGTCTCAAATGACGGACATTGTGCTCGGCAGGACCACGCCAGGTATTGAAACAAGTGGCGCCTTGGCCAAAGAAAACCGCAACGCATTTATCGGTGCCATGCACGTGGTCGCTTCCAAAGCCGCGCCGGCGGTTGTGGCGGCAATCCATCCGGGACAGACCCGCCGGCTGATAGACGTGGGCGGCGGCTCCGGAACCTACACCTTGGCTATGCTCAGCGCGGCGCCCGAAATGAAGGCCACCCTGTTCGATTTGCCGCCGGTCATCGAAATGGCGCGCGACCGCATTCAAGCCGTCGGTCTGCTCGACCGTGTCGAACTGGTTGCCGGAGATTTCTACAAAGACAAACTGCCTCCAGGACACGACCTGGCCCTTTTATCGGCCATCATTCATCAAAACAGCTTTGAGCAAAACGAGGTCTTATACGGCAAAATCTACCGCGCCCTGGACTCGGGAGGCCGGATTGTGGTCCGCGACCATGTCATGTCCGCGGATCGCACCCATCCGCTGGAAGGCGCCCTGTTCGCGCTGAACATGCTGGCCGGCACGGAAGGGGGGCGTACATACACCTTTGATGAAATAAAAGAAGGCCTGACCGCGGTGGGGTTCACCCGGATCAATTTGATTCAGACCAAGGGCATGTTTTCCCTGGTTGAGGGTTTCAAGCCCTGAGTTTTTCGGGGCGAATGTTGCAGAAAGATCACCTGCCGTTCTAATCAACGGAGTGGTGGTGGAGAAATACCTCGTTCTCAATCATCATCATCGTTTTTATTTGTCATCGGCTGATAGGGCGTGCCTTTAACACTCTCCCAAAGTATTTTATTCAGCACATCGTCTTGAGACTCGATATCCGGCTGGCTCAGGTCCAAACCGGCCGATAAGGATGCCAGTTCCGGCCAGTTCGTTTGCGGTGCTGCAGCGGAACTGACGTTGGGCTGCAGCGCCTTGTACGTCGTAAGATCGGGTCGGCCGGTAAAAATATCATACATGGGCAGGGCCGCCGCATCATACATGCTCATGGGGGCCAGGTTGAGGATCAGTTCCATGGTGCGCAGCATGCTCACCTGGTCATAGTGGGTGTGATTCACTATGCCATGCTTGGCATAGGGGCTTATGACAAGACCCACGGTACGGTGGGCATCCACGTGGTCGCTGCCGTTTTGAGCATCATCTTCGGTAACAAAAACGGCGCTGTCTTTCCAAATCGGGCTATGGGAAATCTTTTCGACAATTTCCCCCAACGCGCGATCATTTTGCGCAATCATTTGGGAAGGAGTCGGGTAGCCCCTCTTTAGACCGGCCGTATGATCGTTGGGCAGCCAGATATAGCTGAAAGCAGAAACACTGTTATGTGCCATTTCCCGGTCAAACTCCCGGTTAAACGCCGCGGCCCGCTCCAGGTCGGAATATTTTAGGTCCCAACTTCTGTAGTCGAATTGGTAGCGGCTTAAATAACCGGCCACCGCCTCAATGAGTTGGGGGTTTTGCACCAGCCGGTCGGCCAAGGCATTGCTCCCGGTGAGGATGGTGGATAGATCGTTGCGGAAGCTAACGTCACCGGCCAACAGCTTTTGCAGCTCCGCCGGGCTTTGGTGATCAGCGTAGGACGTGAAACGATCAAAGAATTTGCTTATGATTCCGCTATTGTTGCGGGCATTGGCCCTGCGCAGGAATTCATAATAATCCAGCGTCAAGGGATCCTCCGCGCCAATGGTATCAACCAACGCGTAATACAAGCCGCTATGCAGGTAGTAGTTCTCCCCAAAGACCTTGAACGAAACGTTTTTGGCGGACAGCTCTTTCCAGATATAGCCGTTGGGGGGATAGGTAATGGGGACCATTCCGGCGTCGGGATGACCATAACGGCTGGAGTAGAGCAGGGGGGTGTTTTTTTCCACATAATCGTTCGAATAGGCCCCGCTGGTCCAAGCGTGGCCCTGTGCGGAAACCTCAGCATCCGCATAATAGTTATCCATGGTTACAAACTGTTCCGCCAACTGGTGACAGTTAGGCGTGACATCGCGGCCGAAAAGCACCAGAGACGGATCGCCATCGGCGTTGGGGAGGTCCCCCAGGATCTGGTCGTACGTGCGGTTTTCACGAACGATGAAAAATATATGCTTGATCGGGCTCGGTCGGCCCACATAGCGGGGAATCGGATTTTGATCGCCTGTTTTGGCGGCAACGCTCTGGGAGGTGTCATCCAGGGCGTTATGTTGTACCTGGGTGGTCATGGCGGCCAACTGGCCGGCGTCGGGAACAGGCAGAATGGATGCGCTGCCCGCGATCATGCTATAAATATATTGACTCCGATTTGGGGCGTTGGTGCCAGGCTTGGGACCGTCCGGGTTGGGGCCGGTGCCCAAGCCCTTGCCGCTCAAGATGATGATTTGATTAAACCCTGGGTTGCAGAACACAGCGGTGGGATACCAGCCGGCGGGGATATACCCGCGTATCTTCTTGTCCTTCAGGTCCACCACGGCAGCGGCATTGATACCGGCCAAGGACACATACAGGCTATCGCCGGCCGGCGAAAGAGCCAAGCCGGTAGGCGCTGCGCCGGCAGGCAGCGCCTTGAAGGACAAATCAATGGTCTGCACCCATTTGCCGCCGGCGGTGTCGATTACCGATACGCTGTCGCTGTTCGTATTGGCGACGTATAGCCGTCCGCCGTCGCCGGATAGAACCATCGCTTCCGGTAGTTTCCCAACAGGTATTTGGTTGACTTCTTTCCTTGTGGTCAGGTCGATTACCGATACGCTGTCCGAACCCCAATTGCTCGCATAAAGTCGTTTGCCGTCCCTGGCAGGCGTTACCCAATAGGGATACCGCCCGACGGGAATTTCCGCCGTTACCTTTCCCGCTTGAATATCCACCAAGGCGATCTTGTCATGCGTATTTTCGGCCACGGCCAGGCTGCTGTCGCCCAGCAGCGCCATGCCGGCCGGATAACCGGCCACAGGTATGGAACCATTAGGAGTCAGCACCCCGTCCGCAAATGAAAAAATGTATATTTTAGAGGCATTGCCGCCGCTGACATAAAGTTCCCGCCCGTTTCGGCTGAAGGCCACCCCCAGGAAACTCGAAACGACCGCAACACTACTTGCTTTTTTGCCGGCTCTTAAATCGACGATCGAAACCTCCTGGGTAGGCCGGCTGCACCCGTTGTTGGTTACCGCCAGGTAATGCCCGTCGGGCGAAACGGCGCCGTTGGTAGGCAGATTTCCCACTGTCACCTGGATGCCTGCAGGGCTGATGCGCCAGTCGTTGGGTAAGACTTTTCCGACCGTTGCCGGGTTTTCCAGATTGTAGTCACCTGCTGCCGCCATTATCGATACAGATGAAAGTGCATTCACCAGCACCAGCGCAATGACCAGCAGCCGGATCGGCGACCTGTCGGTTCTGCGGCGCGAGGTTGCCCCACCGCTGAAATTGTCTTTCATGCGGATTCTACCACGGCCTCGCACGCGTTGACCACGTACTTGCAGTTTTTTGAGCAGTCGAGTTCAGTATCCTTGTCCTCTTTCATTGCGCTTCCTCCTGTCAATAGACGGATCGCCCGTCCTATCCTCTTTGCTCACGTCAATTTTAATTCGATTCCCTGGGCCAGCGGCAGCTTCCGCGACCAATTCACCGTGACGGTCTGGCGCCGCATGTAGGCCTTCCATGCATCCGAGCCGGCTTCGCGTCCGCCTCCGGTGTCTTTTTCGCCGCCGAAGGCTCCGCCGATTTCGGCCCCGGAGGTTGCGATGTTGACGTTGGCGATGCCGCAGTCGCTTCCGGATGCGCTCAGGAATGCTTCCGCTTCCAGCAGATCGTTGGTGAAAATGGCCGAGGAAAGACCTTGGGGCACCGCATTGAGCTGGGCCACTGCCTCCTCCACGGTGCGGAACCTGATCAAATAGACAATCGGAGCAAATGTCTCCTCACGGACGATTGGCATGTCTGGGCGCGCCTCCGCGATGCAGGGTGTCACGTAAGTTTCGGCGTTGAAAATGCCGCCCGACAACGTCTGGCCGCCGTAAATGATTTTTCCTCCCTGTTCTCGCAGCTGATTCAGGGCGATCTGCATGTGGTTGACCGCTTCGGTATCGATGAGCGGTCCCATGAGGACCCCGGCGCTCAGGGGGTTGCCGATGCGGATCTCCCGATAGGATTTCACCAGGAGCGCGCAGAAGCTGTCGAACACATCCGTGTGGATCAACACCCTGCGAATGGTTGTGCAACGCTGCCCGGCGGTGCCGATGGCGCCGAACATGACCGCTCTTACAGTAAGCTCCAGGTCTGCACTGGGGCAGACGATGACCGCGTTGTTGCCCCCCAGCTCGAGAAGCGTTCTCCCTACGCGCGAGGCGACCGCGGTCGCTACATGCCGTCCCATGCGCACGCTGCCGGTGGCGGAGATCAGCGGGATGCGCCGATCCTGAATCAGCGCCTCTCCGATCGAGGGGCCGGAGCCCACCACCAGATTCAGGATGCCGTCGGGCAAATCGTTCTTCTTCAGCACCGGCCAGATGAGGTGCATCGCCGCGAGGGCGCTTAGGGACGCCTTCGAAGACGGCTTCCAGATCACCGTGTCTCCGCATACCAAGGCAATAAATGCATTCCAGGACCACACGGCCATCGGGAAATTGAAGGCAGTGATCACTCCCACCGGTCCCAGCGGATGCCACTGCTCATACATCCGGTGCCCCGGCCGCTCGCTCGGCATGGTGGCCCCATAGAGCATCCTCGAAAGCCCTACCGCAAAATCCGCCATGTCGATCATCTCCTGGACTTCACCCTCCGCCTCGGCCCGGATCTTCCCTACTTCTATGCTGATGATCTCGGCCAGTTCTTTTTTGTGCTGCCGCAGCACCTCCCCAATCTGTCGAACCACTTGGCCGCGCCTCGGTGCCGGCACCATGCGCCAGCTCTTGAAAGCCGTGGCCGCCTGCTCGATGGCTCTCCGGCAGTCATCCGGGGTTGCCGAACGAACAACGCCCAGTGGCTGTAAATCGATCGGAGAAAGCCGCTGGAAAGGCGGGCCCCCCGCCCATGCCTCTGAGCCCGAACCCACGCCGGGATGTTCTCCCTGCAGGGAAAGTGTTTCGAAGATGGATCTCGTCGGACCCTGCACTTCACCGTGCTCCTGGTTTTTAAACCCAACGCTCATCTCCTGAACGCCTCCCTGATTTCCTGAATCCGGAGCAGCGAGGATTGTGACCCCACACCCTATCCGGTCGATCGGCGCTTGCGCACCACATTGATTAGGCCTCCCTCCAGAACCGCTTCGATTTGGCGCACGCTCAACCCGTGCTCTGCAACAAAAGAGGCATTTCGGGTTGCGTTTCTGACAGTGATCGGCTGGCCTCGGCGCAGAGCCTTGAGCGCATGCTCGATCTCAAGCACATCCCCCTGATCGATGCGGTCATAGTCGTCGGGGTCCATGAACGTCAACGGTAATATTCCGAAATTAACCAGATTCTGCTGGTGAATGCGGGCAAAGCTTTTGGCGATGACGGCTTTCAAGCCGAGGTAGCGGGGGGCCAGAGCGGCGTGCTCGCGGCTTGACCCCTGTCCATAGTTGTTTCCGCCCACGAGGTAAAAGGCCTGCCGCCGATTCGCCATGGCGCGCTCATGGAAGCTTTCGTCGACCGGAGCAAAGACGAATCGGCTGATTTCGGGGATGTTGCTGCGAAAAGGCAGCACCCGGGACCCGGCAGGCATTATTTCATCGGTGGAAATGTCGTCGCTGACTTTCAGCAGCACCGGTCCGCGAATGTTGTCCGGCAGCGGTTCGAAGGTGGGCAGCGGTTTGATGTTGGGCCCTTTTTCCAGATCGACGGAGATGCCCCTGTCAGCCGGCGGCAGCAGCATCCGGGTGTTGATCCGAATTATTTCCGGTTCCACAAACCGAGGATAAACTACGTTTAAAGTGCGAGGGTCGGTAATGACGCCCTTCAGCGCCGATGCGGCTGCGGTCTCCGGACTGCACAGATAGACTTGATCCTCCTTTGTGCCGGAGCGGCCGGGAAAATTGCGGGGAACGGTCCGCAGGCTGATCTTGCCTGTGGCCGGAGCCTGGCCCATCCCGATGCAGCCGTTGCATCCGGCCTGGTGGATGCGGGCACCGGAGGCGATCAGCTTTTGCAGAAGCCCCATGGCGGCCAAGTTCTCCAGGATCTGCCGCGAAGTGGGGTTGACGTCGAAGGAAACCCGTTCGTTCACCTGGGCCCCATCCACCATGAGGGCTGGAACGGCGAAATCCCGCAAGCCGGGGTTTGCAGACGAGCCGATGTAAGCCTGATAGATCTCACGGCCGGCCACCTCTCTGACTGGCACGACGTTGCCGGGGCTGCTCGGCAGCGCGATCAGCGGCTCCAGTGTGGAAAGGTCGATTTCATCCGTTTCGTCATATTCGGCCTGGTCGCCTGCCGCAATGGGAACCCAGTCAACCTCCCGCCCCTGAGTCTTCAGGAACTGTCTAACGGTTTCATCGGACGGGAAAACCGTGGTCGTGGCGCCCAGTTCGGTCCCCATGTTGGCGATGACATGCCGGTCCATGGCCGAAAGGCTCTCCAGCCCCGGTCCGAAGTACTCGATGATTTTGCCCACACCGCCTTGCACGCCGCGCCGGCGTAACATTTCCAATATGACGTCTTTTGCGCTGACCCAATCGGGCAGCCGGCCGGTCAGCTGTACCCCCACTACCGAGGGCATGCGCAGATGGACCGGTTCGCCCGCCATGGCCAAGGCCACCTCCAGGCCGCCCGCCCCCATGGCGAGCATCCCCAGAGAACCGGCCGCCGGGGTATGGCTGTCGGAGCCCAAAAGAGTTCTTCCCGGCTTTCCGAAGCGCTCCATGTGAACGGGGTGGCTGACCCCGTTGCCCGGCCGACTGTACCAGACGCCGAATTTTTTGCACGCGCTCAGCAGAAACAGGTGGTCGTCGGCATTCTTGAAATCCGTTTGGAGCAGATTGTGATCGATGTACTGGGCCGACACCTCGGTCTTGGCCCATGGTATCTGCATGGCCTCAAACTCCAGCATCACCATGGTTCCGGTGGCATCCTGCGTCAGGGTCTGATCGATGCGCAGTCCAATTTCCTCCCCCGGCGTCATTTTCCCGTCCACCAGGTGAGCCTCGATCAGTTGCTGGGTAACGTTCTTCTTCATGCGAGTCAGCCTTCCATGCTGCATTCCTCTTCTGTGTCACAGCAACAGCACGAGCAGCACTCCGTCATGCATTCAACCCCGGCATTCGCTTCTGGGTCTGCCGCCTTGGTCATGTCTTTGGTCTCTTCGGTTTGCATGATGCGTCTCCTTTCATGAAACGTCCACTGTGGCGTGGGCAATAGGATGTCCGATCGGCGTTCACAGCCCGGCCAGCGCCGGCGCTGACTGCTCTCGCCGGGTATGAAGCCCACGGCACGATACACGCGTGCAAGGGTCGCTTCGGCACGTTCACCGGCGCTGCGGGCCCCTCTATGGAGTACCTGCGCCAGCATAGCCGGGTCATCCGCAAGCGACGTGTAGCGCGCCTGAATCGGGCTCAAGAAATCGATGACCGCCTCCGTCAGGTTTCGTTTGAATTCGGCGTACCCCTTGCCGACGAAGCGGTCTTGAATCGACTCCACGCTCTCCCCGCTTACGGCCGCATAGAGCGTGATCAGGTTGGATATCCCCGTTTTGGTTGCATCGCTGCGGATCTCTCTGCCGGAATCGGTGACGGCCGTCTTGATTTTCCTGCGTACCACCTCCGGGGGGTCCAACAAGGCCACATAGTTGTCCGGGTTTCGATCCGATTTAGACATTTTTGCCGAGGGAGTCTGGAGCCCCATCAACCGGGCGCCCGTTTGAAGCGTGAAAGCTTCCGGAATTTTGAAGATCTCCCCATAGAGGCCGTTGAATTTTCTGGCAACGTAGCGCGTGAACTCAAGGTGCTGTTTCTGGTCGTCTCCGACCGGAACCCGGTCGGCGCCGTACAGGAGAATGTCCGCAGCCATCAGGACCGGATAGTCAAACAGCCCCACACGGATGTTGGCCGCGTTGCGGCCGACCTTGTCTTTGAACTGCGTCATTCTCTGCAGCTCGCCCATGGGCACCATACAATTGAGCACCCAGGCCAACTGCGTATGCTCCGGGACATGGGACTGCAGGAAAATCGTGCTCCCTTCCGGATCGATGCCGCAGGCAATTAATAGCGCCACAAATTCGAGAGACCGGCGCTGAAGATCAGCCGGGTCCTGCGGCACGGTGATGGCGTGGAGATCCGCTACGAAGAAAAAGGAGTCGTACGCCGCCTGCAGTGCCACCCAATTTTTCACTGCACCGGAGTAGTTGCCGATCATCAGCGCCCCGGTCGGCTGAATCCCGCTCAGCATCGTTGGTCTTGAGTTTTCAGCCATTGCGACTTTTCCACGCACAACAGCATCTCCTCTGCGCCCATCGCCCGACTCCGCGGAAAAGCATTACTTCCGTTCAGACCGCCCCTGCACGCCCGTCGTCACATCCATCGTCCATGCGATCAAAACGCGCGTGCTCGGCCCATTCGGGCGCATAGGTGCAGAACGGGACGTTATGAGCGCTGTCTTCACGGGGCGAGGATTTGATTTTTCCTTCGGCGAGCACTTGGATCTCATCACACCGCAGGGCATGCCTGAAGGCGGTGATTCTCTCCGCGCGGATGATCAGCTTTCGTTTCACCTGCGGCAGGTGGACATCCTGCTCCACCTCGGGGGCGAACCCGTTCAAAAACGACTGGCTTTCGAACATCAACACTTGCCCCAGAATTTCAAATCCATCATCGGTAGATGGGTCCCAGATGAGTACGGCCATTTTCGGGTTCTCGCTCAGTTGCTTTACCGTCAACGGACAGACCCATTCTTCAATGGCGAACTGATTCTGCGCAATCTGCTCGAGTTGACGTGCGGAGTTGACGTAAGGAAAACCGTCCGTGCCCAGCAACGCGATGAAAAAATGCCCGACTCTCTGGCTGAGTTCTATCGCCTGTTCAAGTTTATCAACATCCGTATCCATCTGGAGTCCTTCCTGCCTTTCCTTTTCATCTGAATCCCAATCGTTGTTGATCATTGCTCCGTGATGGTCTTGTATGTTTTCGATTGATCCGGGGAGGTTATAATCAATTAAGGTACCCCTTTGTGATGAATTCAAAAATTAGTTCACTCCTTGAAAGCAACCCTTTTTCCTCATGGTAAGCACATTCCTGTTCTGATACCGTTCATATCGGATGTCGTCCATGAAGTGTTTGATCAAATGGATGCCGAGACCGCCTGGTGCGCAATTTTCAAGGTCGTACTCCAAGTCGGGCTCCTTGGCTTTAAGCGGATTGAAAGGCTTCCCGTCATCCTCTACCCGGATATTCAAGACGTTCTGTGCGACTGTAACCGCTATTTGAACAAAATGACCAGATGGGGTGGTAAAACCATATTCCAAAACATTAGAAAACACCTCTTCCAATGCAAGGTTGGTTTCAAATAGGCACTTATCAGAAATCGATAGCCGTTGCTGAATCTCGACGAGAAACGAATGCAGCTGTTCTATATCGGCAAAATCGATTTTCAAAGTTAGGACGTTCTTCTCCATCGGCATAGAAGACCCATGGTCTATCATTCGGGTCGGGTCTGGTCTCGGCTGTCTATCCGGGTGTTGAAAAGCAACCATAACGCCTTCAGCCCAGGCGTGCGGCGTTTTGGAAAGCGCAGCATAGGCAGTCCTGTGTGAGCATTTACAATAGCTGCACAACCTCGCATCACGGCGCGAGGCGCTGTTTTTCAACAGCCTGCTAAACTTCTCTTTGGCTGGTGCTGTCGCTCAATGTCCAATCTTCATTGGGGGGCAAGCCAGTTCCTCTTGTTCAGCGTGCGTTCTAACCAGCCACCCGGTTTATGACGCTAGTATAATCACTAAATTCGTTTTTCAAAGTGAATCGCCGGTATCGATCGGAGCACCTTGACAGGTGCCTCAGGGGGGCAAATACATAGGGGATAATGCAACTTAACCCGGGTGTTTCAGGAGGCGCCGTGGATGCAGCCGCAAGGCGCCGGGCCATAAGAAGGTGTTGAAAAACAAGCATCAGGCCGTCAGCCAAGGCGTGCGGCGTTTTGGAAAGCGCAGCATATTCATTCATATGTGAGCATTTACAATAGCCGCACAACGCCGGATCACGGCGCGAGGCTCCATTTTTCAACATCCTGATAAAGCTGGGCTTGGGTACAGCGAATAGCTCGCAACGCGAGTGGATGCGGCCAGATGGGCTCGCCTGCAGGGTGAAAAATTTCATGAGATGTTAGGCTTAAAGGCATGCTCAAGCCGGCCGGCTATCAAGTGACATCACTGGGCAATAGCTCTTAAGGAGATACAAGGTCATGAAACATTCATCCACTATTTTGATGACAGAATTTGTTACGCATGACGTCAAACGGTTTATTCTCACCAAGCCTCGAAATTTTGATTATAAGCCGGGTCAGGGTGTGAAAATGGTGATCGACGAGCCGAAATGGAGAAGCGAAGAGGGACGACCAATTACACCGACTTCGCTCAGAGATGACAAAATACTGGAATTTACCATAAAAAAATATCCCGCCGGAGGGGGGGTTACAGACAGGCTGCATCGTCTTGAAGTCGGATCCAAGCTGCTGTTGTCCGAAGCGTTTGGAACTATAACCTACACGGGACCAGGCTGTTTCATTGCTGCCGGCGCGGGAGTCACACCCTTTATCGCGATTGCGCGGCAGTTGGCCCGCGATGGAAAACTTGATTCGAATTCTCTTATTTTTTCAAACAAGGCCCCCGCCGATGTGATCTGTGAGAAAGAGCTTCGTTACTATTTCGGATCGCGGTGCATCCTGACCTGCACGCGGGAGAGCGCCCCTGGCTACGAGAAACACCGCGTTGCAGCAGATTTTTTGAGACAGAAGATCAGGGATTTCAGCCAACGCTTCTATATTTGTGGTCCGGATTCATTTGTCGGAGGAGTCAAATCGATTTTAGTCGAACTGGGTGCAAGTTCCAGCGATTTAATTTTTGAAGAGTAAACGCATTTTGATGGGTGGGGCTCAATTTCTGCGTAGAAAATCCTTGACACAAAACCCCCTATGTCCTATTGTCCTATGTCAATAGGACAATTTGATGGATCTCAAGCTCAATCGCAAAAATCAGCTTCCGGTGCACGCCCAGCTCAAGGCGCAGCTGGTATATCTGATTCAATCGGGCCAAATGGCCGCCGGAACCCAGCTGCCCACCGTGCGGCAACTCGCCGGGTTTCTGCGGGTGAACCGGAACACGGTGTCGAAAGTGTTTTCGGAAATGCAGCGGGAAGGACATCTTTCCTGTGAGCCTGGGCGGGGCACTTTTGTGTCCGCAGCCAAGGCCAAATCAAAGTCCAAGGTTGAGAGCATGCACAAGCTGCTGGCGGTGGTGGACGAAGCGCTCGAGCGGGCCGGGAAGCTGGGTTTCAGCCCGGAGGAGCTGTTCCTGACGCTTTATGCCCGGACCCAGGCCTCGCCCGCAACGCCCGGGAACGAGCGGGGGGTTAAAGCGCTTTTCATCGAGTGCAGCCGGCCGGAGCTGGAGCTTTTCAGCGCGGAGCTCAAGAAAGAGCTGAACATTCCGGTCGACTCCATGCTGGTCGGGGATTTTGCCAAGGCCGTTGAGAAGGATCTGAAATCGTTGAGGCGCTATGGGCTGATCGTCACCACCTTTTACCACATCCGGGAAGTTCAAAGCCTTCTGAAAGACTCCGGAATGGAAGTGGCCGCCGTCATGGTGGACACGAGTATTGAGACCTTAATGCGGCTGACCTCGCTTCCCGAGGGGACCAAGGTGGGTGTGGCCTGCACCACGAGGGACGGAGCAGAGAACATGAAACTTTCGATCCAGAGAGCCGGATTAGCGCATCTGCGGGTGATCATCGGTTGCGGTGAAGAGAGATCCGGCTTGCAAAAGATGATCGCCGAAGCCTCCCTGGTCGTCTGCTCCAGTCTGGTTGAAAGCAAGCTGCGCGCCCTCGCCCCAAAAGGCACCGAGATCATCGTCGATAACAAAAGAATAGACAAGGCGGGTATCGAGATGCTCCGGTCCCGTCTGATGGAGATCACCGCCGGAGAAGGCGTCAGGGAGCGGTCTCCAAAGTCGGCAATAATGCCATAATTCTGCGAAAGGAGGCATGTCATGATAGATCTGGTTACAAGCCTCGGCAAACTGGCCATGGGGTTTCTGTGCATTCTGGGGCCTTTTGTTATACTGATCGCGCTCCTTCGCACGCGTGACCGGCGGGAAGCCGCGCTGAGCATAAGGGTCCTCCAGGAATTGAATGCGCCGAATCTGCGGGGGTTGTTTTCCATAGACGTCAAAAGCCGGCCGATCGGGGCGGATAGGGTTATCGTCGACTTGTGGAGCTGTTCACGCGAGCAGGTGTGGGATTTGATGGAAAGGCTTTCCGCGCGGCTGCCTGCGCACGTGCGGGTCGAGGTCAACGGCATAAGCGGCAGCCGGCTGAACTCGACGTGGACTCTGACGGTCAGGAAGGGAATAAACCGTTATGCATGCTCATATTGTCCTTGCTCATCCTGAGCCCCTATCTTTTAATGGCCACCTCGCCGCTATTGCACGAGACTAATTAGAACAACAGGGATGGAGCGTTTCGTCAACCGATCTCTACGGCAAGGGATTTGATCCCTTGTGGGATATACCGTACTCACTCCGTTTGTCGCCTATGGGGTAGAACCAGGTATTCGATATTCAGATTCCGATGTTATCGATAAACGATTACACACAATAGCGGAACAATTAGCAGCCCGTATGAATAATATCGATGATGTGACGCCTGTCCCCTTTAATCGGATGAGCGATTGGGGCGAAGATGGGCGAATCAAGCACTCTGCACCCGTCTATAGTGCATTTGTAAGGCATAAGAAAAAATCAGAATTAGAGTAGTGCCCATCCAGAAATGGGCTTTATGTCAAGTCCTTGAATACAACCCCCTCCTTGACAACCATCACCACGTTTTTCCGGCCATCCTCAAAAAGGCCGATATTTTCAAGAGGGTTTTCGGCAGCGGCGACCAGGTCGGCAAGCTTTCCCGGTTCTACGGTTCCTAACCGTTCGGATATGCCGAGCAGTTCAGCGTTGGTTTTGGTGGCCGAAACGATGGCACCCATGGGCCCCAGGACCTCGGTTTTGATCGCCAATTCTCTACCCTTGAGCGCCTGGGCCGGCCCGACGATGTCCGCTCCCGATGCGATTTTGACCCCGGCCCGAAAGGCCAACTCCAGAGCGTGCCGGCCTTGCCGGCCCACCAACTCAAGTTTGGCCAGGCTGGAATCGTCCAACCCCCATTCCCGCCCATGGGCCAGCAACAGGTCATAAACGGTCAAGGTGGGCACGAAATAAGCTCCCCGATCAGCCATCATTTTGGCTGTTTCCTCGTCCAGGAGGTTGCCGTGCTCGATGGAGCGCACCCCTGCCTCCAGACAGTTGCGGATCGCCTTGGGCCCATAAGCATGTGCCATGACATAAGTCCCGCCGGCAGTGGCCACATCGACGGCCGCTCTGAGTTCTTCCACTGAAAACTTCCACTGGCCAGGTACCGCCCGGTCAGCTGCCTGCGAGGCAAGTACTTCACCATCCGCAAAAACCTTGATCTGGTCGGCGCCCCTGCCAAGCGTGCGCCGGGCCGCGGCCCTCACTTGGTCCGGGCCGTCGCAGACTTCAGGGTAGATGCCCAGGCTATTGCGAGGCGTCGGTCGGTCCGGCCCAAAACCTTGGATCCGGGTGCCGCCGCCCGATTGGCTCAGTGGCGTTACACTCAGGAACAGGCGTGGGCCCTTGAGGAGTCCCTGCGTGATCGCGTCGCGAAAGCCGGGATCCAATCCGGCCGCATCCCGGACCGTGGTGAATCCCAATTGGAGGTCCGTTTCCAGGTTGCGGCAGGCTTTGAGCACATAAACCGCCGGTGGCAGCTTGGCCGTCATGGGGGTTTTCAGTTCGATGTTTCCAGCGTGAATGTGGGCATCGATCAGACCGGGGAGAAGACATTTGCCCTTGAGGTCTACTACCCGAGCGCCTTTGGGGGAGGCGGTATTAAGACCACCTATCTCCTGGATGATGCCCCCCGCCACTACGACAGTGGCATCCGGCTTGGGCTGGGCACCCGTGCCGTCAATGAGCAATGCATTGCGGAGGACCAAAGAGTCAGACATGCTAAATCCTTTCAAAGGAAAAATGTTTCGCCATCGGAGCAAAAGCAGGGGACATTTAATATGGCTTATTATATCCTTGAGATCAAGATCATCGACAGTGTCATTGATGCGGCAAGTGGTACCTTTGGTGTTCGGCTGGAATTGCCCAACCCCGCCCATCGCCTGCCAGCCGGCCTGAAGTGTAAAGTCATTTTGGAGCATTCGGGTTTTTGATAGGTAGCCCCGGCATCTTGGGACGCGGCCGGCTTGACACAGAGGAGTTATTGGCGCATCCCGGCAGGCGTTGCAGGGCTTCCAGTGAGCCGAAGGGGGAGGCGAGAGATGCGTGTTGCCAAAGGCACGTAGCGCGCCTACGAAAAAGCCCGGAATTCAAGCCATACTATTCAGCTTTCGATATGGCGCGCTACTCTACCCTTGGGCAATGATGGACTCTGAAATGGCCTCTAATTCAGAAGCCAGTCGTGGTGAAGCGTAATCGAAACCGCCTTGGTTCGGTTGTGTGCAACCTCGCCAGCCATATAGCTTGAATACCAGATTCCTATTTTCTTGTTTTGTGAATTCAGAATGTAGGCGCCATATGTGCTCGATCCCTCGATCGGGTAACCCTCATCAATATTAACCAAAGATGCGAATCTGGCCGAGTAAGGGTTTACCGTTTTCCAGTACGGGCCACTGATCCGATAGCCTTTCTCCAATCCCACGATGGCATAGGGATTACCGGCATCCATCAAAGCGTAGTAGTGGTAGTCGGAATTGAAATGATCCATGTCGAAATTTTGAGTTACCGCCTTGCTGATCTGAAGGCCCCCGATGGATGCGAGGGAAAGGCTCGGTATGCCAAGTCCGGCCAGCAGAAAGACAGCGGCGACGATCACCGCCTTCAACGATCGACTATTGCGCGTACTCATAACAGATACCTCCCTCACGTTAGCACTGCTTATTAAGTTGATTCCTTTGGCATTCGCCAACGATGCAAAGGATGCGACCCGCAGTCCCGCCACGGCGGGACGGGGTAACAAGGCCTTTGGTTTTCCAAAACGCCTGTCGAAAGACCCTTCACATCGGTTTCGACGAAACAGTAACCAGAAAGACAAACGCCCGCCATCGGCTTCCGTCTGAAATTCCTGTAAGGGTGGCCGCATTTTTTTTGTCCGCATTTATCTGACACTCAAAAACCGTGCAGAAACCGAGCCTCCGAAACCACCAACCGGTGGACCCTGCGTTTCGATCCCGTCAGCTGGGTTTTTTCTTGACAAATTCCAGCGGACTTCATATAAATACATTATAGCTAAAATATAGCCAGTATATAGCTAATTACGCATCGCCCCGAACTCTGGTCCGGCGCGGATGAAAAGTGAAATCAAAAATAAATTCAGAAGCTTTTAAGAGAAACCCGCCTGTCATCAAAGATTCGGTCAGTGCCGACACCCGACGGGTGAAGCCGTTTCGAGCCGAGTGCCTGCACTCCATGAATGATAAAAATGTATGCCACGGATTCAGATATTCTAGAAGGGGAGAGAAATGAGGTACGCAGAGACAGGCTTTAATTTAGAAGTTGATCTAACCCGAGGAAACATCGAGAGGGTAGCAACCGACCCACGAGACACCGAACTTTACCTGGGGGGTCTAGGCACGAACGCCAAAATATTGTGGGATAGGGTTCCCCCTGAAGTTGAGCCCTTTTCTCCGGATAATCTACTCATATTCAGCGCCGGTCTTTTATGTGGAACACCTGCCACGGGCTGCAATCGCACCATTGTTTCTACCATTTCGCCTCAGACGTTATTAATGGCATTTTCAATGATGGGGGGATTTTGGGCCCCGGAATTGAAGTATGCCGGATATGACAAGGTGATCATTCGCGGCAAGTCCCCCGATCTGGTTTATCTGTGGATCAACAATGATAAAGTAGAAATACGTGATGCTTCTCGTTTGAAGGGGAAGGGCGCTGTTGAAACGGCAGAACTGATTCGGCAGGAGTTGAAGGAGCCGAAAGCCCAGGTGGCGGCTATCGGCCTGGCCGGTGAAAACAGGGTCTATTTTGCTTCCATCGAGCAGGGTCGGTCCAGTGCCAGCCGCGGCGGAATTGGCGCCGTTATGGGGGACAAAGGGCTAAAAGCGATAGCGGTCCGTGGAACAAAGGACGTCAACATTGCCCGACCGGCTGAATTCATGGAGCTTTGCAACGAGGTGCTGACCTACATAAAATATCGCGAAAAAAATCCAATTCAGGGCGTAATGGCCATTTTAACGGGGCTTGGGTCACCGCAAGAGATGAAAGTGAATGATGAGAAGTGGCACACCGAGAATTTCATGTGGGGAAATTCCCGTACTCGCAGAAAAGATTTTTGGAACGAGGAGGTCGAGAAGAAGTGGACGCAGACGATGGAAAGTGCGCGCACGCGACTGATAAGCTGTTATAACTGTCCGATGAAATGCGGGGCAACCATTTCCGTCCCTGGACTTCCAACCTACATGATGAAATGCTTCTCCAAACTTACGTATACAATGGCGGCCATGTCAGATTTGGATTTTGGCTTGAAAATCGCGCAACGTGCAACGGAATATGGAGTGGACGCCTTCTCAACCCCGCAAGTCATGGCGTTTGCCCTTGAGTTGTACGAAGCCGGCATTTTAACTGACGATGATATGTCCGGAATGCCGTCCGAAAACGAGGACAGATTTTACTGGTTGCTCGACAGAATTGTTCGGCGGGAAGGGATCGGAGATGTCTTGGCCAATGGCACTTATTGGGCAGCCCAACAGATTGGTAAGGGCGCAGGCGCATATGCTCATAACAATATTAAAAAACATGAGCAACTGCCCCTCAAGCTATCCATGTTGAATCCAATTTATTTTCTTATGTACGCTACCGGCGAGAAGATCAGTATCACCCAAATCGAAGGCCAGTTCCCCCAGGCGCCTTTTCCGACGCGGGAGGAAAGGGAGGCGTTCGTAAAGGATTGGGTGCAGGTTCCTGACGAAAAGTTCAAACAATATTTTTTGGACTGGGAGCTGCGCGGCGAAAAATCAATCCCCTATTACCCGACGGTTGAAATGAGTTGTGACATTGTCGACTGGCAAGAGAGGATGCACTACATCGATGACGCTCTCGGGATGTGCGCCGGCTTGTCGTCCTTTCCCCTGAAGCCTCCGTATCATATACACAATTACCCTAAATTCATCTCAGCCGGTGCCGGGATCGATATGGATGAAGCCAAACTGACGCAAGCCGCCAAAAGGTACCGTACGTTGGTCAGAGCCATTAACATCAGAAGGGGCATGCGCAGAGCGGATGACAAGCCGCCGGAAGACCATTGGAAGAAAAGATTTCCCGAACTTGAAAAGGAGCTCTTAGATACGTATTACAAATTTAAAGGGTGGAATGATCAGGGGATTCCCACGCAAGAGTCCCTGCATGAATTTGGTTTGGACTTCGTGGTCGAAGACTTTGTCGAGAGGGGGATCTTGACGGGTAGCGGAGATAAGCCGTTTCTAACGTGAAGAGGTGGCAAGCGCCATGGGCGAGAAGAAAAGAAAATCGTTAAAACGATAAGAGTCGATGTCGATAAATGCAACGGTTGCCGGGCATGTGAGATGGCCTGCTCCGCCTTTCACGCTGCGCCGAAATACAGCAGCAACAACCCGGCACGGTCTCGCATTCGGGTGATTCGTGAACCCCTGAAAGACATATACGTTCCGGTATATGCGGGGGAGCATGCTAAATCCGAATGTATGGGTCGAGACAAATACACCATCGACGGCAAGGAATATGAAGAGTGCGCCTTCTGCAGGGCGTCCTGTCCATCCAGGGATCTTTTCAAAGAGCCCGACTCCGGCCTTCCTCTGAAATGTGATATGTGTGAAAGCGATCCTCCTTTAAAAGAGCCCGTGTGTGTTCAGTGGTGCTTGAATGATGCCCTGATTTATGAAGAAAGGGAGGAGGAAGTAGAAGAAGATGTGAGCGGGGAAGCGCTGGAGACCGGATTGGAATCGTTGGTCAACAAGTATGGACTGGACAAGATAATGGAAACCGTGGCCCGAATGTCAATTTCCAAAAAGGGATAGAAGGACAGTGGAGAATGTAGCCGACTTCAAAGAGATCGTAGATGCCATTAAGGCAAACGGTGGAGACGCATTCAAGTTGTGCTTTCAATGCGGCCTATGCGATGTGGTTTGCCCGTGGAATCGGGTTAGAATCTTTAGCATGCGCAAGATTGTCCGCGAAGCCGCGTTCGGTTTGACGGATATCGAAAGTGAAGATATTTGGCGGTGTACGACGTGCGGAAGATGCCCCCAGCAGTGTCCCCGGGACGTAAAACAGATAGAATCCGGGGTCGCCTTGCGCAGGCTTGCCACGGAATACGGGGTTTTTCCCAATGCGGCGCGTCCGATCCGCGGCGTGAGCGCGAGCCTTCGTGGCAGGGGCAACCCTCTGAATGAAGAGCGAAGTAATCGGTCCAACTGGGCGGAAGGCCTATCGGTAAAAACGTTCACCGAGGGGACTGAAATCTTATTTTTCCCCTGCTGCTACCCCAGCTATGACCCCAGATTAAAAAAAGTTGCTAGAGCCACCGCCGCGATCCTCAACCAGGCCGGGGTCGATTACGGGGTACTGGGCTCCAAGGAGAATTGCTGTGGAGAGAGCATCCGCAAGACGGGGGATGAGGAACTATTCAAGCGCCTGGCCAGGGACAATATCAAGAATTTTATCGATAATGGGGTTAAGAAAATCCTTGTCTCTTCCCCGCATTGCTACCATAGCTTCAAGAACGAGTACCGCGAATTCAGGGTGGACTTTGAGGTGGTGCACATCACGCAATATTTAGTCGAGCTCATGAAGGAAGGCACGCTTGAGGTTAAAAAGGAATATAGGAAGAAGGTCACGTATCATGACCCCTGTTACCTGGGCCGACATAACGGAATATATGACGAACCGCGAGAAATCTTGAAGAAGGTGCCGGGGCTGGATCTGGTTGAGATGCCTGAGTCGCGCATCGACAGCCTGTGTTGTGGAGGGGGCGGAGGCAGGATCTGGATGGAAACCTTAAAGGGCGAAAGATTCTCCGATTTAAGGTTGGAACAAGCGATAGGCGTCGGGGCCGAGGTCCTGGTTACTTCCTGCCCTTATTGCATCGCCAATTTCGAGGACAGCCGGTCAACCCTTGGGGTTGCCGATAGCATAGAAATCAGAGACATCACGGAGATTCTGCAGGAAGTAATTTAGCGTCCGTGCGGCTCACCCGGCGGACCCGGACACGACAGACACCCAAAATCGGATGAGGGCATGGGAAGTGGAAAAAGAACGTTTGCTGGAAGAAAAAATTAACCAATTTTGCAAAGGTTTAGGGGACGGTCATTTTGGAGATGTGATGGTTGTCGGTGGTGGAATCAGCGGTATTCAAGCCTCGCTTGATCTTGCCACGGCCGGCTTTAAGGTTTACCTGGTCGAGAAATCACCTGCCATCGGCGGTCACATGGCCCAGCTTGACAAGACCTTTCCCACCAATGACTGCTCCATGTGAATACTTGCGCCCAAACTGGTCGAGGTCGGCCGGCATCCCAATGTGGAGATCCTGACGTTAACTGAAATTGACAGTGTTTCAGGGAAAGCAGGAGACTTCAAGGTAACCCTGGTCAAAAAGCCTAGATACATTTTAGAGGACAAATGCACGGGGTGTACTACCTGTGTCGAATACTGCCCGGTCAAGTACCCCGATTCATTCAATCAGGAAATATCGACGAATAAGGCCGTCCATATATACTACTCTCAAGCAATTCCCCTGGTTGCCTATATCGATGACAGCTGTCTTTACCTTAAAGAGAAAAAATGCCGCATTTGCGAAGGGGTTTGTAAGAATGAGGCCATAGATTTTCAGCAAAAGCCGGAGACGATCGAAATCAAGGTAGCGGCGATCATTCTGTCTCCCGGCCTCGAGCCGTTCGATCCTAAGGTGAGGGGCGACTATGGCTACGGAAAGATGCAGAACGTGGTCACCAGCATGGATTATGAACGGCTGTTATGCTCCACCGGGCCGTTCGAAGGTGAGATTTTGCGTCCTTCCGACAAACAGCATCCCCATAAAATAGCCTGGATTCAATGCGTCGGCTCCAGGCGGGTTACCCCGGGCGATAACAGCTATTGTTCAGCCGTATGCTGCACCTACACCCAGAAACAGGTGATTTTGACAAAAGATCATGACGCCGGGGCCGAATGTACAATCTTCCATAACGATATTCGGTCCTATGGGAAGGATTTTGAACGCTTTTACCAAAGAGCAGAGAACCTTCCCGGGGTGCGGTTTATCAGAAGCTACGTTTCCATAGGAAGAGAGATCCCGGAAAGCAAGAATGTAACCATACGATACGCTACGATCGAAGACGGGGTAAAGGAGGAGGAATTCGATCTGGTGGTATTATCCGTTGGATTGAACCCTCCTTCTGGTTATAAGGAGCTGGCCGATAAGTTCGGAATCGAACTGAATTTTCACGGATTCTGCAAGGCAGCGCCTTCCAATCCCATGGAGACCACGCAGCCTGGAATCTTTGTAAGCGGAGCCTTCCAGGGCCCCACCGATATACCCGAGTCGGTTTTTACCGCCAGCGGGGCCGGCTCCCAATGTGGTGAACTCCTTGACTACCGGCGAGGAAAGCTGACCAAGGAACGGACCTATCCGCTGGAAAAGGACGTCTCCAAGGAGGAGCCACGGATAGGAGTCTTTGTGTGCCATTGTGGGGCCAATATCGGAAGGGTCGTAAGTGTTCCTTCCACGGTTGAATACGCCTTAAGCTTACCCAACGTTGTCCACGCTCAGGAACAGCTGTTTTCATGCGCTTCGAATTGTGCCAAAGAAATAGCCGACATCACCAAAGAAAAAGGGCTCAATCGAGTGGTGGTCGCTGCCTGCAGCCCCAGGACCCTTGAACCGTTGTTCCGGGATACGCTTCGAGAGGCAGGAATTAATCAATATTACTTGGACATGGCCAATATCCGGGAGCATAACTCGTGGGTTCATTCTAAAGAAAAGGAAGAAGCCACCCAGAAGGCAAAGGATATCATCCGGATGTCGGTCGCACGCGCCTGCCATCTGGAGCCATTACAGGAATTGGATCTCCCCGTAAACAAGGCGGCGTTGGTGGTCGGTGGCGGTATCGCCGGCATGACGTGTGCCCTCTCCATAGCCAACCAGGGACATGAGGTCCATCTGGTGGAAAAGGAAAAAGACCTTGGGGGAATGGCACGCAGCATTCATTACACCCTGGACGGGCGGGATGTTCAGGCGTATTTGCGTGGTCTTGTAAAAAAAGTATATCAGCACCCCCTCGTCCATGTCTATACGGATGCCCGCATTACGGAGGCTGCCGGGTATGTCGGGAATTTCGTAACCAGGGTGAAGAATGAGAGAGGGCTCACCGAAATAAGGCATGGTGCCGCGGTCATTGCTGTAGGCGCTGATGTATATAGACCAACCGAATATGGTTATGGCGAAAATGACAGGGTATTGACCTTGTTGGAGTTGGAGGAGCAGATTGTCAAGGGGAATGAAAAGCTGATCAACGCGGAACGTCTCGTGATGATCCAGTGCGTCGGCTGCAGAAATGAAGACCGGAACTACTGCAGCCGGATATGTTGCAGCGTGTCTGTAAAGAACGCATTGAAACTAAGAGAGAAAAACCCCCGGATGGATATCTATATCCTCTATCGGGATATGATGACGTATGGGTTCAGCGAAGATTATTACCGGGAAGCGGCAAATAAAGAGGTGAAGTTCATCCACTTTGAGCCGCATGAGAAACCCCAGGTGGAACCTGTTGAAGAAGGGGGCAAGTCTGTTCTAAGGGTTACCGTGACAGATCACATCTTAGGCAAGACGCTTGTCATAGATGCCGATTACCTCGCTTTGGCGGCAGCCGTTATTCCCTCTGCAGGCACCAGGGAAGTCGCCGGATTATTCAAGGTATCCCTGGGACCGGATGATTTTTTCAAAGAAGCCCATGTCAAATTAAGACCGGTCGAGTTTGCCGCAGACGGCGTTTATCTTTGTGGAATGGCTCAATATCCGAAGAATATACCGGAAGCGGTGAACCAGGCATATGGAGCTGCCGGCCGGGTCTTGACCCTGCTTTCACATGATACCGTCAGCGCCTCCGGCTCGGTCTGCGAGGCGGATGAGAGAAAGTGCATAGGGTGCGGGGCCTGCATTTCCGCCTGTGCGTATGCGGCCATAGAGTTTCGTGAGACCCGACAGGGCCGAAAGGCGGTGGTTAATCCGGTTATCTGCAAAGGAGATGGTCTGTGCAACGCCATATGCCCAACAGGGGCTATTTCACTAAAACACTTTACCGATGAAGAGCTATTGAGCCAAATCGATGCGGCGATTGGCGAAGGTGAGAACGGAATGAGTGCGGCACTTCAATTTAGACCCAAAATATTAGGTTTCGTTTGCCATTGGTGAGCTTACGGCGCTGCTGACCTGGCTGGAGTTTCCAGACTTCAATATGCACCTGAAAGCAGGCTCATTCGCGTCATGTGTTCCGGTAGGGTCGACCTGGCATTTGTGCTCCGGGCGTTCTCAAATGGAATGGACGGGGTGTTTATCGGCGGTTGCCGGTTAAAGGAATGCAACTATGTTACGCATGGAAATTACAATGCACTCAACATGGTGCTTCTATGTAAAAAAATAATGGAACACATCAGGACTGAACCCCGAGAGGTTAAGGATCGAATTTATGTCCGGCGGTGAAGGAATTCTCTTTGCCGACGTCATGAATGATTTCTGCAAGAAGGTAGAGAAGCTGGGGCCGCTTGGCAAAGGCGAAGGAATAAACGAAATTGAATTAAAGTCTAAAATTAAAGAAGTTGCAAAGCTTACCCCCTACATCAAGATAGTAAAAAGGGAGAAGCTGGCCTCACGCCTTGAAACCCAAGAGGCCTATGACGGTCTTTTCACCCGTGACGAGGTCGACAGGTTATTCCGCGACGTCATCTCGTACCATATTGATCCGGAAAAGTGCCAGGCCTGTATGATTTGCCTTAAGAAATGCCCTGTAGAGGCGATTTCCGGCGGCAAGAACCGGATCCATGTCATTGACCAGGAGCAATGCATAAAATGCGGAACTTGCTTTGAGGCCTGCCCCGATCGATTCGGTGCGGTACAGAAGATCACTGGCGGGCCTGTTCCGCCCCCGATTCCTGAAGAAGAAAGAACCATCGTCCGAAAGAGCAAAAAAATTTAACAAACATTCTGTTGCGCGTGGACGGCCTCGAGACCAGGTTTCATGCTCGCTGTCGCGACCCACAGCAGCCGGCGGCGAAGCAATAGAAACAGCCGCCCCCACCTCCACCTCCCGCACCCGTTCAAGCAGGATTCAGGCGATCTTGTTCAACAGGCGCAGAAACCCATCCAGGATCGTGATGGGATGCGGCGGACAACCGGGGATATAGAGGTCTACCGGAATCGCGGAGGGCACTCCGTTGTTCTGGTCGGGAAGACCGGCGTAAGGGCCGCCCGAAATGGCGCAGGCGCCGATCGCCACGATCAGCCGCGGGGCCGGGACCGCCGCGTAGGTCTTTTGCAGGGCAAGTGCCATGTTCCGGGTCACCGGACCTGTCACCAGGAGACCGTCGGCGTGCCGGGGAGAGGCCACGATCTGAATGCCGAAGCGGCCCAGATCGAAGCCGATGGTGGTCAATACGTTGATGTCCGCTTCGCAGGCATTGCACCCGCCCGCGCTGACCTGGCGAAATTTCAAGGATCTTCCGAAAAGCCGAAGCATCTTTTTTTCAAGGGCCGCCGCCCGCTTTAAAACATCCCCTTCCTGCAGGCAAAGATTCCGCCGCTCGCGCACCGCCAGTTGATGATCGGTGGTGAACACTATGGCCTGTTGAGGGCAGGCCGCGGAGCATTCGCCGCAGAAAAGGCAGCGGCCCAGGTCGATGCGGCGTTTGCCATGCTCGTCCATGCCGACCGCCCCGGTCGGGCAAGCGGCCATGCAGGCGCGGCAACCATCGGGGCAAAGGGAGAATCGAACCTGCGGCACGCCCCGGAACCGGTCGGGGAGAGAAGGCGCGGCCGGGGGATACGGAATCGTCTGGTATCCCTGATGCCATCGGGTTTTCAACACGTTCAGCATGCAAGCGCTCCCTTTAAAGGTCGTGGCCGCAGTAGGACAGGTTGAAGCTCTTGTTGCACAGTGGGAAATCGGAAATCTGCTGATTGCGCAGTGCCACGGCCAAACCAAACCAGTTGTGAAAGGACGGGTCAACGACTTTGTAGTGGGCGAAACGGCCGGTCGGGTCCGTCAGGACCACGTGGCAGATCTCGCCCCGCCAGCCTTCCGTCAGGCTCACGGCGATGGAATCCGGTTCCAGCTCGGTCCCGCGGGGTAGGGGCGGCAGAGAGTCCTCCGGCAGCGCCATCAAGTTATCCCGGATGAACTCGTATGAGCGCTGGATCTCCATCCAGCGCACCCAGGCCCGGGCAAACACGTCGCCCGTGTCCCAGGTCGACACCGGAACATGCGCGAAGCGGTAGACGCCGAACGGGAAATCGGTGCGCACGTCCTGTTCGAGGCCGCAGGCGCGGGCCGTCACGCCGACCAGGCCCAAGGCTGTGGCGGCTTCGCGGTCCAGGCGGCCGGCATGCTCGAAACGGGCCATGACGGAGGGTGTGTCCCACAGCAGGCTGACGGCTGCCCTTAGGCTGTGCATGGTTTGGTCGAGGCGCTCGGTGAGCCGCTGGATGCGCTGCTGGTCCACATCGAAGCGCACGGTCCCCGGCCGCACCATGCCGCGGCCGAAGCGGCTGCCGCAGAGCAGTGCGGTCATGTTGAGAAAATCGCCGCGCAGCCGGCCGCAGTAGGACAGGGTGGGCAGAAAGCCCACGTCGCCGGCGAGAGCACCGAGATCCCCCGTATGATTGGCCAGCCGTTCGAGCTCCAGCATGATGCCCCTCAGGATCTGGGCCTTGGCCGGAACGTTGATCCCTGCGAGCGCTTCCACCGCCATGCTGTGGGCCATGGTATGGCCGATGGTGGTGTCGCCGGCCAGGGTTTCCGCGTAGTGAATGGATCGCGCGTCGGGTCCGCCGATCAGCGCCCGTTCCACGCCCCGGTGCTGGTAGCCCAGCGAAACCTCCAAATGCAGGACGTTCTCGCCGTGGCACTGAAAGCGAAAATGGCCGGGCTCGATGACCCCGGCATGCACCGGTCCGACCGCCACTTCATGCACTTCCTCACCTTGTGCCCGGAAAAAATCCAAATCCCCGGGCCGGATAGGGGCACCCGGTCTGCGCTGCCAGGCATCCCGATTCGGCGCATAGGATGCGTGAAAGCGGATGGGTTTGAGCCACGGGTGCCCCTGCGGGACCACTCCCCACTGCTCCGCGATTTCACGCTCGAACCAATGGGCCTGTGGACAGTCGGGGGTGAGGGCGGGATAGGATCCGCCCACATCGGCTGCGAAAACAGCCAGGGTGGCTGACACCGGCTGGGACATCACGGCCAGCAACCGCACAGAGTCGCCGCGCGGCCAGGCGAAATAGGCCGAGACCCGGGCTCCGGCAGCTATCTGTGACAGGAATGTGTCCCGGAACCGGTCGAAGGCCAGGACGGGTACGTCGCGCAGCAGCGCCTTCGCGTTGGGATGCAATCTGAGAAAACGATCCGGCATGGGTTTTCCGTCCATCGGTGTCAGCCTCCGCCCAGCATCCGGGCCGCCTGGTGGAGAAGGTCCGAAACGGCGGTCGGCAACACCAGGCCCAGCACCAGGGAAATGAGACCCAGGATCAAGGGCGGTGCCAGGCTGAACGGGTTTTCGGCCATTTTCGGGCGCGTGGACGCGCCGAAGCCCATCTCGAGCATGATCTTACTCATGCCGATGAAAATGATGGCCAGGAAAAACAAGAAAAGAACGGCCGCCACGAAGCGCCCCGAAGCAAAGGTCTCCACGAGAATCACCCATTTTCCAAAAAAAACGCCGAAGGGCGGCGCGCCGGTGATGGCGAAGAGCCCCGCAATCCAGAGGCCGGCGGATACAGGCATTACCTGGAGCATGCCGCGCACGCCGCCCTCGGTTTTGGTTCGGTAGGCCGCCAGGATGTTGCCGGCGAGCAGAAAGAGCATGGATTTCACCACCGCACTGTTCACCACCTGCAGCATGGACCCGAAAATCGCGGAGCCTCCCACGCCGATGCCGAAGGCGGCGATGCCCATGTGCTCGACGGTCGAATAGGCGAGCATGCGCTTATAATTGCTCTGTCCGAGGATGAACACCGCCGCCACCGCCATGGACAGCAGGCCGATAACCAGATACACGTCTTCGGTGAATCCCGACAAACCGGCGGCGACCATGATCTGCTGCACCCGCATGAGCGCAAGAAAGGAGCAGTTGCACAACGCGCCTGAGAGCAGCGCGGACACAAGCGAGGGCGCTTCGGTATGCGCGTCGGGCAGCCAATTGTGCAGCGGGGCCAGCCCGATCTTCGTTCCGTAGCCGACGAAAAAAAGCAGGAATGCCGCTTTGAGCCACACCCGGTGCATGGACGGTGCGCCGTGGATCAGATCCGGCAGGAAGAGTGACACCGGTTGATCCGGGCTGACCATTGCCGCAATGGTCATGAAGAAATAGCCCAGGAGCGCCAAGGCGATTCCGACCGAACACAGCATCAGGTATTTCCAGGTAGCCTCCAGGGAATGGCGGTTGCGTTTGAAAAAGATAAGCGGCGCCGTGAACAGGGTCGTTGCCTCGATGGCCACCCACAGCAGGCCGAAGTTTCGGCAGAGGCAGACCAGGGACATGGATCCCAGAAACAGACACATCCAGGCCGAGAAACGGGCTTCCAGCCTGTGCCCGAAGAGGACGTCGTCCGCGGAAGATTCGTATTGAGGGTTTTCGGCGACGCGCTTCAGGTAAAACCCCGAATAGAGCGCGGAGCAGAAGAACAGGAGGCTGATCACGCTCAAAAACATGAGACCCAGCGCATCCACGGCCAGCCAGCCGGTCGGGCTGACCGCTGCGGGAGGGACCCACAACCCGGCCACCATGGCCAGATGAAGGGCGGCCGTTCCGATGATGAGGATTCGCCGCGTCCCATCCGGTTTGATCAGGATCGCCGCGCCGGCCGCGGCGAACGGGATTGTCAGCAATGCGAGGATGATCATGCCTAATCTTTCAGATCGGTGAGCTGATTGGTGTCGATGCTGTCGAACTCGCGGTTGATCTGATAGGTGATGACACCCATGATGAAAACCGCCACGAACACGTCTAGAAGGATCCCCAGCTCCACGATCCAGGGGGAATGTTGGCTGATGGCCAGGCCGAAGGTGTAAATCCCGTTTTCCAGGACCAGGTAGCCTACGATCTGGGTCAAGGCCTTCAACCGGCCGACGATCAGGAAAAGTCCCGATAGGATGGTGAACAGCGCGATCGGGACGATGAGTGTGGAGGCCACCGGAACGGGCAGGGTGAGTTTGGAGCCCAGCCACAGCGACAGGGCCAGCAGCGCCAGACCGATGATGATGGACAGGTTCATGCCGAAATAGGGCTCGACCTCGCGGTTGATGCGGGCCTCGCGTATAGCCCGCATCAGCATGAACGGGAAGACGATGCCCTTGAGCACCAGGCTTGCGGCTGCGGTCAGGATCGAAGCGGTCTCGGCGCCGCCGACATAGAGGGATAGCACGCCGATCAGCACGCCCTGGAGGGCCGCGATGCGAACCAGCGTCACCAGCCGGCTCATGGCCAGCAGCGATAGGTCGATCAAGACCACACAGACCAGCAGGGAATCCATCGGGAATGCCATGCCGTTATTCTCGGTTCTCGGTTTCGGCGTCCACGGCGGGTCACGCCCCCAGCAGGAGCATCAGGGCCAGAATGGCGAGCCCGCCGGCTCCCACCAGCAGCTGCGGCACATGCAGCAGCTTCAGCCGGGCCATGACGGATTCGACGACCCCCACCGCCGCCGCCAGCAGGAGCATGCCTAAGATGAAAAGGAAAATATCCGGCCAGCTGCTGCCCTCATGGATCGGGATGACGATGTTCACGATCAGGGCCCCCAGGACCCACATTTTCAGGGCGGAGCCGTACAGGATGAAACCCAGGTCCGGGCCGCCGTGATCCAGCACCATCACCTCATGCACCATGGTCAGCTCGAGGTGAGTGTTGGGGTCGTCGAACGGAATGCGGGCGTTTTCGGCCAAAAACACGATGAACAGGGCGGCCAGGACCAGGATGAAACTGGGCGCGGCCTGGTGCCAGAAAATCACGGAAACCCGGCCGAACATCCCGGACATCGATAGCGCATTCGTCTCCCGGGCCAGGACGGCAAAGCTCACCAGCAGTGCGGGTTCGGCCAGGGCGGAGAACTGGACTTCGCGGCTGGCGCCCATGCCCTCAAAACTAGACCCCGTGTCGAGAGCCGCCATGACCGTGAAAAACCGCATCAAGGCGAGCAGCGCCGTCAGAACCACGAAGTCGCCCGGAAACGAGATTAGGGCCGGGAAGCCCGCAAACGGCAACAGCAGGCATCCGGTCGCCACGCACGCCAGGCCGACGATCGGGCCGAGGCGGAAGACCCAGGTCGTCGTGCGGCTGACAGCCGCGCCTTTGCGCATGAGCTTGGCAATGTCAAAATACATCTGCAGGAGCGGCTGACCTTTGCGGCCCGCGAAAAGCGCCTGGGTGCGGGTGATCACACCGAATAGCAACGGTGCGAGCACGAGCGCGGCAGCCAATCGCAACAACGCCATCTCCGCGGTTAGCCGTATCATTGCAACTTCACCGCGAACAATATGAGCAGCGTCAACGCAATGTAGAGGACATACAGATGGACCCGGCCGTGCTGCAGGATGTGCCCGGCGATCAGCGCACGCTGCACCGCGGCAAACAGCGGGTCGAAGAAAAGACGGCGGAAGGGATCGGCCGTGTGCGTCCGGATCGACGCGCTCGATGGAAAGTGGCCGGCCGGCGCTTCGAGACGCCTGTGCGTGCGCAGGATAGGGGCGAACAGATCGACCAGAGGCTGCGCGAACGATGACGAGGTGTACTGCATGCGGACGGAAGGCTTAACAAAGCCGCAATCCCAGGTGGCGACGACCGTTTGCGACCGACCGGACAGCAGGCAGCGTCTAACCCCAACGAGCACCGCCGCCATCCCGATCACGGCTGCGGCCGCCACCAGAAAGCCCTCCAGCGTGTAGGCGGCCCGGTCGAGCCTGAACGAACACGCCGCTGCCGAAAGGTGCGTGAGGTCCGGCAGGATTCCTTTGAACACCCTCAGAATCAGGGGCGAGGTCAGGGCGATGACCCCGCACAGAGCGGCCAGAACCAGCATGGGGCCCGTCATGAGCGCGTCGGCCTCGTGCGCCTGTTCGGCCTGGGGGCTGCGGGGCTCCCCCAAAAACACAATTCCGAACACCTTGGTGAAGCAGGCGACCGCGAGGCCGCCGATGAGGCCCAGCGCAGCCACGGCGGCGGCCGTGGCCGCCACCACGGGCGCGCCGCCCTGCGCGATACCGTCGTAACCGGCGAAAAAGATCAGCAGCTCGCTGACGAATCCATTGAGCGGCGGGAGGCCGGCGATGGCCGCCGCGCCGATGAAGAAGGCGATCCCGGTGCGGGGCATTCGTCTCAACAGACCGCCGAGGCGATCCATGTCCCGGGTTCCCGCGCGAACGGTCACGGCGCCGGCGCCCAGGAAGAGCAGGCTTTTGAAGACGGCGTGATTCAGCACGTGCAGCAACCCTCCGGCAAAACCGATGACGGCCACGAACGGCAGTTGAAGGCTTGTGCCGAGAACGCCGATCCCAAGGCCGAGGGTGATGATGCCGATGTTTTCCACACTATGGTAGGCCAGCAGGCGCTTTACGTCGTGCTGGGCGATGGCAAAGAGCACTCCCAGAATTCCCGACAGGGCGCCCACGGCGATCAGGACGGCGGCCCACGAAAACGGGTAGACGTTGAAAAAGGTCAAGGTGCGAACCAGTCCGTAAATGCCCATTTTGATCATGACGCCGGACATCAGGGCGGAGACATGGCTGGGCGCGGCGGGGTGGGCCTCAGGTAACCAGACATGGAAGGGGACGAAACCGGCCTTGGTGCCGAAACCCACGACGGATAGAAAGAAAAGAAGTCCCGCCGCGGGGGATGAGACGATCCCGGCCCGGATGAATTCACTGAAATCGAAGGAATGGGCGCTGTTTCCCAAAAGGAGGAATAGCGCCACGATGCAAGCCGTTCCGAGGTGCGTCGAGACCAAGTAAGTCCAGCCCGCCTGGCGCGATTCCGCGCGCCGGTGCTCGCAGACGACCAGGAAAAAGGAGCACAGGGACATGATTTCCCAGGCCATGAGGAAGAGCACGGCGTTGCGGGCGGCGACCAGCACAGCCATGCTGGCCACGAGGCTGTTCCAGAAAAACCAGCTTTTAACATGGCCGCCCTGGCTTTTCAGGTAAGCCTGGCCGTAAAGTGCGGCCATGGGCGACAGCAAGAAGACGGGTAGTAGGAAGAACGCTGAAAGCGGGTCGATTTCCAGGCTGAAGGCGCCGAAGGGCACGTTCCAGCCGGTGCGCAGCGTGAAAGCGGCCGACGTGAACAGACTGGCCAGCACGGGAATCAGCCCCAGGATACCCGCGATGACGCAGCCTCCCACCGCGATCTGCGGGCCCTTTCTGGAAAAAAGCGCGGCCAAACCGGTCGCCAAAAGGAGGGACACCGCTGATAGAAAAAGCGTCAGCATGCTTTCGCTCCGGAGGATTCGCTCAGTTCCGATTCGACGAGAACGATTTGCTGAAGGATTTCCTCGCGGGGCGCCCGGCGTTCCAGGGCCTCCCGCAGCCTGGGATCGCGCAGGCAGAAGGAGAGCCTGGACAGCAGGTGCAGATGCAGGCGGGCATTGGCGGTGATGATGGTGATCAGGGCAAAGACCGGTTTTCCGTCCAACGCGCCGAAATCCACGGCGTTTTCCAGGAAACAGAGGCTCACCAGCGGTGCGTGCACATGCAGCAGGATCGGGTTGCGCGGATGGGGGATCGCGATGCCGTCGCCCACGCCTGTGGAAGCCAGCTGCTCCCGCGCGAGCAGCATGTGAAAAATAAAGCCGCGTTCGACATCGGCGGGCAGGGGGATGATGTCCACCACCGCCCGCAGCGCCTCTTCCTTGCTTTCCCCCGGCAGGTGATAAAAAATACCGCCGGCCTGCAGGGCATCGGCCAGGCGGGTGGCGGGAAGTGCCTCGGTCTCCGGCTCCAGAAAGGCCGAGGGTGCCATGTTGACCTTGTTCAGCGTCGCCCACTCCACCAGTTCTGAGCGGTTGAAGCGGTACTGGTCATTGATGCGGTAGACGGGCAACTGCCCCTTCTTGATCAAGCGGTAGACGGCGGCCTCGGGGATATTGAAGATCCTGGCCACGTGTTTGACGGTAAGCTGCATTAGGCTATTCGTCCCACGGTATTCAATAAGAATAAAGGACTTAGATGTCCATCTAAGTCCTTTATTTTATGGTGCGCCCGGCAAGATTCGAACTTGCGACTTTCAGCTCCGGAGGCTGACGCTCTATCCCCTGAGCTACGGGCGCAAAAAGGTAGGCTACACGATTAATGGATCAGCGCGTGCAAGTCAAGCGCTAAAAATCCCCGGCGTCAGCGGTTGAGGCGGACGATGCCGTTATCGATGGCCGCCTGGGCTTCCCCGACGACGTAGAGCGAGCCCGCCACCAGGGTGAGCCCGCCCGTGGGGGCGGTCTTCACGGCGAATTTGAGGGCCTGGGCTACATCGGTGATGACGGTGATGCCGGATGTCAACGGTTGCGCCGCCGTGACGAGCGTCTGGACCGGGAGGGCCCGGTTGATTTTGGCCTGGGTGAAAATGACGCGGCTGGCCAGAGGAACCAGGCACTTCAGCATGGCGCGGTAGGGTTTGTCGTCCAGGATCCCCACGACCAGGGTGAGCGCACGGCCCTTCATATTTTTTGACAGCCAGCGCGAAAGCTGCCTGGTGGCGTCCAGGTTGTGGGCCCCGTCGAACACCACCAGAGGGTTTTGAGAAACCACCTCGAGTCGCCCCGGCCAGCGGTTTTCGATCAGTCCTTCGCGTATGCTGCCGATGTTGATCTGAGGGGCTTTCGGCAGCAGGAGCTCGCAGGCCGCCAGGACGAGGGCGGCGTTTTGCACCTGGTGATCGCCGCGCAGGCCGGTTGCCAGGCCGGTCCAGACGTGTTCGATGCCGGAATAGGTGAAGGTCCCGTCCGCCCGGCGGCGGACCCGGAACTCGGAACCCAGGCGGTAGAGCGGTGCCGACCGTTGTCGCGCCGTTTCAGACAGGACGGAAAACGCCGATGGTTGCCTGATGCCCGTGACGACCGGGGTGCGGCGCTTGACGATGCCTGCTTTTTCAAAGGCGATCCGGTCGATGGTGTCCCCCAGGTATTCGCGGTGCTCCAGGGAGATGTTCGTGACCAGGCTAAGCTCCGGGGTGATCACGTTGGTGGCATCCAGGCGGCCGCCCATTCCGGTCTCGATCACGGCCCATTCGACCTTGCGGCGGGCAAACTCAGCCAGGGCCATGGCGGTAGTGAATTCGAAAAACGTGGGTTCGCGGCCCCCGGCCCAAGTCGGCTGAACCCGCCGGAAGAGGCGTACGATCTGCATGTCGGAAATCGCTTCACCGTCGACCTGGATGCGTTCGTTGAAACGCACCAGGTGCGGAGAGGTGTAAAGCCCCACCCGGTAGCCGGACTTCGTGAGGATGGCGGCCAGGCTCGATGCGACCGAGCCCTTGCCGTTCGTGCCGGCGATATGGATGCAGCGATAGCGCCGTTGAGGGTTGTCCAACCCGGAGAGCATGCGGCGGATGGTGGCCAGCCCCAGCTTGATCCCGAAGCGCCTCAACGCGAACATCGTCTCGAGGCATTCGGTGTATGCGGTGTCGCGTGGCATTTGCATCAGCAGGGTGTTGAAAAACGGCGCCTCAGGCCATGATCCGGCGTTGCATGACTTTTATAAATGCGTTTTAAGTCCGAAGCTAGAAGGCTGGGAAGCTGGGAAGCTTGAAGCAAAACCTTTTCTGCCTTTTTTTTAGCCTCCTGGCGTTCCAGCCCCCGAGCCTCCAGCCAATAGTCGCCTTGGCTGACGGCCTGATACGTGGTTTTCAACGCCCTGAAAAAAAACCGGTGGCGCGAGCCACCGGTTTTTTTAGGTTCAGGGTATTAACGTCGGCGCGCGGCCCGCGCCAAGGCAATCCGTTCTCTTCTCTGCGATTCGCGCTGCTTGCGCCGCCGGAATTCGCTCGGCTTCTCGTAGCTCTTCTTCAGCTTCAAGCGCTTGAAGAGACCGTCGTTCTGAATCTTCTTCTTCAGAATACGCATTGCTTTTTCAATATCGTTGTCAAAGACTTTGACCTCGATTTCTTTCACCCACATCGCCCCTTTCGTGCCGCCGGCCATGACGCAATGCCGTCGCCCAGCGGATAGTCTGCTTTTTTTGATGCTCCTTCTTAATATAGGCAATTTTCATGTTTGACAAGAAAAATCTTGGCCCCGGGACAACTCGGGCCTGCGCCAATATTGTCTTGACAGCATGCCAGCCTTTCGCCATACTCTGCTCTCAAAAAAAATCAGCATCTCATTGCAACTACTTTATATTCGAAGGAGGTCTTCCCATGCGTCTGATCCTGCTGGGCGGCCCTGGGGCGGGAAAAGGCACCCAGGCCAACTACATCAAGGAACGGTTTCAGATTCCGCAGATTTCCACGGGCGACATGTTGCGCGCTGCCGTCAAGGCCGGAACCGAGCTCGGGAAAAAGGCCAAAACCATCATGGATGCGGGCCAGCTCGTGCCGGACGAGGTGATCATCGGCTTGGTGAAGGAACGGATCAAGGAGGCCGACTGCAAAAAAGGCTTTTTGTTCGACGGTTTCCCGCGGACCATTCCTCAGGCCGATGCCCTGAAGGCGGCCGGAGTCGGCATCGACGCGGTGGTGGATGTCGATGTGCCCGATGCGGAGATCATCAAACGCATGAGCGGCCGGCGGGTGCATCTGGCGAGCGGTCGCACGTACCATGTCATTTTCAACCCGCCCAAGGTCGCCGGCAAAGACGACGCGACGGGCGAGGCGCTGATCCAGCGCGACGATGACAAGGAAGAGACCGTGAAGAAACGGCTGGATGTCTACCACAATCAAACCGAGCCCCTGATCGGATACTACAAGAAATGGAAGGAGTCCGGGGATACCAAGGCGCCGGTGTATCTTCGGATCCACGGGATCGGCAAGGTCGAGGAAATTCGCGACAAGGTCTTTGCGGCGTTGGAAAAGTTCAAGAAATAGTGTAACGACTTAGGTCGATGAGACTGAAGGCTTTTATGGCTTGGTTCTTGTTTCGCCAGATGTTTGATAGTCTTCAGCCTTCAGCATAGAAGTGGTTTCATAACCCCGTTTGAAACCCGATGGCGGCGTTGCCGGCCTCTCGAAATGCTCACATACTGGCGTGTATGCTGCGCTTTCGAATCGGCCTGCGCCTTGCCCTCGGGCGCGATCCGAGGTTGTGCAACCACTTCTAAACACCTTAAGCAGTTATCCGCCGTGGTTATTCAGGTAGGCCCGCACCATTTCCAAGGCCGCTTCACGGCTAACCTCGCTGCCGGACAGGCGCTCCTCCTCGATCGAATCCAGGATTTGCTTGAAAAGGGCCGACGGTTTCAAGCCGAACTCGCGGATCAGATCGTCACCGGAAATCGGGGGAGGGGACTGCAATCTGGGCGTATAAGCGCAAAGGTAGGTGTGCAGCAGCCCTGCGGTGATCGACCGAAAATCCGGCGATCGCCCGGCCGGTGCGGCCGGCTCGGACATGAGGTCCGCCGCCGCGTTTAAAAGCAGGTCGGGAAGCACAGCCTGCGCTGCGCGGAAGAAGCGCGTCAGCTCGCGCGGGGGCGGACGGGGCGAGGCCAAAAGCTCACGCGCTCGCGCGTGATGACCGATCAGAGCCTCCAGCCGGGCGGCGTCGCGGCGTGAGAACCGAAGGGTGTGCACGATCGCGGGGATGTCCGGGACGCGGCTCAGCAGGCAGGCGCATTTAAGAAGGATGCGGCGGTTTTCAGTCAGCTCCCGTATCAGCGCCCAGGAGGTGTCCGGGAAACAGGCCGGCAGATCCCGCAGCATCGATTCCAGCTGCTGGTGGGCGCCGACAGCACGCTCCAGGGCATTTTTACCCGCACGCTTCAGTCCCGGGAAGAGCGCGGGGAGCAGCCCCGTCCGGGCCATGCCCTGCAGGGCGGGCGCAGACAGGTCCGCGCCGAGCATTTTAAAAAACTCCGTGCGGACGCGTTCGCCGGCCGGTCGGGCGATGCGCCCGGCATTGCGTCCGATGGCGGCGAGGGTTGCCGGTTCGATGCTGAAACCGAAGCGAGCTTGGAGCCGAAAGGCACGGATGAGCCGCACCGGGTCGTTCCGGAACGCAGCGGAGGACACCATGCGGATGATTCCGGCGTTGAGGTCCTGCCGACCGCCGCAGAGGTCGATGATCGCGCCCGTGGTGATATCGAGCGCGAGCGCATTGATGGTGAAATCCCGGTGGCGCAGGTCCATCGCAATCCTGGCTCCGGAGGCCGCCGACACGTCGATGATGGCGCCCGGGGCGACTACCCGCCACAGGCGGAAGGACGGCTTGCCGATTTCGACGATCCGGCCCCCGGCGGCGGCGGCAAGCTTCTGCGCGTACGCTCGGGGATCTCCCAGGACGGCAACGTCGTAATCGGCCGGCGGGCGCTCGAGCAAAAGGTCGCGGACGCAGCCGCCAACGAGATAGGCACCCTCGCAGGTTGGAAAATAAGTCGGAAGTGCAGTCATCGTGTTCTCAATTAGCATCATTTTAGGGCGTCGAAAACATGAAACTACTTGACAGGACCGGAGTTCTGATATAAAAATATAGCTATCACTATCTGGGGCAAGTTCAACCCGCCCGTCGCGAGGACTCATTTTCTCTATCGCCTTAAAATCCTCCTTTTTGACCGACAGGGTTCCAATCCTCTGAACACTAGGTAAACGGCACGTCGGTTGAAATATTCCGGTTGGCACCATTTGAGGTCTTGTACTTTCTCAGCAGCTTGCCGCGATGATCGCTGTAGCTTCTCAGGGCGCAAGCACCGATAACCGATCCGGCTCACCAAAATGGAAAAAACCACCGGCGGCAGCAATCGACCGGGACGACCCGTGGATGCCCTTATGCATCCGGGACTACATCAAGGGGAATCGCTTTAATGAACATCGCCGAACTAAAAGAGAAGAAAATCAGCGAACTCATGCAGATGGCCAAGAGCTTCAACATCGAAGGGGCCTCCAACATGCGCAAGCAGGAGTTGATGTTCGCTCTGCTGCAGAACCAGATCGAGAAAAACGGTATGATCTACGGGGAGGGCACTCTGGAGATCCTGCCGGACGGATTCGGGTTCCTGCGCTCGCCCAGCTCCAACTACCTGCCCGGCCCCGACGACATCTACGTGTCGCCCTCCCAGATCCGGCGGTTCAGCCTGCGCACGGGCGATACCATTTCGGGCCAGATCCGGCAGCCCAAGGAGTCCGAGCGCTATTTCGCCCTGCTCAAGGTCGAGGCGGCGAACTACGAGGACCCCGAGGTCGCCCGCGACAAGATCCTTTTTGATAACCTGACCCCGCTCTATCCCGAACGCAAGATGAACCTCGAAGCCGACCCCGAGAACTACTCCACGCGCATCCTGGACCTCATGGTGCCGATCGGCTTCGGTCAGCGCTGCCTCATCGTGTCGCCGCCGCGCTCCGGCAAGACCATGCTGCTGCAGTCAATCGCCAACTCCATCATAAAGAGCCACAAGGACGTGGTCCCCTTCGTACTGCTCATCGACGAGCGCCCGGAGGAAGTGACCGACATGGAACGCACGGTGAACGCGGAGGTCATCAGCTCGACCTTCGATGAGCCGGCCGAGCGCCACGTTCAGGTGGCCGAGATGGTCATCGAGAAAGCCAAGCGTCTGGTCGAGCACAAGAAAGACGTTGTGATTCTGCTGGACAGCATCACGCGCCTGGCGCGGGCGCACAACGCGGTCGTCCCGCCGAGCGGCAAGATCCTCTCGGGTGGTGTCGACTCCAACGCCCTGCAGCGGCCGAAGCGCTTCTTCGGCGCGGCTCGCAACATCGAAGAGGGCGGCAGTCTCACCATCATCGCAACCGCCCTGATCGACACCGGCAGCCGCATGGACGAGGTGATCTTCGAAGAGTTCAAGGGGACCGGCAACGCGGAGATCCAACTCGACCGGAAGCTTTCGGACAAGCGCGTTTTTCCGGCCGTCGACATCAAGCGCTCCGGCACCCGCAAGGAGGAGCTGCTGCTCGAAAGGGACGTGCTCAACCGCGTCTGGATCCTGCGCAAACTGCTCACCACGCTCAACACCGTGGACAGCATGGAGTTTTTGCTTGAAAAAATGAAAGGAACGAGGAATAATAAGGAATTTATTAATTCTATGAATGCATAGACCGGAAGGAATCAATACGGAAAAGAGGGGGGTTCACCGATAATGAAGAAAGACATTCATCCGAAATACGCAGAAACGAAGATCCGCTGTGCCTGCGGAAACGTGATCGAGACCGCCTCCACCCGGGACGATATCGCGGTGGAAATCTGCTCCAACTGCCACCCGTTTTTCACGGGCAAGCAGAAACTGGTCGATACGGCCGGTCGTATCGAGCGTTTCCGCAAGAAGTATGCGAAGTTCCAGAAGCAGGAAAAGCCGGCGTAACTGCTCCCGCCCGCCCGCGAAACCTGCGGGTCGTCCTTCATAGCCTCACGTGCATCTTGATGGGCCAGCCACCTTCGGGCCGGGGAGGAATCTCCCCGCGCCCGAGGTCTTTTTTGCGCCGGCGGCGGGCACAGGTGAATGAACCATGTATGCCAAACTCCAAGGCGTCGAACAGCGCTTCGTCGAACTCGAACAGCATCTGAGCGATCCCGGCCTCCTCGGCAACCGAGAGGCCTACCAGAAGGCCGTGCGCGAGCACTCGGACCTCGGCAAGATCGTCGCGGTGTTTCGCCGGCACAAGGAGATCCGGGTTCGCATCCAGGAAAGCCGTGACCTGCTGAACGACGCTGACACCGAAATCCGCAACCTGGCCCGCGAAGACCTCGCCGCCCTCACCGCGGAGCAGGCGCAGCTTGAAAGCGATTTGATGATTCTGCTGTTGCCGAAGGACCCCAACGACGACAAGAACGTCATCCTCGAGATCCGCGCCGGCACCGGCGGCGACGAGGCGGGGCTTTTCGCGAGCGACCTGTTCCGCATGTACTGTCGATATGCCGAAGGCCGCGGCTGGAAGGTCGAAATTATGTCCGGCCATCCCACCGGCGCGGGAGGGGTGAAAGAAGCGATCGTCATGATTCAGGGCAAGGGTGCCTACAGCGCCCTCAAGTATGAGAGCGGCATCCACCGCGTGCAGCGCGTGCCGGTCACCGAAGCCCAGGGCCGCATCCACACCTCGGCCGTCACCGTGGCGGTGCTGCCCGAGGCCGAGGAGGTGGACGTGGAGATCAACCCCAACGACCTGCGCATCGACGTCTATCGTTCGGGGGGCCCGGGCGGCCAAAGCGTCAACACCACGGACTCGGCGGTCCGGGTCACGCACCTGCCGACAGGCTTGGTGGTCATTTGCCAAGATGAGAAGTCGCAGCTCAAGAACAAAAACAAGGCACTCAAGGTGCTTCGCGCCCGGCTGCTCGACGCCAAGACCCAGGAGCAGGACCAGCAGCGCTCCGAGGAGCGCAAGAGCCAGGTGGGCACCGGCGATCGTAGCGGCCGCATCCGGACCTACAACTTCCCGCAGAGCCGGGTGACCGATCACCGTATCGGGTTGACCCTCTACCGGCTGGAGGCCATCCTCCAGGGGGACATCCAGGAGCTGATCGACGGATTGACCACCCACTATCAGGCTCAGGCTTTGCAGAATGTCGAACCCGCCGCCAGCCGCTGACCTGGAATGGAGCATCCTGAGGGTGATCCTGTGGGCGGCCGGCTACCTGAAGGAACGCGGGATCGAAAGCCCCCGGTCGGCGGCTGAAATCCTCCTGGCGTACGCCCTGCGCACCGACCGGGTGCAGCTTTATGTGCACCACGACAAGCCGCTGGAGAAAACAGAACTTGCCGCGTTCAAAGAGCTCATCCGAAGGCGGGTGCGGCGGGAGCCCGTGGCCTACATCGTGGGCCGCAAAGGGTTCTGGACGCTTGATCTCGCCGTCGGCCCGGAGGTGTTGATCCCCCGGCCGGAAACCGAATGCCTGGTGGAGGCGGCCTTGGCTCTGCTCGCGAAAGTCCCCGCGGAGCGCTGCGCCCGGGTGTTGGACCTCGGGACCGGTTCGGGGGCCATCGTTCTGGCGCTGGCTGCTGAAGCCGTCCGGCACCGGTATTTCGCCTCCGACCTGTCGGCCGCGGCTCTCGCCACTGCGCGCCGCAACGCGCACGCCGTCGGCGTCGGGGGCCGGGTTGAATTTTTCGCGGCGGATTGGTTCAGCGCGCTCAGGCGAGAGGGCGCGCCGTTCGACTTGATCGTGTCCAATCCGCCGTACGTGGTCCGCAGCACCCTCGCCGAACTTCAAGCGGAGATCGTCGGCCATGAGCCGCGCCTCGCCCTCGATGGGGGCCGGGACGGCCTGACAAGCTACCGCGCGATCCTCGGCGCAGCCGGCAGCCACCTTGCGCCTGGCGGCGCGCTCCTGCTTGAGATCGGTTCCGACCAGCGGGAGGCAGTGCAGCGGATTGCGGCGCAGGCCGGCGGCTACAGCGAAGTCCAGTGCATGACGGATTACGCCGGCCGCGACCGGGTGGTCGTCCTGCGGGAAAAAGGTGTTGCGGCTGATAAAAATATTTGCTAAATAAAACAATTTAAGTCTTTAATCTGAAAACAGGCGGTCATCAACGACACACGCAGCCGGACGGCTTCCCGGTGCCCCGACCTCGGGGCTGGAGGCCGAGATATGACGGCGGCGGCGGAAAAACCGAAAAGAAGGGAGAACAGTATGGCGTACGTCACCATGAAGGAGCTGCTAGAAGCAGGAGTTCATTTCGGCCACCAGACCAAGCGCTGGAACCCGAAGATGAAGCCTTACATCTTCGGGGCCCGCAATGGGATCTACATCGTCGACCTGCAGAAGACCGTCAAGATGTTCAAGACGGCCTACGACTTTCTCGTGGAAAATGCTGCGAACGGCAAGTCGGTGCTTTTCGTCGGAACCAAGAAACAGGCCCGGGACTCCATTTACGAGGAGGCCAACCGGTGCGAAATGTTCTACGTGCATAATCGCTGGTTGGGGGGGATGCTGACCAACTTCCAGACGATCCGCAAGAGCATCGAGCGGCTGAACTACCTCAACACCATCCACAACGACGATACCATCAACCTATTCCCCAAGAAAGAGCGGCTGAAGCTGGCCAAGGAGCGCGAGAAGCTCGATGGCAACCTGGGCGGCATCCGGCCCATGGCGAGTCTGCCGGGGGCGATTTTCGTCGTAGACCCCAAGAACGAGGAGATCGCCGTGCACGAAGGCCGCCGGCTGAAGATCCCCATCGTCGCCATCGTCGACACCAACTGTGATCCGGATGTCATCGACTTCGCCATCCCCGGCAACGACGATGCCATCCGCGCCATTCGGCTTTTGACCTCGCGGGTGGCCGACGCCTGCATCGAAGGCCGTCAGAAATGGACGGAGCGCATGCAGGCCGACGCGGACAAGACGCTGCCGGAGGAGCACAAACCGGCCGTCGCTGCGGCGGAGTTGAAACCAGGCGAACGCAAGGTGATTTCTGACGGCAGCACGGGGCCGGTCGTGGAAATTATTCGACGCTCGACGGCCGATGCGGCAGTTGCCGGCGCAGCTTCGGACCCGGCCGGTGACGCTGGAGAGCACGCCGCCACAGGAGAGGAATGATGACGGACATCAGTGCGAAACTTGTCAAAGAGTTGCGGGAGAAAACCGGCGCCGGCATGATGGACTGCAAGCTGGCCCTGTCGGCTTCCGGGGGGGACATGACCAAGGCGATCGAGTTCCTGCGCAAGAAGGGGCTCGCCACGGCCCAGAAGCGCGCCGGCCGCGCCACCAGCGAAGGCACCATTGCGACTTACATCCACATGGGCGGCAAACTGGGCGTGATGGTCGAGGTCAACTGCGAAACCGATTTCGTGGCCAAAAACCAGGCGTTCCAGGAGTGCGCCAAGAACATCGCCATGCACATCGCCGCCTCCAACCCGATCGGGGTGCGGCCCGAGGATATTTCGCCCGAGACGATCGCCAAGGAAAAAGAGATCTACGCCGCTCAGGCCCGGGAAACCGGCAAACCCGAGAAGGTCATCGAGAAGATCGTCGAGGGCAAGCTCAAGAAATTCTACGAAGACAGCTGCCTGCTGAACCAGGCCTACGTTCGCAACCCGGACATCACGGTGGCCGACCTTCTCAACGAGCTTGTCGCCAAGATCGGCGAGAACATTTCCGTCAAGCGTTTTGTCCGATTCCAGGTCGGAGGGTAGGCTGCCGTGCACCAGCCTCAGCACAAGCGCGTGGTCGTCAAAATCAGCGGTGAAGCCCTCATGGGGGAACAGGAGTTCGGGATCAGTCCGGACATGCTGCGCTATGTGGCCGAGGAGGTCCGCGCCATTGTGGAACTCGGCGTTCAGGCGGCCATCGTGGTGGGCGGGGGTAACATTTTCCGCGGCATTGCCGCAAGCTCTTACGGCATGGACCGCACCTCCGCCGATCACATGGGGATGCTGGCCACGATCATCAACAGCCTGGCCCTTCAGGACGCGCTGGAGAAACAGGGAATCCAGACCCGGGTGCAGTCGGCTGTCGCCGTGCATCAGGTGGCTGAGCCCTACATCCTGCGCCGGGCGATCCGGCACCTGGAAAAAGGGCGGGTGGTCATATTCGCGGCCGGAACCGGAAGCCCGTATTTCACCACGGACACGGCCGCCGTGCTGCGCGGCCAGGAGATCCACGCCGAAATACTGCTGAAGGCCACTAAGGTGGACGGTGTCTACGACTCCGACCCGGTCACCCACCCGAATGCCACGTTCCTGAAGCGGGTGAGCTACATGGAGGTGCTGGAGCGGCAACTCAAGGTCATGGACACGACCGCCATATCGTTGGCGATGGACAACGACCTGCCCCTCGCGGTATTCAAGCTCACTGACAAGGGCAACATTCGCCGCGTGGTCTGCGGCGAGGCGATCGGCACACGCATCAGCAACTAGAAGCGGTTTGAAATAACCTCGCTTCACTCCCGAGGGCACAGGAGAATGCCATGATCGAGTCAGTCTACCGGGACAGCAAAGACAACATGGGCAAGGTGATCGAGGCTCTGAAGAAAGAGCTGAAACGGGTCCGGACCGGACGGGCGTCCTTGTCGCTTCTGGACGGCATCAAGGTGGATTATTACGGGACGCTGACCCCGCTGAACCAGATGGCGACCTTGGCCGCACCCGAAAGCCGGCTGATCACGATCCAGCCGTGGGATACGACCGTTATCAAGGAGATCGAAAAGGCGGTTCTGAAATCCGACCTCGGCCTCACCCCCTCCAGCGACGGAAAGATCGTCCGCATCGCCATCCCTCCCCTGACTGAACAGCGGCGCAAGGAACTCGTCAAGGTTGTCCACAAGATCAGCGAGGAGTACAAGGTGTCGGTGCGTAATCTCCGGCGCGATGCCAACGAGCTCATCAAGGACATCAAAAAAGACGGCAAAATTTCCGAGGACGACGCTTTCAAGTCCCAGGAGAAGATCCAGAAAATAACCGACGAGCACATCAAGCTCGTCGATGAGTGCTACAAAGAAAAAGAGAAAGAGATCCTTGAGTTCTAATGCGTCTTCCGGGGGGGCTGCTGCAGGCGTTCCCTCCCAGTTGCCCCGGCATGTTGCCATCATCATGGACGGCAATGGCCGCTGGGCGCAGCAACGGTTGTTGTCCCGCGTCTTCGGACATGAAAAAGGGTCGGATGCGGTGCGGGTCGTGGTGCGCACCTGCCGCGAGCTGGGCATACCCTTTCTGACGCTGTTTGCCTTTTCCACGGAAAACTGGCAGCGCTCGGCCTTGGAGGTAGAGGCCCTGATGGGCCTGCTCCGCCGCTTTCTGGAAGCCGAACGGGCCGAGATGCTGCAGACCAACATCCGCCTGCACGCCATCGGCTGTATCGAGCGGCTTCCGTCTGATGTTCAGCAAACGCTGCGGCGAAGCATGGCGGAGACCGCACAAAACTCGGCGCTCCAGCTCAACCTCGCCCTGAGCTACGGCGGGCGGGACGACATCACCCGGGCGGTGCGGTCCATTGCGAGCCTGGTGCGAGAGGACCGCCTGAGCCCGGAGTCCATCACCGAAGAGGTCGTTACCGCCCACTTAGACACCCGGGGCATGCCCGACCCGGACATCCTCATCCGCACCGGGGGCGACATGCGGATCAGCAATTTCCTTCTTTGGCAGATGGCCTACACGGAAATTTTCGTCACCCCAACTCTCTGGCCGGACTTTGGCCGCGACCAGTTTCTCCAGGTGTTGAACGACTTTCAGTCCCGGGAACGGCGCTTCGGGCGGGCCTGATGCCCGGTGCCGTTGGGAAAGGTGATAGGGATGGCTCAGGGCCAGGCGCACCTGAAGCGGTGGATCACGGGGCTGTCGGCTCTGCCGGTCCTGATCGTTTGCGTGGTGGCCGGCGGGACGGTGTTCAGCGTTTTGGTGGGCCTGGCCGGCTTGGTGTGTCTGTGGGAGTATTTCCGCATCGCCTGCCCCCCGGCACCCGGCTGATCGCTGAGCCGATTCTGCTGGTGGGATACGCCGGCGGGGCCGCCCTGATCGTCTGCGCCCACGTGGCGAGACTGGACCTGGTACCCATCGTGCTGGCGCTCGACGTCCTGGTCGGCGGGCTGATCTCCCTTTTCTGTTTTCCGTCGCAACGCGGGGTGGTGGAACTCACGGCGAGGCAGATCCAGGGACTATGCTATATTCCGCTGCCGTTGGCCCTGCTGATTCTGCTGCGGATGGCGCCCGGCGGCATGACATGGGTTTTTCTGCTGTGTGGCGTCATTTTCGCCGGCGACACCGCGGCTCTTTATGCCGGAACCCTCTGGGGCCGGCATAAACTCAGCCCGTCCATCAGCCCGGGCAAAACCGTCGAGGGAGCCTTGGCCGGCTTGGCCGCCAATCTGGCGGTGGGCGCGGCGGCCAAAGCCCTGTTTTTATCTGAACCGGGCTGGATCGCCTGCCTTCTGTTTGCCGTCGCGGCCGGGGGCATGGGGCAAATTGGGGATCTTTTCGAGTCGGAACTCAAGCGGGTGTCGAACGTTAAGGACTCCGGCGGCATCCTGCCGGGCCACGGCGGGATCCTCGACCGCATCGATGCCCTGCTTTTTGCGGCCCCGGTGGCTTACGTTTTCCGGATGATGGTGATCCCGGCGTGACGGCGGCGTCGAGACCCGGGCATCTTTGCGAACCATGGCCGCCGTGACTTTTTCGGCAGATTATGAGAACGCTTTCGATCCTGGGTTCGACCGGGTCGATCGGGCGCAACGCGCTCGCCGTCGCCGGCATGTTCCCCGAACGATTTTCTGTTAAAGCCCTGGCCGCCAAGCGCAATGTCGCCCTTCTGGCCGAGCAGATCCGTTTTTTCCGGCCCGAAGCCGCGGCCGTTTTCGACGAAGACAGCGCGCGGGAGCTGAAATCGCTCATCGGCGTGGGATCCCCCATAAATATCCTGCACGGTGCAGACGGGTACAATGCCGTCGCGGCGTGGGACTCGGCGGAGCTGACCCTCACGGCGGTGGTAGGCGCGGCAGGGCTGATACCGACGCTGGCGGCGATCGACGCCGGGAAAACCATTGCCCTGGCGAACAAGGAAACGCTGGTAATGGCCGGCGGTGTGGTGACCGCTCGGGCCGCGCAGCGCGGGGTGTCCATCATCCCGGTGGACAGCGAGCACAGCGCCATTTTCCAGTGCCTCCAGGGCCAGCGCCGGGAGGATCTCGCGCAGATCCTGCTGACCGCCTCGGGGGGGCCGTTTCTGGACCGCCCGAGGGACTCCTTCGAAAGCATCACGCGGCCGGAGGCCCTGCGGCATCCCAACTGGGCGATGGGGGCCAAAATCACCATCGACTCCGCCACCCTGATGAACAAGGGCCTTGAGGTGCTGGAAGCCAAATGGCTCTTCGGCGTTTCCGAGGACCGGATCCGGGTGGTGGTCCACCCTCAAAGCATCATTCACTCCATGGTGGCCTTTCAGGACGGGTCGGTGATCGGCCAGTTGGGCATTCCGGACATGAAGACGGCGATCGCTTACGCGCTGTCGTTCCCGGAACGTCTGCCGCTCGCGCAGCCGCTGCCGGATTTTTCCGGCGCCGTGGATCTGACGTTTCGGGAGCCGGACTTCGGGAAGTTTCCATGCCTTGCGCTGGCATTCGAAGCCTGTCGCACCGGGGGCACGTTGCCGGCCGTGCTCAACGCGGCCAACGAGGTGGCGGTGAGTGCATTTTTGGAGGACCGGATTTCATTCATCGCTATTGCGGAAATCATCGGCCAGACGATGGTGCGGCACCGGAGCGTTGCGCACCCCGACTTGCCCGAAATCATTGCGGCGGACCACTGGGCGCGGCACGAGGCCCGGGAACGGGCGAAGGCTTTTGCGGCCCGACTCAAGAAAGGATGATAACTGAACGCTTATGGGTACGAGTGCTTGGGCATTTCTGGTCGTTCTCGGGATTCTGATATTTTTTCACGAGTTCGGGCACTTTCTGATCGCCCGACTCTTCGGCGTGGGCGTGGAGAAGTTCTCGCTGGGTTTCGGGCCGCGCCTGATCGGCAAGCGGGTCGGCATCACCGATTACCGTCTCTCTCTGGTGCCGCTGGGCGGATACGTGAAAATGGTCGGGGAGGAGCCTGACGAGGACCTCGACCCCCAGCTCATTCCGCTCTCCTTCACCCACAAGCATGTCGCCAAGCGGTTCCTCATCGTTCTTGCCGGGCCGGTCTTCAACATGCTGCTGGCCGTCATTATTTTTTTCATCATCGCCCTGTTCGCGGGCATCTTGATCCTCAAGCCCACCGTCGGCGCGGTCAAGGCAGGCTCGCCTGCCGACGCTGCCGGCCTCCGGAAAGGGGACCGGGTCACGGCCATCGACGGGATCGCGATCGCCAGCTGGGAACAGATGGCGGACACGATCAGCCACAGCAACGGCAGGCCGCTCGACATCAGTGTGTCGCGCGCTGACGGCGAGGTCAGGCTGCGCGCCACTGCCGAGCTTGTCACCACGAAAAACCTGCTGGGGGAGGAAGTCAAGCGCTACGTGATCGGAATTTCCAGCGCCGGAGAGGTTTATTCAAAAAAACTAAACCTGTTAGATTCTATTTCCGAGAGTTTTCGTCAAACTTACAACATTGCCGAACTGATGGTGGTGATCGTTGCCAAGCTCTTCAAGGGTGACATCGCACTCGACACGGTCGGCGGGCCGATCATGATCGCCCAGATGGCGGGGGATCAGGCCAAAGCCGGCGTGAGCAGCCTGTTTCAGTTCATCGCGGTGATCAGCGTCAACCTGGCGATCATCAACCTGATGCCGATCCCGGTGTTGGACGGCGGCCATCTTTTGTTCTTCCTGATCGAGGCCGTCAAGGGGCGACCGGTGAGCGTGAAGGTCCGTGAGATTGCCCAACAGGTCGGCATGGTCCTGCTGATCATGCTGATGATCCTCGTGTTCTATAACGACATTACGCGGCTGTTTTTCAGCAGAGGATTGTAATCCATCACACTCAGAACGTGAGTTGACAGCCATGCCATCCCGACTCGAAATCGCGCTTCAGGATCACCTGGCCGACCCCGAAGGGGAGGGGATTCGCAAGAAAGCCAAGGCCTATTTCGGCATCGAGGCCTCCCGCATCCGCGCCGTGCAGATACTGACCATCGACGCGGGTCTCAGCGCGGATCAGCTCAAGCGCATCCAGAACGATATCTTCACCAACCCGGTGACACAGGTCTCCTCGGATCGTCCGCTCGCCGTTGCGTGCGACTGGGTCATCTGGGTCGGCTACCGTCCGGGTGTACGGGACAACCCGGGCGCCACGGCCGTGGAGGCGATCGAGGATCTTCTCGGACTCCGGTTCGCTCCCGGCGAAGCCGTCTACACCAGCAAGCGTTACTGCGTAAGCGGCCGGGGCCTGCGCCGGGAGGATGTGCAACGGATCGCCGGCGGGCTTCTGGCCAACGATATCATTCAGCAATGGCGAATCTATTCAGCCCGCGAATGGGACCCGTCCGAGGGAGTCGGCATCATCATCCCCAAAGTCCGCCTCGACCATGCGCCGACGGTGACGGTCATCCCCATCGACAGCGACGCGGCACTCCAGCGCATCAGCGAGGAGCGCAACCTCGCGCTGAACCCGAACGACATCCCGGTGATCCGGGCTTATTTTTCCGACGCGGCGGTGCGTGCGGACCGGGCAGCTGCGGGGCTGGGCGACCCGACGGACGTGGAGATCGAATACATCTCCCAGGGGCGCAGCGACCACTGCAACCACAACACTTTTCGAGGCCTGTTCCGCTACCGGGACCGCGCCTCCGGCCAGGAGCAGGTCGTCGACAACCTGTTCAAGACCTGCATCGAGGCGCCTACACTATCGCTGGCCGGCCGGAAGCCCTGGGTGGTTTCCGTCCTCTGGGACAACGCGGGCGCCGGGCGCTTCGACGACGACCACTACTACGTCATCACCGGCGAGACCCACAACTCGCCCTCCAACATGGAGGCCTACGGCGGGTCCATTACCGGCATCGTAGGCGTCTACCGGGACCCCATGGGCACCGGCAAGGGATCCAAGCTGATCATGGGCAGCTATGGTTTCTGCGTCGGCCACCGGGACTACAGCGGCGCTTTGATGCCGCGCCTGCACCCCCGGCGGCTCCTGGACGGTATCATCGAAGGGGTGCGGGACGGGGGCAACAAGAGCGGTATCCCGACGCCCTTCGGTCAGGTGTTCTTCCATCCCGGCTACATGGGCAAATGCCTGGTTTTCGTGACGGCGGTCGGCATCATGCCCTCCCGCATCCACGGGCAGCCCGCCGAGGAAAAGAGGACCAGCCCGGGGGAGCTCGTCATCATGTGCGGCGGACGGGTCGGCAAGGACGGCATCCACGGCGTCACGGCCTCCTCAGAGGTGTTTTCCGAACACACGCCGGCCGGGCACGTGCAGATCGGCGACCCGTACACCCAGAAGAAAATGCACGACTTCCTGCTGGAGGCCCGGGACGAGGGGCTCATCCAGTTTATCACCGACAACGGCGGCGGCGGCCTGTCCTCATCGGTGGGCGAGTCGGCGCGCTTTTCAAACGGCGTTGCGATCGATCTGGAGAAAGTGCCCCTGAAATACGAGGGCCTTGACCAGTGGGAAATCTGGGTGTCCGAATCGCAGGAGCGCATGACGGTTGCCGTGCGCCCGCAGGATCTGGACCGGTTCATGGCGCTTTCCCGCAAGCACGCCGTGGAGAGCAGCGTCATCGGCCGCTACACGGACAGCGGGAAGCTTCACATCGCCTACAACGGGAGCCCCTGCGCCCACGTGGACATGGACCTGCTGAAATCCGGTTTCCCGCAATGGGAGTTCGAAGCCGAGTGGTCTTCTCCCGAGCAGCGCGGGCTGCGCGAGCCGGTGCTCGGACTCCCGCAAGATCTGAACCGGCTTCTGCGGGACATGCTGGAGCGGCCCAACATTTGCTCGACCGAATGGATCGTCCGACAGTACGACCACGAAGTCCAGGGCGGCAGCGTCGTCAAGCCCCTGGTCGGGGCGGATCGGGACGTGAACAGCGACGCCGCCGTGCTGCGGCCCGTGCTGAACTCCCGCAAGGGGCTGGCCTTCGCCCAGGCGCTGCTGCCGACCTACTCGGCGATCGACGCCTATCACATGGTCGGCTGCAGCATCGATGAGGCCGTGCGCCGCGTGCTCGCCGTCGGCGGGGACTTCGAGCACATCGGCGGAGTGGACAACTTCTGCTGGCCCAGCATTCAGTACCATCCCGTCAACAACCCGGACGGGAAATTCAAGGCGGCCCAGCTCGTGCGCGCCTGCTGGGCCCTGCGCGATCTGTGCCTCGACTACGGCATTCCCCTGTTGTCGGGCAAAGACAGCATGTACGTGGACGGGCACCTGGCAGGGCGCTACGGCGAGACGCACAAGGTCTCGGCGCTCGAGACCCTCCAATTCTCCGCCATCTCGGTCGTGCCGGATCTTGCCCGGTGTGTCACGATGGACAGCAAGATGGCGGGGGACCTGGTGTACGTGCTGGGCCTTACGCGCAACGAGCTTGGCGGATCGGAATTCTACCAGCATTTCGGCTACACCGGGCTGCAGGTGCCCCGTGTCCGCAGCGCGGAGTTCATCCCGACCTACCGCGCCTTGGATCGCGCCCTGGGCTCGGGGGTGGTCGCCTCCGCGCATGGCGTCTACCGCGGCGGGTTGGCGGTGCACCTGGCCATGGTGGCCATGGGCGGCAACCTGGGCCTGCAGGTGGATGCCCGCCGGGTTCCCGCGGCCGACCGCCAGCGAATCGACACGCTGCTCTTCTCCGAGTCCGCCGGACGCTTCATCGTCACCGTCGACCCGGCCCGACGCCGCGATTTCGAAGCGCTTTTCACGGGCTGCCCATGCGCCTGCATCGGAACAGTCACCGCCGAGCCGGTGCTGCGGGTGGAGGGCCTTGACGGCGCCGCTGTCATATCCGTTGCGGTGGCGGAGCTAAAGGAGTCTTGGAAGCGGCCATTCGGAGATTTGATATGAACACCCTGATAATGTAAGAGCATGATGTGGAGAATACCATGAAGACCGTCAATGTGCTCGTTCTTTCCGGATACGGGCTCAACTGCGACTATGAAACCTGCCACGCGTTCGAACTGGCCGGCGCATCCGCAAGCAGGGTTCATATCAACTCTTTGATCGACGGGTCGGTGACGCTGGCAGAATTTCACATTCTCGTTTTCATCGGCGGCTTCAGCTGGGGGGATGATCACGGTGCCGGCGTCATTCAGGCGGTTCGGCTGGGGACTCACATCGGTGGCAGTCTGCTGCGCTTCGTCGAACAGGGCAATCTTGTGCTCGGAATCTGCAACGGTTTTCAATCTCTGGTCAACCTGGGACTTCTGCCGGGGTTTGGCGGCAGCTACCAGGACCGCTCGATCGCATTGATTTCGAACGAATGCGGTAACTTCCGTAATCAATGGGTGCGGCTGCAGGTGAACCCGGACTCTCCATGCGTCTTTACCCGTGGGATCAGGGAGGCGGATTTTCCGGTCAGGCACGGCGAGGGCCGGCTATATGCCGAGGATGCCACGCTAAAGCGGCTGGAGCAGACCAATCAAGTCGTCCTGCGCTACGCACGGCCGGATGGTAGGCCGGCCGGTGGAAGCTTTCCCGATAACCCGAACGGTTCGGTAGCTGACATTGCCGGCATATGCGACCCCACCGGTCGCATCTTCGGGCTGATGCCGCATCCGGAAGCTTACAACGATTGGACCAACCATCCTGACTGGCCGCGCGAACGGGAGACCGCCCGGCGGGCCGGCAAACCCTATGGAGCGGGCGACACGGTAGGTATCCGGTTGTTCAGGAATGCGGTGGAATACCTGCGGTCGACTTAGCCGGACCCCAAAAATCGAACGCGCCCGAGGACCTCAACGGCAGCGCGCGCCGCTGCTGAGGGCGGACCGTTTTTGAAATGCGAAGTTCGTGAATGAAATCCAGTTGACCTTTTCCGGGATGGAATCTATGCAAGCGGGGCTTCTTGTAATACGAGCGTTGCTCGGCATGGTATAATTTTTTTTAGTACCTGAAATAAAATTTATAGGTAGACAAACTCGGCGTGCAGCATGTAACTAATCTGATTTTTGATAATAACTATTTGATTAATTTTGAATTCTTAAAATATTTCGACGCGTCCGAACTCCAGCCCCCGTCCCCCCTGACCCACCCTGCTCCGCAACATAAAACCTATTTCAAATAAATTCAAACTGATAATTGACATTGTGTCCTTCGCAGCCCCAGATTCCAGTCTTCGATCAAGACGCCGTGCCCACCAGTTAAAAGCATAATATATGTAATTAAAAATGAATGATTAAGTATGTTGATATAATTATCCGATAACATAAAAAATTTAGTAATTTAGGGTGCGGCCTGCAACATGGCTGATAAGTGGCACAAGTTTTGTATGGTTGTTGATCTGAATTCAAGCCAGGAGTGACTAATTCATGCGACGCAATTCCGGATTCACCATGTATGAGCTTGCGGTCACCATGGCCATCGTCGGTATTTTCGCCACTGTCACCATGCCTTCGTTTCTGAGCTGGCTGACAGCACACCGGTTGAGGGGGGCGGCCATCAACCTCGTGGCTGATATGGAGATGGCGAAGATCAGGGCCATCCGGGAGAACGCCTTCGTGGCCGTGAATTTCGCAACCGACAAGTACGAGATCTTCATCGACGACGGGGCCGGAGGGGGTGTGGCCGGCGACTGGAACCGAACGGGTAGTGAGCGCCTGCTGCTCGATCGCTCGCTTCCTGCCGGGGTAAGCATTCCTCTGGCAGAAGTTACACTTAACCAAAAACGGGTACGGTTCACCAGTCGGGGACTGCCCGACAACTTGCTTAATAGCGAATTGGTTCCACTGGTCAACCGGGCCGGACGCAAAGACATCTGGCTGAATCGCCTGGGCCGGCTGTGGAGCCAGTGATTGCAATACAGGAGCAATGCCATGGGTAAACCCGTGCACCGGAGGAACGGCCAGGATGGCTTCACGCTCGTCGAGCTCATGATTGCCATGGCCATTTTAGGTATGGGCATGATGGCCGCGGTATCAATGCATTTCGGAACTGCGCGCAACAACACCAACAGCGACATTATTACCCAAGCCACCATGCTGGCCAGAACGCAGCTCGAAACGCTCAAGGGCCTGAATATCACCGACTTGGTCTCAGGCGGGCCTTTCCCCAGCACGGACGTAAACTCAATCCCGTTGATCAACCCCAACGGTCAACCAAGTATGCGAGACAGCATTTTCCGAAGGTATTGGACGATTGAAAACCTGGGAACGGACGCACGCCGCATAACCGTTACGGTGGAATTTCAGCGTGTCCGATTGTTCGGCGGACAGCGGCGCGTAGTGATTTCATCGAACACCAAAGGAAACGGCGTATGAATGGCGGGAACACCTTAATTCGTCTGCGGTCGGGTCATCGCCCCCGCCGCCTGTCGCATGCCGGCTTTTCCATGATCGAGTTGATGATCGTCATCGGCGTTTTGGCGATCCTTTTTACGTTCATATACAAGGGGTTTGAACGGCTCAACCGTTATTATACCGCTGAAAATGTTAAAGCCGCCACCCAGCAGAGCGTTCGGATCGGGGTCGAAATGATGGCTAAGGACATCCGCCTGGCCGGCCTCGATCCCCTGGGCACGGCCGGCGCCGGAATCGTGGCGGCCAGCCCCACGAGCCTGCATTTTAGGGCGGATGTCAATTTCGACGGAGATATTGCCGGCCCCTTCGAAGACATCACCTACGGCTTGAACCTGAACGGCATGTGCGCCGACTGTCTCCAGCAGACTAACCAACTGGTGACGGACACTCTGCTGGGGGATGTCAATGCACTAGTGTTGACCTACTTCGACAATACGGGCGCCGTCATTCCCACAGCTGACCTGGCGGCCCGCCTGGCGGACATCCGCACGGTCGGCATCACTCTGACCGTTAACCGGCCGGCCGGCCGCGAAGGAACTGTTTCCCGAACTTACACCACCCAAGTACGGTGTCGAAACCTATAGGAAGGCCTGCATGACCATGGTTGCAACCGTGAAGCGCATCATCGGGAACGAAAACGGCTTCGTGCTGGGCGCCTCCATCCTGATCTCCGCCATTTTGCTGCTGGCTGGCGTTCTGGCGTTGTGGACGTCCAACACCGAAATGCATGTCGTCCGCAACGAGGGCGACCTCACGCTCGAATTCTACAACGCCGAGGGCGGGGTCATCGACGCTCTGGAGAAGTACGACGCTAAGCTTCCGGACGAACGACGACCCATGAAATGGCTCACGGATGGTTTCCTGATAGCCAGCGAAACAGCTGCCAACAGCATCACGTACTCCAAAAACACGGCCAATGAGTCGGTGGCCAAGGTGGAGGTGCGTTGCATCGAAAACAGTGGCACGCCGATTCACGGCGTTAAGTGCCGCCGCCAATAATTTGCCCCACCAGGCGCATATCGCTCCGCCTCCGGAGGGGTCGGGGTACAGTCTGAAATATTTCGAGGTGCGCCGCTACGGCATCACCGCCACCTCGGCCACGGGCAACACGAAGGTCCAGGTCGGGGCCTACAAGGTGTTCAACAAGTACTAAACCACCGGTGTGTTGCCGTCAGCGAAAAAAGGAGACCTCGACTATGAAACGCTACCTCATCGCAGCCCTGATCGTGCTCGCCTGCAGCGCGGGGGGCCTGCGGGCGGACGATACGGAGATTTACGGGGTGATCAACAACACGTCGGTCGCCCCGAACGTTTTGATCATCTTCGATACGTCCGGCAGCATGGCGGAAACGATCCCCGGGGATCCGTATGACCCCGGGACCACCTATGCCGGAAGCTACTCGACGAATGCGGTCTACCAGCAATATTGGAACGGCCACAGGTATGTCTGGCAGCTCTTTGCCAGCGACGTCAACAATCTGGCCTGCGATTCCATCAAGTCGGCTCTGTTGGCCGACGGATACACCAGCGGCAAGATTAGGGCATCCACCTTTGCGTGCGGGGGCACGAAACTCACGCTGCGCCTTGGCAACTTCTGCAACTACGATGATTCCGGCATTGGCGCGCCCACGCCCAAGATCGATGTGGCCAAGATCGATTCTGAGCGATCTCATAACAAACACCGACGGCGTGCGCTTCGGCCTGATGGAGTACAACCTAAACGATACCGATGCCCACAGCGGCGGTCATCTGGTGGCGCCCTGCGCGGACAGGCCGGACATGGCGAGCAAAAGCTCGCTTCTTACGGCAGTGGCCAACGCCAGTGCGAACGGCTATACGCCGCTGGCCGAGACCCTGGCCGAAGCCGGGCTTTATTTCGCAGGCAAGCCGAGCTGGTACAACACGAGCGGGTTTCCGACCGGGACCTATACCGGGGGCCATTACGTTTCCCCCATGCAGTATCGCTGCCAGAAGAATTACATCATCCTCATGACCGACGGTCTGCCTACCAATGACCAGAACCACAGGCTCTACGATACGGCCTATATCAACGGCGACATCATCGGCGACCAGGACGGCGATCATTCAAGCCCCTGTGCCGGATTCAGCGCCCGGGAATATTGGTACCGCGATGACAATGGGGATTGCCAAAATTACCCCTCAGGACGGCTCCGATTACCTCGATGACGTCACCAACTACCTTTACAGCAACGATTGCAATCCGACCCTGGGCGAGGGCACCTCTTTTGCCAAACAGAACATCATCACCTACACCATCGGGTTCGATCTCACGGATGACAGCAAACTGCTTTACCGGGCCGCCGTCAGCGGCGGCGGGGAACACTTTACCGCGAAAAATTACTCCGCGTTGAAGGAGGCCTTCAACCAGATCATGTCGGCCATCGTGGAGCGAAACTCGTGCTTCGTGGCGCCGGTGGTACCCGTCAGCCGCATGAACCGAACCTATGCCGGAAACAAGATCTACCTGGGGTTTTTCAAACCGCAGCAGGAAGGCAACTGGTACGGGAACATCAAACGCTATAAGGTTGAAAACGATGGTACTATAACAGATTCCAAGGGCCAGGCAGCCACGAATTCTGACGGCCTGATCCTGGACCAAGCCCGTTCTTGGTGGACCACTTTGGGCGACGACGGTCCGGCCGTGGAAAAGGGCGGTGCCGCGGAACGGCTGGGAATCCAGATCGGCTCTGAATACCCGCAATATCTATACCTATGCGGGAAGCCAGGCACTGCTGACGGATGCCTCCAACGCCTTCGTCACCGGCAACACCGCCATCACCAACTCGATGCTGGGAGTGAGCACGGCGTCGGACCGGAACAAATTATTTGACATCGTGCGCAAAGACCCGTTCGGGGACGTCATCCACTCCGAACCCGCGGTGGTGTTCTACTCCTCAGGCGCCGATGGAATCCCGGACACGGCCGATGACGATGTCAAAATTTTCGTCGGCACCAACGACGGCCAACTGCACTGCATCGATGACGCCACCGGCAATGAAGTCTGGAGCTTTGTGCCGCCGGATCAGATCGGGCGGTTGTTGCTCCTGAACTCCAACAGCCCCGACCATGAATACTTTGTCGACGGTTCGCCCTCGGTGTATTACGGCTCCAGCCAGACGATCCTTGTCATCGGCTCCCGGCGGGGGGGGCAGTCCTATACGGCCCTGGACATCACCAACTACAATGCACCGCGGTATCTTTACAGCATCGGTCCGAATGTGCTCGGTCCCACCCCCAGCACGTATGAGCGCTTGGGTCAGTCCTGGTCCCGGCCCGAGAAGACGACGATCGCCACCAGTTCGACGATTTCGGGCTGCGATGTGAATGTCAACACCGCCGATGTGTTCCTGTTTGCCGGCGGCTACGACAACGACAACCAGGATTTGGACACACCGGCTGCCTCCGATAGCATCGGCCGGGCGGTGTTCGCCGCGAACATGACGACCGGCGCTCTCATGAACAACCTGAAGTTCAGCCCCGCCACCCATCCGTCTCTGGGTCTGACGCACTCCGTCGTTGACGTTGCTGGATTCGACCATGACGGCGATGGGATTATCAGCCGGATTTATTTCGGCGACCTGGGCGGGAACATCTTCGCTTTGAAAGACGACGAGCTCCATGACTTCACAGCGCAAGGGTGCCCGGGATCACGAAAAGCGTGGTCGACGGCGTGTGGTCCGGGATGACAACTGTTTCAAGCCCCCGTGTCCAACGGCAAGAAACTCAAAATCTTTTACGCGCCGGACGCAGTGGCCGAGAAATACCCGCCCACCATCCATGGCGAATACATCTACTTCGGCACCGGCGACCGGGAAAACCCGGGCAACACCTCGGTCGTCAACCGTTTTTATGCGGTCAAGAATGATTGGACAGCGACCAGTCCGCTGACCGAATCCGACCTCGTGGACGTGACGGACGACCTGATTCAGCTCGGCAACGCCGACCAACAGCAGGCGGTCAAAGAAAGCCTGGACGAGAAAAAGGGTTGGTACATCCGCCTTGAAAATCAAGGCGAAAAAGTGGTGTCATCCCCGCGGATATACGCGGGCGTGGTCTATTTCAGCACCTACACGCCGGCGACCGATGCCGACGGCACTCCTAGCGCCGATCCCTGCGCGGCGTCCACCGCGAGCGGAGTTGCACGCCTTTACGCCCTGAATTACAAGAACGGTGCCTCCGTGAGCAATTTCAATGCAGGCAACGAAACGGACAGTGGGGGGAACCTCTTCGACGGTCTGGGGAAGCTTGATCGGTCCCTGACGGTCGGAACGGCCATTCCGTCCGCGCCGGTGATCGCAATTATGCCGGGGGGCGCGCGGATTTTTATCGGTGTGGAGGGCGGGCTCGTAAGCCTTCCGGCCATTGCGTCCCAGGACTTGATTCGTTACTATTGGAACCAGATTTTTTGAACTTAAAGGAGGGTCCACCATGGACGTTGGAAGCATAAGGCGTTGCGTTGCCGGGATTGTTCTGGCGCTGGCGGCCGTCGGTTTGGGGCTGGCCCCGGTTGATGCCGCCGGCAATGATAGCAAGGCTCTGGCACCTCGGGTGACCTCGATTGACTTCAATGCATGCGTGCCCTACGAGGTCCGCGCGCAAATCATGGACCGGGATCTTGAAAAAGGGACGATCGTGGTGGCCGAAAAGGAGATTCGCATGCTGGATGTGGTCGGCGGGGCAGAACCGATCAAGACCGACTTCCTCACGCTGGATGGCAAACCGGAATCACCGAGCGCCTTCGCTGTCGGCCAGTACGTGTGGGTCAAAGGGGTGCTCCACCCCGACGGATATGTGGGCGCCTTTGTGGTGCAGAGAATCAATAAACCGCAGGATGAAAAATTTAGCTACAAGCCGGTCGCAGAAAGCAAGGTGAAAGCCCGCAGGGCTGGCCGCCAGCCGGCGGCGGCCGGCAGCAACTAACGCTGCCGCCTATGGTAAAGAATCGGCACCCGAAGGGTGGGGATTTGATGAGCTCCAGAAAAATTCACTCTCTGTGATGAACCCAAGGCGCGCTTCTCTCAAGCGGGGAGCGCGCCTTGAACCGCAACCTCGACCGCATTCCCCGCAGCTTGATTCCGGAGTGGCGAGCGAATATCCAAATTCGATTAACAGGGTGTTGAAAAACGACGTCTCAGGCCGTGATCCTGCGTTGTGCGGATTTTGTAAATGCTCACATATGACCGAATATGCTGCGCTTTCCAAAACGCCGCACGCCTTGGCTGACAGCCTGATACTTGTTTTTCGACACCCTGTTAAACGTCCTTACGGTTGAAGATTCCTTTCAGCTTGCTGCAGGGAATCTTCAATTGTCAGGGGGGGGGAACCGCACCTCGCGCTGTGATCCGGCATTGTGCAGCTTTCGTAGAAGTGGTTTAACCACCCCGTTTGACACCCGATGGCGGCCTTGCCGGCCTCTCGCAATGCTCACCACATCCGTGTGTATTCAAGGCGAGTCGATCGGGCTGCATCTGCAGCGTTGCAGGGCATTTATTCTACCATAGTAACGCTTCATGGCCCGACGCCTTGCGGCTGCAGCCACCGCGGCTCGTGAAATTTGTCCGGGTTGGGCTGATGCCATAAGAAAAGCGCGCCCTGAGGCAGGGCGCGCTTTCGACCGCAAGTGGAAGCGGGGGATGTCAAGGGACAGGCAGCGGGGTGCGTATGAGCGCTCCGTCAAACAACTCCTTGTCGGTATCCGTGATCAGAACGGTTGAATTGGCGTCCTCTACGTGGAGCACGATCAGTTCGCCATAGTTCACCGGAATGGCTACGGTCGGGGAGGATTTGTCAGGACCAACCTTGTTTACGTCGCGGTAGTATACGCTGTAGATCTGGCCCTCCTTGATGCCGTGAATCCTGCCCCGGTCGATGAAGGCTGTGTTGGACTCGGCGAACATGTTCCGGTGCTCTTCGGACATCATGATCGTCCCATCGATTCCCTCCTGGCTATTCTCTAAGAGGATGCGAGAATCGCGGCGGGTGTAAGGCATCAGTTTGTCGGAGAGCAGGATCGGACGGTAGCTCTTTAGCACCTTGCCGATGGCGTACTCCGGTTGGCGCACGATGACTTGCAAGAGGCCGACCAGCAGGTGCTGGGTGCCGATAAGTTGCTTGGCGTTTTTTTCATAGAGGGGGTCGAAGGTCCGGTAGACGGTGAAAAGACTGCCGGGTTCGAGCGCCGCATTGCCCTCGGGCTTGATATAAACAATGTTCCCCTCGGAGATCATCGTCGTGCCTTTGACGGGCTTTTGGAAAATCACTCCCTGGGGCGCTACGGGCACCCGCCGGATGAACCCGACCTGGTTGATCGGCGAATAGTAGAAATGAACATGAGCCTGAAGTTGCTTGTCGCCTCCGGCCGGCATCTGCGGGGCGACCCTTTTATTTCGCGTCAGGCGGATTTTTTGCCCCGGGTAGATGAGGTGCGGGTTGGCGATGACGGTGGAATTTTCGGTCCACAATTCCGGCCACACCCAGGGGCTGTCGGCGAAGCGCCGGGAGAGGTCCCAAAGGGTGTCGCCTTTCTGAACGGTGTAGTAGTAACCGTCCTTGGTCTCAGCCCCGGGGTTGGGTCCGTGTCCCCCTTGCATTTCGGCCGCAACCTCCCGTTGGGCCACCTGCCCGGTAACCGCCTGGTCGGCCGCCCGGCTGATGCCAAACGCGGCCAGGGCGGCTCCGTAGATGACCGAAGAAATGAGAATGCGTTGAAGAGCTGATTTTCGAATCATGGAAGGCTCCGTTTGGATAGGATGAGTTTCAATTTTCTTTCCCTTATTCTATCCGAATACAGGCCAAAAGGCAAGGCGGTGGGGCGCAAAAAAGCCCCTGGGCGCACTGCGCCTCAGGGGCTTCGAACAACCAGGGCATCAGGTGGATCGGACGACTACATCATGCCGCCCATGCCACCCATACCACCCATGCCACCCATGCCGCCCATTCCACCACCGCCGCCTCCCGGCATCGGGTGGTCGGACTTTTCTTCCGGCTTCTCCGCCACCATGGCCTCGGTGGTCAGCATCAGGCCGGCCACGGAGGCAGCATTCTGCAGGGCCAGCCGAACGACCTTGGTGGGGTCGATCACACCGGCGGCCATCAGGTCTTCGAACTCGTTCTTGTCAGCGTTGTAGCCGAAGGAGCCCTTGTTGGCTTTTACTTTTTCGATCACCACCGCACCTTCGAACCCGGCGTTGTTGGCGATCTGGCGCAGCGGTTCTTCCACGGCCCGCGCCACGACCCGGACGCCCAGCTTCTGGTCGGCCTTGACCTTCAGCTTGTCCAGGACCTCCACGCAGCGCACCAGGGCGACTCCGCCGCCCGGGACAACGCCTTCTTCCACCGCCGCCCGCGTGGCATTGAGCGCGTCTTCAACGCGGGCTTTCTTTTCCTTCATCTCGGTCTCCGTGGCGGCCCCGACGTTGATGACGGCGACCCCGCCGATCAGTTTGGCCAGGCGCTCCTGAAGTTTCTCCCGGTCGTAATCGGAGGTGGTCTCATCGATTTGGGCCCGGATCTGCTTCACACGGCCCTCCAGGGACTGCCGCGACCCGGCACCGTCGACGATGGTGGTGTTGTCCTTGTCGACCGTAATCCGCTTGGCACGGCCCAGATCCTGAACGGTCAAGCCTTCGAGTTTTATGCCGAGATCCTCGGAAACCACCTGGCCACCCGTCAGGATGGCGATGTCTTCCAGCATGGCCTTGCGGCGGTCGCCAAAACCCGGCGCTTTCACGGCCACGACCTGCAGGGTGCCGCGCAGCTTGTTGACCACCAGGGTGGCCAGCGCCTCGCCCTCGACGTCCTCGGAGATGATCATCAGCGGCTTGCCCATCTTGGCGATCTTTTCCAGGATCGGCAACAGGTCCTTCATGTTGCTGATCTTCTTTTCATTGATGAGGATGTAGGGGCTGTCCAACGTGCAGATCATTTTTTCGGGGTCCGTGATGAAATAGGGGGACAGATATCCGCGGTCGAACTGCATGCCTTCCACCACCTCGAGAGTGGTCTCCATGCCTTTGGCTTCCTCGACCGTGATGACACCCTCTTTGCCGACCTTGTTCATGGCCTCGGCGATGATGTTGCCGATGGTCTCGTCATTGTTGGCGGAAATGGTGCCGACCTGGGCAATCTCGCGCTGGTCTTTGGTCGGTTTGCTGAGGTTGTGAAGCTCCTTCACGATGGCCTCTACCGCCTTGTCGATGCCGCGCTTGATGGCCATGGGGTTGTTGCCGGCCGCCACCAGTTTCTGGCCTTCCTCGTAGATGGACCGGGCCAGCACCGTGGCCGTGGTCGTGCCGTCACCCGCCATGTCGCTGGTCTTGCTCGCCACCTCTTTTACCATCTGGGCGCCCATGTTCTCGAACTTGTCTTCCAGTTCGATTTCCTTCGCCACCGTGACGCCGTCCTTGGTGACGGTCGGGGCTCCCCAGGATTTGTCAATGACGACGTTGCGGCCTTTGGGGCCAAGGGTCACCACCACGGCGTCGGCAAGCGTTCTCACCCCGTTGAGCATAGCTTCACGGGCCTTCATGCTGTATTTGATAAGTTTTGCAGCCATTTTAGATTCTCCTCCTTATTCGATGATGCCGAGCACGTCGTCTTCGCGCAGGATGAGGTACTCATCACCCTCGATCTTGACTTCAGTGCCGGAATATTTTCCAAACAGAATTCGATCGCCCTTCTTGACGTCAAGCGCTACGCGCTTGCCGCTCTCATCGAGCTTGCCGTTGCCGACGGCCACCACCTTGCCCTCAGCCGGTTTTTCCTTGGCGGTGTCCGGGATGATGATGCCCCCCTTCGTGGTTTTCTCTTCCTCAATCCTTTGGATCAGGATCCGATCGTGTAATGGTTTTAATTTCATCTTTCGCACACTCCTTGATTTCTAACTTTGTTGGTTCGCGAATGGTCTCAAACTGTTCAGGATGGTTTTACCGCGGTCATGAATACAGTCATTTTCTACGGCTCCGCTGACACCTCCCTTCCATTAGAAGAATCGGGTTTTGATGGTGATCATCACCATTTCAGAAAAGAATGTGTTCATAATTTTCGTGTAACCTAATCACGCATTTGGCTTTGTAAAGGCATCCTCGATCAACATGCCCCAATTTATCCGGCTGAAGCTGCTTGTTATCCGGAGACCGCGTGGTAGAGCGCTCCACCAACCCGCGGAGCGAACCGGTTGCTATCTAGACGGGTCGGTACGGAATCCCTGCCGTACGGCCTGACCGGGTTCGCGGTTCAGCGAATTAGGGTGTCGTTGAGATCAGGATGCGGAATCGGATGAGCTTGCCGTGTTGGTTGCGGCAACGGTGGATTCAGCGGGTTTCGATTCTGTTTTTTTGGGCTTGGAAGAGCTGGGGCTAGATTTGTTAGCGTAGTCGGTCACATACCACCCGGACCCTTTCAGGTGGAACGAACTGTGGGAAATGAGTCGTTGAAGCTTTCCGGAGCAGTGGCTGCACTTCGTGAGTGGCTTGTCGGAAAATCGTTGAAAGGCTTCTTCAACCTGGCCGCACTTGGTGCACTCATATTCATAAATCGGCATACGCTCTGACCTCCTGGGGCATTCATCCAAGACTGCCTAAATATACCTACTAGGAACTTTTTGTCAAGGATTGTAATCGATTTTTTCGCATACCGTCCGCCAGTCTTTGTAGAATTCGAGCACCGTCGCGAGTCCCGTCAGCCTCACCGTGCTCAGGATTTCATGGGTCCGCTCGTGCACCCGCATTTCTTCCGCCAGGCGTTCCTCGGCCGATGCGTCAAATCCTTGCAGAAACTTGCTGAACCGCACGATGTGGATCAACTCGTGAGTGATGATGTACAACGCAAAGGGGAGCATCCCCAGCTCTGGATGACGGTCCAGCGCCATCAGGATCGCGTCGTCCTGCAGGCAAATCTTGTATAGATCATAGGTGGCCGAGCCCAAACTCGCCCGTTTAGGCTGGCCCTTGTAGCGCATGATCTGGGCAAATGGGCCTTCGACGATTTCCGACGGGTCGAGTTCCGCAAGGGTTTTGACATCGTACTTGGGCCGCAGCCATTGGCTGGCAGACATCTTGAAGTGATTGCTGACGAGTTCCTCGGCCATCCCCGCGGCATGAGTGACGATGGACAGCTGCTGGGCATTAAATGTCGTCTTGGTCTGCATGTCGTGAACGCTCAAGCCACGTCCTTGTCTTTCGGCGGCGGCACTTTATCCGGCCGGTGGTTGCGGTGCCGCCACCAGAGAGGAAATAGCATCCGTCAAAAGTTGGCGCTTGGAGGCGTCGTTGTCAACGAATCGAACGCCCATGCCGCGGTTGACGACCATGTCGGCGGGGACGTTCGCATTGGACCAAACCACTTCGGCATTCAGAGTGAGGGGGGTGCCGTCCGGCAGGTCGACCACGATCTGGAAACGTTCGGAAAGCGGCAAGGGGGCGGGGCATACCACGAACGCGCCTCCCCGGCTGATGTCCTTCAGTTGTACGTGCCCCGGGCCGTGAGGGGCTGCGAAGGAAGCGTTCCAGGAGACGGCCAGACGCGGCTCAGTGCGCTTTTCTTCCCAGTTGATGCGCAACGCGGATGCGGGAGTCCCCTTCGCAGAGATGCTTGGTTTTACGCGTTTTTTGAAGTAGAAGCGGATGAACAAAAACAGCACGATTCCGACAAAAACAGCCCCCCCGCCTGCAGCAATGCTGACGATGAGGATGGTGTTGGGGTTTTCCATGAGACACTGCTCCCGCGTCCGGCGCGCTGTCGCTGAACATAAATTAAAAAGCTGAAACGGACGGGGCCGGTCCGCGGCCGCGCCGATAGTGCCACGTGAGCCACATGAAGTGGCTATAAGTGGTTTCACAACCCCGTCTGACGCCCGATGGTCCCGCCACGGCGGGATTGCAGGCCTCTCGAAATGCTCACAACCTGCCATGGTTGCTGCGCTTTCGAATCGGCCTGCGCCTTGCCCTCGGCCGTGATCCGAGGTTGTGAAACCACTTCTGACATTCAATCATATCACATAAGGCAGACGGATTCCAAGCGCCTCGTTTCATATGCGCACGGCCGGCGCAGGAGGCAGACAGCGTAAGACGGCGGCTGAAGTTTACGGTCGGAGGCGCCTGCGAGGAAAAAAGCATGGACAAGACGGCTTTCCTTGTGTTAAATGCAAAATTCGCGCATAAAACCATGTGGGTTCCCATGAGGGGGGGTGATTCATTGGGCAGTGTGATCAAAAAACGGCGCAAGAAGATGCGCAAGCACAAGCATAAGAAGCTATTGGCCAAGACGCGCCATCAGAGAAGAAGCAGATAGCCCCCTCGGCTTTTAAAGCGATGCGAACCGGCACCGGCAGCTACATGCTGCCGGTGCTGTTTTGGGATAGAAGTGGTTTCATAACCCCGTCCGACACCCGGTGGTCCCGCCACGGCGGGATTGCAGGCCTCTCGCAATGCTCACAACCTAACCTGGTTGCTGCGCTTTCGGATCGGCCTGCGCTTTGCCCTCGGGCGTGATCCGAGGGTATGAAGCCACTTCTAGTTTGAAGGGAATCCCTTGAAGTACTTCATGAGCTCGGAATCCGTCGACAGCAGAACGGAGCTGCTCTTGTCGAGGGAATCGTTGTAGACGTTGAGGGTCTGCAGGAACGAGTAGAATTCCGGGTCGAGCCCATAGGCGGCGGCATAGATCTGGGTCGCCTCGGCGTCGGCCTTGCCCTTGAGCTCTTGGGCGACGCGATAGGCCTCAGAGGTGATCTGCTGCAGCTCTTTGTCCTTCTGACCGAGCACCTTCTGCGCCTCGCCCTTGCCCTCCGAGCGAAATTTCTCCGCGATCTGCTTGCGTTCGGCGATCATCCGGTCGTAAACCGATTTCCGCACTTCTTCCACGTAATTGATGCCCTTGATTTTGACGTCCACCAGTTCGATCCCGAACTGATCGAGTTTCGGCTGCGCCTGCTTGAGGATCCCGCGGGTGATCTTCTCCCGGCCGATGGTGATGGCGTAATGGCTCTGGGGCTTCTTCTCGAGATCTTCCAATCCGACCTCTGCGGTGTCCAACTCCCGGTTGGAATTTCGCACCGCATCGATCAGCTTATTCGAGGTGATGAAGTTGCGCACGGCCGGGTCGATGATGTCGTTCAGCCGGCTGACGGCATTCAACTGGTTGTTGACGGTTTGGAAGAACTTGATCGGGTCGGACGATCCGCCAGCGGGCGAACGCGTCCACCCAAATGAACGTTTTGTCGAGGGTCGGAATCTGCCCCGGCTCTCCGTCCCATTCCAGAATGTTTTTGTTAAAGAAGTGCGCCTGCTGAATGAAAGGCAACTTGAACTTCAGCCCCGGGTCCCGGATGGCCTCACCGACAATCCGCCCGAACTGGGTGATCACCACCTGTTCGGTCTCATTGACGGTGAAGGCCGAGTCGTACACCATGACAGTCGCCGCGATGAGCAGGATGATCCAGACGCCCCTTGAGTTTCATTTTTCTTTACCCGCCGGATTGATGAGGTTGAGCAACGGCAGCGCCGCCTTCTGATCTGGGTCCACGATGTACTTGGGTCCCATCTTCTGAAGCACGCTGCGCATGTTTTCCAGGTAAAGCCGCCGCTTGGTGACATCCTTGGCTTTGCGGTATTCCTCGTAGATATCCCGGAAGCGCGCGGCATCCCCCTTGGCGCGATTGACCCGATTCAGGGCGTAGCCTTCCGCCTCCCGGATCGTGCGGTCGGCTTGGCCGCGCGCGGTGGGAATGACCTTGTTGTACTCTTCGTTGGCTTGGTAAATCATCTGCTCCTTTTCCTGCGTGGCCTGGTTGACCTCGTTGAAGGAGGGCTGGACCGACGGCGGCACGTTGGTCTTCTTCATCTCGATCGTGACGATATGAATTCCGGTTTCGGCCTGATCAAGTTCTTTCTGGAGGTTTTCCTTCGCTTCGATGGCGATCTCGCCGCGTTTGCTGATAACCTCGTTGATGCTGTGGTCCCCGACGACCAGGCGCATCGTGGCCTCGGACATGTCCTTGAGCAGCTGGCGCACGTTAGCAACCTTAAAAAGGAAGTTGTAGGGGTCTTTGACGCGATACTGCACGACCCACGGGACGACGGCCACGTTGAGATCGCCGGTCAGCATGAGGGCCGCGCTGCCCGCGTCTGTGCTGGACTTCGCCCGGGATCGGAACTCGACCTCCGCTCCGGAGGACCCGAACTCCTCGGTCTGAACCCGCTTGACGTTGACTTTCGTGACGGTATCGATGCCCAGCGGCAGTTTGAAGTTCAGCCCTGGCTGAGTGGTCTCGACATATCGACCGAAGCGCTGCACGATGCCGACCTCGTCCTGGTTCACCGTGTAGAACGAAGTGAAGGCGAGCAGCAGCGCCGCGAGGACGCCAAACGCCAGCGGACCGCCCGGAAGCTTGAACTTTTTCAATCCCTGGACGATGTCGTCCACGTGCGGCGGCATGCCGCCCCGGCTGCTCTGCTGTTGTTTCAGTTTTTCCCAATCCCAACTCATAGTTCGATCCTTGGTTTTATCCTAAGGGTGATCACGGTAGAAGATGCAACGAAATTCAGGCGCATGCCGACGAGTCCATACCCTAAGGTACCGCCACAGACAAGTCAAGCAAAAAGCACGGCTGCGGCCGGCTCGGCTGCTCGGCCGCGCAGTGGTTCTGCTTGACATCCCACCGAGTTGCAAGCTAAATGCCGGCAGGAGATGCCGATGAAAAAAGACAGGCAGGAAGCGGCCCACATCGGGAGTGTTCTCGCAGGACTGATCGGCGGCTTGCGCCCGGACGCCGAGCAGGGGATGTTGGGCATCTGGAAGGTGTGGGACCTCGCCGCCGGCGAAGATGTTGCTCGCAACGCCCGTCCGGCGGCTTTCAAGGGGTCCATCCTGCTGGTGCACGTCGTCAGCCCCGCCTGGATACATCACCTGCAGTTTTCGAAACCGGAGCTGATTGCCCGCCTAAACGCCGAACTGGGCCAGCCGCTGGTCAGTGAAATCAAATTCAAGGTGGGATCCTTGTAGCCGGGTGTTCAAAAGCACGCATCAGGCCGTCAGCAACGGCGTGCGGCGCTTCGCCTAACTTCTCAGGAGTTCATCGGTTATTCCCATGGCGCAGGATTCCGACATCGAAACCCTGACCGACGACACCTTTTTCGACGGCCGCCTGCGCGTGGCCCAAAGCCGCCTCGGATACCGGTTTTCCATCGATGCGGTCCTGCTGGCTCACTTTTTCCAGCTGCGTGCGGGGCAGACACTGGTCGACCTGGGAACCGGCTGCGGGATCATCCCTTTGATGCTGGTCTTTCGGCATCCGCGCATCCGTGCGTGGGGCGTCGAAATCCAGCCCGAGTTGACGGGCCTGGCGGCCGCCAACGTCCGGGCGAACCACATGGCCGATCGGATTCGCATCCTGCAGGCCGACATACGCGCCATCACGCCGGACATGTCGGCCGGGCCGGTCGACGTGGTCTGCAGCAACCCGCCCTACCGCCGCGGGCGGTCCGGCCGGCTAAACCCGGACCGGCAGCGAGCGGTCGCCCGGCACGAGATTGCGATCACTCTGCCGGGCTTGCTTCAAGCATCCCGGCGGCTGCTGAAGACGGGTGGCCGTTTCGTGACGATCTACCCGGCCGAGCGCGCCGCCGAGCTCATCGGCCACATGCGTTGCATGCACCTCGAACCGAAGCGGTTGAGGCCCGTTCACTCCACGGCCCAAACCGATGCCCGGCGGGTGCTGGTGGAAGGCTGCGCAGGCGGACGGCCGGGGCTCACCATCGCTGCGCCGCTCATTGTCTACGGGCAAGACGGCGAGTACTCTTCAGAGGTCCAGCGGATGCTGCTGCCGTAACCAAGTAATTGACAAGCCAGCGGGTTGATGGTACGAAAAAAGATTAGGGCTTGATCACGTGGCGTGTTGGAGAGGTGGCCGAGCGGTTGAAGGCGCCGCTCTCGAAAAGCGGTATCCTGTCAAAAACGGGATCGTGGGTTCAAATCCCACCCTCTCCGCCATTAAATTATTTAATTTATTATATATTTTTATTTAAGACCCCTGTAAACAACTGATAAACAAATCAACAACCCCACCAAAACGCCTCATTCGAGGCGCTGCACATTATCGACCACCTTCTTTAGCACTTGAAGGTGAGGCCTGCCATAGTTCTTCTTGGTGATTTGCGAGTCGCTGTGTCGGAGGAGGGCGGAAACGTCCTCAAGCTCTGTCCCTGCTGCGAGAAGCTGATTGGCAAATGCATGACGTCCGGCATTGTTTAGCGGAAAAATGTGACCGAGGGCTCGTTTGCAGGCCGGATTCCACAGATCGCGGTTGAAATTGCGGCTGTAAGCGCGCCCGGTATCGGCATTGACAAAGACGAATTCGGTTAGACCTTTCGCGGGCCGCGTCGGCCGATAGCCGCTTGTCCCCGGCTGAGCCGCCGTCGCCAGCGTGCGAGCGTTGCAGCGCCAAGCCCCATCTCCGCTGCCAGGGTACGGATGGGAAGGGCGCATCGCATTTTGCCTTCGGCGATCATGGCAAGCACCCGACCGATGCGCTCATTTTTTTTCCGCCCGGTTCATTCCGGGAGTCAACTTCAAGTCGGTCAGCACATCCTTTAGCGCCATCTTGTGCTGCAAAATGGCACACTCCCGATGGGCCTGCTCCAACTGCCGCTCCAGGCTCTGTTTGTCTGAGTCCACCGGCTGGCAGGGCCGGCCACTCGCCTGATCCGCAAGACTCGATAGCAGCCCCGCAAGCCCCCGCTCCTCCCACTTGTAGTAGGTCTTGCGGGAGACTCCCAGATGCTCGGCTGCCTGCTGGGCTGTCAATAGCCCGCAGCGCACCTTCATGATTACCTCGGCCCGCAGCCGTGCTTTCTGCTGCTGGCTGCTCGCAGCCTGTTTCATCACCGCCATCCCGGGTTAAGGGGTAATCGCCGCCTTGTTCTTCTGGATTGCTCGCAACCGCTTCTCCAGCTTGCCCGTTGTGCCGGCAAGCTTCTTCTCGATCAGCCGCGAGAGCCGCTGGTTGATCGGCGGCAGCGGATCCTTCTTTTTGGGATCCAGCGCCCGGAGCATCCCCTCGATCGCCAGGTTCTGCCACTGGCCAAGCAGGGCCGGACTGATGTCCATCTCCTGACAAAGCTGCGCACTCGTCCGCCGCTCGCTCCAGATCGAGAGCACCGCGGTTATCTTCTGCTGCGGGTCGAAGACCCGGCGGGTTGGCTTGTGGTCGTGTTCATGGTCTATATCCTTTCTCGCATCGTAGACAAGTTCTTTTTGAGAAGCACCGCTCTCACCGTCAAGCAGCATCCGGACTTTGCCCTTCTCGGCCCGGATCACAACCGATTGTCCGCCCATGCGGCCCACCATGTAAAAGGGGTCCACCGGGCGGCCGCGAAGGGCGAGCTCGAGCGCATTCTCCTCGAGCCCCTTCTCGATCGTCTGCTTCAGCTCGTGGGCGATCTCGAAGAACCGGTCCGCGGGACAAAGCCCCCCGATCCCCTGGTGGGGCCGCTTGTGGTTGTAATACTTGACCCACAGCGCGGTGCGCTCGACCGCCTGCTCGAAGCTGTCAAACTGCGCCCGCTGCAAAAACTCCCCCAGCAGCGACTTCCAGAACCGCTCGATCTTGCCAAGGGTCATCGGGTGGTGCGGCCGGGAGCGGATATGTTTGACACGGTCTTTCTCCAGCTCCTGCTCGAAGCGGGTCTTCCCCCGCCAGTTGGTGTACTGCCGTCCGTTGTCGGTCAGCACCTCCTTGGGGACCCCGTAGTCGGCCACCGCCGCGACGGTAGGTCTCAAGCACGTGCTCGGCGGTCTGGCTTCGGTATAACCCCAGGGAGGTCATGTAGCGGCTGTAGTCGTCGATGAAGCCGATCAGGTAGGCGTTGTGGCCCCCGAGCCGAATGGTCAGGATGTCGCTCTGCCAGAGCTGGTTCGGCCGGGCCCGCTCGAAGAAACGCGGCTTGGCGGGGTTCTTCTCCGGCTTGACAGGAGCCTTCTTCACCAGGCCCCGCTCGGCGAGGGTTTTGTGAACCGTCGCAGGGACTTGTGCGCATCAGAAAAAACCGCTTCAAAACATCGGTGATCCGCCGGGGACCGTACTCCGGATGCTCCCGCTTAACTGCCACCGCCTGCTGCCGAACCTCCTCGGCAACGCGGCTCTTACGGCTGACGGGACGCTTGGGCTCCAACCCCACGGCTCCGTGAAGCCGAAAGGCTTTCACCCAGCGCTGAATCTGTGCCTTTTTCACCAGCCCCCGTGCGACCAGCGTCTTGCGGACCCTCGCCGGGCTAGTGCGCATCAGGAAAAAGCGCTTGAGAAAATCGCTGATCCGCCGCGGGCCGTACTCGGGATGCTCCACTTTAACAGCCACAACTGGCGATTAGGACAGATGACCAGTCGAGCCGCGTCGTCCTTGAACTGCTGGGTGAATCGTTGCCGGGTGGAACTGTTGCTCATAGGACACCTCGCTTTCTTATAGGGTACTCTTATCAAGATGTCCGTTTCTTTTAAACCACATCAATACATTAAATTAATCGTTAAAGACACCGATAATACAACAATAGCTGATAAGAAATTTTATGAATGCGCAGATGCATGGGCATGCTATCACAATCGATAATTATTGGAGGTTCTATGAAAAAATTCCCTTTTGCTCTTGCCACTATGTTGTTTGCAAGCATCATTACTAGTGGCTGCATTTCTCAAAAATCATATTTGGACCCCAATATCCCCAAGGTTAGTTACGAGGATATAAAGCGCAGCAACGAACCTCTGAAATTGAAGCTATCGACTGAGTTCCAGAGAAATGGCGAGCATTACGAAAAAGTCGATGTGATTTTAAAGGATAACTCTGAACGGATTTTACGTGGAACCGGTGTTATAATCCCAAGTGCTGAAGCGATTGATGGTGAAATTATTATCGTCTGCAACAACATTGCAGATTTGGGGGCTGCTTCTGGAAAGGGGTTTGGAGCAGGCCTAACCTTGGGAGCCGTTGGAAACACCGTGACAGACGCCTATGAGATGTCGCTTACTATTTAGCTTAATAATGGTAAGGTTCACAATAGGAAGGAAATAAAGCATGCGTTGTACACTGCTATCGGCAATACGAGTGTGCCGGCCGGAGTAGAAACGATGCCAATAAATGTTGGATTTAACAAAGTTTTGGAGCAGATGCTACTGCGAGTTTTAAAAGAGATGCAAGAAGGCGGGGAAATAGCGTATTCAGCTTCTGAACTGGAGTGGCGCGCTACAACACCAACCCTATAACGAAATTTTCAGCGCTGGCCCAAATTTCACATTCCCATGGGCAATCTATCACCGTAAAATCTGGCCTGCCTTTTTAGCGATACCTTCTTATAACATATCCAATTTCTAAAAACATGAGGTTGGTAGAAGATATTTAAAGAGTCGCCTGGTTACCACACTCCTCACATCCTTCCAAAAACTCGATGTAAACCCTTCCGCTTCCTGCTTCGTCCAATGGGATAAATTCGACGGAAGAAGGAGGCCAACATGAAAACCAACATTTTGAAAATATTAACAATTGCGACTCTTATGATCTTTGTTGGCACTGGCGTATCCCTGGCAGATGGTTGGAGAGGCAACGGTGGCAGGGGCGGATACGCTCATGGCCACTATAGACATGAGGGATATCCTCATTACCGGTATTGCGCGCCCAAGCCGCTTCCTGTGGTGCGTTATTATCGGCCTGTCGTTGTTCGTCCCTACGTTTATTATCCGCCGGTCGTATACGCAGCCCCGGTGCCAAATGGATATTATTATGGGCCGCCGACGGTCATTCGGCCGGGCGTAGCATTTAGTTTCGGCATGAGTGGTCATTAGCAAAATCTCTGGCACGCTGGATGGTTGTTCAAATGAAAGATTTGGGTGAGATATCCCGACAAGACAGCAAATGAAAGGAGAGCAATCCACGGCTATCATTGGCCGTTGAAAATGAAAGAAGGCCATTATGAAAAAGAAAATCCTGTCGGTAATGATATTGATGTTTTTGACGCTGTCAGTTGGGGGGTGTTACTTCGCAGTTGGAGGCTATGGCTGGGATGGAGCCCACCACGATCATGACAGATATTATCAGGGCTATAACGGATACTACCACGGGGATGGTGGCGGGTATTACCGAGACCATTATAGGGGAGGATGGCATGACAGGGATTGACGACACGAGTATCAATTGCAGAACGCATCCGGGCGGCCTCGGCAAGTTTTCAATGAGGCCGCCCGATTTATTTTTAAAGCCGAATTAGCGTAAAAGCGTTCACCCGGATCATATTGAGGTAGAGTATTTCCAGATACCAAAGCCCTATTGGGGTGCTCAGGACAAGACCCGAATTAGGAGGCTGATATATTTGGGTCAATAGCGAAAAGATCGAGAAATTATATCCCACTGCTGAAGAGGCCGCTGATGCTGTAAGTTTTAAGCAGAGGGGCTTTTTTCATTATCCGCAACAGACCGGAAGTCTAATTGCCAAAGACTTTCTTGAGCAGATCGGTCGTTCTGGCAGCCGGGCTCGTTCGGATATTGGCTTCCTGCTGCCCCACCTTGACAAAAAGTCCATCTATAGCCTTTTGGGTCACGTAGGTATCCAAGTCGAAGGTATCCATCTTTCCAAATGGAATCATGGACGTGTAGCGGTCGGTCAGGGCCTTGTATGAGTGTGTTACACCCACCTGATTCATGCTGTCCGAGATTACAGGTTTGAAAGCTTGTGTGAGTTGGGAAGATGTCTTGGCTTTGAAATAGTCAGTGGCAGAAGTCTTGCCTCCGTTGAGAATTTTCTGTGCATCTTCAAAGCTCATATTCCTGATAGCATCCTCCAAAATCGGTTTGGCCTTTGGTGCTGCCTGCTCTGCTGAACGGTTCATGCTGAGAATAAAATCGTCAACCTCTTTTTTGTAACCTGCTTTTGATAAAATTTCAGCTACCTGTTGCATTTTGTCAGGCATAAGAATTTTCACTGCGCTGTCACCAAAATAACCATTAGATTTTGACAGGGTTTGAACGGCATTCCCAACTCCATTTGCCAGTGCTTCCTTTAGACCAGATGCTACTTCCCCGCCACTGCTCGAAGATGTCTCTCCTCCGACCAACTTCATGGCGCCGGTAACGGCGCTCTTAATATCTTGACCTGCGGCCGATGAGGCTATAAATGAAACTAGTAGTCCGCTCATCAACACGAGCTGCTTCATTTCTATTCTCCTTTGATTATTCTGCTCCTGAAAGACAAGGCCCGCGATACCGTCTGCAATTTTGGCCTTATGAGTTGGGCATCTTATTTAAAAAAGCTTGGATGCAACTTCCCGAAACGTGTATTTTTGTGTATGCTTGTGAGCAGCAGTACACCCCGGCAACGATTCACCGAACAGTACAAAGATGATGCGACTCGAATAATTATAGGACACGACTAAGGTTGTAGGGAGACCGGCCGTTGTCGGGGCGCCAGGGCCAACAAAATTTCTTCTTGGGTCTGGCGCTACTGTGACAAATTGGAAGGGCCAGTCGGGTCCGGTCTTTGTCGGAGGTCACTGACTCTTCTCCTTGAACATTCCTTTAAGCTCTGCGGTTAAGCCGCCTGCTTCTTTGCCGGTGCCTTCAAGAGCACCTGTCGCTCCCTTGAGCCCCTCTTGGGCAGTGCCTTCAACTGCCTCTGTGACATTGCGTCCCAGCTTTTTAAGCTGATCATTTAAAGACCCAATCACATTTGGAGCTTTAATGTTGGCATACAGTGTTTCAATAACCTCTTTGGCTACTTCTTCCGGAGAAGAGCCACCTTTGCTTTTGCCAATGTTTTTTACCTGGATATCGGGCAGATCAGCGCTGATTCGCTCGTCGGCCAACTTGCCACCAGGCATTTCCACGGCTAAATTGACCTTGCCTTGTTTTATTATCAAGTCGTCGATAATCAGCTTTTTTCCCGGGGCCTGATTTTCAGGCTCCTTTTTAACGGATTCTCCCTGAGGCATATCTTTTTGCACGTTGGCTAAAAGTGACTTGAAATTATCCGTGTTGCCTCTCCTCTCGTATGTGATCTCCGGTCCGATCACTTCGACCTTTTTGATAACAATGGTGTCCTTTGGCAGCGTGCCTTCATCCACCTGTACATCGATGGAACCTACTTTTACGGCGCTCGGGGATTTGAAGCCTTTCGGATTACCTAAAAAAAACTTTTCAAGCTTGGCTTGCCCGGAAACTAGTGAAATCCCGACGTCTTCAACCTTGAGTTGAGTGCCGGTTATTTGGGGTCCATATGTGTTGACTGCCGTTTTAACGATCGGGCCGAGTTTTGTTAGCCCCACCCCCACGATCACGATCAGGATGACGACAATGCCTCCTAAGCCGATAAATATCCACTTTTTCATAGCTTATATCCTTTGCAATCCGAAAAAGTCATTTACTTCATGGATGCGAATTTGACTGCCCTAACCTTGACCAGCGATGCAGATGGCCCTCTCCGTATTCTCCCCATGGCAGGACTGTGTAACAAAGCTTATGGTTTTTCAAAATACTTGTCGGAAAACCCTGCGCATCGTTTTCGACCAAACAATAACCAGAAAGACAAACGTCCGCCATCAGCTCCTGTCTGAAATTCATGTAAGGAGGCCCGCTTTTTTGCTGTCCGCATTTGTCTGACACACAAAAAACGTGCAGAAACCGGCTTGTTTTTAGTAGGAGAAGCCACCATGATCCGCATTTCAAAAAAATCCCAGCTGAACCTGGCTGAGATTCTTGAGAAGGCCTCCCATATTTTGGAAAAGGCGGTGAGGGATTGGACGAGACGGAGCGCGGTTCCTTCTGTATTTCATTTTCAGGGGTCGGGGGATATGTCACCGTGACGGTCTCTGAGAAGACCCTACCAACGGGAAGTGGAGGCGGAAACCCGAGAGTTCGAATACCAGGCGAAACAGTTTCTTGGGTCTCTCTGAAGCAAGCGCTTGCAGTCGCCGTCTCTATCACCGGATCTGATTACAGAATTTTGGACATGTCACGGAGCGGGGCAGGAGCCTCATCGACGATGACGATACCTTTTTGTAGGGGTCCGGCGCCTATTTCAATAACCCACCACTCGGCTGCCTATTCCAATACCCACCCGGCCATGGCCCATCAGCTTACCGGCAATCTTTGGAACCCTTAAACCGTTTGGACTGGGAACAGAGAGATGGGTTGCAGGGGCGATCTTGTGACCGCCCTGCGCCGAGCGCAGGACCGCGTTCGGCGCGTCATCCCGCCGGGTATTCCTTCTTGCCGCTTCCCAGGGAAGGGTCCCGCTCCGCCGGGGGCTGTGACGCCAGGACGGCGTGCAGCGCAGGTGCCTTGCCTTCCTTGTCGGCGCCGAAATAAAGCGTGTGGTGCGGGAAGGGGATCTCGATGCCCAGCTCGTCGAAACGCTTCTTCATGCGCCGGTTGAACTCGCGTCCCACCATCCACTGCTTGATGGGGCGTGTTTTGATGCGCGCCTTGATGATGACCGCAGAGTCCGCAAACTGGTCCACCCCCAGGACTTCGAGGGGCTCGAGGATCTCCGGCGCGAATTCGGGCTCAGCGCGCATCTGCGCGACGATCTGCCGGCAGACCTCCGCAACCTCGTCTGTGTTTTCACGGTACGCGACTCCGATGTCCAGCAGGTAGTAGGAATACAGCTTGGTCATGTTGGTGACGGTACTGACCGAGCTGAACGGTACGGTATGAACGCTACCTGCGAGGTCGCGCAGGCGGATGGACCGGATCGACAAGTCCTCAACCAGGCCGCCGATGCCGGCCACGGTGACCACGTCCCCGACCGCAACCGAGTCCTCCAGCAGAATGAACACCCCCGTGATGACGTCCTGGACCAGCTTCTGCGCGCCGAAGCCGACGGCCAAGCCGATGATGCCGGCACCGGCCAGCAGGGGACCGATGTGAATCCCGAGCTCGGAGAGCGCGATGAGAGAGACGATGACGATCAACACCAGCAGCAGCGCCTTGCGCATCAGGGGCAGCAGTGTGCGGGCCCGCGCGCTCTGAGCCGGCGTTTTGCCGGATTTTTCGGCGTCGGCCAGGTAGCGTTCGGTGGCAACGGTCACGGTCTCCCAGGCCACGACGGCAATTGCGGCCACCACTGCGATGCTGAAGAAAACGCCGAGGACCCGCTGGCCGGCAGGCGCCTTCAGCCATTGGTAGGCATCCACGTTCCAGGCTTCCAGGATCGACAGGGCGGCAAACAGTGCGATAGCGGCGCGGACAACGTTCAAGACCACCGGAAGATACGCGCCGGCTCGCGCCTTGAGCCCGGGACCTCGTCGCTGGGGGTCTTCCCCGATGGCCAATGCCCGGTCGGCACTGCGCTGCAACCCTTGAAAGACGATCCAGACGAGGAAGAGCACGAGGGCCGACAGCAGCGTGCCGCGGCCCAGGTAAACCAAGCCGCCTTTGATGGACTGCCACCAGACGACGAAGAAACCGGTCAGGTACACGATGGCCAGCAAGTGCCAGACAGCGGCGAGCCCCCGCCGGAACGACCGGCGGACAGCGTACCGCCCGGAAGATGGATCTTCAGCGCCGCGGATCCACACGGCGACAGCCAAGCGGTGTCGAAGAACGAAGACGATCAGCAGGACCAGCAGGATTATGCCGAGAAGATTCATCAGGGCGGCAAACCCTCTCGAAGGCAAGCCGAAGAGCAGGAAAATGCTGGCCAGCAGGTAGCCTGCCAGGGCCGCCATCATCAGCCGCCGGATCCACACAAACAGGGAACCGGCGGCCTCGGAGCCGAGCGGCACCAAACGCAAGGAGGGTACCCCCGGCGCAAGAATCATGCGTGCCGCGATTACCAGGATTCGGCCGGCAATGTATGCGGCGAACGTCTGAAGCACCACCTCGCCAACAAGGCCACCGGGTCGGATAAAAAAGAAAACGGCCAACCCCGCAACGGTAAATGCCGCTACGGCGCCAAGCCGCAGGAAGGCCCTGCCGACCGCCAGCGGCAGGCGGGCCGCCACGGTTCCATGCGCCCGTTCTTCCAGGCGTCGGCGGGGGCGGGCAAGCAGCCGTGCCGTCGAAAATTCAATCAGCCATGCAATACCGAATATCAAGACCACCGGCCATGCCTTTCCGGCCATCCGACCAACCTTGGCAGGGTCCGAGAGCCGGTTCCGTATCCAGTCATTCACCGCCTGTTGGTTGGGGAAAAAGCGGCCGATGTCTCTCAGGCTTTGGGACGTCTCTTCAATCGTGTTCGAAGCGGTTTCCGCCAACCGTTCGCTGATGGGTTTTTCCGTCGGGGCCGGATTCGAACTCCTGGCCACGGCAATCAGCGCCCGGATCTGTTCGAGCATCTGCTTGCGCGACTGGTCGTTTTCGATGGTGGCGGCGAGAGCCTCGAGATCTGCCGCTTTCACTTCGGGCAGAGAGCTTTCGTGGGTTGAAGGCGCAGCCGGGGTCTGGGCGGATGCCGGACAGACTCCGATGATCCACAGGATGCCGCACGCCCCAGCCAGAAATCTCATGCCGTTGCGTCCCGCAGCTCGGTTTCCTGTTCTTCTCTTCACCAGGAGGCCTCCATTTGGTTTGTATAATGGGCACGGTGTGTTCAGAGCGGTTCGCATCACGCCAACAGGTCGTCTTTAAGGCGGCGAATAGAAAAAATCGATCCGATGACGCAATCTATCTTCAGGTTGTAGAAACCGTCAATGGGTTCGATCAATACCACGAGAAAATGGTCAAGCGTGATGTACTTCCAGGCCAGGATGACAGCCAATCCGCCGACCGTTAGCCGGACGGTCAGGGGCGGACGCGGTGCCGGGTGATAGGCTCCATGCATACACCCACTTTGCCTGCAAACGGAATGTGTATAGGGTAATGGGTCCCGCGTTTCTCTGGAAGGATTTTTGGAGTTCGGTTCCAGAATCGGTGCGCATGGGTTTTCTTCGAAGCCGTGCGTTGATCGGCTTGCAAAAAAATACACAAAGTTTCCCGGGCCGATCCGAGAGTCTGGGACGTGACTGGTAAGGTCAGGAGACCTTCCCCGGTCCCGAACATCTGCAGAGATCTTCGAGTCGCCGCACTTCCTTGCGAAGTCGTCTGGCCTGGAAGGTTTTCACCGACAGCCTGGGAAGGCTCACGAGAGCTGCCACGACCGCTCCGGCCGCCGCCGCCCACGCGAGTGCGGCGGAAAGCGACATTTCCACATTCCACCACGCAAACTGGATCTGCAGGGGCATGGTGTTCTGTGTGCCGACAATGACCAGGCAAAGAAGGATCAGGAAACTGACGATGATCGAAATGTACATCATGGGCTCTTCTCCCTTAGTTTCTGCCGGGCGCCGTTGCCTGCCCGGACATCTCGCCGAACACGCGCCGGCCGCCACACAACCCCCTGCAGCCGCAGATGGTCTGGATCCGGGAGCGACCGGCGTCTTTTCTATGGATATAATAACGACTCGCGGCGGATTCGGCTATAGGGCCGATGCCGTATTTGTGGCATTCGGGCTGATACGGGTCGTCGTCATCCCGGTGATCGTCATGGCCCTGTCGTTTGGGCGCCGCTACCGATCCTCCAACCGAAAGGCAGCCTGCTTGCCGGAATGGTGCCATTCGGCCCGCATCGAAGCGGCGATGTGGATGGTGTCCGGCCTAATTGTGGCAGCCCACGGGACTGTGACCTGGATCAGCACCTATCGGCCGGATCCGTTGCCCGACGGCTTAGAAAGTGTTTGCTTATATACAGGATTGTATGTATTGCAGAGCAAACCGGACGTGTAGTAGAAAACCGAACTCGGGAAGGAATGCGGTCATGGCCAGTGGCCGGCAGATTCCAGATTCCTCTAAGCGGTTGCGCAACGCGGCAGAGGAAAAAGCAGCAGAGCAGACTGCCCACGTTGCCGATCTGCCGTCGGCGGAGGAACGCAAGCTCCTAATTCCCGGAACGCGGGTTCCTACGACCGAGCTGCCGATGCAAAACACGCCGTCGAACCGGATGAAGGCTTCCCCGGAGGAGTCGAGGGCCCGCTACTTCGATCTCTTCGATTTTCGCTGCCGCCAGTCTCGCCCTGAACTCGAATGAAATAATCCTGCCTGGCCCTCTCAAGCCGGCCGGGCTTGTTCGCATGCCGCTCTCAATTAAGAAATGATTCTTCGGGATAAGTATATCCGAACCTTATCACCTGTATAAGAAGCGATAAAAAATGGATACTTTTACATCAGTTTTGCAACCGGCGACCAAGGAAGCCTCCGATATTCTGAGCTCCTTTTATATTGTGCTCGGCGTCGCCGCCGTTATCTTTGTTATTGTCGCAGGGCTGGTGGTGTACGCCTTGATCAGATTCCGCCGACGGAAAGGACGGGAGCCGAAGCAGTTCAGCGAGAACGTCCGGCTGGAAGTCCTCTGGATATCCATTCCCCTTCTCATCGTCATCGGGCTCTTTATCGTCGCTGTCAGGATCATGTCTCAGGTGAATCCGCCGGCGCTCGGCTATCAGCCCGACCTGACCGTAACAGCGCACCAGTGGTGGTGGGAGCTGCACTATCCTCAACCGGGAGCAACGGCGGCCAACGAGATCCATTTACCCTTAGACAGACGCCTGCTTATCCGGCTCGAATCCGGAGACGTCATCCATAGCTTCTGGGTCCCGTCGATGGGACAGAAGATCGATATGATTCCAGGCCACCCTAACCACCTGTGGCTGACCCTCGAGCGGCCGGGGGTCTACCTGGGCGCCTGCAATTCGTTCTGCGGCATGGGGCATGGGATGATGAGGATCCGGGTCATTGCGCAGACTCCCGAGGAATTCAATGTGTGGATCAGGAGCCAGCAACGGCCCGCTTCGCCACCCTCCACGGCTGCCGCAGACACAGGCGTTGGCATCTTCAGACAAAAAAACTGCGTCAACTGCCACTCCATTGCCGGACTTATGACCAAAGGCCGTGTCGCTCCCGATTTGACACACGTGGCAAGCCGGGAAACCCTGGCTGCGGGTACGCTTCCCAACACGCCGGAGAACCTGTCCAGGTGGCTCAAGGATCCCCAGGCCGTAAAGGACTGCAACATGCCCGACCTCGGCCTTTCCGACGACCAGATCAGGTATCTTGTTGCCTATCTCGGAGGTTTGAAATGAACGGTGAGTCCGCTGCTCCTGAAAAAGCCGGGACCGTTTTTGACATGAGGGAATATAGAGGACTGCTGAGTTGGCTCTCTTCCGTGGACCACAAGCAGATTGGCATCATGTATTTCATAACATCGCTGACGTTCTTCCTGGCGGCGGTGTCCCTGGCGATGATCATGCGCACCCAGCTTATCAGACCGAACCACGAGTGGCTGTCACCCCAGACCTACAACCAGGTCTTCACGATGCACGGCACCACGATGATATTTCTCGCGGTCATGCCCATGCTCATCGGATTCATGATCTATTTCACTCCCCTGATGATCGGGGCCCGCGACGTCGCGTTCCCGAGGATGAACGCGCTCAGCTACTGGCTGTATCTGATGGGCGGACTCCTTATCTATTTCAGCTTTTTTACGGGCGGCACGCTCAACGTGGGCTGGTCCGCTTATGCTCCGCTTACAGAACCCAACTATACGATGAGCAAGCACATGATCGGCACCGGCGTGGACTATTGGATCGTCGGCCTCCTCCTGACCGGGGCAGGGACGATCATGGGCTCAATCAACATTCTCGTCACCGTTGCCACCCTGCGCGCCCCTGACATGAAACTGTCCCGGGTGCCGTTGTTCGTATGGATGTCGGCGGTCAACGCCGTTCTCATGCTCCTGGCCCTGCCCGCACTGAACACGGCGCTGGTGATGCTGTTCTTCGACCGGCATCTGAACGCCCTCTTTTTCAATCCCGCGGGCGGGGGCAAGCCCCTGCTGTGGCAGCATTATTTCTGGTTTTTTGGCCATCCCGAGGTTTATATTCTGATCCTGCCCGGCTTCGGGATCATATCGGAGGTGATCCCGGTTTTCTCCCGCAAGCCGATCTTCGGCTACGCCTTCCTGGCCGTTTCCACCGTGGCGATCGGTTTCCTCAGCTTCGGCGTCTGGGCGCATCACATGTTCGCTACGGGAATGAACTTTACGGTCTATTATGTCTTCGCCCTGGCAACCATGCTGATCGCCGTCCCCACCGGGATCAAGATTTTCAACTGGATCGCCACCATGTGGGGCGGCTCGATCAGCTTCGATACGGCCATGCTGTTCGCCGTTGCCTTTATCATACAGTTCACGATCGGCGGGCTGACCGGCGTGGTCTTCGCCACCGTGCCCATCGACTGGGCGCTTACCCACACCTATTTCGTGGTGGCCCATTTTCACTACACGCTGCTGGGCGGCACTGTCTTTACCATTATGGCGGGGTTTTATTACTGGTACCCGAAAGTCACCGGGCGCATGCTTTCGGAAAGACTGGGAAAACTCCAGTTCTGGCTCATGGTAATCGGCTTCAACGGCACTTTTTTCATTCTTCACTTCGCCGGGCTCGCCGGCATGCCGCGCAGGGTCTTTACGTACGCCGATCTGCCGCATCTTGCAACCATCAACCTGATATCCTCTCTCTTTTCTTACGCTCTTGGGCTGGGAATCCTGGTTTTTTTCGCTAATCTGGTCGTCAGCCTTTTCAAAGGGAAACCGGCCGAGGACAACCCCTGGGGTGGATGGACCCTGGAATGGGCCACATCCTCTCCGCCTCCGCCGCACAATTTCGACCGGATTCCGCCTGTTCGCAGCATCAGGCCTTTATGGGATCTGGAGCGATCCGAAAAGCAGCCGGGCGCTGCAGCGCCGCCTTCTCAGAGGGGGGATAGCGCATGAACAAGATCAGACTGGCAATGCTGCTTTTTGTGGCATCAGAAGCGGTTTTCTTTATACTGCTAATCATCGCTTACGTAGTCTATCACGCGACCACGCCCAGCGCGGCGGACGCGTTCCGTTACCTGGACATCCCGAGAACCGCCGTGTTCACCGCATGCCTCATCAGCAGTAGCTGTACCATGTGGCTAAGCGGCATTCATTTCGGGACCGGAAGACGCCGGGCGGCGCTTGCATGGCTTCTGGTTACCATTGCGTTGGGAGCGGCTTTTTTAGCGGGGCAGGGCAGCGAGTACGTCTCCCTCATCCGAGAAGACGTGACCATCAGCCGGGACCTGTTCGGCACGACCTTTTTTACCCTTACGGGCTTTCACGGTCTCCATGTGTTTATCGGGCTTATCCTGCTGGGGACCCTTTTCGGCCTTGAACTGAACCGGGCAGTTACGGGCCCCTCTCAGGCCGTGGAAAGCGTTTCGATTTACTGGCACTTCGTCGACGCGGTATGGATGATCATCTTTCCCGTCGTCTACCTGTGGGTGCTGCGATGACCAACGAACAACTTTTTTGGGAGGCGTGGGATTTCGAGCCCACGGTGATCTTCGGATCCGCAGTGCTCTTTTTAGTGTATCTATGGGTCGTCCGCTTGCGCATGAACCGCAAAACAGCGCTCTTCAGCTCAGGCGTGCTGCTCATGCTGCTGACGCTGATCGGGCCGCTCGATTTTCTCGGCGACAATTACCTCTTCAGCGCCCACATGATGGAGCATCTCTTGCTCTATCTGGCCGTACCTCCACTTCTCCTGCTCGGCCTCCCGCCGGCCCCGGTCCAGGCAATTTTGTCCTTCGGAGTCGCGGCAAAGGCCGAGCGATTGCTCCGCAGGCCGGTCGTAGCCTGGCTGCTGTCAGTGGGGACCATGTGGTTCTGGCACCTGCCCGTGTTCTATAACGCGGCGCTGAACAACGAAGGTATCCACGCCGTGGAGCATCTGAGCTTACTGCTCACGGGAACGATATTCTTTTGGCCCATCTTCACCCCTTTGCAGTCGCACCGGCTTTCACCCCTCATCGGGGCGGTTTATATATTTATCGCCATGTCGGCCAATTTGATCCTGGGGGTATTGTTGACCTTTTCACCCCTGGGATATTACCCCACGTACATGCGCTCCTCCGACGGCACCGGAATCTTCCGGCTTATCCGCACGATCTGGAAACTGGACCCCCAGTCGGACCTCAATCTGGGCGGCATGTTCATGTGGATCATCGGCGGCCTGCTGTATTTCGCGTCGCTGCTGGCCGTCATCTGCCGGCTTTACCGTAACCCTGAAGAATGGGAAACAGCAGAGAAAGGATTCGGAGATGCAAAACTACGGTGATAATCCGGCCGGCCCCGCGGATTTTTCCCAAGAGAACGAAAAGGAAAATTCAGCCGGCTGGAACATTCCAAAGCCCGCAAGCATACCCCCGGCCACATATTGGCCCTTCGTTCTTTCTTTAGGAGCAACGCTCATGGGACTCGGGGTCCTGACATCAAACATTATAACTGCTACGGGAATAGTACTTTTCATTCTCGCCATCATAAAGTGGGTAGGAGAGCTCTCCAGTGAAGAACGATGAGAACAATAGGGCCGGCCGATCCGGCAAAGAAGACCCGGGCAGGCGCCGTTTCCTGGCTGGGCTCGGCGTGGCCATCGGCTCTCTGATCGCGATCATGGCGGGGCTGCCGGTAATCAGTTACATTCTGTTACCGGTATCCCGCAAGATGCATCGTCAGTGGGTATCCGTGGGGGCGGTAGACCGGTTCACTGTCGGCGATACGGTCCTGGTCTCCTTTGAAAACCCGTCGGCAAGGCCCTGGGCGGGTGTGTCGGGAAAGACCGGAGCCTGGGTGCGCAGGGTCGGGGATAGCAACTTCATCGCCTTTGTGCTCAATTGCTCCCACCTCGGCTGCCCGGTGCGCTGGGAGGCCTCTTCCAAACTGTTTATCTGTCCCTGCCACGGCAGCGTTTATTATGAGGACGGGATTGTCGCGGCCGGCCCCGCTCCCTTTCCGCTGCAGCGTTTCCAGGTCAGAGTGCGCGGCGGGCAGGTCGAACTGGAGAGCCGTCCCATCCCCATCACAGAAAACAGGAAGAGAGAGTAAGGGGATGAAACAGCAGAACAAGCTCTTGCAATGGCTGGACGATCGAACCGGCCTTGTCAAACCGATTGAAACGATTGCCGCTCATCCGGCCGCGCCCGGTGTTAAATGGAAGTATGTCTTCGGCAGCGCGGTCCTGACGGCTTTCATCATGCAGGTTGCCACCGGCATCGGCCTGCTGACGACCTATGTCCCCTCGGCGGGCGGCGCCTTTGAAAGCCTGCAGTATATCACCGACAAGGCGCCGCTCGGCGCTTTGCTGAGAGGCATGCATTACTGGGGAGCGTCGATGATGGTCACCTTGCTCATCATTCACTTCCTCAGGGTATTCCTGATGGGGAGCTTCAAGTTTCCGCGGGAATTGAACTGGACGAGCGGCGTATTGCTGATGGCGACCACGCTGGTGACGGCGTACTGCGGTCAGATCGTGCGCTGGGACCAGAACGCCGTATTCGGGATGGTGGTAGCCGCAAAGATGGCCGGACACGTTCCGCTGATCGGCACGTGGCTTGCTCACTTCATATTAGGCGGGGATGTGGTGGGGACCTACACCCTGAGCCGCATATTCGACATGCATGTCATGATTTTACCGATCCTGCTTGCGTCCCTGATTGGCCTGCACGTGTACCTGGTGCTGCGCAACGGCGTATCCGAGCCTCCCGTGCCGGGCCGCGGGGTGGATCCCGCGACGTACCGTTCGGAGTATCATGACATGCTGCGGAAGGAAGGCGTCCCTTTCTGGCCGACGGTCGTGTTGCGCGATTTCACGTTCGCTCTCGGCGTGGTTCTGGTTGTGCTGCTGCTGGCCTGGGTGGTCGGTCCGCCCGCGCTCGACAATCCGCCCGATCCTTCGCTGATTAACGCGCACCCCCGCCCGGACTGGTATTTCTGGTGGCTTTTCGCCCTGCTTGCCCTGCTGCCGCACGCTCTCGAGAACTATTTCATGGTCTTGACGCCCTTGCTGATCGGTCTGGTCCTCTTATCGGTCCCGCTGGTGAGCAACCGCGGCGAGCGTCACCCGGCGCGAAGACCTCTGGCAGTGGCTGCCGTGGTATGCATCTTCTCGGGAATTGCCGCTCTGACCGTAGCCGGGTGGCATGAGAACTGGTCACCCCGCGTCAATGCCTCTCCCCTGACTGCGGACGTTATCGGGGCTTCTTCCGGCCCGGTATATGAGGGGGCAATGGTTTTCAACAAGATGGCATGCCTTTACTGCCATACCATAGAGGGCCATGGAGGAAAGAGGGGGCCTAACCTGACGTGGATAGCCGAACGGCTGACCCGCGACCAGCTGACGCTGCGCATCATGAACGGCGCGTACAACATGCCGGTATTCGGCCGCATCCTTTCCACCACGGAAACCGAAAACCTGCTGGACTTTCTGGCGACCCGGAAAAAACCCGGCTTTGCGATAGGCAAACAATAGAAGCCATTTCAAAATAGCAGATCACAGCTGAGGGCAAAGCACTCGCAGAGCCAAGCCGGAAGGGACTATACGGCAAAAAATGGACATGCAGCAAGGCGCACGAGAGACTTCGCAGGCCGTGAGGGTGTTCTCCCTTCTGGCTATCGTCGCGCAGTTGACCAAGTTCAGGGTTTCATTTTTTGTCGCGCTTTCGGCCTGTGCCGGTTTTATCCTGGCCGGAGAACGGGTTTCGGGCGCAATGTTCCACCCGGCGTTGGGGGTTTTGCTTCTCTCCTGCGGCGCCTGTGCGCTGAACCAGTATCAGGAGAGGAAGGCGGACGCGAAAATGGAACGGACGAGGAGACGGCCTCTGCCGGCCGGAAAGATGGCTCCCGCAACGGCTCTGCGGGTGTCGGCGCTGCTCGCCGGCTCCGGTTCGGCGGCCCTTCTTATGTCTGCCGGCTGGATGGCATGCGGACTCGGGCTCCTCGCCATGGTGTGGTACAACGGCGTCTATCTCTACCTGAAGCGCAGGTTCGCCTGGGCGGTGCTGCCGGGAGCCTTGGTGGGGGCGATCCCTCCGGCCGTGGGATGGGTGGCGGCCGGGGGGAGCCTTTTCGATCCACGTCTGGGAGCCCTCGGCTCTTTCTTCTTTCTCTGGCAGGTCCCCCATTTCTTTCTTCTTCTGATCGCCTTCGCCGGCGATTATGAGAGGGCCGGCTATCCGAGTCTGGCCAAACGGCTGACAGCGGAGCAGCTGAAAGGGATTGTCTTCGCTTGGATCCTGGCCACCGGGGTGGCCTGCCTGCTGATCCCCATGTTCATCCGGCCGCGGCTTCCCGGGGTTCTTCTATTTCTGCTGGCAGCCACCTTTTGGCTCATCGGCCGGACCTATACGCTTTTGCTGTCTCCCCGCCACGAAGGCAATCTGAAATTCATCTTCGTGCAGCTTAATGTTTACGCTTTCCTCGTTCTCACCCTGCTGTCGCTGGATAGGTTGCTCCCTTCCGACGTTCCGCCCTTGGGGCTTGCCGGCAGGATATTTTTCGCGGTCTGGAGTTGGGGCTGACGCGGACAAGGGGGCTCGATAGCAGCGTTAACACAAGGCCAAGCCTACCCCTTCTCGCCGGCAGAGGCGCCGAAGATCGTCCGCAGCAGCAGGGAAGAGGGGGCGGTTTTGCTCACCAGTGCTTCCGCCCCGGCCGCGCGCATTGCTTCAGCTAGAGGGTCCTCTTCGTGCACCGAAAGCCCTACTATCCGCACGGTTGGCAGCTCGGCCTTGATGCGTCGGGTCGCCTCGATTCCATCCATCTCCGGCATGGAGATGTCCATCAACACCAAATCGGGTTTCAGTTGCCGGACCCGTTCGATGGCTTCCCGCCCATTGGCCGCCTCGCCTGCCACCTGGATGCCGGGCAGGGCCTTCATCAAGTTGATCAGGCCCTGGCGCATCACGTGGTGATCGTCTACGAAAAGCACCCGAATTCCCGCCGCATCCCCTTCAGGCCGATATGGGGCCAGCCGGTCGGTCGCCCTGCGCTGCGGGTCATCGGGTCCGGCCAAGCGGACCGGAACCGTCAGCGTGAAGCGGCTGCCCTTTTTCGGACTACTTTCGATCACGAGGTCTCCCCCGGCGTAGCGGGCACGCTCGCGAATGCTCATAAGCCCAAAGCCGGTCGTTTCATCGTGGAAGTCCAAGACTTCGGGATCGAACCCCAGCCCCTCATCGCTGACGGCAATGCAAAGTCTGCTGTCTGAAGCAGAAAGGTTGACGTGGGCACATTTAACACCGGCATGTTTGATGACGTTGAACAACAGCTCCTGGACCGCCCGAAACAGGAACGGTTTCAAGGGCGAATCTTCAAACCGCTCCGCCGTGTCCGACTCCAACTGGACCTGCAGTCCGAACTTGTCTTTGAACTGCCCGCCCAGCCACGTGAGAGCGGGGATCAGGCCGGAGTGGTGCAGGACTGCAGGGCTCAACTCGTGCGAAAGGCGGCGTGATGTCTCGATGGATTCTTCCAGCAGCCGCCCGACGTTCTCCAGCATGGGCTCATGCGGGAGTTCCTCACAGGCGGCTTCAAGCTGCATCCGGGTGGCGGCCAGGATCTGCTGGAGATCGTCGTGCAGCAGCTGGGCGAGCCTCCGCCGCTCGCGCTCTTCAGCCTCGATCAACTGTACCGCCAACGCCTGAAGCTGGCGGCTCCGGGCCTCGCCCAGCGCCGTGCGCTCGGCGACCCGCTGCTCCAGGGTTTCGTTTAACAGCTTCAGCGCTTCTTCGGACTGTTTGCGTTCGGTCACGTCGTTAAAGACTACGGCAAACTGACCTGGTGCGGGCCGGTAGGCGAAGACGTTGTACCAGCGGTTCAGTTCACCGGAGAATTCCTCCATGTTCAGCGGCTCACCGGTAAGGGCCACCCGGCCGAAGCTGGCGATCCAGTGCGCCTCGGTGTCCGGCAGGACCTCTTTTACTCGCTTGCCGATCAAGGCAAAGCGCGTAAGCCCGGTGAGACGCTCAAAGGCCGAGTTTACCTCCAGGAAGCGATAGTCGGAGGGATTCCCATCGGCATCGCAAATAATTTCGTGCAGGGCAAATCCCTCGCTCATGGCTTCGAAAAGACCCCGGTAGCGTTCCTCACTTGATCGCAGGCTCTCCTCGCCCTTCCTGCGCTCGGTGATGTCCTGGGTGATCCCGAAGCCCCCCATCAACTTTCCCGCATCGTCGAATTCAAGAAAGGCCTTCTCCCGCACCCATTTCACCTCACCGTCCACCACCAGGCGGTGCTCGATATCGTAGGGCTCCCCGGTCAGAGCCGCCTTCCAATTCTCGTCTACGTACTCGCGGTCTTCTGGATGAACGACCCCCAGGAACGTTTCGTAGCTCAGCGCCGTACCCTTAGGCACGCCGAAAATGCGATGGTTTTCGTCTGACCACGTCAGGACATTGCGGCGCACGTCAAGCCGCCAACTGCCGATGCCTCCAACCTCTTGGGCCCGGTCCATGTCATTCCAGCTTTGACGCAGCGCCTCCTCGGTGTGCTTGCTGCCGGAAATATCTTCCACCAGCGCGATGATCCACAGCGGCTTGCCCTCTTTGCTGCGTACCAAAGAGACACTTTTGCGCACCCAAACGACGCCATTATTTTTGCGGCAATAGCGGTTTTCGACTACGAAATTTATGATCTCTCCGGCAAGCATCCGGTCGATCTGCTGCATGTTCTCTGCCAGATCATCGGCATGAATCAGCTGCGGAAACGCCACGTTCCGGAGTTCATCGATGCTGTAGCCCGTTATCATGCAATAGGCGGGGTTCGCATCCAGGAAGCGGCCCTCGGGTGTCTCCATCGCAAAACCAATTGCCGCGTTGGCAAAAGCACTGCGAAATATCTCTTCGCTTTCTTTCAGCGCCATTTCAGCCTGCCGGTGCCCGGTGACGTCGCGCACGGTGAGCATGACGAAGAGGGGCTGCCCCTCGGGATCGCGTACCAGAGTTCCCGTGTAACTACCGACAACCTCCTTTTGGTTGTCTCGTCGACGGATACGAAGCTCATAGCCGTTGAAGGTGTCTCCGCGCAAAGCGCGGGGCATCGGCCATTCTTCGACCGGCACCGGCATGCCCGTCAGGTCAATAAATTCCAGCTGGAACCGCCAATTGGTCTATCGGCAGCAATGCCTCTTCCAGGCTCCAGTAGCCGTGAAGGGCCAGCGAGGCCGGGTTGTGATAGGTAACACGCCCGGTCGGATCGGCGAGCATCAGACCGTCGGTCATCGCGTCCATGAGGGTCCTGTGCTCGGCTAAAAGCCCTGCGAGCGGCGTATCGCTTTGCTTGAGACTTACAGGGCGCGTCGGTTGTTCGTTTTCCGGCAGTTTCCGGGGGCTTCAGTTGCTCGAGCTCCTGCGACAGCTCCTGGCACTGCTCTTCTTTGGCCGCCAATTGCGAGCGAACCTCGGACAGTTCCTGTCGCAGTTGCTGCAGGGAATTAATCGCCTCGAAAGGATGGTTGGATGGATCCGTGGGCATAGTCGAGCGTTTGAAATTTTCGTCAAAACCTTATTGGTCGAACCGGAAATAGCGGTTCGCCTTCCCCGCCGCTTGCGGCGGGAGCCTCAATCCCACAAAGTCAGTGACCACCGGCAAAGCCGGTGGCTTGGATTTGTGAACCGCTCAAAGCGGTATTCGGAAAAGATTCTCTGACCACCTGACGGTGGTCAAGCTTCAGCGAACAGTCCCAGTTGATCGAGGCGAGCGTCTTCTTTCTCCTGCTTTTGGATGTACTCGCGATCGTCGCCTCATCGGCACCTACGGTTGAAACGAAATAGCCCCGGGCCCAGAAGTGCATCCCGGTGTAGTTCTTACGCCGACCCAAGTAGTTGCGGGCAATGTGAATGGCGCTCTTGCCCTTGATGAATCCAACCACCTGAGCAACGGAGTATTTCGGTGGTATCGACACCAGCAGATGCACATGATCAGCCTGCAGATGCCCCTCCAGGATCTTGCTCTCTTTCTGCCCAGCCAGATCGTGGAGCACCTGCCCCAGATGCTTGCGCAATTGCCCGTACAAAACCTTTCGCCGACATTTCGGAACCCAGACCAGATGATACTTGCAATCCCATCGGGTGTGGCTTAAACTTTCTACGTTTCCCATGGAGCCTCCTCGTGTACGTGAATTTGAGCGGTTCACGTGAGGAGGCTTCATTTTTTTCCCGGATCTGTCAAACTCCGGGAGTCCACCGGCAAAGCCGGTGGCTTACCTAAAGGAAGTTAAAGCTCACGAAGGTGTTGGATCTTATCCCATAGTTGCGGGGCACTGCAATAGGTAATCGAATGCGATACCGGTCTTGGGTCTTGGAGGTTCAAACCTCCATGAATCATCAAAAACCAAAATTCGCGACGCTCTCCTCGGGTATTAAATAAATTGCATTTTCGCACCAATTACCGTATTCGCCGCATTTATTAATGAACGGCCTATGCTAAATCATTGACATATCACCCGGACCTCGGAATGGGATCCTGCGGAAAGAACTTCTCGAGGCTGTCAGGACGGCGGAAGCGGGCATGGGGTATGTCTGCCGCAAAAGCGATATGGCGCTGATGTTCGGAGGGATCAGCCGCCCGCCGCCGTCGAAAGCGCGATTTCACCAATGAGGGAGAAAATGCCCTGCTGTTCGATGAATGGTGTGCGCGCAAATACAGCATCGACCTTATTTTTTGCCTGGGCGGTGGATGGTACAGGGATTCCCGCAATCAGGAGTACTCTCCGGTTTATAGCAGATAAGGGCCATGGCAGATAAAGAGAACATCCCCAATAGGGCGAGGAACCTGCGCAGGCGGGCGGAGCAAAAGCTGCAGCGCGGAGGATCCGCCGGCCCCGGAAGAGCTCATCCTCGGGGAGGTGCGGGTATGCTGCACGAACTGCAGGTGCACCAGATCGAGCTGGAGATGCAAAACGAAGAGCTGCGCCGGGCCCAGCTGGCATTGGAAGAGTCGCGGGCGCGGTATTTCGACCTCTACGACCTGGCCCCGGTCGGCTACGTCACCTTAAGCCCGAAGGGAACGATTCTTGAAGCCAATCTCACGGCCGCCGGTCTTTTCGGGACAGACCGGGCCGTACTCGTCCGCCAGCTTTTGTCCAGCTTCGTCGCGCCCGAAGACGGCAACGTTTATTACCACTGCCGCAGGGAGCTGATGAGAACGGGGAGCCCCCAGGCATGCGAGCTGCGCATGCGTCGCAAGGGGGCATTGCCGTTCTGGGCTCGGCTGGAAGCAACCGTTTCTCCGGATACCACCGGTGATGAGCGCGTGGCGCGGGTTGTCATAAGCGACATTACCGAGCGCAAACAGGCGGAAGAGGCCTTGCGCGAGAACCAGGCCGCACTGCTCAAAGCAAACGAAGCCCTGGACCACCGGGCCAAACAACTGCGGCTTCTGGCAGGCGAACTGGCCCTGACCGAGCAGCGAGAGCGCAAGCGCCTGTCTAAAACGCTTCACGACGGTCTTCAACAGCACCTGCTTTCTGCCAAGATGCGGCTTGGAGGTTTCGCCGATCCGGCCGGGCCGGAGAACCTCAAGCAGGCGGCGGAAGAGATCGAACGCATACTGGATGAATCCGTTAGGATATCCCGGATGCTGAGCTCCGAGCTCAGCCCGCCTATTCTGCACGAAGGGGGGATTGCGGACGGCCTGGAGTGGCTGGCACGCTGGATGAGGAGCCAGCACCGTTTCGATGTCGATCTTTCGATCGAAGCACGACCTGAGCTGGACGAAGACGTGAAAGTGCTGCTGTTCGAATCGGTGCGCGAGCTGTTGCTGAACGCCGTCAAGCATGCCAACGTGACCGGGGCACGGGTTCACCTGGTCCGGGCAGGCGAGGAACGCCTGCGGGTTGTCGTCAGTGACGAGGGGGTCGGCTTCGACCCCGCCCGGCTGAAATCGCCCGATGAAGACGGGGGATTCGGGTTGTTCAGCATCCGCGAGCGGATCGGGTTGATCGGGGGAGTGCTTGAAATCGAAAGCTCCCCGTCCAAGGGCAGCCGTTTTACGTTGACTGTTCCTACCCCTCAAGCGTCTAGCGTGACGCCGGCCGCTGCCCATCCGGCTGAAACCGGCGCCAGTTGCCGGGCTGAGATGGGTGCGACGTCGGATGACCTCATTCGGGTGCTGATCGCCGACGACCACACCCTTTTTCGTGACGGCATGGACCGGATGTTGAGAAAAAAGACGGATCTTCGCGTCGTCGGCCACGCCGCCGACGGCCAGGAGGCGATCGATCTGGCCGAAAATCTCAAGCCGGATGTCATCCTGATGGACATCGGTATGCCCAGGGTCGACGGAATTGCGGCGACACGGATCATTCACCGGGAGCACCCGGGAATTCGCATCATCGGTCTTTCGATGTACGAAGATCAGGATCGTGCGCAGGCCATGCGCGATGCCGGGGCCTGCGACTACAAAACCAAGGGCTGCGCTGTGCCGGAGCTGCTTGCCGCCATCCGCGGCTGCGCATGCGGAAACTGAGACAGGCACGTGATTCAAGCGGAGACCCCAGCCGATTCGACAGCGTGGCCTTGTTGCGACGGCGGGAGCTGCCGGCCCGCGTTCAATCCGCAGGTTTCGTTTTTGAATGCCTGCGCATCCGCAGGGCGCATTCGAAAGCATCCCTCAGCTTTTCGTCCGGGGCGTGCAGGTTGTCCGCAATCCAGAGAATGACACTGCGCGGCGCGGATTGATCCTGGGCTCTCAAAACGAAAATCTCCTCGTTGTCCCCGGTCTTTTTCAATGTGGGATTATTCTGCTTCGTGGCCATCGTATGGGCTCCTTCCCGATGGGTACGCCGTGAAGGAGGCCGGACCCGACCGGCCGCCTTCACGACCGTCATTTTTCGAGCGTCACCTTGACGGGGGCCGCCCGGGTGATGGTGTCATACACCGGCGAGTAGGTCGGTCCCAGCTGGGCGATTTCCTTTAGCATCTCCTCGGGCGCATCGGCGTCGATCTTGAAGAACATGCGGATCTCAGCCTATCCCCGCGGGGCGTCCTGCGACAGGCCCAGGAAACCCCGGAGATCGATGTCCCCTTCCAACCGGGACTCCACCGAATCATTTGGCCGTAATCTGCTTGCTGTTTTCCCAAAGGCCGTGGATGTTGCAGAACGCGGTGGCGATCAGCACCCCCGATGTCGTGACCTTCAGACCCGTCGTCGCCGCGTGATGGGTGTAGACGGGCCCCTTGTCGGCGCCCTCCGTCGACTCCCCGTGGGCCGAGAACTCGAAATTACCCACCTGGTAGGCGAACTTGCCGCCCTCAGGCTTGAAGTACAGCTGGATCCAGCGGATGTGATGGGCGGTGGTGTTGGGGTGGGCGACTTCTTTTCCGAGCGTCACCTTGACGTCGAACATGGCGTCCTTGGTGACCTGCTCCGGGCACTCGATCACGGGCACGTGCTTCTCGGACTTCCAATCTGCTGTCTGGTAGAGTTCACCGATCTTCGACATAATGCTGCCTCCTTTTTGAAAGTCTCTTTTTATTGAGCGCCCCGGAGTCTTCTTAACCGAACCGCCGGCGCGCGCCTATCACAGCCCCCGTCAACTGGGCCTGCCTGCTTCCCCTAAATACTCGCCCGAGGGCACCGCAAGGAATACGTTCCATTGTGTATTTCACCCTCCTGGATGCAGTAGGAGCACCCGGTGTTTCTCCAGCAGGGGCAGGGGATCAGGGTCCCGGATCGACGGGATGGTGGTCGAGAAGGGGCGGGAGGGGCGGCATTCTTTGTCGCAGAGCCGGCCCTTTCGGCATTCTCCGTCAGGAGGGAGGAGCCACCCCCAAGACCCGGACCGTGAGCCGCACGGATGCTCCCCGTGCGCGTGCCCCCGCTTCCGCGTGGCTTCCCGATCCGGAGCAGAGGGTGCTTTCAGGAGTCGTTGCGCCCGAAAAACCTGCGGTGCAGCCACCAGAACCCGAGGCCCAGTACCATCAGGACGACGATGAACAACGCGACCTTGACGGAGCTGAGCCGGCCTGCGGACGGGTCGGAGTCGCGGGCGAACTCATCCATGACCCGGTCGAATTCCATCGGTTTTTCAGGGTCCAGCAAATCGCTGTCCCGGACCAGCTTGAGCCCGTCCAAAGTGACGGCCTTTCTGTAGTCGAGCCTCTCGAGGCGCCTCGCGGATGTTCCCAGGCGCCCGATGGCTGCATGGATCGACCCTTTGTCCGCCGCCGCACGGTCGACCTCCTCCGGCGCGCACCCGAGGTGCTCGGCAAGCAGCCGGTTGCGCAACCCCGACACCGCCTTCCGCTGATTGCCGTTGCCTTCCGCCTCGACGGCAAGAGAGCACTCCGTGTCCAATCCCATGGACCGGTTGCTGAGATTCGCGGATCCGACCGGGCCGAATTCATACTCGGCTCTATTGACCGGCGCGTTGGCAGTGAATTACGATAGACCGGAAAATATTATGCGAATCATTACCGAAAAACATCCGGGGGAAACCCGCCTCAGGGTCATGACCTACAACATCCACAGCTGCGTGGACACTTTCGGCCGCCTCGCGCCCGAGGCCACTGCCGAGGCGATCCGTCTTCTCGATCCGGACCTGGTGGCCCTGCAGGAAGTCGACGACGGAATCCCCTCTTCAACACGCACCTCAGCCTGTTAGGGGTGGAGCGCCTCCTGCAGGTCCGGCGCCTGATGAGATCGGGCTGGCTCGGCTCGGTGGCGCACGGCGAGCCGATCGTCTTCTGCGGCGATTTCAACTCGGTTCCCGGCCTGCCCGTCTACCGGCTGATGGCGACGCTGCTCAGGGACGTTCAGACCGCCCGCCGCAACCGGCTGGACCGGGCGCACCCCACGTTTTCCTCCCGGTGGCCGCGCCTGCGGCTGGACCACATGTTCGTATCTCCGGCGTTTGAGGTTCTCGCAGCGCAGGTGCCGGCACACGAACCGTATCGAACTGTTTCGGACCATTTGCCGCTTTGGGCCGATCTTCGGCTGGACCCGAATAAGGGCGGCGGAACTGGAAAATAAGCGATCGGCCCCATTCAGTCCCGAAGCGAGCGGGCTATATTTTCAGAAACCAATGAGGGCGCGGTTGACGAATCGCGCCGGGCGATGCAGCATATTTAGGGTCGGGGAAATGTTCACGCGCAAAATCAAACTGTTCAAGCTGCTGGGGATGATCACCCTGAAAGACATGCCGGATTTTCTTCGGCTCGGTGGCGGAGAAGATGGTACGCTTGGCCGATTGCCCGGTCTTGACCGTGAAACGGCCGAGAAAATAGGCACATCAGAGGAGGAGCGGAATGAGCAGACATGCCCCGGTCGAGATCCCGAAGAAGCGTTATGACGCCGTGATTTTCGACCTGGACGGGATTCTGACGCGCACCGCCAGCGTGCACACGGATGCCTGGAAGGAGCTCTTCGACGAATACCTCGGGGCCAGCGAGGGGGCCTGGAAGCCGTTCGACCCCGGGGTGGACTACCCGCGCTACGTGGACGGCAAGCCGCGCTACGACGGTGTAAGAAGCTTTCTGGCGTCCCGCGGGATCGAGCTGCCGCGCGGCGACCCGGAAGAGCCACCCGGGATGAGAAGCCTCTGCGGGCTGGGCAACCGCAAAAACGAGATCTTCCACCGCAAGCTCCGGGAGGAGGGAGTCGCCGTCTATGAGAGCGGCGTCGAGCTGGCCCGGGAACTGAAACGCCTGGGGTTTAAAACCGCCGTCGTCTCCTCCAGCAAGAACTGCAGCCAGGTGCTGGATGCCGCGGGCATCCGGGAGCTTTTCGATGAGCAGGTCGACGGGCTGGACCTGGAGAAGCTGGGAATCGAGGGCAAGCCGGCGCCGGACATTTTCCTGGAGGCCGCGCATCGGCTCGGCGCAGCGCCGGATCGCTGCGTGGTGTTCGAAGACGCAGTGGCCGGGGTGCAGGCGGCCAAGGCCGGCAAGTTCGGTCTGGTGGTCGGGGTGGACCGCGGCCGCAACGAAAAGGCGCTCAGAAACGGGGGGGCGCACCTGGTGGTCAAGCGGTTGTCGGATGTCAAGGCCGGGGGATTGGAGCACGGAGAGCTGCCGGCGGCGCTGCAATCAGTAGAGAAGGTCCTGAAGAGAGCGCACGGGCGGCGCCTGGCCGTTTTCCTGGACTACGACGGGACGCTGACGCCCATCGTCGACGACCCCCAGAAGGCCCTGCTGTCCGATTCCATGCGCCGCACCGTAAGCCGCCTGGCCGAGCGCTGCACGGTGGGGGTCATCAGCGGGAGGGACCTCAAGGATGTGCGCGAAAAAATCGGGATCGAAGGGATCGTCTATGCCGGCAGCCACGGGTTCGACATCGCCGGCCCCGAGACGGGCCGGCTGGAGTTGCAGCAGGGGAAAGACTTCCTCCCTGCGCTCGACCGGGCCGAGCGGCTGCTGAAAATCGCATTGAAGAAGATTGCCGGGGCCGTGGTGGAGCGCAAGCGCTTTTCCGTCGCCGTGCACTACCGCAATATCAAGCGGGGCAGCTTCGGCGCGGTGAAACTCCTGGTGGACACGGTGGCCCACGATGTGCCCGAGCTGCGCAAATCGAAGGGCAAGAAGATCTTCGAGCTTCGTCCGCGCATGAACTGGCACAAGGGCAAAGCGCTCCTGTGGATCCTTGACGCGCTGGAGTTGGGTGGATCGGCGGCGCTACCGATCTACATCGGAGACGACGTGACCGACGAGGATGCCTTCCGGGCGCTGAAAGACCGGGGCATCGCCATCGTCGTGGCCGAAGCGCCCCGGGCCACTGCTGCGGCCTACGGGCTGAGAAACCCCGGTGAGGTCGAGGTGTTTCTCGGGGAATTGGCATCGCGGCTGCCTCATGGAGGCCGGCCATGAAATCCTGGATGCTGGTTTACGAAGGGTTCGACGCGGAGAAGGAGCCCCTGCGGGAGGCCCTGTGCACGCTGGGCAACGGCTACTTCGCCACCCGCGGGGCCAGTGCCCAGAGCGAGGCGGGCGGGGCGCACTATCCCGGCACCTACCTTGCCGGCGGCTACAACCGCCTCCAGACCGAGATCGCCGGCCGGGTCGTGGAAAACGAGGATCTCGTCAACCTGCCCAACTGGCTGCCGCTGGATTTTCGGTTGGACGGCGGAGACTGGTTCCGGGTGGAGCAGGTCGAGCTCCTGGAGTACCGCCAGGAACTGGACATGAGGCAGGGCGTGTTGAACCGCAGGGTGCTTTTCCGGGACGACGCCGACCGCCGGACGCGCCTGGAGGAACGGCGGCTGGTGCACATGGGCGACCCGCATCTGGCGGCTTTAGAGTTGACGCTGCGCGCGGAGAACTGGTCCGGGGAAGTGGAGATCCGGTCGGCCCTGGACGGCCGCGTCGTGAACGCAGGAGTGAAGCGATACCGCGACCTGAACAGCCGGCACCTCGAACCGCTCGAAGCCTCCGCTGTCGGGGGAGGCGTTGTGCGGCTCAAGGTGCAGACCACGCAGTCGGAGCTTCGCATCGCCCAGGCCGCCCGGACCCGCGTGTTCACAAAGCAGGGGCGGATCGAACCCGAGGGAGATCCGGCTCGCGAAGCCGGGTACATCGCTCAGCGGTTCAGGGCCCGGCTCTCCGAGGGAGCCGAAGTGAGGGTCGAAAAAGTTCTGGCGCTGTACACCTCCCGCGACAAGGCCTGCTCCGAGTGCGGCCTGGAGGCCTCCCACCGGGCTCAAAGGGCCGGGGAATTCGATGACCTGCTTCGAAGCCACGCCATGAGCTGGCAGCACCTCTGGGAACGTTTTGAAATGGAATATGAGCTCAAGGAAGGCCGGAACGACTATTCCGGCATGATCCGCCACCTCAACATCTTCCACCTGCTGCAGACCTCCTCCCTGCACACCATTAACCTGGACGCCGGGGTGCCCTCGCGCGGCTGGCACGGTGAGGCCTACCGGGGACATATCTTCTGGGACGAGCTGTTCATTTTCCCGTTCCTGAACCTGCGGGTGCCGGAGATCACCCGCTCGCTTTTGATGTACCGGTACCGGCGGCTCCCCGAGGCCCGGGCCGCCGCCCGCGAAGCCGGGTTCCGCGGCGCCATGTACCCGTGGCAGAGCGGCAGCAACGGCCGCGAAGAAAGCCAGCGGGTGCATCTCAATCCGCGGTCCGGAAGATGGATCCCGGACAACTCGCGTCTGCAGCGCCACGTGAACGCTGCGGTCGCCTACAATGTCTGCCAGTACTACGAGGCCACCGGCGACATGGAGTTCATGTCGTTCTACGGTGCGAAGATGCTGCTCGAGATCGCAAGATTCTGGGCCAGCATCGCCGCTTACAACGAGGACTTGGACCGCTACGAGATCCTCGGGGTCATGGGGCCGGACGAGTACCACGACCATTTCCCGGGCGCGGAAGCTCCCGGGCTGAACAACAACGCCTACACGAACGTTATGGCGGTCTGGGTGCTGATCGAGGCCCTTAAGGTGCTGGACCTGCTGCCGGCGGAGCGCCGCCAGGAGCTGGTGGAAGAGCTCGACCTGCAGCTGGGGGAGATCGAGCACTGGAAGGAGGTCAGCCGCAAGATGCGGGTGGTCTTCCACGGCGATGGTCTCATCAGCCAGTTCGAGGGATACGACCGGCTCAAGGAGTTCGACTGGGACGCCTATCGGCGCAAGTACGGAGACATCCAGCGGTTGGATCGGATCCTGGAATCGGAGGATGATTCTCCGAACCATTACAAGGTGTCCAAACAGGCCGACGTGCTCATGCTCTTCTACCTGTTTTCCGCCGAGGAGCTGCGGCGGCTGTTCGAGGGCCTGGGGTACCGGTTCGACCGCCATACGATCCCTAAAAACATCGAGTACTACCTCAAAAGGACTTCCCATGGCTCGACCCTGAGCCGGGTCGTCCACTCCTGGGTATTGGCGCGATCCGACCGCGCCCGCTCGTGGGATCTGTGCGTGCGGGCGCTGGAAAGCGATCTCACGGACATCCAGGGCGGGACCACGCCGGAGGGCATCCACCTCGGCGCCATGGCCGGCAGCGTCAACATTCATCCAGGAGTGCTACACCGGCTTGGAGCCGCGGAACGAAGTCCTGTGGTTCAACCCCTGCCTGCCGGAAGCGCTGAACCGCCTGAGAATGGCAATCCGGTACCACGGTTTCCGCCTGGAGGTGGAAGTCACACGAGAGCGCTTCACGGTCAGCACCGGACCCTGCCTGCAGAAGCCGATCCGGATCGGCTTCAAAAAACAAGTCTACGAGTTGAAGGCCGAGGAAACCAAGTCCTTTCGGCTTGGATGATTTTCGCCTCAACGGAGGTGTTCTCGGCACGACCTGCGCGAGAGTCGGGTGCATGCCGTCCATGATCCGCCGGTGGCGTTCAGGCGCAAGACACCCCTTGTCATCGCCTTCACCGACCCCAACATCTGCATCGCCGGAGCTCCCTGGGGCGACGTCGAAGACGACGGGCCGGCCGTCGGCCGGGCTCGTTTCACCGGAGAGGTGCGGGCCATACCGGAAGGGCGCCTGTTCTTCAAAGACGAGCCGATCCTGGAGGTCACGGCGCCCATCCCCGTGGCGCAGCTGATCGAAACCTACGATACCTTAAGGGGGGCGGAAAAAGCAGCCGCGGCGGCGGAGAGAATGAGACGCCGGTACGGGCGCCTCAAGGCAGTGAGGCTGGACAGCGGCGACATGGCGGGAATCGGGATACTTGCGACGGTTCTGGTCGGCAGGGGCTCGCCGGGGGCATGAAACCCGGCGAAGCGGTTAAAAACGCCGTGGCGGTGCTCCACCCCACAAAAGACAGCGATGTTTCCGGGGTGGTGCACTTCACGCGCACTTCCGGCGGGGTAAGGATTTCGGCCGAGGTGACGGGCCTTGCGCCCGGCAAGCACGGATTTCACATCCACGAGCTCGGCGACTGCAGCGCGCCGGACGGCACCTCGGCCGGCGGCCACTACAACCCGGACGGGAACCCGCATGCCGGGCCGGACACGGCGAAGCGGCACATGGGCGACATGGGCAACCTGGAGGCCGACTCCTCGGGAACCGCCCGCTATGAACGGACGGACTCCTACATGAAGCTCAGCGGGGAAAGGTCGATCGGCGGCCGTGCGGTGATCGTTCATGCCGGCGAGGACGATCTAACCTCCGATCCCACGGGAAACGCCGGCGGGCGCAAAGCCTGCGGCGTCATCGGGATCGCCAAATAACAAGCGTTGACAAGGTCCTTGATCGCCTTTTCGCCGAAATGGATTTTGCGCCGGGTTCCGAACCCGCCACAAAAGCCCTTCGTCCCGGAAGGCGGGGGAGGGCGGTACTTTTGCAAGGCTTCGGCGGCCGCAGGGCTTCGAAGATACGCGCCGCCGGAGCCCCTCATGCGGGAAACAGGGTATTGCCGGTTTCGAGGTTTCTGTGGTGAGCTGATATGTCAAGGGTGCCGGCGCGATGCGGCCGGCGCGAGGAGGCGAGTTGCCCAGGCGGAAACCGGACGAAGAATCCCGGAAGCTGAAGCAGTTGCGGTGGGTCATCGGGACGCCGTATTTCGTGGAGGGGAGCACGAGCCTCACCGAGATCCCGATTCTCTACTTCATCAAGTTCGTGCTGGGGATGGGCGATGCGGGCGGGCAGCTCTTCGATGCCCTGCGGCAGCTTGGATGGTTCGTCAAGCCGCTGTGGGGGTTGATCTCCGACCAGGTCCCGCTGCTCGGCTACGGTGTACCTCGGGGGGTGGCTCCAGGGCAGGATCCAGGCCGGCGGCATCGAACCCTGGTTTGTCTTCCTGCTGACGGGGGTTCCGCCACTCGCCACCGCCGCCGTGGGCATCCGCATCATCGACGAAAAACGGGTTTCCCCCGCGGACGAACCGGGCCGCCGGGCGCTTCGCGCGGGAAGCGCGCGCGAGATGCTCCGCCGGGAGTTGGAAAAGCGCGGGATTCGCATCCGGCTCGGCGGCGGCCGGCCGGTTCGCGTCGAAAATACAGTCTGGACCCCATTTCACGGCCGGGCGGGATTCGTCATGCCGGGGGGGATCTGCACCACGACCCGGACGCGGTAGGGACTGCCGGAGCGCTGGTGCTCCTGGCCCTTTTCGACGGCCACCCGGCAGCTGATGATGTTGGGGTGGATCCCGTCGAGATCCGGTGGACCATAAGCGAGCCGTCGATTCGGCCGGCGGTTGGCGGATGGACCCGGCGTCGTCCGCCGGCACCTGCTTTCTTCGCTGCATGGGCCTGAGTTGCGGCGCTACCCGGCCACCTTCGGCGGTAGCCCGCCGGTTGCAGCCAACAAAGCGGCCAGAACTGCCGCCTGGACGATCCAGCCGATCAGGCACACGCCCAGCGCGCGCCACGTGCTGCGGTAGTCGAGCGCCTGGCGCACCGCGACGACGGTTGCCGCCAGCATCCAGATGCCGGCCGCGAAAAAGATTGCTGTGGCCAGGCCGGGAAGGAGGCCCAGCACCCGGATAATCCCGGGTGCGCTCGCGAAGCCGATGGTGCGCAAAAGCTCGCCGTAGTCGGCGCGGGTCTGGGGTTCGGGCAGGATACGCGTGCCGATAAAATAGATCAGGCCGGCCCAAATGGCCCACCCCGCCAGGGCGGAAAGCGTCCCCAGCAGGAGGCCTCCGGCCCCGATCTGCGAAACGCTGCCGATGCCGGCTGCGACGCTCGAGAGCGCCACAACCCCCATGGCCTGGGCCAAGGCGGAGCGGTCCGCCTCCACTTCCTCGAAAACGCCGGCATCCAGCTTTGCCGACAAAAATACCCGCTTGGCGAATGTCGTCATATCGCCTCCCTTCTCAACCATGGCCGTGGTCGTGCGTCGTCTGATCCCCGGGGTGATGGGGCTCCGCGTGGTGGTGCGGGTGATCGTGGGTCGCCTCCCCATGCCGGTGCTCGTGGGAGTGGACGATGATCTTCCCGGTTGCGCCGCACCCCTTGCAGTTCTGGGCGCTGATCTTTCCCGTCCCCCGGCACTCCGGGCCTTCTTCCATGCGGTGGGTCGTTTCGGCGTTCATTCAGGATTCCTTTCTTTTACCCACGATCTCCTCCAGAGCCGAGCGGAGATCGGGAAATTGAAACTCGAAGCCGAGCTTCTTCAGGTGCTTGGGCAAGGCGCGCTGGCTGGCGAGCAGGGCGTCGCCGAGCTCGCCCAGGGTCGTGCTGACTACGGAGGCAGGCGCCGGCATGATCGCCGGGCGGTGGAGAAGCTCGGCGAGGGTCTTGGCCAGCGTCTCGTTGCGGACCGGCTCGGGCGCGCAGAAGTTGAAGGCCCCTCGCGCCTCTTCGCGGTTCAGGCAGAAGAGCATGGCGCGCACCAGGTCTTCCCGGTGGATCCAGGGGAACCACTGCCGCCCGTCACCCAGGGGGCCCCCGAGAAACATGCGAAAGGCGGGGATCATCTTGCTCATCGCGCCCCCCGAGCGCTCGAGCACGATGCCGAAGCGCGTGACGGCAAGGCGCGCCCCCCCGGCTTCGACCGCCTGGGCTTCCTTCTCCCAGTCCAGGGCCAGGCGCGCCAGAAAATCGCCGCCCGGCGGTTCGTCCTCGGTCAGAGTGTCCTCGCCCCGGCTGCCGTAGTAGCCGACTGCCGAGGCGCTGCACAGGACCCCGGCCCCGCCTTCGGAAAGCGACTTGGCCAGGTTGCGGGTGGTCAGGATGCGGCTGTCGACCATTTCCTGCTTGCGGCCTTTGGTCCAGAGCCCGAAGATGGAAACCCCGGCCAGGTTGACGGCGGCATCCGCCTTCCTCGCCCGGTCCTGCCACGGGCCTTCCTGGGCGGTGTCGGCGGCCACGTAGTCGAAGCGCGGGTGCACGATCGTCTCGGGGTTTCTCGTGCGGCCGCTCGCCGTCACCGTGTGTCCCGCTTCGAGCAGCGCTTCCGACAGCCGCCGCCCGACGAACCCCAGCCCCCCGGTCACAAAGACATTCATCGTGTGCTCCTCTCTAAGTCACTGATTTCGGAGAAGGGCCTCACGTCGAAAACGCCCAGGTTGTTGACCAGGATGTCGACCTCCCGGAGCCTCTGGATGATCTCGAGGGCGCCCTCCGCCCCGGAGAGGTCGGCGGCAATGCCGCCGGTCCGTGCCTGCGGGAGCTCCGAGGCGATCTTCTCCCGGGCGCTCTCCACCCGCGCCCGGGTGCGGCCGTTGACGACCATCTCGGCGCCTTCCGCCGCCAGGCCGCGGGCGATGGCGAAGCCGATGCCCGCCGTGGAGGCGGTCACAAGCGCGGTCTTCCCTTTCAGTTGAAGGTCCATCGAACCCTCCGCCGCCTCCGTTTTCACCGAGGCGCATGATGGAATATCCTGACAAAGACGCCCTGCCGCAAGGCGCAACTCAACGGTAAAGTCCAGGCCCGCGGAAATAAATACATGCTTGAGCCTATTTCGGTGGGAGAGTGCCTGTTATCTACACCCGGAAACGGCCCTGCCGGGCGGGAAAAAGCCGGGGTATAAAATAGGTCGGAAAGCTTCATGGAGGCGGCCGAATCCCTGCACGGCACCGCCACCTCCCACCACCGGCCCGCAAGAAAATCGAAGACCAAGTGAGCGACCCCAGAAGCCATTGTTTACAACGAGTTATGGCAGATCAGAATTGAACCGGAGGTAAAGGAGATTCACGGCAGCCCCCCACAAGCCCCCGGAAGGAGGGGAATGTGATGCCTGCCAGGAAATATACACTGAATTTACGACACGAAATGTCCGACTTGAACAAGCTGCACGACTTCTTGCAGAGTGTGAGCGAATGCCTGTGCATTTCAAAAAAGTGTCTATTGGAAACCACTCTGGTGTTGGAGGAAATTTTCTCACGTGCACCCGGCGCTGGTGCAGGAAGGAATCCACCTGGATGCCATCGAGATGCCGTCGGGCTTCCGGATCATGCTCGAGGCGGGGGGCGCCGTGTGGGCAGGCGGCAGGTGGTGGAACGGAGAGGACCCGCATGGATCACCCCCCGCCGCGGAAAGGACGCCCGCTGCCCGAGCTGCGGCGGGGAGCTCGAAAAGATCCGGGTGTCGGGCCGGAGCGCCTACTACTGCCCGAAGGACCAGCGGGGCTGAGGCGCTCCGCGAGCCGGGGCGGTTTCGGCCGGCGAAGGCGGTCAGCGGAGATATTCCCGCTCTAGCCGCTCGCGCAGCGCATGGAATTCCTCGTGCTTCCCCGGCCCGATGCGCTCGCATTCGAGCCGCTCGAGCGACTCGAAAAGCGCTTCGTCCAAAACCTCAAGAATTCCGTCCAGGTGTCCGGCCGGCGAGGCCTCCAGGCGGACGCCGCCTCCATGACTGCCAGCCTGTAGTCGTGGTGCCGGAAAAGGTTGTCCACCCCATCGGGGGTGGATGTCGATCTCGAAGCCGAGGTGCTCACCCTAACGGAGCGGTCGATGGATGCGGAGAGCTCCGCGGCCGGCGGGGGCGGGGAGTGAGCGCCACCGCCGACACCGGCACGGTGCTTGCGGTCCGCAGCAGCGCCGTCGTCGCCCGCTTCGAGCGCGGGCTTCCGCCGATCTTGAACGCCCTGACGACGGGGAACCCGACGCCGGGCGAAAAAGAGTGCGCGCCTGCCGTTGCGCCGGCAGGCGCCCTGCAGCAACAGACGGCCGCCGATGTGGAGCCCGAGGACGAGCTGGGGGGGCAGATTCTCGAAGACCAAAGGAAATCGTACGAACCCAAGCTTTTGCCACCCTTAAGTTCGGACGCTACTTGATGTTCGGGACGCGCGCATTGCGTGCGAAAACCGATGCGAATACAGGGATGCACCCATGGCCCCTCAGGCCCCGGGGCAGTAGTTTGGTAATCGAGGCCGACGGGGCTTCGGCTGAAAAGAGACGGCCAGGCCATCTAACTTTCTAACTTTTCGAAAAAGGAAGGAGAATCACCCTATGACGCGCACTGAATTCGTAAACAAGATGAAGCAGCAGCTCGATGAGTTCAACCGGAAATTGGACGAACTTGAAAAGAAGGGCGCCGACTACAACCAGGAGGCCCGCGCACGCTTTGACCGGCGGATGGAGGAGCTGAAAGAGAAGCGCCAGGAAGCGGGCAAGCGTCTCGACGAGATCAACCAGGCCGGAGACAAGGCCTGGGAGACTCTCAAGAACGGCGCGACGGCCGCCTGGACCTCGCTTGAGGAAAGCCTCAAACAGGCCCGTTCGCAGTTCAAATAGCCTGGACGTAGCGGAGCGCGATCGACACGAGCAGGATGAGCAGCAGCGCATACAGACATGCGTTCAGCACGATCCGCGTGCCCCGGCGCGCCTGCCGCCGGCGATCGGAATCGACTAGCGCGACGGTCGATTCCTCCTTCGCAGGCGTGTCGGCCGTTGCCTCCCGCTGACCGCGGCGAAGGCGAGCGTCAAGAGGACGGCAACGATCAACGCCATAAAAAACATGATTCCTTCCTCCCGATCAGGTTCGAACCAGTTGGAGCGCCAGGCGGATCGCGAAGGCGTTGTAGCCTGCCGCCCAGGCAAGGTTCTGCAGAATTTTGCGGTAGGTGGCCCTCGCCAGGTGCACGATTGCGACGGCATCCAGCGGTATGGCCAGGCCGAGGGCGTGCGGGCACGTGGCGACCATGACCCTCACCGCGCGTTCCAGGGAAAAGTCGAACTCCCGGCCGACCGAGAACAGCCATACCGCCAGAGTGGCGGCGCCGCTCGCGAGCGCGATGAACGTCAGCGTTTCGTTGACCGCCGAACGCCCGCCGGAGTGATCTCGGAACGCCTCTGAATGAAGGCGACGATGTTCCACAGGTCCCGGTTCCAAGGTAAACGGTCCATCCCGGCCTTCGTGGACCGGGAAGTTGTGGAGGACGGCAACCTCGTGACCAGCCGGAACCCGGAGGATCTGCCGGCTTTCTTACGGGCCTCGAGGCAAGGGCCGGCAGGCAGAAAGGAAATGAAGGGCCACACCCACGACCATCACGTTCAAAGAATGTTCACGCAGCGCCGTTTGATCTGGGCCCTGGTGTTGAACTTCGCCTTCCTGGTGCTCGAGGCGGTCGGCGGGCTGCTGACAGGTTCCCTGGCCTTGCTGGCGGATGCCGGCCACATCGCCAGCGCGCTGATCCTTTCCCCCGGCCGCAGGGAAGACATCAACGTCGAGGGGGTGTTCTATCAGCCGCTGCGAGGCCTGGACCCGCCGGCATTCCATAAGCGAAACCATTTCCGCGGGTCTGTTGAAATCCATCGCCTGTTCGGCGTTCCCAAGGGCAATCCGTTCACCTACGAGACGTTTCTCGGGTGCGTGCACCCGGGACCGCGAGTCCGTAGACCGTGCATGGCAATCCGCCCGCAGCCCGATAGGGTTTTTTCTCCCTACGAATACATGATCTGCCCCACTTTCAATTGCGCTTGCATGGTGTAGTTATGTGATATGGTCAAGGAATGCAGTGGACAGCGGCCCGGACCGGGTAAAAAGGCGGCCGGGGAGGACATGCCGCCCAAGAAAAAAATCGTCATCGTCGAAGACAACGACCTGTACCGCGCCGCGGTAAAAAAACTGATCGACGCCCAGGACGACATGGAAGTGGTGGCTGAGGCCGCAGATGGGCTGGAGGCCCTGGGGATTTTCGAACGCGAGGCCCCGGACCTCGTCCTGCTGGACCTGAGGCTTCCCGGCCCGAGCGGCTACGAGATCCTGCGCGGGGCCGGCAAAAACCCGGCCATGAAAATCCTGGTGTTGACCGCCCTTGAATCGGAGGACAGCATCCGCGAGGCCCTGGAAGCCGGGGCCGCCGGCTACTGCTTCAAGGATGTCGGCAGCGCGGAGCTGCTCAGGGCCATTGCGGCGGTCTTGGCCGGCGAACGCTACCTCCCGCAGACAGGGGAGGCGACAGCGAAGGGAAAACGCAAGGAGCACCGCGAGGCCTGCGACTGCTCCATTCAGTGGGCATACTTCAACAGCATGGACTTCTCCCCTGGCCGGCTCATCAACTGCAGCCGCACCGGCGTTTTTTTCGAGACGAGCCGGCCGGTCCACGCCGGTTCGACGGTCGTGATCCGGCTCGAGCACAGCCCGCGCGAGCTTAAATGCAGGCGGCCCGATTGCCTGCGCTCGAGCGCCATTGCGGAGGTCAAATGGTGCCGCGCAGAGGGCAAAACGCACCTCGTCGGGGCGAGATACCACTATCCCGTCTGAGCCGGGTGCGGTGCAGGTGAATTTTTTCAGGAGGCGGCATGTCGACACCACTGTTCCAGAAAGAGTGCGTCCCCTGCCGGGGAGGGGTTCCCCCTTTGAAGGGCGATGAGCTGAAACGCCTGCTTTCGGAACTCGGCGGCGGCTGGAGGGTCGTCGAGGAGCACCACCTCGAGAAGGTTTACCGATTCCCTGATTTCCGCGAAGCGCTGGCGTTCACCGACCAGGTCGGGGAACTGGCCGAACGCCAGGGCCACCACCCGGACATCCACCTCTCCTGGGGCAGGGTCAGGTTGACCGTTCATACCCACAAGATCGACGGGCTGACGGAGAGCGATTTTATTTTCGCGGCCAAAGTGAATGCGCTGCCGACTGGACGCCGAATTTGAACGCCGTCGACGGCCGGGGGCGGCGGATGTTCCATAAAGAGGTCGCGGCTCCCGATCGGCGGGCAGTGGTCAGAAGGAGTGGATCATCGGCGCCAGGCCGACGTCAAAGACCGACTGAAGAAGGGCGACGAGGTGGTTGCCCTCACGGACAGCGAATCCTTGAAGAAGCTGGAAAAGCGCATCCACCCCCGGAGTGTGCCGAAAGGCGCCGGAGTATGCCGAACACCACCGCCTGCAGGACGACGACATGCCCTGCGATGACGGCCGGGCCGGCGGGAGCGGGAACGACGTTTGAAAAGGCGCGGCAGCGGCGAGAGTCAGTTTTTGAGCACCCGCCGGAGGCCTACGGGGGTCAGAAGGGTGGTGGACAGGGCCATCAGGACCACGCCGGAAAATGGGTTGGCGACCGCCGCCGGCACGGGTTGGGCGTGGTTGAACAGACCCTGGCGGAGCGCAATGTCCGCGACAATCAGACCGACCGCACCGCTTCCAAGCGGATCTCCAGGTCTTGCGCCGTCACCGGGCAGATCCCTGTTTCGACCGCCAGCCGGTCTGGTGCGGTCTGCTCCCGGCCGCGGGCCGGGTGATGAAGGGAAATTCCTGGCTTCGGTTCAGCGCGATCAGTAGACGATCGATCTTCTTGCCGATTGAGTAGCGCTGCCCGGCTTTGGGAAGGTCTTTCATGTCGAAATATTTGACCTGGGCTTTGGTAAAGGGCTTGATGAACACCGTGATGCCCTTCTCCCATCGGGCATCGCCAACAACCGCCAGGCGATCGATGTCGTTGAAATGCCTGGCCGCGAACTTGGTGTCCTCCCAGAGCGCGCCGGCCGTCCAGCCCTTGAAGTCGATCAATTCCACCAGCAGGGCAATTGTGATGGTCCCCCTGCGCTGCGGCGGAGCCGGGTTTGATTTCCAATCCGCGCGCGAGGCGGACGGGTTCGCCGTTGCGTCTGTTTTATTTTATAATCCATGGACGTGCCGGAAAATCTCAAGGGGATTGTTCTCGTATTCTACGCATTTCCGGCGAAACCGTCGACGCTGACGATCCTATTGATCGAAATTCTGCGCCGCCGGCTCAAGCGCCTGAACATCCGGATCCGACTCGGGGATTCTGTGAAAGAGCGCGTCGCCTGACATGAATATGAAGCCTGCGGCCGATCAATATACACAAAGGGCCCCATTTCCCGCTTAAGAATCCGGATGATAGTAATGGTATGAGGGAAGCCGCATAGCGAAATTGCCCAGGCCTTGTCCGTTTTATGCACCACAAACAGCGATCCGGCGTTAAGAATGCCCCGGATGCCCCGGCGCGGACGGCATCCAGGCGCGGAAGCCCGGTGCTGCGAACCTGCCGAGGGAGGACAATGAAAGCCACACATCGCACCGAAAAGCGACTGGTGATCGTTTCCAACCGACTGCCCATTGTCTTGAAGCAGGAAGCCGGCGGCCGCTGGCAGATCAAGCCGGGTTCCGGCGGCCTGGTGACAGCGATGGCGCCGGTACTGAAGGATCGCGGGGGCGTGTGGATCGGATGGCCCGGCACCGAGGAAAAGGAGGGCATGGACATAGACGGTCTTCTGAGCGAGGCGGCCAAGGATTCCGGTTACACCTTCAAGCCGGTGCCGCTGAGCGCGGCGGAGGTGGAGGGCTATTACTACGGCTTTGCCAACGAAATCCTGTGGCCGCTTTTCCACGACCTGCAGACACGCTGCAACTTCGACCCGGGCGTACTGGGGGGTGTACCGAAAAGTGAACCGCAAATTCGCCGAGGTCATCTACCGCAACGCCGGCGAAGACGATCACATCTGGGTCCACGATTATCATCTCATAGTCGTCGGTCAGGAATTGCGAGCGCTGGGGGTGACCGCCCAGATCGGATACTTCCTTCACATCCCCTTTCCGCCCCTGGATCTTTTCCTGAAGCTGCCCTGGCGCTTCCAGATCCTCGAGGCGCTGCTCGCCTATGACCTTGTCGGGTTTCAGACCCACCGGGACAAGCGCAATTTCACGCAGTGTGTCCGGGCCATGTTCAATCAGGCGCCGGTCAAGGGTAAAGGGCGGGTGGTCACCACCGAAGTCAATCAGCGCGAGGTTCGCATCGGCAACTTCCCTATCAGCATCGACTTCAATGAATTCGCCGGCATGGCCGAAACCGCCTCCGTCCGCCGGAGGGCCGCTGAAATCCAAGCCAATCTCGGCGCGGATTCAAACCGCCGCACACTCGTGCTCGGTGTGGATCGCCTGGACTACACCAAGGGCATCCCCGAGAGGCTGGCGGCTTTCGGCAACGCCCTGAGGCGTTTCCCGCAGCTGCGCGAAAAAATCAGCCTCGTCCAGATTGTGGTTCCCAGCCGGGTGAACATCCCCAAGTACCAGGACCTGAAACTTCAGATCGACCGGATGGTCAGCGACATCAACGGCAAGTTCGCCCAGACCCACTGGGTTCCGATTCACTACATTTTCCGCAGCGTCGATCGAACCGAGCTGGTATCCCTGTACCGGGCCGCCGACATTGCCTTGATCACGCCGTTGAAGGATGGCATGAACCTCGTCGCCAAGGAATACTGCGCCTGCAATGTTACCGAAGACGGAGTGCTGATCATGAGCGAGTTTGCCGGCGCCGCCGCGCAGCTTCACCCGGAAGCCATTCTCGTCAATCCATATGATGTGGAGGAGGTCGCCGGAAGCATCGCCGCCGCCTGCGATATGCCTCTGCCGGAAAGGCACCGGCGCATGAAGGCGTTGCGGCGCAAGATTCAAAAATCGGACATCTACTGGTGGGTGGATTCCTTCATGGAGGCTGTTTTTGCCCATGACCTGGAATCGTTCCCGCCGCTCGAGGACTACATCCCCACAAAAACAAGAGGGCCATCGCACAAAGCCGCCTGGATGGCTGATGAGGCGGCGCAACCTTCAAACGATCCGCCGGCACGTTACCGGCGGCTGCCGCCAGGCAGCCCGCGGATGTAGATGTTATTCCGCCACGCTCTCCGCTGGCGGGAAAACCCTGAGCAATGGAGACAGGCCGACATCCCCCCTGCTTGCGGCTTTCGATCCAGGGGCCGAAAATGGATACCCCCGCCAGGTTGACGGCGGCGTCGACCTGCTTCAGTAATGAGGGCCAGTCAGACACGTATTGTGCGGAAATCAAGAATCAACGCTAAACAGGCCTTGGTAACATGAGGGGCATCGAATACAATCCCCCGACGGATAAAATACAGGATATCCATTATTTTCAAGGCAACGCCGGATCGGCGTATGTTGAGCAAATGCCTATGCAGACGCGCTGCTGGAATTCTTCCCGGGCGCGGGAACCCGCACTTGCGGCGCAAGGCAATGCCGTGTGCGCGAGTCGTCGAGCAGGCCCGGCGATATCCGCTGCACCCAAACAAAGACTTCAAGGCGAATGACAGGACGTCGATGAGTTCAGCCGAGGGAAGGGAAAACAAAGACGCGGAGATCGAGCAGGAAAACCGCGAATGGCTTGAGTCCCTCGACTATGTCCACCGCAGCCAGGGGCCCGAACGGGTGCGGCAGCTGCTGCGCCGTCTGCAGTTCCAGGCGGACCAGTATGGGGTCGGCGGCGAGTGCTCCCTCACCACGCCCTACGTCAACACCATCCCGGTGGAGCGCCAGGCGGTGTTCCCGGGCAGCCGCGAGATCGAACGCCGCATCAAGAGCGTCATTCGCTGGAACGCCATGGCCATGGTCGTGCGGGCCAACCGCCGGGCCAGCGGCATCGGCGGCCACATTTCCACCTATGCCTCCTGCGCCACTCTCTTCGAGGTCGGGTTCAACCATTTTTTTCGGGCGGCAACCGAAGGGCATCCGGGCGACATCGTCTACTTCCAGGGACACGCATCCCCGGGGGTCTACGCCCGGGCCTTCCTGGAGGGGCGCATCAGCGAAAAGCAGCTGGAGAATTTCCGGCGGGAGCTCGAACCCGGCGGCGGCCTGCCGTCCTACCCGCACCCGTACCTGATGCCCGACTTCTGGCAGTTTCCGACCGTCTCGATGGGGCTCTCACCCATCATGTCCATCTATCAAGCACGCTTCAGCCGCTACCTGGAAGACCGCGGCCTCAAGCAACCGGATGACCGCAAGATTTGGGTGTTTCTCGGCGACGGGGAGCTGGACGAACCCGAATCGCTGGGGGCCCTCACCCTGGCCGCCCGCGAACAGCTGGACAACCTCATCTTCGTGGTCAACTGCAACTTGCAGCGTCTCGACGGCCCGGTGCGCGGCAACGGCAAGATCATCCAGGAGCTGGAGGCCGCGTTCCGCGGCGCCGGCTGGAACGTGATCAAGGTGATCTGGGGCAGCGACTGGGACCCGCTGCTGGCCCGCGACGATAAAGGCCTGCTCGTGCGGCGGATGGAAGAGGTCCCCGACGGCCAGTACCAGCTGTACTCGACTGCCGGGGGGGACTTCATCCGCAGGGATTTTTTCGGAAAGTATCCCGAACTCGAAGCGATGGTGAAGCACTACACGGACGAGCAGCTGTGGAAGCTGAGGCGGGGAGGGCACGATCCTGAAAAGGTCTACGCGGCCTACCACGCGGCGGTCAGGCACCGGGGCTCGCCCACCGTGATCCTGGCCAAAACCATCAAGGGCTACGGCCTGGGAGAGGCCGGGGAGGGCCGCAACGTTACCCACCAGCAGAAAAAGCTCAACGAGCAGGAGCTGCGCCATTTTCGCAGCCGCTTCGGCATTCCAGTCTCCGATTCGGACATCAAGGATGCTCCTTTCTACAAGCCGGCGGAAGAAAGCGAAGAAATCCGATACCTGAAAAAGCGCCGCGCAGAGCTGGGCGGCTACCTGCCGCAACGGCGCTTTGCGGCGGCGCAGATCGAGCTGCCGCAGGCGGACGCTTTCAGCGAGCTCGAGAAAGGCTCCGGCGAGCGGGAGGTGGCCACCACCATGGTGATGGTCCACTTGCTGGGCAAGCTGCTGGCGGAGAAGAATTTCGGAAAATACATCGTGCCCATCATCCCCGACGAAGCCCGCACTTTCGGCATGGAGGCGCTTTTCCGCAGGGTCGGGATCTATTCCCGGCCGGGGCAGAACTACGAGCCCGTCGACAAGGAGAGCCTGCTTTACTACAAGGAGACAACGGACGGGCAGATCCTGGAGGAGGGCATTACGGAGGCGGGCTCGATCTCTTCGTTTATTGCCGCCGGCACGGCATACTCCACCTACGGCATCCCAGACCATACCGTTCTTCTTTTTCTACTCGATGTTTGGTTTCCAGCGCATCGGCGATCTGATCTGGGCGGCGGGGGATGTCCGGGCGCGCGGGTTTCTGGTGGGCGGAACCTCCGGCCGCACGACGCTCGCCGGTGAAGGGCTTCAGCACCAGGATGGGCACAGCCATGTCCTGGCGCTGGCCAATCCCTCGGTGCGCGCCTACGACCCGGCCTATGCGTATGAAATCGGCGTCATCGTCCGCGAAGGACTGCACCGCATGCTGGAAAGAGGCGAAAATGTGGTCTATTACCTGACCGTCATGAACGAGTTTTACCCCATGCCGGCCATGCCGAAGGGGGTCGAGGAGGGCATCCTGAAAGGGATCTACAGGTTCCGGGCTTCCGGAAACCACCGGGCCAAAGTAAAAGCCCACCTGCTGGCCAGCGGGGCGATCGTGAACGAGGCGCTGGCCGCTCAAGCCCTTTTGGAAGAGAACTTCGGGGTGGCATCCGACGTCTGGAGCGTCACGAGCTTCAAGAGTCTTTACTGGGACGCGCTGGCCACCGAACGCCGAGAACCTGCGCCGCCCACAGCAGGATCCTCAGCTGTGTTACCTGCAGCAGCAGTTGTCCGAGGAAAAGGGCGTATTTGTGGCCGCCACAGACTACCTCAAGGCGCTGCCGGCGATCGTCGCAAAATGGATTCCGGGCCAATTGGTGCTGCTCGGCACGGACGGCTACGGTCGCAGCGACACTCGCGCGGCACTGCGGCATTTTTTTGAGGTCGATGCGCGCCACATCGCCTTCGCGGCCCTGGCCGCCATGGCGCGCGAGAACCGGGTGAAGCCTTCCGTGGTGAAAAAGGCCGCCAAGCAGCTGGACATCGATCCTCAAAAGACAGACCCCCTCTTCAGCTATGGTCGGGAGCCCCCATGATCAAAGAAGTCAGAATCCCGGAAGATCAGCGAAAATGTCACCTCCGGCAAGGTGGTCGGAGTGCTGGTAGCGGCCGGCGATGACGTCGAAGTGGACGACCCCATCATCGAGTTTGAAACCGAAAAGGCGGTGGTTGAAATACCCTCACCCTTCAAAGGACGGGTGGCGGAAATCCTTGTTGCCGAAGGCGACGAGTTGAAGGTGGGGGATGTGATCGCCAAGATCGATGCCGGAGACGGCGAAGACAAGAAGCCACGCGCGAGAGGCAAATGCGGGCCGGACCGCAAGCGCGCCGAGCCGGAAAGCCGGGAAAGCGGCCCGCGGCGGAAGCTGCGCCAAGAGGGATCGCCGCGGGAAGACGGAAGGGCAAAAGGAGCCCGAGAAGAAAAGAGAAAAGAGCGGCGGGAAGCAGGAAAGCGGCGGCAGGCGGTGGAGCCGGAAGGCGCGGAAGCGGAAGGGCAAGAACAATGCAAGCGCGCCCGGCCACCGGAGCCGAGCAGAAAAAAGCCAGGGCGCGGGCGGGGTGCAGCAGCGCGCTCCGGCGCCGGCCTCGCCCTCCGTGCGGCGTTTCGCCCGGGAATTGGGGGTCGACATCCATGCGATCCGGCCGGCGGCAAGCCGGGGATCGGATCACCGAGGCCGACGTCAAAGCGCACGTGAAAAAGACCCGCGCAAAGAGCGAAGCACCGCTGGCCGCTGCATCCGACGCCGGCAGCGGTGAGGCAGCCGGAGCTGCCCGACTTCAGCCGCTGGGGAGAGATCGAAACCCGCGAGCTTACGGGTGTGCGGCGGTTGACCGCCGAAAAGATCACGGCCTCCTGGCAGGCCGTGGTGCACGTGACCCAGTTCGACCGGGTCGACATCACCGCCGCGCTGGAGTTCATGCGCCGCAACGCCGAGCGTGTCGCCAGCCGGGGCGGCAAGCTGACCCTCACGGCCGTCTTATTCAAGGTCTGTGCGGCGGCCCTGAGGAAATTCTCTCAATTCAACACCAGCATCGACCCGCGGAACAATCGGATGATCCTGAAAAAATATGTCCACATCGGCCTGGCGGTCGACACTCCGCGGGGCCTGCTGGTGCCGGTCGTGCGCAACGCCGACCGCAAGTCGATCCTCGAGCTTGCCGTTGAAATCGGCGACCTGGCCGGCCGGGCCCGCTCCAAGAAAATCATGCCCGACGAAATGGATGGCGGTACCTTCACCATATCCAATCAGGGCGGTATCGGCGGCACCAACTTCACGCCGGTGGTCTTCTGGCCGCAGGCGGCCATCCTGGGCGTCAGTCAGGCCTCCACCGAACCCAAGTACATCGACGGTGAGTTGCGGCCGCGCCAGGTGCTGCCGCTGGCACTGTCCTATGACCACCGCATTGCCGACGGCGCCGCCGCCGCCCGCTTTTTGCGATGGATCTGCGAAAGTATTGAGCAGCCGCTCACCATGCATTTTGATTGACACCGGCAGAACCGGGGCTTTCGCATGGAACTGAAACGAAAGAGCTGGCTCGGAAAAGTTTAAGGGAAGCGCTATGGCCGACATCGACACGCAAGTCGCCGTGATCGGCGCGGGGCCGGGAGGGTATGCCTGCGCATTTCTGGCGGCTGATCTCGGACTGCAGGTTACGCTGATCGACCCGGAGCCGAATCCCGGAGGGGTTTGCTTGTACCGAGGGTGCATTCCGTCGAAGGCCCTGCTGCACGTCGCCGCGCAGATCATCGAATCGCGGGCTTCCAAGGACCGCGGCGTCGATTTCGGCCATCCTAAAATTCACCCCCGCCGACTGAACGAATGGAAGACACGAGGTGGTGGCCCAGTTGACCGGCGGATTAGGCCAGCTCGTCAAACAACGTCGCATTCAATACCTTCAGGGCACCGCCGCCTTTTCGGATCGCCGGACGCTGCAGTTCGAGGATGCCGGCGGCGCGTTCAAAAAAGTTGCGTTCGAACATGCTGTCATTGCCACCGGATCCCAACCGAGGGTTTTGCCGGGCGAGGGCCCGCAGGCCGATTTCGTCATGGATTCTTCCGCGGCGCTTGAGGTCAAATCCGTTCCGCTGTCGCTCCTGGTGATCGGCGGCGGCTACATCGGGCTTGAAATCGGTACGGTCTATGCGGCCTTGGGGTCCCGCGTCACCCTGGTGGAGATGACCCAGGGGCTGCTGCCGGGGGTGGACCGCGACCTGGTGCGGGTTCTGCAAAAACGGCTGGACGGCCTGTTTGAAGCGCTGCTGTTCGAAACGACGGTCACGGCGCTGAAGGCCCAGAAAAAGGGAATACGGGTGGACCTGGAAGGGCCCGACAGCAAGCGGCGGACCCGCATGTTCGAGCGGGTGCTGGCGGCGGTCGGACGCAGCCCCAGGACCGCTGATCTGGGGCTCGACACCATCGGCGTCGAGATGGATGCGCGCGGCTTCATCCGGGTGGACGCGGAGCAGCGGACCAGCGTCCGATCCATATTTGCCGTGGGGGATGTGGCCGGCGAGCCTATGCTGGCTCACAAGGCGACCCACGAGGGCCGGACCGCCGCGGAGGTTATCGCCGGCCGCAAAGCGGCTTTCGAACCGGCCGCCATCCCGGCGGTGGTCTTCACCGATCCGGAAATCGCCTGGGCCGGGCTGACGGAGTCCGAGGCCAAGAGCAGGGGGATCGATCACACCGTCAGCCGTTTCCCGTGGGGGGCATCCGGCCGCGCCGCTACCCTGGGGCGCAGCGAGGGTCTGACCAAACTGGTGGTCGACCGCCGCACCGAACGCCTACTGGGAGTCGGCATCGTCGGTGTAGGCGCCGGGGAGTTGATCGGCGAGGGAGTTCTGGCGATCGAGATGGGCGCCAATGCAACCGACATCGGGCTGTCCATCCACCCCCATCCTACGCTTTCGGAAACCATCATGGAGGCGGCCGAAGGCCTGCACGGCACCGCCACTTCGTACCATCGGCCCGCAAGGAAGTCAAAGCCAAAGTGAACGCTTCATAGAACTGCTTCCATTCAAGAAGATGTTCAGTGCCTTTCTTTTTAGGATTGCATTAAACAGACTCCTGCTGTAGGTTCGATTTTCATCGGGGCAGTCCACGGCTTTTGCGGGTGATGCGGTGCGGCCACGGAAAAACCGCCTCGCCGGGGTGAGAGAAATTGGCGTATCGTTGCCGGGGAGGCGTGCGAGGGTTTGCCCCTTTGAACGCCCACCCGGGAAGAGGTATAGGAGACGGGCAATGACACCGAAAAAGATAGTTATCGCGGAAGACCACAAGATCCTCAGGGAAGGGCTGAAGGCTCTCGTCAAGGACGACAGAAGAATCGAGGTGGTGGCTGAAGCCGCTGACGGAATGGAGGCCATCCGCAGTGTCGAAAAGTACCGGCCCGACCTTCTGCTGTTGGACCTCTCGATGCCGAAAATGGGGGGGATTTCAGTGCTGAAAGACGTCAAAAGCCGCTTTCCCGAAACCAAGGTTCTGGTGCTGACCATCCACGAGTCCGAGGACTATATCCTGGAGGGGTTTCAATCCGGGGCGAATGGCTACTGCCTCAAGGATGCCGGGCGCGCGGAGCTTCTGACCGCCATCGAAAAGGTGCTGGATGGGAAGAGCTATATCAGCCCGGGCATCGCCGGAAAAGTTCTGGAGGGCTACCTGGACGACCACCGCCGGATGAAAACCCACAGTTCCTGGGACACTATTACCCAGCGCGAGAAGGAGGTGCTCCAACTCGTGGGCGAAGGCTACATGAACAAAGAGATCTCCGACTACCTGTGCATCAGCGTCAAGACCGTCGAAAAACACCGCAGTAACATCATGCAGAAACTGGACCTCCACACCGCGTCCGCTCTCACGGCCGTCGCCATCGAGAAGGGCCTCGTCACCAAGCCGGTCAAATCCGCCTGATACCGCCGGAATTTCACTCCCCGTGCTTTTTGCATTCGTCGGCGCAGCGATGATGCGGGACCAGCAGAAGTCGGACGAGCCCAACCTTCTTTCGCCATGTGAATTTCCCCGGCCGCCACTTACCGGATTGCCCGGCCGAGGCCAAGCAGGTCGTTCACGAGCGGTTCGGAATCGGCCCCAGCACGCTTGAGATCGAAAGCTGCACCGGCGTCGGGCGATGAACAGCCGGATGTGGAGCAAGAAAGGTGCGGGGCTCCGTTGCTGGCGCTCGCCGGCGGGGTGCTGATGGCGGCTGCCGCGGAGTTGAGGCGCCGAAGGACGCAGGGTGCCGGAATATGAAGGCCGGCAGGCATAAATACAGGATCGCAGGTATGGAACCATGGGCACATCCGCAGGATGATAGCCGCTGAGCTTCAAGCGCCGGCGGTGTCGATCGGATCGGCTTGCGGTCGAAGGTATGCGCCCGCATCCATGGCCGCGGATCGAGCCGGGCTGTCGGCGGGAGACAGATGGCCATGCGAAAAAGAATGGAGGCAGACAAACGTCCCCGCGGACGGTGCAAGGCCCCGACCAGCCGAGAGCGAGCTGCAGAAACAGAAAACGAACTGCGGCGGGCCCGCCTCGATCTTGAGAAAAGTTTGCGCCGGTTTGAGCTCCTGGCGCATTCTGAACAGGAGCTTCTGCGCACCACGTCCCCCCAGACGATCCTGAATGATCTGTGCCGCAAAGTGATGCAGCACCTGGATTGCCATGTTTTTTTCAACTACCTGAAAGACGAGGCAAACGGACGTTTGCGGCTCAACGCCTGGGAGGGCATTGCGGCTGATGCCGCTCAGGGAATAGAATGGCTGGACATTGGGGCGGCCGTGTGCGGCTGTGTCGTCCGCGACGGCGCGCCGATCGTGGCCGAGCATATCCTCGAAACGCCCGACGTTCGCACGGATCTGGTGAAATCTTACGGAATCAAGGCCTACGCCTGCTATCCGCTTCTTGGGGCGAACGGAAGCATCATGGGCACCCTGTCCTTCGGAACCCGCAGTCGCGGGACCTTCAGAGCGGATGAGCTTTCACTCATGAAGGCGGTGGCGGACCAGGTGGCCGTCGCCATCCTGCGCAGGGATGGCGAGCGATCCCTGCAGGAAGCGCTGGCGTTGCTGGATGCCATTTTCGAATCCTCGCCGGTCGGTCTGGCTTTCTGCGACCGTGATCTGCGCTTTGTGAGAGTCAACCGGGCGCTGGCCGAAATGAACGGCCTCTCGACGGAAGAACATGTGGGCCGCACACCTGCGGAGGTGCTGCCAGAGGTGGATGATGTTCAGGGGATCATGTCCCAATGGCGGCAGGTTATGCGGACCGGCCAGCCGGTTCTCGGCCGGGAAGTCATGGGACAGACGCCGGCATCCGCCGGCCAGACACGATTTTGGCTGGAGACCTGGTTTCCCGTCAGGATGGACGGCAACATCATCGGGATAGCCGCCACGGTCCTGGACATCACCAATCGCCGCAACGCCGAGGAAGAGCTTGCACGGTCGCATGCCCGCCTGGAAGCGATGGTCCGGCAGCGCACCGCCCAGCTGGAAGATGCTGTCAGGGCGCTGGAAAACGAGATCGTTGAGCGCAAAAAAATGGAAGAAGAACTGAAACAATCCTGGGAGAGGCTTCAGGAGATCTCGCGCCGTACCGTGCAGGCCCTTGAAACCGACCGCCAATCGATGTCCCGGGAGCTCCATGACAGCATCGGAGGCAACCTGGCCGCCCTCAAGTTCATTCTGGAAGAGTCGCTGGAACTGGCTTCGGAGAACTCGCCTGCAGCTGCGTCACTTGAAAATGCCATTTCGTTTCTTTCCCAGACCATCAAAGAAAGCAAACGAATTGCAGCCAAGATGAGGCCGTTGACGTTGGACGACCTGGGGATTGTGACCACCCTGCGGGGCTACATAAAACAGATTGCCGGGCAATACAAAACCATTAGAATCGATTCCAGAATCGACATCCGTGAAGAAGACGTGACCGAGGAAAGAAAAATCATGCTCTACCGCATTCTCCAGGAAGCCCTGACAAATGCGGTAAAACACGGCCATGCCGAGACGGTCGACATCGGATTGCACATCGCCGAAGGATTTCTGGTGCTTGAAGTGAAAGACGATGGCGTTGGATTCGATCCTCACGCGCTGATGAGCCGCGAGGACCCGTTAAGCGGTCTGGGGCTGAAGAGCATGCGCGAACGGGTGGAGATCTGCCGCGGCACGTTTTCCATTGAATCCGGGGCCGGCCGTGGAACCCTCCTTAGAGCAGCGTTTCCGGCATAGGCGGTTTTGCGGAACGCAAGGAGCAAAACATCCCTGTTGAGGCGAAGGCAGCCGGAATACGTGGGCATGCGCCCGGTTCGTTGTCCGATAGGTGGATTCCACCTTTCAAATACACGACCCATCCAGTTTCTTTTTGCCCGGGGAGCTGTAGGTATGACCAGGGGCTGTAAACGCCGCAGGTCTGCGGGAAGACGCCACTGAGGACGAGATGTCGTCTAAGAAGAAAATCATCATCGTCGAAGACAACGACCTTTACCGCAGCGCCGTGAAGAAGCTGATCAGTGCCCAAAGCGATATGGAGGTGGTGGCGGAAGCGGTAGACGGGATTGAAGCGTTCGAGGTTCTCGAACGCCATGCCGCGGACCTGGTCCTTCTGGATCTGCGCCTTCCCGGGTCGAGCGGCTATGAGATCCTGCGCGACGCCGGCGGAAACCCGGGCATGAAAATCCTGGTGTTGACCGCCCTCGAAGGGGAGGACAACATCCGTGCGGCCCTGGATGCCGGGGCGGACGGCTAATGCTTCAAGGATGTCGGCAGCATGGAGCTCCTGAGGGCCATTTCGGCGGTCCTGTCCGGTGAACGTTACGTTTCGAAAGGGGAGATGGGGTGTCCGGACGAAAAGCGAAGGGAGGATCGCCAACGCTGTGATTGCTCCATTCACTGGTCCTTTTTCAACAAGATGCATTTTTACCCCAGTCGCCTGGTCAACTGCAGCCGCGACGGCATTCTTTTCGAAACGAGCCAGCCGGTGTTGCAAGGGTCGACGGTGATGATCCGACTTGAGCGCTGTTTGCGTGATGCGCAGGGCAAGTTGCCCTCATGCCTTCGTTCAGGCGCCTTGGCGGAAGTCAAAGGGAGCCGTCGGCAGGAGAAGATGCATCTTGTCGGGGCCAGGTACCACTATCCCGCCTGAGCCCGGCGTGATACGGATGTTCATTCGGAGGAAGCATGACAAAGCTATTGGCCCAGAAAGAATGCATTCCCTGCAGGGGCGGAGTTCCGCCTTTGAAGGGAGCCGAGTTGAAGTCCCTGTTGTCGCAGCTGGACGGCGGATGGAATGTGGTGGAAGAGCATCATCTCGAGAAGCTCTTCCGCTTCGCCAATTTTCGCGACGCTCTTGCCTTCACTAACCAGGTCGGCGAGCTTGCCGAACGCCAGAGACACCACCCGGACATCCACCTGGGCTGGGGCAGGGCAAAGGTGAGCGTCTGGACCCACAAGATCGACGGACTGACGGAAAGCGACTTCATCTTCGCGGCTAAGCTCGAAGAGATCTTGGCTGGAGCCGAGTCGCGACACCCATAAACACTGGGTCGCCTTCCGGGCATTCCGAAATTCGATATCGACGATAAAGACATCCGGTTCACGCCGGACGGGAAAGTCGCCGCGCTCGACGCCATCAACGCATTGAGCGACCACATGCCTGCCGAGAAAATCTGGGAGGAATTCAGACGCGACAACCCTGACATCGCCAGCACCGAATACACATTTCCAGGCGGCGAGACGCTTTGCGTGATCGACCGCCGGACCATGGAACGGGTCGAGGACTGGCTGTTCGACTACACGGTGGAGAGAATTTAAAGCGGCCGGGCAGAAAGGGAAGCGACACAATGCAAGCGCGGAACTTGAGATACTTCAAAACAACACTCACCGCACAACTCGATAACCTAAGGCGTCAGGAGAATCAAGTAGTCAAGGAGTTGCTCGCCTCAGGTTCCAGGGCCCCGGACAGTGTCGATCAAGCGACCAATGAAGCCGGACTTGCCTTCACGCTGAGGATCCGCGAACGGGAATTTCGGTTGATCCGCAAAACTCAGGAGGCACTCGCCCGCATCGAAGAAGGCACTTTCGGGATATGCGAGCAATGCGGTGAGGAGATAACCCTCAAACGCCTTAAGGCGAGGCCCGTCACCACCCATTGCATCGCCTGCAAAAGCAGGCTGGAGGCCCGTGAAAGGGTTATCGAAAGTGCCCGGGGGATGCCCCAGGGGTTCATGCGCGCCGGGAACGAGTAGGGAGGTCTGGTTCAGGGTTAGGCGCTTGCCTGATTCAGGGCGTTCATCGGGTCGGGGTCGAATCTCAGGCTGGAGGTTTTGACGACCACCGTCAATTGGGGCTATGCATCATTCTCTCCGCGCCCTCTATCGGGCAGCAGGGCAAGCACCTGCGCTTCCGAAAGATCGTACCAGTTCTCATAGGCATCGGCCACGGCAAAAGACCGCCCTTCCCGGATGTTGGCACAGTAGATCTGCCCGGCCCCTTCTCCGAGTTCATCCAAGGACCGGCGCGAGGCGGTAGGGACGGCGACGACGGTCCCGGCCGCGCTTCGCTTCTTGGCCAGAAGGATCGCGACCTTCATCGTAAAGCCGGAGGCAAGGCCGTCGTCCACCAGGATGACCGTCTTGCCGGTAAGCTCGGGCAACATGCTCCCCCCCCGGAAGCGCTGGTTTCTTTCGGCAAGCTCCGCGCGAACCTTGGCGGACTGGCGCTGGATCTGCTCGTCCGTCAATCCCAGCTGAGCTATCAGCGGCTCATTCAAAAGAGTGTCCCCGTCGCTGGTCATGGCGCCGAACCCGGCCTCGGTATTGCCGGGAATAGTGTCCACCCAGAAATGGTGGATTTCGGTTCAGGCCAAGGCCGCAGCGATTTCGCAACCGCAGGCAAAGTGAGGCTACGCCGAGGATTGCGAAGAACGAGAACGCCGGCATGGGCTGAAAGGCGCCTTTTATGGACGGACACAAGCTAACGACAGCCGGTGGGCTTGCCTCCCCCTGAACGGCGTGCAAAAATTACAGTTCACACGCCCACCTCCCGGCTGCGCCTTTCGGTGATGATGGTGTCGCGCCAAATGCCCTGATATTGCGCAATGCGCTCACGTCGCCCCACCACCCGAAATCCGCAGGCTGCTTGCATTCGAAGGCTCGCCGTATTTTCGGGAAAGGTGCTGCCGTAAAGCGTCCAGATGCCATGGCGCTCGGAGAAGAGCACCAACTCCATCATCAGCCGACGGCCGAGTCCGTGGCCACGGAGGGAAGGGGAGACGTAAATGCTCACCTCGGCCACGCCCGCATAGCAGTTTCGTTTTGAGACTGGTGCGAGGGTTCCCCAGGCAACTACGCGGGTCCCCTCACGGGCGACCAGGCGACTATGCCGATGATGGGCGTCGTCCCATCTCTCCCACGTCGGCGCCTCCGTCTCGAAGCTCGCCTGTCCGGTTTTCAACCCTGCGCGGTAGATCTCGAGGACCTGCTCCCAGTCGGACTCCAGCATGTTGTCGATGCGAATATTCATAAAAACGCCAATGCTTTCTCTTATCCGCGGACTACCTCACGGATTCCAAGGAGAGCTGTCGCCACACCCAGGGGCAGCAAGTAATAGATCCCCCGATAAGCGATCAGAGCTCCCAGCAACTGGGTTGCGTTCATGCCATGTGGAAGGAGCAGCAACATAGCGGTTTCAAAGACACCCAGCCCCCCGGGAACCTGACTAACCAACCCCGCCATCTGCGCGAAAAAATAAACACCGATGAAATTTGAAAAAGTCACCGGCAGTTCGATAGGCAGCAGCGTGAAGAGCACGGCCCCACCCAGAAACCAATCCAGGCTTGCCAACAGGATCTGAGAAAAGAGTATAGACAAAGATGGGAGTGGGATTTTCCATCCCCTGAAACGCAAAGGCTGCCGATGGAAGGCGGTCAGAGCAACGTAGCCTACCAGCACGCAAAAGAACAGAAGGCCAAGTGGCAAAGGTGCATGAAATGGAATATGCCACGCAGGCAGAATCCCCATCGGCTCCAGGAGGAGGACCACGCTGCCCATGCTGAGAAAACCAAGCCATAGGGTCAGGGTACAGAATGCCACCACTTTGGTGATTTCTACGACCGAAAGCCCCCAGGTGGAATAGAGCCGGTATCGAACCGAGGCTCCAGCCAGCATGGAAAATCCGATATTGTTGCTGAAGGCATAACCGATGAAGGACGCCAGGGCGATCCGTGGGAGGGACAAGGGGTGCTTAATAAATCGGATCGCCAGGTAATCATAGCCGGCCATGATGGTGTAATTGGACACCGTGAGAATAGCGGCAAGCCAGAGGTGTTTGCCGGGGATGGCCTCAAGTGCCAACAGGATATGCTGGAAATGCACCGCCTGCACCTCTCGGTGCAGGACCCACAGGGCGGCTGAAAACAAGAGTAGGCTGAAAAGCGCACCTGCGTACCTAACTATTTTTGGTTTCATTGCATATTTCGAATCGGCCTGCGCCTTGCCCCCGGGCGTGATCCGAGGTTGTGAAACCACTTCTAACGTTTTTGGCTGAAATCGCGTGGAGTTCACGGCTTTATTCGGCACTGGGCTCTGCAGCATAAGGCCCGCAGGAAGATCCGGTAGCGCGAGGAAGCATACGAGGAAGTAAGCCGATATTCACAGGCAGGGTTCACGGAGCCCGGGATCGCAACCTTATTCCGGGCATCCATTTCATTCTCCCATTCAAGTGTCAGTCAACGTGCTCCCCTTTCGCACGCAGGAATTCCTCATTCATTTATCGCCCGAGCTTTCCTTGCTTTTGTTCGGTGAAGGCTCGTCACTGCCGTACACCTCAACATAGGCGTTATGTGAGAAGCAACCTTTTTTCCAGTGGTTCCTTATTTTCTTGCCGATAAAGGAATCTGGATATTTGCGCCCAATGTTGCAGCCAGGGCAGATATTGCTCCATCCTGCGAGGACTTTTTTCATTTCCATCTTCGCCTCCTTTCAAAACGCACCTTTGCCTGGTTTATTGGTAATTATCGGAGTTGACTGGTATTTATATTTTATACAATATGCACGAATGATATATAGTCCATTGGGCAGGGTGGATCTCTCGAAACATGCATGAACCTTCCAACTCAAATTCTCATAGCTGGTAACCCATCTCTCACGGGTGGGCAAACCAGTCGATCGCGAATGGTTCAACCCCCCAAGAGGGTCAGTATGAAGCAACCCCCACCCCCACCCCCTCCGCCCCCGGAGGGAGGAGGCGCGGCAGCGGCGGATACCTCCGACGTGTAAGCGGACAGGTTGACGCTGTTGGATGCGCGGGCGCGATAATAATAGGTCTGGGATGCCTGGACGCTGGTGTCCTGATAAGCGGTCGTCCCGGGGCTTACGGTTGCAATTTCTGCAAACGTGGTGCTGACCGTGTCGTGACGCTCGATCTTGACGCTGATCGCGTCGGAGAAATTGGCGTCCCAACTCACGTTGATGAGGCTGGTCGAGGCCCCGGCGGCGGCAAAATTAGAGGGCGGGGCCGGGATGTTTCGGATGCTGTTGTTCACGTCGATGCGGCCCGCGGTGAAAATGGACCCCTCCAGGGAGGAAAGCCGGTCCACGCAGTCCAGGATGCGGCCCTTCACCTGGGCCGCGCTGAGGCCGGGCTCCGCGCTCCAGATCAACGCTACCAGCCCGGCCACATAGGGCGTGGCCTCGGATGTGCCCGATACGGAACTGTAACTGTTGCTTCCGGGGGTGAGGGCCTGAACCGCAACGTCGTCGATATAAACCCCGTCCTGATTCCCGCTGGCATTGGTCGACAGGCGGAAACGGAAATAGACGTTGGGCGCGAGTTCGGGGTCGTCCAGATAGACCTGTGCGTAGGCCCAGCTCGGCAAGTACCCGGCAAGGCCGCTGGGAAAATAGTACCAGCCGGTGCTGTAATAGAGCCAGATCGGCTGGACGGCCCACGGGCCTGCCACGTTTGGGGCTGTTTCCACGAAGAGCTTGTCCCCATCGTCGAGAACATTGCCTTCCAGGTAGAACTCGATGTACCCGCCGGACCGGCCTGCCATGCTGAATCCGGGTGCCACGGCAGATATATTGAGGATGCCGCCATATAGGCCGACGGGGCTGTCGGCGAGCGACCAGGAGCTGCCATAGCCGATATGAGCGCGGCCGAAGGGCGCATCCAGGATCCACCCGGCGGTTCCGGACTCGAAGCCCTGAACGGGTAATGCCGCCGTCAGGCTCATATCGGTGCTGTAGATCGAATTGCCCGGGGCGGCGACATCCACCGCGCTGCGCCCGAAGTTCGAATAGGATGCAAGTTGATCGCTGGTGTCGGTGGCGGCGACCGCAATGATGTTGGGCAGATCGTAATCGGCCGGGTAGCTCGGGGTCAGATCGCTGTTCGTGGACTCGTTGCCTGCCGCGGCGATAAAAAGAATCCCCGCGCTGTTCAGCTGGGCGATCGCGTCGTGCTCCGCCTGGGAGAAATCCGGGGAGGAGTAGCTGGCATTGATGACCTTGACGCCATTTTGCCGCGCGTAATCCATGGCCTCGATCGTGTCGGCCACGGTGGCGGTGCCGGAGGCGTCGAATGCCCGCAGGATCATGATCTGCCCGTTCCAGCAGATGCCGGTCACTCCCAAGGCGTTGTTGCCCACCGCACCGATAATCCCGGCCACGTGGGTGCCGTGGCCGTTGCCGTCCATGGGGTCGTTGTCATCGTAAACGAAATCCCATCCGCGCGTGTCGTCGATTTTGCCGTTGCCGTCATCGTCGATGCTGTTGGCCGCGATTTCACCGGCGTTCGTCCAGATGTTGGCCGATAGGTCCGGGTGCGTGTAATTCACCCCCGAATCGATCAACCCCACCACCGTCGTGCTGCAGTCGGTCGCCACGTCCCATCCGCCGGGTGCGTTGATCACGGGCAGGGCCCAGAGACTTGAATAGTGGGTGTCGTTGGGAGTTGTTGCACGAAGATAACGGTAGTAGTTTGGCTCCGCGAACTCCACCTGGGGATCCTGGCGGAAGAGATCGAGGGCATCGTGCACGGTCATCGCTTCCGGGAGTTTGACGCGGCGCAGGTCTTGAATTTTAAAGACCTTCAGCGTCGAGATCCCCCAGCGCCTAAGATAGGAATCGGAGGCCAGTCCCTGAAAAGCGGGCTTGTACTTCACCAGCAACTCGCCGGCGGCATACGGCGTTGTCGTACGAGCCGGAGTTTGCGCCTGCGCCTTGGTGCCCCCCACCAGCACGCCTAGTGCGGCGATAACGGTCAGTATGAGGGCACGCATCTCTGAAATTTTTCCTTTTGATAGGGTTTGCACATGACTCAGTCGTCCTTTAACGTTCGGCTGTAGTTCGGTTCGGCATAGAGAATTTCGGGATAAGCTTCGAGACGCTGAATGGCATTCTCGACCGAGGAGCCATCCACGATCTTCATAAGAAAAAGGCTCCTGCCGGAGACTGCCTTGAGAATCCGGACGCCGGCGGCATTCTGGATGCGTTGAATGTTGCCCGGATCGGTTCCCTCCCGGAACTGCACCAGGACCTGGTCGGGGACCTTTTCTTGAGCCGGTTGATTCGACATTCCCATTCGCTTCAGATTGCCGTCGGGAGATGAATAACCCCCCACTGCGCTCAACCGTGCGGGTGCGGCCTGTTCCTGCACCGAGCAGGCAACGGCGATCGCCAGCAGCAGCAAACAGAATAGGCGTTTAGGCGTCACGGTGCATTCCATGACTCAACAGGGCGTTGAAAAACGGCCTCTAAGGCTGTGATCCGGTGTTGTGCGGCTTTTGTAAATGCTCACATATGAGCCGAATAGGCTGAACTTTCCAAAACGCCGCACGCCTTGGCTGGCAGCATGGTACTTGTTTTCAGCACTCTGTTAGTCCGACGGCTGCTTCAGATAGCGATAATAGCTGTCCATCGTGTACACGGCGGCGAGCGGGTTGTGGCCGAAGACTCGGTCCTTGGCCGCCAGCACGGTGCACGGTGCCTCGCTGTATTTGAAAACCATGGAGTCGTGCCCCACGCACAGACCCAGCAGGATGTTGAAGTGGGTGCCGGCCTTGTTCATCAGCATGGCCTGGGCGATGGGGTTGCACATGGTTTCGTGGCGGCCGATCGCAATTTTTTGGCTATCCAGGACACCGATCGTCTCCTTTGGCACCTGGCCGACCTTGCAAAGCACGGAGGCGACTTCGAAGCCCTTGGATCGGAAGAACCCGGCAACGACTTTGCCCTCCCGCACCAGGCCGGCGCAGAAAATGAGACCCAGCCGGGTGTATTTCATCCGGCGGGCGAACTCGACGATCTCGATGATCCTGGGTTTGATCGGTCGGCGCATGCCATCCCCCTTCTCGCGATCGCCGTAGCCTTCGCCCTCTTGAATCGAAGCCTCCCGCGCAAAGTCGCTTATCTGAGTCTTTTTATACTCCCTGACCGCCTGGGCCACCACCTCGCCCTGCTTCACGGTCGGGCAGTTTTCAGGATGTTTGCCGCCGGGCGTCATGCAGAAGCGATCGGCGTTTTTAAAGGGGCAATCGGCACAGGATGATAGTTCGGTGGGTGTCTGTTGCATGATCGTTACGACTCCTTTTTTGCACCTTTCAGCCGTAAGGCTTCCGGGCGTTGGAATTATTCGGCCGCTCGCATGCATGGCCAGGGCGTTGGCGACCCGATTGCCGGCCGCATGAAGTTTCCCATGGTGAATGAGTGCCCGGCGATAATGTCGGATTCGGCCTGATGTGCACCTGCTGCTTAATTTACCGGCAAAGCTGGGAGGTCCGCAAGAGGTTTCTTGCAAAAAGAGGGTTCAGATCGAATGGGCCGAGGGCCGACGAGGTTTCCGGCGCCGCGGCGTGTCGCGCAGGCGCTGATATTCTTCGCGGGCCAGTTTGCGATAGACGTGGTAGAAAAACAGACTCATGATTTCCGCGAACTTGCTTCCCTTGTCATCCAGGTCGGCGGAAGAAAGACCCTCCAGATTGCGTTTGTAATATTCCCGGTGAGCGCTGCGCACGAAATCGCGGATGAAATCGGCAATGCGTTTCAACTCCTCGGGATCATACCCGTCTTTGGGGCCGAAGCCCAGACGATCCATGTCGACCATCAACCGCCCGATGATGACGTCGTCCCGGGAATACACCGGCTCGCTGTCGCGCACCCCATGGGTGATAACCCCCCAGTCTTGCATGATGGCGAGCCATTTGCGGCCCAGTCCCGTAGCTTCCCGGAAGGCGTCGCTGCCGACCAGTTCGGTGGAAAGCAATCGCTCTAACGGGCGGAAATACTTGTTGTGGAGATCCGACACCGCCTGGTCGGACGGGGACTGCTTCTTAGCCTGCTTCAGGATCTTTTTGATCTCAGGGATGGGCAGATAAAAACTGTCGCGCAGTTCCTTGATGAGCTGGATGCGAGCGACATAGCCGCCGGTGTAGTCGGCAACGTTTGAACCGGATTTGCGGGGCTTTCGCAAGAGCCCCTCGCGGATGTAGAAGTGGATGGTTTCCTTGGGGACGCCGGTTTTTTTGACAAGCTCACCGATGCGCATGGGATGTCACATGGTCATGCCGGGGTACGGCCGGATGAGGCGTTAGGGGATTTTTCGATCTCATGTTGCCCGCCCGAAACGGAAAAGTCAATAAAAAACTTGACAATTTATCATGTTATTATAAATAGATTAAACGTGTAGCGTGTTGCACGCTATATTCGATTGGGAGCGACCAAACTCCAGGGGGGGTGGCAAGCGATGAGGACGGACTACAAGACGGTCAGGGTCGCGGTGAGGGACGGTGTCGCCGTGTTGGTGCTGGACAACCCGCCGGTCAATCAACTCTCGGGGCATTTTGTGCGGGAAATTGCCGATGCGGTGGCGGAGGCCTTCAAGGATGGCGCGGTGAAGGCGATCGTAATGACCGGAACGGGGAAAAACTTCATCGCCGGGGCCGACATCACCCAGATCAAGGACGTGAAGTCACGGGAAGAGATTCTGCAACTGCTCGCGGAAAACAACCGGTTCCTTAATTCCATTGAAACCGGCCCCAAGCCCGTGATCGCCGCCATCAACGGCAACTGCCTGGGAGGCGGGCTTGAGCTCGCCATGGTCTGCCACTACCGGGTGGCCGCCCGGGGCGTGGATCTGGGGCAGGCAGAGGTGCAGATCGGCCTCATTCCGGGGGCGGGCGGGACGCAGCGGCTGCCGCGCCTGATCGGCCTGCCCAATGCCATCGAGATGATCACCACCGGCAAAGCCATCAAATCCGAGCAGGCCCATGACCGCACCCTGGTCGATGAATTGGCGGAAGCGGATCAGTTGGTGGAAACGGCGATACAAGCGGCGCGGCGGTTCATGTCCGGTCAGCTCCATCGGTCCAACCGGGTGACCCGATTCCGCTACGACCGGCTGCCGAGTGCGGCCGAGAAGAAGGCCCTGCTCGATTTCACCAAGCTCATGACGGCGGCCAAGGCCAAGGGCTACGTGGCTCCGTTCAAGGCCATCGAAGCCCTCGAGAAGGGTTTGAACTATGACCTCGACACCGATCTGACGATGGAAGCCGGCCTCTTTGCCGACTGTCTGCTTTCGGATGTGGCCCAGAACCTCATCGGGATTTTCCTCAACACCCGGTCTGCGGGAAGGCTGCCTCGCATCGCGAATCTCACGCCGGCCAAGATCAAAAAGGTCGCCCTGCTGGGCGGTGGGGTCATGGGCTCGGGCATCGTGCACCTGCTTTTGACCGGGGGATTCCAAGCGGTTCTCTGGGACATCAACGCCGCCGCCTTGCAGAAAGGGGTGGCAACGGTCCGCGGCACTTTCGACTACCACATCAAGAACAAGAAAATGAGCGCAGCGGAACTGGAGGCCATGCTGGCGAAGCAGTTGGTCACCACCACCTCCCTGGAGGATATCCGGCAGGCCGACCTGGTCATCGAGGCCGTGCTCGAGGACATGGCGGTCAAGCAGGACCTGTGGAAAAAACTCGAAGGAATATGCCGGCCGGAGGCGATCTTTGCTACCAACACCTCCGCGCTGCCCATCACCGAGATGGCCGCCGTCTTGAAAGACCCGGGGCGCATGATCGGGCTGCATTTCTTCAACCCGGCCCCGCGCATGCAGCTTCTGGAGATCATCTGCGCGCAGAAGACATCCGACCAAACCCTGGCGGCGAGCGTCGCTTTTGCCCGGGTGATCAAGAAGGTCCCCATCGTCGTTCATGACGGCCCCGGCTTCTACGTGTCACGCCAGCTGCTGGGCCTGATGAGCGGTTCCATCTACCTGATGGCCGACGGTGTCGACGCAGCGGCCATCGAAGCGGCCATGGTGGATTTCGGCATGCCCATGGGACCGGCGGCGCTGTCCGACTTGACCGGCATCGATATCAACTATCACGTGAACAAAACGTTCGAGCAACGGCTGGGCGAGCGCTGGAAAGTCCACCCGCTGACCGAGGCCATTTATCGCACCGGCTGCTACGGGCGCAAAACCGGTTCCGGGTATATGGACTACAGCGGCCCCACGCCCGTTCCCAACCTAAGGTCAGCGACACCGTGCGGACCTATCCTGAACGCGCACGGCGTCAAGCCCAAAAAGGCGTCCCCGCAGGAGATCATCGACCTGATGCTCTCCGCCGCCATCAACGAGGCGGCGTTCATGATCGAGGAGGGCATCTGCGACCGGCCCCAGGACATGGACCTGGCCATGATCTACGGCACCGGTTTTCCGCCCTACCGCGGCGGCATCTTGCGCTACGCGGATAAGTGGGGGGTAAAGAATGTTCACCGCAAACTGGCCGAGCTCGAAAAACAGTACGGAGCGCATTTCAAACCCGCCGGCCTGATCCAGGAAATGGCAGGCGCCGGGAGGACGTTTTACAAGGAGTGAGTTCATAAAATAGACCGAAGGCTGAAGACCGAAGGCTTTTAGGGATTAAGCCACGCGGGATCACACAAGGCTTCAGACTTCAGCCTAAACACCTGAGCACTTACGAAAACGATCGAACGTTCAAACGTAAAAGGGAGGACACCCATGAGAGAGGTTGTGATTGCAGGCTACCTGAGAACGGCGCAGTCGCGGTCCCGGCCTACCGAACCGGCCCGGGACTGGTTCTGCAAGATGAGAGGCGATGAACTCCTGGCCAAGCTGCTGCCCGAGGTGATCAAACGCACCGGGATAAACGCGGAGGAAATCGACGACTTCCTGGTCGGCTGCGCCGTGGCCGTTGGCGAGCAGTGGCTCTATGGGGGGCGGATTCCCATTTTCATGGCGAACCTGCCCAAGACGATACCGGCCAAATTTGTCGACCAGCAGTGCGGCTCGTCCATGGCCGGCATCCAGATCGGGTTCATGGAGATCGCCATGAATTTCGCGGACATCGTGCTCGTCGGCGGTATGGAACACATGACCCGGGTGCCCATGGGAATGACCCAGGTCGAGCGGGGCCTGATTTCGCCCAACATGGGCCTTTTCCTCGACCCCTCCCTCAGCCATTGGGACATGATGACCTCCATGAACATGGGGCTCACGGCCGAAAAGCTTTCCTCCCAGACGAAATTCACGCGCGAAGAGCTGGACCGGTGGGGGGTGCGGTCCCATCAATTGGCCGCAAAAGCCCGGGCGCAGGGGTTTTTCAAGGAGGAGATTCTGCCCGTCCAGGCCGAGCAGGCCGACGGCAGCCTGTTGACGGTAGACACCGACCAGGCCGTACGGGAGGACGCCACGCTCGAAACCATGCGGGATCTCAAGCCTGCTTTCAAAAAGGACGGCGTCATCACGCCCGGGAACTCCTCCCCGCTCAACGCCGGCGCCTCCTCCATGATTCTGATGTCCAAGGAAACGGCCAAAAAGAAAGGCATTAAACCCCTGGCGACCCTGCGCTCCATCGGTTTTGCCGGTGTGGATCCCACCATCATGGGCGCAGGCCCGGTTCCCGCCAGCCAAAAGGCGCTTGGCGCCGCCGGGTTGAAGGCCGCCGACATCGACTTCTGGGAGATCAACGAGGCTTTCTGCGTCGTGGCTCTGAACTGCATCAAGGAGCTTGCGATCGATCCGGAAAAGGTCAACGTCATGGGCGGCGGTACGGCCATCGGGCATGCCCTGGGAGCGACCGGGATCCGCCTGGTGGGAACCCTCGCGCGCATCCTGAACGCAAAGAACAGCCGCTTTGGCTGCGCCAATGCTTGTGTCGGTGGCGGTCAGGGGGTGGCGACCATCATCGAGAAAGAAACCTATGCCTGGTAGAAAAGCATTTCAGGCTTTTCTAATTTAAAAAAAATGAACGGCTTCAAGGAATACGACCGTTACGACGGGCTGGGTCTGGCGGAGTTGATCCGCAAAGGTGAGGTGTCGGCCGGAGAGGTTTGCGAGGAGGCCGTCGCGCGCATCGAGCGTATCAATCCCGCGCTCAACGCCGTGGTAAGGCCGATGTTCGAACTTGCGCGCAAGAGCCTCGAGCAGCAGCTGCCCGCCGGGCCTTTCCACGGAGTCCCGTTTCTGCTCAAGGACCTGCTCTCGGCCTATGCCGGGGTCCCGCTCACTTTCGGCTCCAAGGCCTGCCGAAACTTTGTGCCGAGTTACGACAGCGAACTGGTGCGCCGTTACAAGGCCGCGGGGGTCGTGATCCTCGGGAAAACCAACACCCCGGAATTCGGGCTCGTCGCCTACACGGAGCCGGAACTCTTCGGGCCGACGCGCAACCCATGGGATTTGAGCCGTACCCCGGGAGGCTCGAGCGGGGGATCGGCCGCGGCGGTGGCTTCCGGCATGGTACCCCTGGCGGGCGGCGGGGACGGGGGCGGGTCCATCCGCATCCCGGCCGCCTACTGCGGGCTTTTCGGCCTAAAACCCAGCCGCGGACGGACGCCGACGGGGCCAGATTTCGGCGAGCTATGGCAGGGGGCCGTTGTCGAGCACGTCCTCTCCCGCAGCGTGCGGGACAGCGCCGCCATGCTGGATGCCATCCGCGGGCCGGACGTGGGCGCACCGTTCATCATCGCCCCGCCCGAGCGGTCTTTCAGCGAGGAGGTGCGGCGCGAGCCGGGTCGGCTGCGCATCGCCTTCAGCACCCGCTCGCCGATGGGCACCGCGGTCCACCCGGAATACGTCAAGGCCGTGCTGGAGACCGCCATCCTGCTGCAACGGCTGGGGCATGCGGTCGAAGAAGCGCAGCCCGATCTGGACGGCCTGGCCATTGCGCGGAGTTTTTTCGAGCTGTACTACGGCGAGGTCGCGGCGGACCTCGATGATCTGGAGCTCGTGCTCGGCCGCAAGGCCACTGCACACGACGTGGAAACGGTCACCTGGACTCTCGGGCAGCTGGGGCGCGCCGCATCGTCGCATTCCTTCGTGCACGCCAAGCGGCTCTGGGGCAGGGTCGCCCGGGTCGTGGGGCGGTTTTATGAAGGCTATGACGTTTTCATGACGCCGACCGTTGCCCAGCCGCCGGCACGGATCGGCGAGCTCAAGCCGACGCCGATCGAAATCTTCGGGTTGAAAGTTGTCAACGCACTGGGGCTTGCATGGCTCTTGCGCCGCAGCGGCATCACCGATCGGCTCGCCGTTAAAAACATGGCGCGCACACCCTTCACCCAACTCGCCAACATCACCGGGCTACCCGCCATGTCGCTGCCGCTGCACTGGACGCGCGACGGGCTTCCCGCCGGCGTCCAGTTCATGGCGTGCACGGGGAACGAAGCCGTTCTCTTTCGCCTGGCGGCTCAATTGGAAGCTGAAAGGCCCTGGTTTCACAAGCGCCCCGCCTTGTCGCAAAACCGGTGATGCCATCAGGGGCAGCCTTCTCTCAGCTTTTTCTGTGGAACCCGCCGATGTTCGGAAGTTGCATGACGAAAAGCATGCTCACCAGCGGCACCACCGGCAGCCAGGTGAGAACGACCTTGAGCGTGTAAATGTCGGCGAGCTTGCCGACGATCGGGCTCATGATTCCACCGGTGCCCATAGCCAGCCCCATCATCAGACTCGACACCATGGACCTGCCTTTGGGTGCCAGTTCCTGCGCCATGGCCACTCCCAGGGGCAGGATGGCCATGGAAAAGAAACCCGCCAGAAACGCACTCGGATAGATCCATCCGCCGCCGAGAAAGACCGACATCAGCAACGTGGGCGGCGACAGAGCGTTGCTGAGCATGAAGACCGGTTTGTAGCCGATGCGGTCCGCCATGTGACCGGCGAACAGTCCGCTCACTGAACCGGCCAGGGTGTAGAGCGACACCACTGTGCCGATCTCAACGAGCGAGTGACCCGATTGGGAATAGAGCATCGGTATGAAGGTGGCAAAGGTCGTGCTGGTGAAAGCCCGCAGCACCATCACCATCCAGACGGTGAAAACGGGCTTCCAGGCGCTGCCCAACGCTTCCCGGATAGAGCCGAAAAACCCGTGACTGGCAAGCCCCTCGCCTTCCGGCTGCGGAACCAGCCAAAAGATCAGCGGCAGAAGCGGCAGACCGATAGCGGCAGAGAGCACGGTGCTCTTGAGCCCCCAGGCGCCCACCATGGCCGTGATGACGATGGGGCCCACGCCGAAAGCCAGGGTCCCGCCCATGTTGAAGATCGACATGGAGAAGGAGAAATGGCGGCCGGAGTAAGTCGAGATCATGCCGGCCACGGGCGGGTGGAACATGGCCTGGCCGGCTGAGCCGATGGCGATGAAAAGAATCAGGATCAGGAAACTCGGCGCCACGCCCACCAGCGGGATGAAGATCATCGACAGGATCGGGCCGCCGAGCACGAACAGCCGGGTGTGGTAATGGTCCGCCATATAGCCGGACATGGGTTGGACGATGAACATGAGGAAGCGGCTGACACCGGCAAGCAGGCCCACTTGGGCCATGGTGAGCGCGAAGGTGTCGGCGAAGATCGGCAGCAGCGGGCTGATAAAGGATCCGTAGAAGTCGCCGGTGAAGTGGACAAGGGTCAGGGCGAAGATCACCCGGATGTTGGCTTTCATCCGATCTGTCATAACGAAACGACGATCCCGTAAAAAAACCCCAGCCGAATCGACCGGGGTTGAATTATCATGATGGCCGGAGAGAGAGGGTTTGAGCCGCAGACTCCAACGTCCCGAAGGCGGGTACCCGTTCAACTGACATTACATGTCAAGGTGTTGCGTCGGCGATAAATTTTTCCACTCAGCCGTTTCGCCTTTTTCATGCTATATACCTGCCGTAATTTTTCAGGTCAAGGGTTAAGTGACACTATATCCTCGATCGTTTATCTGCAGTCGGAGCCGGCAAGCTGGGTGATGGGTGCCTTTTAGCAGGCTGTTGAAAAACAAGCCTCGGGCTGCCAGCCAAGGCGACTATTGGCTGGAGGCTCGGAGGCTGGAACGCCAGGAGGCTAAAAAACGGTAGAATAAGGTTTTGCTTCAAGCTTCCCAGCCTTATGGCTGGGGCATAAAACGCATTTACAAAAACCGCACAACGCAGGATCACGGCCTGAGATGCCGTTTTTCAACCGCCTGTTAGGGCGTGGACGGGGACCGCATGGCCGGAGGAAACCGGAAAGCGCATGCCGGAAAGATTCATCAGCGAAGCCATCCGCCCCGTAGCCGGGACGATGGACACCACCCGCATGGCAGCTGGAGAGCCCGGGCTGCCGCGTGAATTCGTGTGGCGGGGCCGAACCATCCTTATTACGGCCGTGCTTCGGACGTGGCGTGAAACCGGGCCCTGTCATCACGGCGGCCCCGAGAGGTATGTTCGCAAGCACTGGTACGAGGTGAGCACGACATCGGACGGCACGATGAAACTGTATTTCGAGCGCCAACCTCGCGCTGGGCGGAAGGGCCCACGATGGTGGTTATTTAGTGTCCATCCATAAACGGCGTCTTTCGGCCCATGCCGGCGTTCTCGCTCTTCGCAACTCCGGCGTAGTCTCATTGCGCCTGCGGTTGCGAAATCGCTGCGGCCTTGGCCTGAACCGAAATCCACCATTTCTGGATGGGCACTGGTAAGTATTTGCGAGGGCGAGGAAGGACGGTAGGGGCCGAATTGCGGTTTTAAAATGGACGGGGTTTTTTTGTTTTCATTTTAAGTACATGGTAGCGGCGAGGTCTCCGTCATCGCTTATGAATTCGTATTTCAATTCGGAAACCCTATAGACTTTTGAACAGCTTTCTGCGCCGTTTCTCAACCTTTTCCACTTACTGCAGAACTGATCGTTTTCGATCCGGAACTGACCTGTATCCTGGCCCTTGTCCCATGCGATCTCCTGCCGTCCGTCGGGGTAATATCTGACGGTGGCAATTCCACCCGGAATCTCAAATTGCACCGTCCGGTCGGCATAAAACAGTTGATCCAGGTCGCCCTGATCCAGTATTGTAGCACCCGCCGCTTTTAATTGAAGTTCATGAAAGGCGCAGCCATACGAGGCCAAAATGACTCCGATCACGACTATGACGCCCATGCGCTTTTTCATATGATATCCTAACCGCGGCGCAAAACAGCAGGCTGCCGCTTTTTCCCCTTATCAGCCTATCTTATGTTTCGCGATGCTGCCGGCCGCATAATGACCATTTTGGTTGCGGATGTCAAAGGGTTGCGGTCCATAGGAGCCCAATTGAGTTTTGCCTTCGAGGGCATGGGGTACGAAACGGAAAACCAACTTCCGTAGTTTATGTGGATAAATTCAGGTCACCCATAGGAGGATACCGGCAAATGATCGTTACGAAGCCTAACCGGGTTACACGGACATTTACGCAAAAGCTTGTGGCTGAGCCAGCGAAGGTGTTCCCATTGCTGTGTCCCGTGCGTGAAGCGGATTGGATCGAGGGCTGGGACCCGCCCTCTGTTTTCAGCGAATCGGGGGTGGCCGAGGTCGATTGTGTCTTTCTCACTGAGGCATGCCCTGGCAACGCAATTTGGTACATTACCCGACATGAGCCGCGCAACGGCTTTGTGGAGATGATAAAAATCACCCCAACCGTCACCGCGTGCAAATTGACCATTCAACTGCATCCGGTCGAAGGGGGATCGGAGGCGTCGATTACTTACGCCCACACGAGCCTGGGCCCGGAAGGTGATGCCTTCGTTGCGTCATTTACCGAGGAGCATTACCGGCAGTTCATGCGCGATTGGGAGGCACGGATCAATCATTACCTTGCGCACGGCAGTATCCTGCGTGCCGCCGGTGCCTATCCGGGCTAAAAATAAAAATGGGTCCCCGCAATATTTGCTGGGAACCCATCTTAATCGAAAATTTGAAACCTCGCAGCCCCTCGCCGTTCGCCGGTTTCCAGGGGGACTCACGTGAGAACCGGCAACAGCCGAATCGACCCGAGTTTATTATTGGGTTGGTCGGGACGAGTGGATTTGAACCACCGACCCCAGCGTCCCGAACGCTGTGCTCTACCAGGCTGAGCCACGTCCCGACTGAATTCGGCTATTTACGCCAATCCTAAGCCGATGTCAACCCATAACTCCAAACCGCTCATCGCCGCCGGGCGGGTGTTGCCCGGGTGGTGCGCTTTTTGAGGTAGGGATTGCGCAGCACAATGGTCTGATCGCGGTCGGGCCCCACCGAGACGATGTCGATCGGTGTCTCGGTAAGTTCCACGATCCGGTCCAGGTAGCTGCGGACATTCTTGGGCAGCTGGCGGTAGGTTGTGGCCCCTGAGATGTTCTCGGGCCAGCCCGGCAGGGTCTCGTACACCGGCCGGCATTGCTCAAGCACCTTCAGGCTTGCCGGGAATTCGTTCAGAGTGGCCCCCCGGTATTCATAGCTGGTGCATATCTTCAGGGACTCAAGCCCGTCCAGGACATCCAGCTTTGTGATGGCAAGCCCGGTGACACCGTTCAGGCGCACGGCGTTTCGAAGCAGCACGACGTCCAGCCAGCCGCAGCGCCGGCGCCGGCCGGTGGTGGCGCCAAACTCGGCCCCCTTCTCCTGGAGGCGGTTGCCGATTTCATCGGTGAGCTCGGTGACGAAGGGGCCCCGGCCCACACGGGTCGTATAGGCTTTCACGATTCCGACCACGTCTGTGATTTCCCTCGGTCCGATGCCGACGCCGCAGCAGGCATTGGCGGCCACGGTATTGGAGGATGTCACGTACGGGTAGGTGCCGTGATCGACGTCCAGATGGGTGCCCTGGGAGCCTTCGAAGAGCAGTTTGCGATTGTCCCGCACGGCCGCGTTGACCACAACCGACACGTTGGTCACATGCGGCGCCAGGCGCTCGGCGTAGGCGCGGTACTCGGCGATGATGCTGTGAGCATCCAGGGGCTCGGCCCCGAAGTAATGTTTCAGGTAGAAATTCTTCTCCTCAAGGACTGATTCCACCTTTGCGCTGAAGGTATCGGCTTCGATCAGATCCACGAAGCGGATGCCCCGCCGCGCGGCCTTGTCCTCGTAGGCCGGGCCGATGCCGCGGCCGGTGGTGCCGATCTGCTGGGCGCCCTGTTTCTCTTCGCGGGCGACGTCGATCTTGAGGTGATAGGGCATGATCAGATGGGCGGTCTCGCTGATCTTGACCCGGTCCGGCCCCGTCGGCACGCCCTTGCTGGTGAGAAAGTCCATTTCTTTCAACAGTTCGGCTGGGTCGACCACCATCCCGTTGCCGAGAACGCAGGTCTTGCCCTGGATGATCCCGGACGGCACGAGGTGGTTGATGAACTTTTCGCCCTTGATCACCATGGTGTGGCCGGCATTGTTTCCACCCTGAAAACGCACCACGACATCGGCGAACTCCGCCAGCAGATCCACGATTTTGCCTTTGCCTTCGTCGCCCCATTGGGTCCCGATCACGACCACATTCGCCACAGTCGATCTCCTTTTTACCTTTCCATCCGCTTGCGACGGAAAAATTCCTGTACGAGGTCACGACACTCCGACTCGCAGACTCCGGAGATAACCTCGACTTGGTGGTTCAGGCGCCGGTCCTGCGCCAGGTTGTAAAGAGAGCCGGCTGCCCCCCACTTGGGATCCATGGCCCCGAAAACGAGCCGTGCCACCCGGGCGTGAATGATGGCCCCCATGCACATGGGGCAGGGCTCAATTGTAACATAGAGTGTGGTGTTCAACAGCCGGTAATTTTTTAATTTTCCGGCAGATTCGCGCAGGGCGAGGACCTCGGCGTGGGCCGTGGGTTCGCCCAGTTCGATCGTGCGGTTGCGGGCGGCTGAAAAGACCTCTCCGGCCTCGGACACAAGCACTGCACCTACCGGAACTTCGCCGAATTGTCCAGCCTTTTTCGCCTCCTGGAGGGCCAGTCGCATGTAATCGGTGTGCGGTTCCAACAACACAACCTTCCCCCGCCTACGTTTCGTTCAGATTTCTCATCTGCTCGTGGACCGTGCCCCAGCCCGCGCATCGGCCGCCGCTCGAGTTTGCCCGTCTCTGCCGCCGGGCTACGACTTCGACGCCTGCGACCCACCGCGCTGCTTCAGGCGAAGGTCGAGGGTCGGCAAATTGTCTGCCCAGCGGGGATGACCTACCGCGTGCTGCTGCTGGCCAACCGCCCAACTATGCGCCCGGCAGTGCTGCGGAAGATCGCCGAACTCGTCAACGCGGGAGCAGTGGTCATCGGCCCGCGCCCGCAACAATCACCCAGCCTGGCCGACCTCGGCGAAGGCGACCGCGAGGTGCAAGACCTGGGCCAGCAACTCTGGGGCCCTTGCGACGGCGTCACCGTTAAAGAACACCCAGCCGGCAAGGGCTGTGTTTACTGGGGACTCGCCTTCCCGGAAATCTTCAAGCGCCTTAGCCTCGCGCCGGATTTCGAGTGGCGCGCCCGGAACAGCGACGCCGAAGTCCTCTACATCCACCGCCGCATCGGCGATGCGGACGTCTATTTCGTCTCCAACCAGAAGCCGCGTAGCGAACACATCACCGCGCAGTTTAGCGTCGCAGGTCGCCAACCGGAGTTGTGGGACCCCGTCACGGGTGAAATCACCCGCCCTGCGATGTTCCGATCTACTCCCTCGGGAGTGGAACTCAATCTGCCGCTTGATCCGGCGGGCTCAGTATTCGTGGTCTTCCATCAGCCCCTGCCGGCGCGTCAGGTGGTCGCCGTCAACGGCGAACCGGACTTGGCGTTCAACTCCGCCGGCAACCTGGTCGCGCGTCTGTGGGAGCCTGGTGCCCACACGCTCGAGTTTAGTGACGGCTCCAGGCAGGAACTAGCCAGCCAGCCCGTGCCTGCGCCGGTCGAGATTGCAGGGCCGTGGGCTGTGGCATTCCCGCCGAACCTCGGCGCCCCGCCTTCAGCCACGTTCGCCAAACTCGTTTCCTGGACCCAGCGCCCGGAAGACGGTATCCGCTACTTCTCCGGCACGGCCACTTACACCCGCGAGTTCGAACTGAGCGCGGAGCAGTTCGGCCCAGGCCGCGAAGCATGGCTCGACCTGGGCGAGGTCCAGATCATCGCCGAAGTGCGGCTGAACGGGCAGGACCTGGGCATCCTCTGGAAGCCGCCCTTCCGCATCAATGCCACCGCCGCCCTTAAGCCCGGCACAAACCGGCTCGAAGTCCGCGTTACCAATCTTTGGCCTAACCGCATGATCGGCGACGAGCAGTTGCCCGACAGCATGAACTATAAAGGTAAGCAGGGCCTGCCATTGCGCTGGCCGGATTGGCTGCTCAACGGCGATCCGCGCCCCGATGGCCGCGTTACCTTCTGCACCCGCAAGGTCTATAAGAAGAACGACCCGCTGCTCGACTCAGGCCTCCTCGGCCCCGTGCGCCTCACCTTCGCGCGGACCCTGGACCTCTGAACCAGTCCTCGATTGCAGAGCTTGGATGGTGCATTGAAGCGCTTGCGATTCAACTCCAGGAAAAGCACGGCCACGGTGAAGTCGATTCGACTCAAGCACCATGCCCCCAATCCAGGCTGAATAAGAGCCGAACGTCTGCGGACGTCCGCTCGCGCGGGTGCGCCGCCGCAGCCCGTCGAGGCTGGCGGGGGGGATGTCGCTGGCCAGGGCGTCGCGGATCTCGCCGCGGGTGACCCGCTCGCAGAAGCAGACGATCTCGCCGTAGGCGCGGTCCCGCGCGATCAGCTCGCGGTCCGGCCGAACGGACGGATGGCCGGTGCGGCCGATGTTGGGCATCCGCGGGCGTGCTCTCGGCGGGCGGCCCGGCCGCCGCCAGCCCCGGCCACCCCGCGAGGTGCCCGGCGACGTACTCGGCGATGGCCAGCGAGGAGGTCAGCCGGTCGACCTGATGCCGCCGACGCCGCACGTACCGGCCGTCGGGGTGGACCGAGATCCGGTAGTCGGCGTGCTCGGTCGCGGCGCGCAGCCCCGCGTACACGGTCGGTCACCTCCTCGTGCAGGAGCCCGGCATGATCCGGGCACCCTTCTCGGCAGCATCGCCAGCCCCTGCCGCCGTGGAGCCGGTGGCGGTGCGGTCGGTGAGGTCCTCGGCGGTCGGCCCGAGCATCACGTTGCCGTAGACGGTCGGGCTGATCAGCACGCCCTTGCCCGCGGTCGGCACGGGCAGCAGGATGGCCGAGCAGGTCCCGGCGAGCTTGTCGAACACGATGAGCTGGCCGCGGCGCGGGGTGACGGTGAAGCCGCCGAAGCCGAACATCGCGTGGACGGTGTCGCTGCCGAGACCCGCCGCGTTCACCACGTGCCGGGCCCGGACCTCGCCGCGGTCGGTGAGCAGCACGGTGTGGTCCCCCGGCCGCGCGGACCGCGCGACGGTGTGCCGCAGCAGCAGCCGAGCGCCCAGCGCGACGGCCTCGGTGGCGAAGGCCAGCGTCGTCGTCCACGGGCAGATGATCGACTCGCCCGGCACCTCCAGCGCGCCGAGCGCCCCGGGCCCCAGGTGCGGTTCGCGGTGCGCAGCTCCTCCGCGCCGACCATCCGCGTGTCTGGTCGCCGTTCGCCGCCGCCTGCGCGGCCAGGCCCGGCAGCGCCGCCTCCTGCTCGGCGTCCCACGCCACCAGCAGCGCCCCGGTCGGCTCGACGGGGATGCCGGCCCGCTGGCGTACGCGCCCAGCAGCCGGTAGCCCTCGGCGACCAGCCGCGCTCTCCAGGGTGCCCGGCTTGCTGTCGAACCCGGTGTGCAGGATCGCGGTGTTGGCCTTGCTGGTGGCGTGCCGACGTCGTCACGGCGTCGAGCAGTGCCACCGTGACACCGCGCAGGGCGAACGCGCGGGCCAGCGCGCGGCCCACGACGCCCCGCCGACGACGGCGACGTCGAACGTCTCGCCGGTGCTGTGGGGAGGGGACGTCACGATTCGCTCTACGACGGTCAGGTCCGGTGCGGACTTCCAGCGGTACATCTGCTCCTGCGCCCAGACGGCCGGGCAGGACGGTTCCACCGACGGTGGCCGGCGGCGGCTCCGGCAGGCCTCCACCGCCGACGGCGCGCAGCGCCAGGTCCGCCGCGCCGAGCGCGGTCGCGTGCCAGGCGGACGCCACCTCCACCGGGGCCTGGAGCAGGTCCGCCTGGGCCTGCGTCAGCAGCCGCGAGCGGGTCAGGCCGCCGTCCAGCGCGCAGCCGGCCGCGCGTGCCGCCGAGGTCGTCGCCGACTGCCTCCAGCCGAGGATGGTGACGGCGGCGGCGATGCCCACGCGCACGGCGCGCACTAGGTGGGCCCGGGTGGCCCGAGGGTCAGCCCGAGGAACCCGCCGGTCGCCGACGGCTGCCAGTGCGGCGCGGCGAGCCCGGCCAGCGACGGGACGAAGGCCACGCCGGCGCTGTCCGGCACCGTCGCCCCCAGCGCGTCGAGGTCGCCGGCCGAGCCCATCAGGCCGGTCCGCTCCAGCCACGTCAGCGCCTGGCCCACCGTGTAGACCTGGCCGTCCAGGCACCACGCGCGCCGCCCGGCGACGTCCCACGCGATCGACGGGGTCAGCCCGGCGGCGCCGCGCACCGGCGAGCCGCCCGCGTTGACCAGCAGGAACGCCCCGGTGCCGTAGGTGCACTTGGCCTCCCCGGCGGTCCGGCAGCGCTGCGCCGCACAGGGCGGCCTGCTGGTCGACGACCACGCCGGCGACCGGTATCGCCCCGCCGAACTCGCCGGTGACACCCACGACTTCGTCGTTGCGCACCAGGCGCGGGCGCCGCTCGCCGCCCAGCCCGAACAGCTGCCACGCCTCGTCCGACCAGGTCCCGGCGGCGAGGTCGAGGAGCATGCTGCGCGAGGCGGTGGTGACGTCGGTGACGAACTCGCCGGTCAGCCGGTGCAGTAGCCAGCTGTCGGTGGTCGTGACGACGCCGTCCGGGCCGCCGTCGTCGCGCAGCATCCGCATCTTCGGGGCGGAGAAGTACGGGTCCAGCGGCAGCCCGCTGATCTCCTTCAGCCGCGGACCGTGCCCGCGCAGCCGGTCGCAGACCGCGGCGGGGTGCCGTCCTGCCAGACCACGCACTCCGACAGCGCCCGGCCGGTGGCCGGGTCCCAGCGCAGCACCGTCTCGCCCTGGTTGGCCAGGGCGATCACGTCGACCGGGCGGCCGGCCGCGGCCAGCGCCCGGCGGCCGGCCTCCACGACGGAGGACCACAGCTCCTCGGGGTCGCAGCGCACCGCGCCGGGCCGCGGTGTGGACACCCGCACGGCCGCTCCGCCTCGGCCAGCACCGTGCCGTCGCCGGCCACCACCAGGGCCTTGGTCGCGGACGTGCCCTGGTCGATGGCGAGGATGTTCACTCGGCCGGTGCTTCCGATGCGGCCCCCGGCTCCACCCGCATCGCGTCGGACTCCGACCCGGCGGCGATGTAGAACACCAGGCCAAGGCCGAGCGCGCCAGCCACGTAGTACTGCGCGTCGCGGAATACCCCCGGGCCGATCAGCACGATCAGCTCGTAGGTCAGCCAGATCACGGCCCCGGCGATGACCGGCCACTCCCACCGGCCGAAGTTTCCGGTGTGCCCCCGCCTTGTCGCGATGTAAAGCAGTGTCGTCCCCGCGTACAGCAGCGCGGGCATGATCGTGGAGGCGGTGAACAGGGTGAACAGGGCGTTGGTGCTGGCGAGCAGGATCAGGACGATGAGGCCGCCGAGCGTGGCGGCCAGGACGGTGGCCCAGGACGGCCCGGCGGTGGGTTTCGGCACCGCGGCGAGGAACCGGTGGCCGGGCAGCCGCCGGTCGCGGGCCATGGAGAAATTCCCGGCCATTGGTGACCATGATGACCAGGCCGCAGGCGAAGATCGACACGACGACGAAGACCAGGAAGAACTTCTGTCACGCGCTGCCGAGCACGGCGCCGACGATGTACGCGACCGGCGCCGAACTGGAGTAAGCACCCTTGTCGGTGGCGAACGCGAGGACGAGCAGGAACACGAACCCGACGGCGCCGGACAGCAGGACGGCGCGGACCATGGCCCTGGGGATGACCTTGTGCGGCTCGTGGGTTTCCTCGGCCAGGTTGCTCGCCGACTCGAAGCCGACGATCGTGTACGCGCCGAGCAGCGTGGCCAGCATGAACGGGCCGAGCCAGGCGTAGTACCCGATGGCGGGACCGACCGGTGCTCGTCAGGTTGGACCAGTGGCCGAGCCCGCGGATGGCGGCGACGATGAGCAGCACCACGGTGAGGCCGTAGTCGACCGACACCGTGACGATGGTCAGGAACGCGAACGACGTCCAGCCAAACCACCAGCCCGCGTGCGGGCTGGCCAGCCGTGACGCCCACTGGTACGAGAACCCGGACAGCGGGATGCGCGACGAGAGCGCCCCGTAAAGCAGCGCGACGAGCGCCTGGCCGACCACGACGATCAGCCAGGTCCAGACGGACCGGGTGCCGCCGACCGTGAGGGCGAACGCGTAGGTGGTGAAGATCCCGGTGGTGATCGAGATGAACGAGAACGCGACGGCGAACGACTCGAAGTGGTGCAGTGAGCGGGTGAACTGCTGCCGGTAGCCGAACTTGCTGAGCTCGGCGTCTTCGGCAGGCGGCGTGGTGACCTGATCCATGGGTATCGCGTCTTCCTTTGGGCCGCTTGGCCTCGGGACGGGGGTTTAACGGGGTTGCTGCGGCGCGGTTTCCCTGACGGCTGTCTCGGTAGCGGTGCGCGCAGCAGGTCGCAGCCGGCGGCGGCGAGCGCGTCCGCCGCCTTGGCTGCGATGTTGCTGTTATCAGCGTTGGTGATGACGGCGGTTACCTGGGTGAGCGCGCAGACCCGGTGCACGGCGACGTTGCCGAGCTTGCTCGAGTCGGCGAGCACGTAGGAGGCGCCGGCGTGGGCGATCATCACGCGCCGCGCCGCGACCTCATGGGGGTAGTAATCGGTCAGCCCGGCCTCGGCGTGCACGCCGCCGGACCCGAGGAACGCCTTGTCCGCGTAGACCTGCGCGAAGAAGGTGTCGGCCTGCGCGCCGTAACAGGCCGCGTCGCCCGCTCGTACCTGGCCGCCGGACAGCAGCAACTCGATCTCTTCCCGGCCCGACAGCTCCATGGCGACGGGGACCGAGTTGGTGAGCACCCGGCCGCGGAAATCCGCGGGCAGCGCCCTGGCCACCTCAAGGGCGGTCGTGCCGATGTCGATGACGATCGTGTCCTGCGACTGCACCAGGCCGGCCGCCAGCGCGGCGATAGCGCGCTTGCGGTCGTGGTGCCTGCCGCTGCGCGCGGCGAACGTGCCCTCGGTGGACTGCACGGAAAGCGCGCCGCCGTAGACCCGCTCCAGCAGCCCAGCGTCGCGCAGCCCGCGCAGGTCACGGCGGATCGTCTCCACCGACACGCCGAACATCCCGGCCAGGTCCTCGGCCGACACGGCGCTCGCCTTGCGGACCTCGGAGAGGATCGCCTGGCGTCGCTGGGTTGGCATCATGTTGCCTGCCTCATGCTGCCTGGCTTCTGACTGTTATTGACCGATGATGACGCACTGTTGTGTGCGGGTCAATATCTGGACGTCAGGCGACTCCGGCCTTGCATAACCGGCTACGCAAAGCCAAGATCATCTCGGGGATGGCCACGCTGATGGGAGGATCTTGCGTGGTTGCGGCCTGCGCCGGGACGTCGTTGCGGGACGATCAGGCGGTGTTCTCGCCCGGTTCGAGGCCGTGCTGGCGGAGCAGCCCGCGGAGCCGCTCGACCTCTTGGCTGAGCTGGCTGACCTGATCGGAAAGCACCACCAGACGCGACTCGACCTCGCCGGTAGCGATCACGTCAGCAAGCGGGCTGTCCATCAGCCGGAGAACCTGAGCGCGGACCCGGTTCAGGTCCGCGCCCATACTGACGAGGACCTGGGCGGCGACGCCGTCGCCCTCGCGGAGGAGGCCGAGCAGGATGTGCTCGGCGCCAATGTGCTCATGACCGAGCTGCAGCGCCTCACGCAGCGACAGCTCCAGCACCTTCTTGGCCCGCGGGGTGAACGGCATGTGCCCCGTCGCCTCCTGCTCGCCCTCGCCCCGGCCGGTGATCTCCTCGACCTGCTGGCGGACAGCATCCGGGTCGAGGCCGAGCGACTCGAGCGCCCGCGCCGCGACATCCTCGCCCTGTCCCTCGCGGATCAGGCCAAGCAGGATGTGCTCGGTACCGACGGAGTCGTGGCGGAGCCTCCTGGCTTCTTCTTGCGCCAGGACGACCACCCGGCGCGCCCGGTCGGTGAATCTCTTGAACATCCCTCTGCCCGCCTTCCCGCACCGCGCGGGTGCCCGCGATAACGGCCCGCCGCCCACACTTACCGGCAGGATGATGCAATCTTCACCATGCCGTCAACGGGGAGGAAAGTGGACGATGCCGGACGGTCCGTGGCGTTCGCGCGTGACCTGGCCGAGTTCATCGGCGGCGTGCGTGCGATCGGTACCGAACGCATCCAGGCCAGCGCGTAAGGCCGGGCGCCCGGCGGGCGAAACGGCGACGTCGTGCCGGAGCCGGTCAGGGATGTCGATCATCTCGATCTCGATGATGGCCTCGTCGCGGAACGTGAACCCGAGCGCTCCGATGACCCGCCCGAACATGACAATGGCGAGTCCCGGGGTGCCGTCAACCAGTGCGGGCCGGACGAAACGGGCCTGGCGCGAGTACCTGAGCGCGTACCCGGCTACCGCGGCCGGGCCGCGGCGAACCGGCTCGGCGCCTGGCGCGGCACGCGCCTCGCGGAGCACGATGCCCGGGTCAAGGACCGCGATGAGCGCGCTGAGATCGCCCTGGCGGAGCGCGATGAGGAACGCGCCGGCTGCCTGCCGCTGGCGGGCGAGGTCGGGGTCACGTGCGGGCGGTACCCCGCTTACCCGGCGGCGGGCGCGGCTCGCCAGCTGCCGGGTAGCGGCCGGCGAGCGTTCGGCGATAGCAGCGATCTCGTCGAACGGCAGCGCGAAGATGTCGTGCAGGACGAAGGCGAGGCGCTCCGCGGGGGCGAGGGTGTCGAGTACGACCATGAGTGCCGGGCCCACCGCATCGGTGAGCAGCGCCTCCGCTTCCGGGTCGTCCGCTCCGGCGGCGGTCGCGATGAGAGCGTCCGCGATGAGAGCGTCGCCGAGCGGCCCCTCGCGGCGACGGCGACGGGCACGCAGCATCTTGAGGCACTCCCGGGCCACCACCGTGGTCAGCCACCCGGCCAGGTTCTTCAGCTCGCTCGCGTTGACACCGCTCAGCCGCAGCCAGCAGTTCTGCACGGCGTCGTCCGCCTCGGACATCGAGCCGAGCATCCGGTAGGCGACAAGCCGCAGGCGCGGCCGGCTTCCTCGAACCGCGCCGCCAGCCAGTCCGCGTCGTCCATGCGTCACATTCTCCTGCCTGCCGGGCTCATAGCCATGAACCACCCGGAATCCCGGATGTGACGGGAACGACAAGGAGAAACCATGAGTACTTGGCATCAGCCATTGGCCCTGCCGCTGTCACCGCGGCTGCGGGCTGCGGGATACTGGACGGCCACCGCGTGCGTGGCCGCCGAACTTGGCGTCGGCGGCGTGTGGGACATCGCCCGGCTTCCGTTCGTCGCCGACGTCGTAGCGCACCTCGGCTACCCCTCGTACTTCCTGGTGCTGCTCGGCACCTGGAAGGTGCTGGGAGCGGCCGCCCTGCTAGCCCCCCGCCTGCCGCTGCTCAAGGAATGGGCCTACGCCGGCGCGTTCTTCGCCTACACCGGCGCGATGGCCTCCCACCTCACAACCGGCTACGACCTTCCCGAGGTGGCCGTGCTCGGCGTGATGACCGCGCTGACGGTCACGTCCTGGGCACTGCGCCCGGCCGCCCGCCGCGGCTGGACACCGATCACGCCTGCATAGCCGTCATGTTGGCGCGGCTCGGGATGATGAGGTACTTCGAGCCGGTCGCCTGCCTGCCGTAGCTGGCGATCGCTTCGAGGGAGAGCGCGCCCGGGAGTGACACCTGGGCCGTGTAGCTGCTGGCGAACGTGGTCGTGAGCCCGGCAGCGACCTGGTCACGCAGCTGCGCGGCGCGCGCCAGGCCGACCTTCTGCAAGAACGGCATCAGCAGCCATCCCCCGATGCCCCAGGCCATGCCGTAGCCGCGGGTCAGCTCGGTTGGGCCGCGGTCAAGCGATCCGTAGATGTAGACCTGCTTGTGCACGGCCGACCCGTACCTGCTGTAGCCGTCCGCGGCGGCGCTGGCGGCGGCTTCCATGCCCGTCAGGATCTGGCTCGCCAGCCTGCTGCCGCCGATGGCGTCGAAGGCAAGCGTGGCGCCGGTCGCCGTGAGCGCCTCGATCAGCTCCGTCATGAAGCCGGCGGACGCCGAATTGCAGACGTGGACGGCGCCTGCCGCGCGGAGGATCGCTTCCTGGTCTGGCTTGCGCACGATGTTCACCAACGGAATCTGCCGCTCAACGCAGAGCCGGTTGAGCATCTGGCCGAGGTTGGAGGCGGCGGCCGTGTGCACCAGCGCGCTGTGCTTCTCCATCCGCATGGTCTCGACCATGCCGAGCACCGTCATCGGGTTCACGAACGAGGCCGCGCCTTCGACCGCCGTCGCTCCGGCCGGGAGCTCCAGGCACAAGGCGACGTTGACCGACCGGTACTGCGAGTACATGCCGCCGCCCGCCGCGGCGACGACCTTGCCAAGCAAAGCCTGCGCGGCCGCAGACTCGCCCGCCGCCACGACCGTGCCCGCGCCCTCGTTGCCCACCGGCATGGGCGTCCCCACCCGGCCGGCGAGTCCGCGCATGGCGGCATCGGAGATGGGCGCGGTGACGACCGGGCGCTCAGCAG
>CAWAUC010000003.1:0-14009 GCA_963785045.1 uncultured delta proteobacterium | reverse complement strand
TGGGTCGCCCCCTCCCCCAACCTGCCGACCCCGACCGCGGCCCTGGTCTACCCCGGGCAGGTCCTCTGGGAAGGCACCAATGTCTCCGAGGGCCGTGGGACCACACTGCCGTTCGAGCTGTTCGGGGCCCCCTATCTGCACATTCCGACACTCGAGGCTGAACTCGGGCAGACGTCCATCGCCGGCGCCGTGCTCCGACCGGCCGCGTTTGAGCCCACCTCTGGCAAATGGCAGGGCCAATGCTGCCGCGGGTTTCAAATCCACGTCACGGACCCGCAGCGCTACGCGCCGTACCGAACCAGCCTGCGGCTGCTGCAGGCAATCATCCGCCATCACGCGACGGCGTTCGATTGGCGGCCGCCGCCCTACGAGTACGAGCACGTCAAACTGCCGATCGATCTGATCATCGGCGACTCAGGCCGTGCGCCGCCGGATCGAGGCCCTGGAACCGCTCGAGAGCATCGAAGCATCGTGGCAGGACGAGTTGGAGGAGTTTCGGGAGATGCGACGGAAATTTTTCCTTTACCAGGGCGTTGAAAAACCGCGCCGCGCGCCGTGATCCGGCGTTGTGCGGCTTTTGTAAATGCTCACCCAAAAAACCCAATCAACCCCATGAACCCAACCAACCCGAACTGGGTCAGAATGCGGTTTAAAAACAGCAAAGTCTGGGTAGCGGCGGATGCCGAGGGCCGGCCGCTCGAGACCGGCGGCCGCGCCCTGATCAAATATCAATTGGACCAGCCCCAGGACTACCGGGTCCGGACGGAAAACCTGCGCCGTTTAGACGAGGTGGCCGCCGTCTCGCGCGCGCCCGCAGCCAAAGCGCCCCGCCGGCAGGCCCCGGCCGACATGGACCGTCCGCAGGAAGGGGTCGTGCAGATCTACACGGACGGGGCCTCGTCCGGGAACCCCGGACCCTCCGGCATCGGCGTGGTTCTCATTTACGGATCACAGCGCAAGGAATTCGGGGAATATATCGGTGAGGCGACCAACAACATCGCCGAACTGCTGGCGATTCAGAAGGGGCTCGCGGCGGTAAAGAAAAAAAACCTGCCCGTCCGCGTCTACACGGACAGCAGCTACGCGCACGGCGTGCTGACCCGAAACTGGAAAGCAAAAAAGAACCAGGAGTTGATCGCAGCCATCCGCAACGACATGGCGGTCTTCAAGGATCTCAGGCTCGTCAAGGTGGATGGGCATAGGGGGGTTGTGGAGAATGAACGCGCCGACCGGCTGGCCGTGGCGGCCATCAAAGGCAGGCTGTAACCGAACCGGTTTAAAGAACCCTGCAGCAAGCTGCGGGGAATGCGCTCGCTGGTGCGGTTCACCCCCCCGAAGCCCCCGGCCGGCGCTGCCGGCGCTGGGACGGGACCGAGGGGTGGGTCTTGCAACCAGATTGAGCGAACAGGGCCCGGTCCCGGAGCGATCGGCCGGGCCCCGACGTTTCCGGCCGTTATTCGGGCTTGCGCTCCGTTTTCAGCGAGTCCAGCTCTTTTTTAAGATCGGAAATTTCACTTTTGTACTTTTCAAGCTCGTCGACGGGCACCGCAGGTGCAGGCGACTCATCCTTCTTCCAGGTGTCTTTCATCTCGTCGAAGCCGAGATAGATCGCCAGCCCTCCGCCCAGAAGCAGCAAGGCCGGGATGGTGCCCTTGAGCACCACGAGGAAGTCCGACCACCACACACCCAGTCCGATCAGACCTAATGCCGCAGCCACTGCACCGCCAACCAAAGTCTTCATAACCACGCTTCCTCCTTTTTCATTTCAATAAAATTCGGTCTCACGATCGCGAAATCGGATCATCTCCTGTGCGTGCACGCGAACGTATGCCGCCAGCGTTCCAGTAAAGACCGGACACAATCTTTACAGTGCGGATTTTATAACACAACGACGTGATCATGACAAGGCCATTTTGAACTCCCATGCGCCCGGCGGCGGGCACATCCGACCCCGGCGGCATCAGCTGCCCGCAGGGCGGGTGGCTTGAAGGTTCAACCGCCGGCAGAAAAGACCCAAGGCTCACCCGCGCCTTGGCCCTCAAGGTTGCAAACGCGGCCCTGTTCTGCTACGTGCAGGAGCGTCGAACCGTGTCGACTCAGGCGGATAGACTGAAAGGAAAGAAATGCGCGGTCAAACAAAGCCGAATTCGTTTGGAACCGTTGACAGGTAATGGTGCGATGGAAGATCCCACTCCTGTCCCGCAGACCGCGGTCGGTCGAACCCGGCGCTGGATCGACCGGTTCCTGCAAGGCACTCATCATCACTACCGCAACGTGCTGCCGGATGATCCCGGGCCCGTCCTGTCGCGGGCCCTCGCGCTCTTCTATTCCGGGGTCCGGCTCGAAGAGCCCCAGGCCGGCGCCCTGCGCCAACTGCCTGCCGAGGCCATCGTCGTCTTTACCTCGAAGTTCAAAAGCGACTTCGCGTTCCTCTTCGCCTACCACCGCTACCGCCACCTGGGCGTGCGATTCCCCCGCATCGGCCTGGGCGGACGGTTTTTCAGCTGGCAACCGCCTTCCCGAATGCTGCGGATCCTGCTGGCGCACGCCGACAGCCTGCTGCGGAACGGGCGCTGGCCCGACCCTTATGGCAGCGGCTTTCTCCGCGAGGAGTTGCTGAAGGCGGGAGCCGGTTTTTTCACGCTGATCCGCAAAAAGCGCATCTGGCAGCACTTCGGCAAGGGCCCCACCGACCCGTTGGAATTTTTGATCGAGCTTCAAAAGACGACCGCGCAGCCGGTCCTGGTCGTGCCGCAAATCATGTTCTTCGGCAAAAGGCCGCGGCGGGCGCACCCCACCTTGATCGACATGCTGTTCGGCTCGGAGGAGGAACCGGGCAGGCTCCGGCGGCTCGCCGCCATGTTCAAGCAATCCGGCAACGCCTTCGTCGAGATCTCGTCGCCGATCAGCGTGCAGCGTTTTCTCGAGCGCCCTGACATCGCCCCGCACGTCACCGAGTACCAGGCGGCCATTCTGCGCGGTGAGATCCTGGCCCAGATCAACCGTCACCGCCAGAGCATCACCGGACCGGTGCTCACATCCCGTGCGGAGCTGAGGGAAAGCATCCTGAGCGGGGAGCGCTTCCAGCAAACCCTCCAGTCTCACGCACGGACCCACGGCATAACGCTCGCCGAGGTGCGAATGAAAGCCGCGGAGTACCTGAATGAAATCGCGGCCGACTACAGCCCGAGCTGGATCCTGATGTATTCCCACATCGTCGCCTGGCTCCTACGCACGCTGTTCGATGGGCTGTCGATGAACCCGGAGGACCTCGCGGCCATCAAACGCATGAGCCTGAGGGGCCCGCTCGTTTTCATTCCATCGCACAAGAGTCATTTCGACTACCTGCTCATCTCCTACGTCCTCTACAATAATGATCTGCCCTGCCCCCTGGTGGCCGCCGGAAAGAACCTCTCGTTCTGGCCGATGGGGCCGCTGTTCCGGCGGGGCGGCGCCTTTTTCATCCGCCGGACATTCGGGGGTGCGGTCCTGTATTCGCGCACCTTCGCCGAATACATCCACAAGATCATCGAAGAGGGCTACAACGTCGAGCAGTTCATCGAAGGCGGTCGCAGCCGCACCGGCAAACTGCTGCTGCCCAAGCTGGGTCTGCTGTCCATCCTCCTGAACGCCTGCAAGAACGGGGCGTGCCCCGACTTGGTGTTCGTGCCCGTGTCCATCGGCTACGACCGGGTCCTGGAGGAAAAGTCCTACCTGCAGGAGATCGAAGGCGGCACGAAACAGGCGGAGAATTTCTGGCAAGTCGTCCGGGCCCGGAAATTCTTGAGAAAACGCTACGGCAAGGTCTACCTGCAGTTCGGGAACCCCATATCCCTGCAGGACCTGGCGGCCCGCAACGGCCAGTCCTGCGCCGCGATGCCCCCCAAGGAGATGAGCCGCTTCTGCCGCAGCCTGGCGCACCGGATCGCCTATGACATCGACCGCGTGAGCGTCGCTACGCCGCACGCGCTCGCGGCCGCCGCCATTCTCAATGCCGCCCGGGAACGTTTTTCGTTCGCAGAGTTGATGTCGGTCGCCGAGGTGTACTTGAACCACCTCTTCTCCCTTGAGACCCGGATCGCCGACACGCTGATCCTGGACCACCGGCGGGCGATCGCCCACGCCCTGGATTCCTATGTCCAGCGCAAGGCCTTGGAGGCCTTGAAACTCGACCCGCAGGATCCGGCCGAGTCGGCCGGTTTCGTGCTGAGCGAGGGGAAAAGGCCGCTCTTGGATTATTACAAGAACAACTGCATCGCGTTCTTCATTCCCGCCGCGTTCACGGCGCTGGCCATCCTTCAGAAGGACGCGTTCCAGTTTTCGGCGTCCGACCTGCACACCGACTACGAAGCCCTGCAGCATCTCTTCCAGTTCGAGTTCGTCTTCGACAGCGACACCCCCGCCGCCCAGCTGATGCGCCGGGCGCTCAAAACCTTTGTGGACGATGCCGTGCTGATCCCCCACCCGATACTGCCGGACACCTGCAACGTGACCGCCGCCGGTTACCGCAAGCTGAAACTCTTCGCCATGTTTCTCAAAACGCTGCTGGAATCCTACGGGATCGTGGCCCACTACCTGATGCAGACCCCCTACGATGCCGCAGAGGCCAAGGACCGCATCAAGAAAATCGTGGCCCTGGGGCGCCGGATGCACCGGCGCAAGGAGATCGACAATATCGAAGCCATCTCCAAGATCGCCTTTGAGAACGCTCTGGAGTATTTCACGGCCGCCGGGATCCGGGGCGCCGGAGACCGGGACCGGATCGACCCAACGGCCGCCGCCATTCAACGTGCGCTGAAGCATCTGCAGCAATAGCTTTCTGCAGGGTGTTAGAGGGTCATGGCTCAGGATGAGGTTTACACTGCCAGCCTGCGAGGGCAACCACCTCCGATGAAAGCGTTGATCCTCGCCGCCGGCCTGGGAACACGCCTGCGGCCCCACACCGCCGTCACCCCAAAACCGCTGTTCACCGTGGCGGGAAGGACCCTGCTTGCCATTCACATCCACAATCTGCAGGCGGCCGGGGCCGAGGCGATCCTGGTCAACACCCATCACCGGCACACAGAGATCGAACGCTTCCTCGCCGCCCAACGCTTCGATGTACCGGTCATCACGCGCTTTGAACCCACTCTCCTCGGCACCGGCGGGGCCATCAAGAATGCCGCGGATTTCTGGGACCACCGACCGTTCATGGTCGTCAACGCCGACATCTTCTCAACCATCGATCTGCGGCAGGTCTACGCGTTCCACCTCCAGCACCGGCCCGCCGCAACCCTGGTCCTCTGCGGCGACCCGGAATTCGACACGGTGAGCGTCGATGCGCGCGGCCGCGTGATGGGCTTTTCGGCACTTCCCGCCGACGGCGCCCGCCGCCCGCTGACCTTCACGGGCATCCAGGTGCTGGACCCCGTAATTCTCGACTACCTTCCCGACGACCGGTTCGCCCACAGCATCGACGCCTTTCAGGCCATGATCGCCGACGGGCGCACGGTGCTGGCGTGGATCCCCCCAAACCCCGTCTGGAAAGACCTGGGGACCCCGGAACGCTACCGTGCGACCGCGCGGGAGCTCTCGGCGGCGGCCGCGTGGCGCATCGCCTTCGGCGAGAACCCGCCCCTCGCGCTGACGTGGGAGCGGCTCGAGGGGGACGGCTCCGACCGGTGCTGGTTCCGCGTGAGCACCGGAAGCCGGTCGTTGGTCATGGCCGACCACGGCCTGCGGCCTCCGGTGCAGGTGGCCGAGGTGGATTCGTTCGTAACTATCGGCCGGCACCTGAGAGCCAAAGGGCTCCCGGTGCCGGAGATCTTCTTTAGCGACCCATTCGCGGGGCTGGTCTTTCTCGAAGACCTGGGCGGCACCTCGCTTCAGACGGCGGTGCAGCGCGAGAAGGACCGCGGTCGGGTCATGGGCTGGTACCAGGCGATCATCGACAGCCTCATCGCCCTGTCCACGCAGGGCGTTGGCGGCTTCGATCCGGCCTGGGCCTTCCAGACGCCCCGCTACAGCCGCGAGCTGATCCTCGAGCGCGAGTGCCGGTATTTCGTCGGCGCCTTTTTAAACGGCGTGGCCGGTCTGAACGCCAACTTTGAGCACTTCGAGGACGAGTTCGCGATCATCGCGGACGGCGCGCTGATCAATGCCGTGGAGGGGTTCATGCACCGCGACATGCAGTCGCGCAACATCATGCTGAAAGGCGGGCGCTGGTATTTCATCGATTTCCAGGGCGGCCGGCTCGGCCCGGTTCAGTACGACCTGGCATCGCTGCTGATCGACCCATATGTGGGCCTGACGCCCGCCGAACAAACGAACCTCTTGGACCATGGAATCCGGCGCCTGGCGGAGATGCGGCCGATCGACGCCGTGGACCTCCGGCTGGGCTTCGAGCACTGTGCCCTTGCCCGCAACCTGCAAATCCTCGGCGCCTTCGGTTTTCTCAGCACCGTTAAGGCCAAGCCGTATTTCGCCGACTTTATCCCCGCGGCCCTGAACAGCCTGAACCAACGCCTGGCGGCTTTCGGGGATCGCTGTTTTCCGAAATTGAAGCAATCCCTGCAGCGGGCGGGGGTCAAGTTGGGCGTGGCCGAACAATAGCCCACGCAGCCGGAATCATTCACCATCAGAACGGAGGTTTCTCGCATGCACCCCATCAACGTCATGGTCAACGGGATACCCGGCAACGTCGCCGGCACGGTGGCCCGACACCTGCGCGCCGACGCGCGCTTCGAACTGCTCCCGTTTTCACTGACCGGCCCCGAGATCGTCCAGGCGGAGGCTGCCGTCGAGGGACGGCCCATCCGCCTCATCCCTCCCGGGCAGCGCGAGGCGGCCATCGCCGAAATCCGGGAGCGCTACGGCCGGTTCCTGAGCGTAGACTTTACCCACCCTGCTGCCGTGAATGCCAACGCCGAATTCTATTGCCGCCGGTGCCTGCCCTTCGTCATGGGAACCACCGGAGGCGACCGCCAGCAAATCGAGCAGACCGTCCGCGACTCCGATACCGCCGCCGTGGTGGCCCCAAACATGGCTAAACAGATTGTGGGTTTCCAGGCCATGATAGCGTATGCCGCCGACACGTTCCCGGGGCTGTTCCAGGGCTTTACCCTCGAAATCCGGGAAAGCCATCAGCGGGCAAAGGCCGACACGAGCGGGACCGCCAAGGCCATGGTGCGCTACTTCAATCGCCTGGGTGTCCCTTTTTCGGAGGAGCAGATCGCCATGGAGCGCGACCCGCAGGTGCAGCGCTCCCGCTGGGGTGTTCCCGAACAATACCTGACAGGCCACGGCTGGCACACCTACACCTTGGTTTCAGCGGACAAGACCGTCCGCTTCGAGTTCACCCACAACGTCAACGGCCGGAACATCTATGTTCTGGGCACGCTCGACGCCCTGATCTACCTGGAGAAGAAACTCGCCGCCGGCGCGAGAGGACAGTTCTACACCATGATCGACGTACTGAAGGACGCCTGATGCGAAAAAACCAAAATAAGCATCACTCAACTTAAGTATAACTTATTGTTATTTATAATTATTAATACTAATTAAACTCCCTCTCACTTTGACTTCGAGGCCTTAGTCCGATATAATCATTAAATTAACGAGGTAAATTGATGAATCGGCGCCACCAGGCGATGCGCGCCCGGCGGCCTTTAGGTGGGCATGGACGAAACCGCTGCCAAACTGCTGCAGGAACTCGGCGATGGTCTGCAAAAGGCCTCAGGCCATAGACCGCCGACCGCCGCAGCGACGGGCTTTGCGGCCGAGGAGGATCTGGACCGCTGGCGCGTGCTTCTCGTGGAGTTGGTGTATCTGCTGAATGCGTGTTTCCGAGACGTCCAATACTGGGAAGGGATCAAAGCCGAAAAGGACACTTTCAAACAGTTCGGCAACATCCTGCTTCAGCTCGCCCCGCTGCCGGGCCACGATGGGTTCATCCGCATCAGCCACCAAGGGGCCACACAGGGCAAGTTGTCCGAAAAGGCCGACTACCTCGTCCGGTTCGGCGATATCCGACTCGATACGGCCACCATCGCCGCCGTCGTCAAGCGCCTGGGCCTGCGCATGAAACACCTGGAGGGGCGGCTTCAGAAATCGTTTGATACCCTCGCGGCCGAAGGCATCGAATCGATCCTGCTGCGCGTGCCGGAAGACACCCCGGAGTCCATGGACTGTCTCCGCGGAGCCCTGCGCGTTCTCTCCTGCTACCGCCCGGCGGCTGAAAAGAATCTCGCCATCACTTACAGCCGCAACGGCACGCCGATGCAGCTCACGCCCGTGCGCGACGAACAGGGACTGCCCGACCCGAACCTCAGCATGCTCGCCGCCGTCAACGATCTTTCCGCCGGCGCCATGGAGGACATGGTGCGTAAGGTTGCGGCCTTCATGCAGCGACCGGAAAATGCCCGCCTGCACCGGCAGTTCCCGAACGTTTATCAGACGTTCTTCGCCATCAAGAGCCTGCGCGAGCGACTGCAGCGGCCGCCGATCGAGGTCAACGCCAACCGGCGCAAAGAAACGGGCACGCCGGCGGACGAACCGGCCTGGGGCGGCGGCGGCAATGCAGCTGCCGCGCCCGGCGCCGCGGGCGTTTCTCCTGGCGCAGCTCCGGGCGTTTCTGCGGGCGGAGGGGCTGGCAGCGGTGAAGGCGGTGGTGCCAGCGGCGCAGCGGCCAGCCACCCCTTGCCGGACGGCCAGACGGCCGTCATGGAGGATGCGGCAGTCCGGGAGAGCCTGACGCGCCTGGTAGGGGATACCTTCAAAGGCGCCCCCACCGCGGCAGCCGGCGCCATGCGCTGCCTTTACGGAAAGGACTATGGCAGCCTCGATGCGAACTCGTTCGGCGAAAGGCTTGGGCTGATCACCAACCTGCTGTCGGCCATGCAGGCCAACCCCGCCGGCCAGCAGTTGATGGAATCCATGCTGCAGCGCATCCAGGCCGGCATGGACCAACTGCCGAGCGAACTGCTCAACGACGTGGTGATCGAGAACAACGTGGTCAAAGTCTGGGAGGAGGACGGGGAGCGCATCGTCGGCCAGGTCGAAGAAAAGATCGCCCGGGCCATCGACACCGCCAAGGACCATGCCCCCGCCCGCCGGAAGCTGCAGGCTCCGACCGGCGAGGAGCCGATCTATTTCTCGCGCGACACCGCCGCCCTGGCCGCCTTCTTCGACCTGACCCCCGAAGAAATGGAGGCCATCCTCAAAATGTTCCGAGGCTGCTTCGACGGCCGCGGGGGCTTCCAGAAGGCCAGCTTCGAGAAGCAGATCCCTGAGTTTGCCCGCTATCACAAGAAGATCTTCCAGGTGCTGTGGGAGTTTCTCAAGGACATGCCGCAGCGCAGCGACCGCCTGCCGTTCCTGAACTCCCTGCAGCTCATGATCAGGGAGATCCAGCAGCCCATCCAGGCGGTTCGGACCCTGCTGTCCGACTTCATGGCCGACCCGGCCCAGATCAGCTTCCCGGACCGCAACGCCATCATGCTGTCCATCCAGTTGCTATGGACCTACAACAAGGACAAAAACCTCGATATCGAACTGACACCGGAGGAGGTCCTGCGGGTGCGGGCGGGCCTGGACGGCAAGGTCATGAACTACGCGGCCTGGTCGGTCAACAACAACCAGAAGCGGTTCCTGCCCAAGGTCGTGAGCATCCGCAAGCGCCTCATGGGGGCTTTTGATCCGGGTTTGGCCGGTGTCGCGCCGATGCCGCCGCGCTTTCTGCTCGCCCTGGAGCGGGAGGTGCACATCTTCCTGGCGCTGGTCGGGGGTGACACCGCCGCCTCGATTCTGCACAACGCGCTCAACGTGTTCGGCAACCCCGAGTCCCAGTTTTACATAACGGAGGAAGGCCGGCAGCACCTGTATGCGCTTCTCAGGCACCTGTCCGTCATCATCCGAGGGATCGCAAGAATCGGGTCGGAAATCGACCTTGTGCTGCTCGATCAGGTCAAAAGGCGCGAAAATGAATTCATGAAGCTGAGCGACGATCCCCGCTATGCCGCCCTGGTCCGACGCGTCTTCGGCTTGCTGGAGCCGGCCAAAAGCAAAATCGCCTTCCGAAGCCAAGGTGGTCAGGATGCTGTCGATCAGCCAAAAGGCCAGACGGACTTTTTGTCCAGCACCAGCACCCTAGACCTTTGACCCGGTCCCGCCGCAGCTGACCCGTTGGCTGCCGAGCGCTTGACCCTCAGCTCTCTATGGCCTGCCCCTTCTGGATGATCTCGAGCGCCTTGGCCAGCGCCTGATCCAGGTGTTCCGGCTGCGAGCCGCCGGCCTGGGCCATGTCCGGTCGGCCCCCTCCCCTGCCGCCCACCACCGCCGCCACCTGTTTGATGATGTTGCCGGCGTGGTAGCGGCCGGCGAGGTCCGGGGTGACTCCGGCGATCAGCATGACTTTGGAGTCGCTGACGCTGCCCAGAACCACGACGCCGGATTTCATCTTGTCCTTGTAGCGATCCAACAGGTCCCGCAGCAGCGCCGGCGAGTCCGCCTCGACCTTCTTCACGAGCACGCTGACACCCGCCACGTCCCGGGCCTCGTCGGCGGCACCCGCCACCGCGACCGCGGAAAGCCGCCCTTTCAACTGCTCGATCTCGCGCTCGAGACCCTTCGTGTCGGCCAGCAACTTCGCGATGCGCGCGGTCAGCGCCTCGGGCTTCTCGCGCAACAGGTGCGCCACCTCCTGGAGCGCGCGCTCCGACTGCTGCATGAACTCCACAGCGGCCCGGCCGGTCACGGCCTCGATGCGCCGGACGCCGGCGGCGACACTGGCCTCCGAAACAATTTTGAACAACCCGATGTTGCCCGTGCGGCCCGTGTGCGTGCCACCGCAAAGCTCCTTGCTGAAGTCCGCCAGCGCGATCACCCGCACCCGGTCGCCGTACTTTTCCTCGAACAACGCCATGGCGCCGGTCTGGAAGGCTTCTTCGGCGGCCATCTCCTCGATTTCCGTGGGGGCATTGGCGCGGACCCCGTCGTTGACGAGGGACTCAATCCGCGCGAGGGTGTCCGGGTCGACCTGCGAAAAATGCGTGAAGTCGAACCGCAGGCGGTCCGGGGACACCAGGGAGCCGGCCTGCTTGACATGCTCGCCCAGCACGCTGCGCAGCGCCGCGTGCAGGATATGGGTGGCGGTGTGGTTGAGCTCGGTCGCCGCGCGGGCGTCCGCGTCCACCAGCAGGCTCACCGTGTCCCCTTGGCGCAGGCGGCCGGAGCGGACCCGGCCTTTGTGGATGATAAGGCCGGTGGGGTCCTTCACGGTGTCGGTCACCTGGACTTCGCCCGCCGGGCCGATGATGCGGCCCACGTCGCCGACCTGCCCCCCGGACTCCGCATAGAAGGGAGTCCGCTCGGTCACCACCGCGACTTCGGTTCCGGCCACCGCCTCGCCGGTTTGCTGCTCGTTCGCCACGAGCAGCCGCACGCTGGACTCGCAGCTGAGCAGGTTGTAGCCTACGAACTCGGGTTTGAATCCGCCCGCCGAAAGGCTCGTGTAGGCGTCGCCGATGCGCGTGAACGCCGTGACGGTGCGCGACTTGGCGCGCTGGCCTTCCATCTCGCGCTCGAATCCGTCCATGTCCAGGCGCATGTGTTCGTCCCGCACCACGTCCCGCACGATGTCGGCCGGGAAGCCGAACGTGTCGTAGAGCTTGAAGATGACCGCGCCCGGCACCTCGGTGCGGCCCTGGCCCTTTAGCTCGGCCAGCGTATCGTTGAGCAGGCGCAGGCCCGTGTCCAGCGTGTGCCGGAAGCGTGCCTCCTCGTTCTGGACGACGTTGGTGATGAAGGCCGCCGCTTCGCTGAGCTCCGGGTAGGCGGGCTTCATGATGTCGAAAACCACTCGGGTGGTCTCGTGCAGGAAGGGCCGGTCGAGGCCGATGTTGCGGCCGTAGCGGATGGCGCGGCGCATGATGCGCCGCAGCACGTAGCCCCGGCCCTCGTTGGACGGCAGGATTCCGTCGCCGATGAGAAAGGCCGCCGCGCGGGAATGGTCGGCGATGACCTTCATGGCGACGTCGGTGGCCGGGTCCTGCCCAAAGCCCAGGCCGGTCAGCTCTTCAGCGCGGGCGATGATGGGTCGGATCAGGTCGGTGTCGTAATTGGTGGATACGTTCTGGACGACCGAGACGATGCGCTCGAGCCCCATGCCGGTGTCGATGCTCGGCTTGGGCAGGCGCGTCATGGTGCCGGCGGCGTCGCGGTTGAACTGCATGAAGACGAGGTTCCAGATTTCGAGGTACCGGTCGCACTCGCAGCCCACGGTGCACTCCGGCCGGCCGCAGCCGTAGCCCTCCCCGCGATCGATGATGATCTCGGAGCACGGCCCGCAGGGGCCGGTATCGCCCATGGACCAGAAGTTGTCCTTTTCCCCGAAGCGCACGATGCGCGCATCGGGCAGCCCGACCTGCGTGCGCCACAGATCATAGGCCTCCTCGTCGTCAAGGTAGATCGAGGCCCAGAGCTTGTCCGCCGGCAGGTTGAACCCGCGGGTCAGCAGGTCCCAGGCGAACTCGACGGCACGCGCCTTGAAGTAGTCGCCAAACGAAAAATTGCCCAGCATCTCGAAGAACGTGTGATGGCGGGCGGTGTAGCCGACGTTTTCCAGGTCGTTGTGCTTGCCGCCGGCCCGCACACACTTCTGAGAGGTGGTCGCCCGCACATAGCCCCGCTTGTCCTCGCCGAGGAACACGCGTTTGAATTGCACCATGCCGGCGTTGATGAAGAGCAGCGTGGGGTCGTCGTGGGGCACCAGCGAGGAACTGCGGACGATCTGGTGGCCGTGGCGTTTGAAGTAGTCGAGAAACAGTCTGCGCGCGTCGTTGCCGGTCATGATCTACTCCTCCTTCTGGGCGTCCTTGTCCTTGGCGGTCAGGCCCAGCGCCGCGCGTGCCTTGGTGGAAATCACCTCGACGATGTCCGTGTGATCGGCGAGGAACTTCTTGACGTTCTCCCGGCCCTGGCCGATGCGCTCCCCCGCGAACGAGTACCAGGCCCCGCTTTTCTCGACGATCCCCTCTTCGACGGCAATGTCGATCAGGTCTCCGATCCGGGATATGCCCTCGCCGTAAACGACGTCGAACTCCGCCTCCGTGAAGGGCGGTGCCAGCTTGTTCTTGACCACCCGCACGCGGGTGCGGTTGCCGACGATGTCCTGGCCCTCCTTGATGGAGTTGGTCCGGCGTATGTCGAGCCGCACCGAAGCGTAGAATTTGAGCGCGTTGCCGCCGGTGGTGGTCTCGGGGTTGCCGAAGACGACGCCGATCTTCATGCGCATCTGGTTGATGAAGATGACGCAGGTGTTGGTCTTGCTGATGCTGCCGGTCAGCTTGCGCAGCGCCTGGGACATCAGCCGCGCCTGCAGCCCCATGTGCGAGTCCCCCATCTCGCCCTCGATTTCGGCCCGCGGCACCAGGGCCGCCACCGAGTCGATGACCAGGATATCGATCGCGCCGCTTCGGACCAGCATGTCGGTGATCTCGAGGGCCTGTTCGCCGGTGTCCGGCTGGGAGACCAGCAGTTCGTCGCAGTTGACGCCAAGCTTGCGCGCGTAGACCGTGTCCAGGGCGTGCTCGGCGTCGATAAACGCCGCAATCCCGTCCAGTTTCTGAGCCTCGGCCACGGCATGCAGCGCGAGCGTCGTCTTGCCGGAGGCCTCCGGACCAAAGATCTCCACGATCCGGCCCCGGGGCAGCCCCCCTACCCCCAGCGCCTTGTCCAGGGCGAGGGAACCGGTCGATATGACCGGCACCCCCACGATCGGCCGGCTGCCGAGCTTCATGATCGAGCCTTTTCCGAACTGCCGCTCCACCTGCCCCATGGCCGTCTCGAGGGCCTTTTGCCTATCCGTCGATAATCCCATTATTTCCTCCTCTATCCTTTCGTCGCTCTGCGATGCGCGCGATGGTTTCACGATCCTTCGATTTTGATGGGCGCCTAAAAAGCCGGTTCACAGACGACTTTGTAAAAAGCTCCAAATTCAAGGCGCGCAAGTCTCGTGTCACGAGGCGTACTTA
>CAWAUC010000002.1:0-129516 GCA_963785045.1 uncultured delta proteobacterium | reverse complement strand
GCGGCTGCCTGAGACAATCGGAAACGATCAAGCGATGCAAGGTATTCCTCCTTTGATACGCCCAGCAGTTCATGAGGAGGATTGGTCTTGAGCTCATGGTAACCAAGGCGGCAATCCGGATGCAAGGGAAGCCATTCGGTTTCAAACCATGCCCGTGTGAGGTCATTCAACACATCGTCGACGTCCCACACGATGGTTTTCATGGTTTCACCCGCCCCGGGCGTGTCTGGCCTTGAAGGGAGCATATCGACGATCATTCCATCCAGTAGGAAAGCACGGTCTTGCGGTTCCTGTTCCGGAGGATGGCCTCATCGGTATAGTAGGAGTCGTCCTTATAGTGCGTCGAGGAGATCTCTTCGATGATCGCACCATTTTCGCTCGAAAACGGATGCTTCGTCCCGCGGTTGACGGTGACCACGTCTCCGCGCCGGCACTCTTTCACGGCACCATCCAGCGTCAGTTGGACGTCCCCGTCAAGGACGACGAAGGTCTCTTCCTTGATCTTGTGATATTGTTCGGGATGCTTTTGGCCCGGCAGCACGACGATCAGCTTCTTGCAGTACTCCCGGTTGATGACGTTGATGATGGTGCAGCCGACATCTTCGAACCGGTCGAGTCCATAATGGTGTGATATTTCGAGCGTTGCCATGCCGGGGACCACGATATTCCGGTCCGTCAGCATCTTCTTCACCCGCTGGACGATGCCATAAACTTTTTCTCTTTTATCTAGACTTTTAATTTCGTTGGCTGCAATGGGGCCGTCTTTTTCGATGTCCCGTTCGGCATAGTATTCGATATACTTCGACATATCATTGGCAAGAAGCTGGCCATCGGAATTAGGGAATGCAAAAAACGTGTTCGTCGTGTCAATTTTCTCCCCTTTGGCGATTTTTCTACTCGCAAAAACCCCGCGCTTGAACTGCCTCAGATCGGCAAGTTCTTTGTCGGTCGCCTGCGCCCTCCGGCTGGACACACCGCTCATTCTATACGCCCGATCCGCGGACTGCAGCCATCGCCCAATCTGTTCGGGTGTCGCCGAGTAGTCGTTCTTCTTGAACACGTCAGTTTCGACCGCCACATGTTTTTCGAATATGCGCGCCCCCTTGGCTATGGCCAGTTGGATCGATTCCGTGTTATCGGGCTCCTCATGCGTCGAGTAGCCGACGGGGACTCCCGGGTAGCGTTGTTTCAGCAAATCGATTTGATTCATCTGCAGGTTGTCGATGCGGGTTGGATATTCACCAACGCAGTGCATGAGGGCAAATTCTTTTCCCCGGTGCTGGAAAAAGCTGACCACCTTGTCGATCTCTTCAAGCCCGGCTCCTGCCGTGGAAGCAATGAGGGGCTTGTCCGTTTTCACGATCCGCTCCAGAAGCGGCCAATCCGTGAACGAGCAACTGGCGATCTTGATGATGCCGAAGTCCATCTTCTCGATCAGGTCGACCGACGGCTCGTCAAAGGGCGTGCACATGGGGACAAAGCCGTGCGATTCGACAGCTGTCTTCAGCCGCTGGAATTGCTCCCGGGACAACTGGGTTTCGCGGAAGCGTTTGACGTACTTCAAATCCATGCGCGTCTGGTAGCCGGGATGAATAAAGGTATCCAGCGCCCGGAGTTGGAACTTGAAGGCGAACCGGAAGGGGAACTTCCTTGAGACGTCTGCAAAAGCCTCGATCATGGCCAGTCCATGATCCACGCTGCCCATATGATTGTTCGCCATTTCGAAGATAAACAGAGGCTCGTCAAATTTGAATTTCATTTGATTTCTCCTTGCTTCTTCATCGGATGGTTCACATAGCTGCGGATCTCAGTCGTCATGTAGTCCAGCATCTCCTCCGACAACCCCGGGTAGACGCCGATCCAGAAAGTCGAGTTCATGACGCGGTCGGTCTGCTCCAAGGAACCCGAGACCCGATACCGCGCACCTTCGTACGCAGGCTGCTTCGTCATGTTCCCGGCAAAAAGCAGCCGCGTGGCGATCCTCCGGTCCTCGAGAAACGCCACCAGATTATTGCGCGTGAACGGGGCCTCCGGTTTGACGGTTATGGGAAAGCCGAACCAGGAAGGCTCGGAATGCGGGGTTGGCTCAGGAAAAATCAGAAGCGAGTCGAGCGACCGCAACCCTTCGCGCAGGATGCTGTAATTGCGCTTTCGGCTGTTGATGAATTCCGGCAGTTTTTCAAGCTGCGCCAAGCCTACAGCGGCCTGCATGTCCGTCACCTTTAAATTGTACCCGATGTGCGAGTAAACGTACTTGTGGTCGTACCCATATGGCAGTTCGCCGAACCGACCCTTGAACCGCTTGGAGCAGGTGTTGTCGACTCCGGGCTCGCACCAGCAGTCGCGTCCCCAGTCACGGTAGGACTGCAGAATAACCTTCAGCTGGGCATCGTCGGTCGCCAGACAGCCGCCCTCCCCCATGGTGATATGATGTGCAGGGTAGAAGCTGAAGGTCGCGATGTCGCCGAACGTACCGGTCATGCGTCCGGCATAGCGCGAGCCCACGGCGTCGCAGCAATCCTCGATCAGCCACAACCCGTTTTTTTCGCAGAAACGGGTAATGCGCGCGACATCGAAGGGGTTTCCGAGTGTATGCGCAAGTACGACCGCCCGGGTCTTTTCGCTCAGCGCGGCTTCCATCGCATCCACATCGATGTTGTAGGTCGGCAATGAGACGTCGACGAAAACCGGGACCAGATGGTTCTGAATGATCGGGTTGACCGTCGTCGGAAACCCGGCGGCCACGGTGATGACCTCATCCCCCGGTTTCAATCGGCGCTTCCCCAGTCGGGGGGAGGTCAAGGCGCTGACGGCGAGCAGGTTGGCGGACGAGCCTGAATTGACCAGTAGGGCGTGCTTTACTCCGATGAATGCGGTGAACTTCTTTTCGAAGCCGTTGGCGAACCGCCCGCTCGTCAGCCAGAAGTCCAGCGCCGAATCCACGAGGTGCTGCAGTTCCCGCGCGTCGAAAACCTTTCCGGAAACCGGCACGGGCGTTTCACCCGGCGCAAAAGCCCGCGGCCGAAAGGCAGACTCGTAATAGGCTTCAACCCGCTCGGCTATTTCCCGTCTCAATATTTCCGTTTCTGTTGTCATGCGACCCGATGCGGCCCGTCACTGCCCTGAGTAGGCGGCGATCTGTTCTTTCGACACCGCGAGCATGTCTTCGCCCGCCCGATGCCGCCTGTACCATTCAACCGTTTTCGACACCGCCGTCCGGACGTCCCAGCGCGGCCTCCACCCCAGGAGAGTCCTGGCCTTGGAACTGTCCAGCCTCAAGACCTGGGCCTCATGCAGGGCCGTGTCGGGGCGGGAGTCGATATCCCCATCGCCCCAGTGCTGCACCACCTGCTCCACCATGGCGCCCACCGTGATGAAGGAGTCGTCGCTCGATCCGAAATTCCATGCACCGGCGAGTTCAGCCGGTGCGGCATGCATCCGCACCGCCAAAATGAGATACCCGTAGAGCGGCTCCAGCACATGCTGCCACGGCCGGACGGACAGAGGGTTGCGGACGATGATGGGCGCGTGAGCGCTCAGCGCCTTGATGCAGTCCGGTATGAGCCTGTCCTCGGCCCAGTCCCCGCCGCCGATGACGTTACCGGCCCTCACCGAGGCCAGGGCCTTGCGGGTGCCAAACCGACCCGCCTCATGAAAAAAGCTGCGGGCATAGGCCGTCGTTACAAGCTCGGCACACCCCTTGCTGCTGCTGTACGGGTCATGCCCTCCAAGCGCATCGTTTTCCCGGTAGCCCCACACCCATTCCTTGCTCTCGTAACACTTGTCGCTGGTGACGTTGATGACCACCCGCACCGACGAGGCCTGCCTGCAGGCCTCCAGGAGATTGACCGTTCCCATCACATTGGTCCCGAAGGTATCGACTGGCTCCCGATAGGAACGCCGCACCAGAGATTGCGCCGCCAAATGGAAGACCACTTCCGGGGAATAGTCGCTCACGACGCGTCGCAGTGCGCCCAGGTCGCGAACATCACCACGAATCGAGACCATCCTGTTTTTCAGACCGCAGATTTCGAAATGACTCGGACTCGTCGGAGAATCCAGAGAGAATCCAATGACGTCAGAACCGATCTCGGAAAGCCACAGAGCAAGCCAGGAACCCTTGAACCCGGTATGTCCGGTGATCAACACCTTTTTGTTTCTATAGAAATCGAGGAGAGATGCCGTCATGCTGGGCTACCACACCTTCCATTGGGCCTTGCCTCTATTCCATAAATCATTGAGGTAATCGACATCCCGCAAGGTGTCCATGCACGACCAGAATCCCTTGTGCTTGTAAACTTTCAGCTGCCCTTCACCAGCCAACTTCTCGAGAGGCCCGTACTCCAGATCGCATGTGTCTTTAAAGGTGAAGTAGTCGAAAATCTTGCGATTGAAGACGAAAAAGCCGCCGTTGATGTACGCGGCGCTCTTTTCCTGTTTCTCTAGAAATCTCAATACATCCTCTCCCTCTATATTTAGCTCCCCGAAACGCGAAATATAATTCACGCCTGTAACCGTCGCTATTTTGCCGTGTTGCTTGTGAAACGCGAGAAGGGCTTTTATGTCGATATCCCCCACGCCATCCCCGTAAGTCACCATGAAGGTATCGCCATCAATATACTTTTCAATTTTCTTTAACCGCGCGCCCTTGAGCGTCTTGTCGCCTGTGTAGGCCAGGGTTACTTTCCAACCTTTTTCTGCGTGGTTGTTCTCGATCTCAATTTTTTTATCCTTCCCGTACTCTATCGTGAAATTGCTATTGAAGACTTCATAATTATAAAAATATTCCTTGATCATTTCGCCTTTATAGCCGAGGCAAAGCACAAATTCCTTGAAACCGTGATGACAATACGTTTTCATTATGTGCCACAGGATTGGCCGCGTCCCGATATTCACCATCGGCTTGGGCTTGAATTCCGTTTCTTCCCTGAGACGAGTCCCTAAACCACCACACAGGATGACGGCTTTCATATTGCCTCCATCGTTACAGAAAAGCGGTCCTTATTGTCTTCGTTGCAACGCCGGTTAGAAGTGATTTCACAACCTCGGATAACGCCCGAGGGCAAGGCGCAGGCCGATTCGAACGCGCAGCAACCATGGCAGGTTGTGAGCATTTCGAGAGGCCTGCAATCCCGCCATGGCGGGACCATCGGGCGTCAGACGGGGTTAGGAAACCACTTCTGGTATAGATTCGCATTTTTATTCCCAGGATCGTCAAATTGCTCAGTGGCGGGCTCTTCGGCAAAGAAGCGGTAGACTTCCTGCTTCACCAATCCGGCGACTCTGTCTGCCAGGTGCTCAAGCCCGGCCGCCGCCACCGGTTTAACGTTAACCATCTGGTCCCGGGTCAAGGCGTGATGCACCTCATCAAGGCCCAGCCCTTGTTTTTTTAAATTTTGAATACGGTCAATGATGCCTAAATGCTTAATCGAATACCTTCTCTGGCCCCCAGGGCTTCGGATCGGATTAAGGAATGGACTGAACCTGCGTTCCCAAAAGCGCAGCTTAGACTTGGGCACGTTACACTTTTGACTGGCTTGGTGTATCGTAAAAAGCTGTTCAACAGGTTTCTTGGTCATTTTTCACCCGCGGCAACTTTAAGTTTCAGTTCAACTCAGCAATATACATGCCACCACTGTGGAAGCGGACTATTACAAATAATATTAGACGGATGAGGTTTGCGCGGAGAAAAGCAAAGGGCAAGACGTCAAAGCCGTGACGTTTAAGGTTCAAGAACCAAGGCATAACTTTGACGGTGCGAAAGGACCTGACGCAGCAAGATGGAGTTTACCGATTGCTGCGGTTCGGCAACGGCCAGGCAGGGGAACTTGGCAAGGCAAAGAACTTTTCGTTCCTCTTAAAAATGGGGCGTTTTCGTGAGCCTAACGTTAAATTTCAGTGTGGTCATGCCGTGTCAGACGCGTTGCACTCCATTCTCAAGACCTCGAGCCACCACCACGGCACCGCAATCACCTTGCTATGCAGCCAGTACACGTCATTGCCTCCGTGTATGACAACACCCCGCATGGCCTGAGGGTGTTCGTCCATGAAGCCGAGAAGACTTGCTGAATCATGAATGGTTGGCTTTTTCGACAGCTTTACCTCAATTGGCAATACCTGTCTTCCGTGTTCAATGACAAAGTCCACCTCTTTTTTAGCCGTGGTTCTCCAATAATAGAGCCTTGCTGGGGGAGACATCAGCTCGCAGTGAGACTTGAGGTGCAGATAGACGAGAGTTTCAAAAAAACCTCCCAGTTCCCTGCTGCTCTCCGATCCTGCCCTATCGGTATATCCTGACAGGAAAATGCTCAGAGCCGGATCAAGGAAGAACACCTTAGGAGACTTGACCAGACGTTTGCTCCGGCTGGCGTAATAGGCGGGAACGCGGCTGATGATGTTGGATACTTCCAGCAGTTTGATATAGCGATGCGCGGTGGGGTGGCTGACACCGCAGGCCTTGGCGACATCCGCCTGGTTGAGGATATTCCCCGTCCGCAGCGCGATGGATTGCATCACCTTTCTAAAGTCGATCAGGGATTCAACCTGTGACAGCTCGCGCAGGTCCCGTTCGAGGTAAGTCTTTACATAGCCGTCCAGCCAGTTCAGTACATTGCGGTGCGTGGGGATCTCCATGACCGGAGGCATGAAGCCTTTCAGCAAAATTTGGATCAGATCCGTGTCCGGCGGTGGATTCGGATGCGCGGGTTCCAGGTTTTCACTCCAGAGAGCCGTAAAATTTATCGGCATTGTCGCCATGCGGCATTCACCGAAGGTCATGCAGAAGATCGATATACAGGTCTTCCGCCAGGGATTCAGTGACCTTCTCCATCAGGTAGAGGTTGGCGGAACCGGAAATGATGAAGCGCCTGGCGCGGTTCGATTCATCAAGCGCAAGCTTGATGGCAGAGAAGATAGACGGGACTTTCTGGGCTTCGTCTATGATGACCTTTTGCTTGCCTGTCCAGAGGCTTTGCGGGTCTTTTTTGGCCTGTTCAAGCAGGGCATAGTCATCAAACGTCAGGTAGTGGTAGTCAGCGAACTCCTCTTTTAGCATGGTGCTCTTTCCACCTGGCGCGCCCCGGTGACAACAATAATGGGAAGATATTCCACCATCTCACTGATAGAACTGACTATTCTGCGTGGTCTATAAATCATTTCACCACCTGAAATAATTTATTTTAGCACAAGATACATTTATAAACGGCAATTGTCAATCGCACGGCTGCCCATAAATTAGTTGGTTGCTCGTGGCTTTAATACTTAAGCAGCAGATTAGTTTCTCTTTTCGCGTCTTTCGCGCATTCCGTAGTTCCCTCTTTCCTATCCATCATAGCTCCCTGAGTAATTACGGTTACAAACCCTGATCGTGATAGGTGCAAAAATTTTTAACTAAAGCTTTCCTTGAAACAGGCGATGATCATAAGAGAAGGCCTATTGAATTCTAAAAATGTGAAAAATTGAATTATGAGTTTTTACGACACAATCATTTCTAATGCCTCGATATCGGATAGCCTGTTTTCGGCCACGCTGACCCAGTCGAACGGGCTGGAGGGCCTGGCTAATGCCGCTTTCAACGCGGCATCGATGCCTACACGAACGGAGACTATGAAAAGGCGGTCGACGAATTCAAGCGTTCGCGGGGCTGGGCCGCAACTCCTCCTTCGGGGCCGATGCAGCGCAGTACCTCGCCATGTCCTACAGCAGCTCGACGACCCCGAAAACGCCGTCAAAGCATACCAGACAGCCATCCAGATAGACCCCAGTCTCGTGACGATATCCACGTCAAGCTGGGAAATCTCTATTTTTCTCAGGGAAAATACGAGGACGCGCGCACAGAGTATGCCGAGGCGGTGCGGTTGAACCCGAGCACGGCGAACCGCTATTCGCTCGGCCAGGCCTACATAGAGCTGGGGCGTTTTTCCGATGCCGAGACCCAATACAGCGAGATCCAGCGCTTGGCGCCGCAGGAGGCAGGCGGATATCTGGGAATGGGGCTGACTTACAGCCGGGAGGGGAAACACGAGGAGGCGATCCGACAATTCAAACACGCTATCAGCCGGAACGGAGCAATCTTTACGACGCTTATGCCGAAATGGGATATAGCTACGCGGACTTGGGCGACATGGAAAGCGCCCAGAATATGGTGGACACCCTGAAAAGGCTGGATCAGACCGATGCTTGCCGACACTCTCAGACGGTACATGTACCAAGGTCGACCCGCCCAAGATGATGTTTGCCGAGCTCCTCCAGCGCATTTCCCTTCACCTTGGGCAAAGGGACTCCCTTGGTGGCACTGAACAGCTACCTGATTAACCCAATGCGACCAAAACCTTCTCCATTAAAATTCAGTTCGACAAAGAAATGGACCGGGATTCGATCGAAAACCCGGCGAACTGGCAGATCAGTCGCGCCATCGGCCAAGGCCCCGGGCAGGCCTACAATTTCGGATTGCCCATATCCCCCAACGAAGTGAAGCTTCCGTCGATCCCCAGCGCCGTGACCTGGGATGCGGACAACTTGACGGCCACGGTTTATTTTTCGGTCACCCAGAACGCCGCCGCCAACGCCACCATCGACCCGTCCCATGTTGAGTTCAAATTTTCAGCGCAAGGACATTGACGGCCTGCAAATGAACCCGAAGTTCGACCAGTTCAGCGGTTTCAACAATGTCGCCTGATGGGAGGTGCCCCCATGCAAACGACGATTCAGCAGATCAAAATGGCGAAACGCCGCCACCGCAAGGCTACGGACACGAGGGAATCGTATGCATTTCAAGAACACGACGGCATACTCAAGGGCTGGCTTGCAGTTTCCGAGGAGGGGATGTTCATTGTCCAGGACGGGCGGATCAAGGAGTGCAACCGCTTCCTGTCCAGGCTGGGCGGTTACCTGCGGGATGAAGTGTTGGACACCGTGTTCGCCAGTTTTTTTGACGGCGACAGCATCCCGATCGTTGAGTCGGCTTGCGGAGCCGAGTTTCCGGGAACCCGCCGCTCTTCAGCCAAAAGGGTGTCTATGGTGTGCAAGGACGGGCAGCGCGTGAAGGTGCAATTGAAGGTCCACCCGTGCGTGTTTGGCGAAAAGCCGGCCATGCTGGCGGTTCTGAGCCCGGTGTTGGATTCCACTGGAATTCGGCCGCCGCTTCGATGAGTTTTTGCCATTTTTCCCAATACCCTTCAGGGTCGTTCATCGATCGCCTCCAAAAGAAGCTTGAACATTGCCGGATAGCCGTACACCGATGACCGGGGCAGTGCACGTCGAACCGCGTCGGAGGCCGGGCCATGAGGATTGCTCCGCACTTCCCGCAGCAGGTCAAGGATATCCTGATCCGATCCCCGCTCCCAAATGGATTCGACGACGGCCACGCCCCACTCTCCGGGCGAAATATCCAGGTGCCGATGTTCCATGGCATCCGCTTCCTTTCTTACTACCCACGCATCTTCGTCAAGGCCTGCTCGAATTTCCGCTGGAGATCCATGCTCAGGCTGACGGCCTCGTTGAGCAGGATCGCCACCTCCCCCTTGGAATCGGCTGCGGCTTTTTCCGCCCAGTCGCTGTAAGTCTGCGCGTGCTCCTGATTGTGCCGGATCCAATGCTCCAGCAGCCTGATCAGTTTCTCGTCGAACGTCAACTCGGCCGGTGAATTGTCGTTGCGGCTGCTGTGGTGCTGATGCTCGTGATGGCTCATGGCAATTTACGGTCTGAGTTTGGGAGTTGGTGATGGGTGTTCGGTGTTTGGTTAAGGTCGAAGACCTTAATTAGGCATTAAGAGCCACAGCGCGATCCTTTGCTAATTTTAGGCACTTTAGGCATTTTAGGCACTATAGGCACTGCCCTTATGTATAAATCACATTGACCGGCAGCGGCGGGTATTTCCAGACCCCCGGTTTGGGCAGGATATGCTGCTCGCCCACCGCAAGCCAGTTCAGGTCCGGGTTTAGCTCGCGCAGCTTCCCGTCCTCAGGCGCCCGGGCATGGTAGGTTCGGGAATAGGTCGCCTGGACGATGCACACCCGCTCGCTGTTTTCCCGGGCCACGACGTAATACTTCTTGATCTTGTGGGGGGAGAGGCCGTTTTGGGCGGCGATCTGTTCCAGATCCGCTTTCAAGAACTTCATCAACACCATCTGGGCGACCCCGCGCTCGGAGATGCGGATCAGCGCGCGTGAGCCGCTGCTGCTGGCATACACCGTGGTGATGCCGGGCACCCGGCGCAGATACTGGGCGGCCACGACCGCGGCCGTGCGCCGCCCGCCCGCCATGGCCGACTGCCCGTAGTATTCGAACAGCTTGCGCTGGAGGTCCTCAGCAGATTTTTCGCCCTTTTCGTAAATTTCTTTCGAGATGTACCGCAGGCTGCGCGCAAGGTCCTCGGCCGCATCGCTGATCGGCCAGTCGATACGGACGTGGTAGTGCGAAAGATGATACCGGCTGCGGGAATGGCTCACCGGGTCGCGCTGGATGAGCAGGGCATAATCGGCCAGCAGCAACGGCCGGATAAAATTCCGAAAATGGATCGATTCCAGGTAACGCCAGTTGCGGTCGTAGTTGCCGAGCACAGGCAGGCTCTTGGCGCGCAGGAGGTTCGTCTTGATGGTACGGTTCTCTTCGAAAAACCGGATGTACTTCTTGTGCTCGGGGGGGATGACGTCTTCGACGAAGATGACGAGAAAGGAGTTGTGCAGCTCGTATTCCTGATCCGGTATCCGGGCGCGCGGTTTCAACTCGCGCTTTTCCACAAAAGGGTAAGGCGCCTGGGATCTGACAAAATTCTGGTAAGAGTCGATCAGCGAATACTGGATGAGAAACTGGTCGAGGTCGTCGCGCAGGAGCTCGTAGTAGGAACGTCTGAGTTTGTCTTTAAGGCTCAAGGCCTCGCGATAGTTCCAGAATGCCAATGGCCTCTCCTTTCCAAAAGCCGCACAACGCCGCATCACGACCTGCGGTGCTGTTTTTCAACACCCTGAGCCAGCTATATCACACGATACAGCCGAGATAAAGCGGCCGGCGACGGATTGCGGCAGTCGGAAGGCCGCTCTACTTCTTTTTTTGCTTTTCCATCCAGCGGTAGAAGGCATCCCGATACAAGAAGCCGAAAAGCACGAACAGAAGGGAAAGCCCGGTGATGATCAGGAAAGAGATAAAATCCTTGTCGTAGATCGACGCGCCCTGAAGGCTCAGGGCCAAGGTGCCGGGGGTCCGCCCCACCGTGGATACGACGAGAAAGACGCTGGTGGGAAGGCTGGTCAGCCCGAGAATCATGCAGAGGTAGTCTTTGGGGAAGCCGGGGACGAGGAACATGAGAAAGATCACCAGCACCCCCTTGTATTGCACGAGGCGGTTGAACTTCTCATACGTCTCGCCGCCGGCGAACCGGCGCACAAACCGCTCGCCGAGCATGCGACCGATGGCGAAATTGAGCATGGATCCCGCTGTCAATGCGACCGTGGACAACAGGAACCCGCTCAGGGCGCCGAAGACATAGCCCCCCAACAGGCCGGTCATCTCCCCCGGGATGGGCGCAAACAGCACCTGCCCGACCTGCATGCCCATGAAAATGAGGGGCGCCCACCAACCGTGGTCGACCACGAATTGCCGCACCGCCTCGCGGTCGCTCACCACCTCGTAACAGGACCTCAGCTGGCTGCGAATCCCCGGGACCAGAAGGAGAAGAAAGATTGACGACATCAGCAGGAGCACCACTGCGATGGCGATCAACGATTTGCCCATGCTATGTCCTGTTGCTCGCCGTTCGGCCCACCCCGCATCTGCCCTGCGCCAGCCATCCGATCTGCCTGTGCATTACCCCCATAGTTTCAGCAGCCTTCGCAGGCGTGACCAGCGCCCGGTTTTTTCTTTTTGCCGCTCCAGCCCCTTCTGCCGGACCCAGCGTTCCAGGAACCCCACCTGCCCGGCCCGGTAGGACCTGGCCAACCGCTCCTCATGAACGGCAAGGCCCTGCTGCCCCTTGAGCGCCGCCCGCAGGCATTCGGTCTTCACCGCGCATTCGAGGCAGGCCGGCGGCGTCTGCCGCAGCCCGTCTTGCGCGAGGGGGAAAACCGTCTCCAGCCGGGCAAAACACTTCGGTCGTGTCTGTGGGTTCATATCGGCCATAGCTTAAATCCGCTTTAGCGGTTCAGGCGGCCTGCCGGCGGGGTTCGCTTCAAACTCTGAATTTAACCGCGCCACGTGTCCCTGGTCCGCGAAGCTGAAATAACGGCCATCACCGATGATCAGATGCTCGTGGACCGTAATGCCCATGATTCGTCCTGCGAAAACCAGCTGGCGCGTGATGGCCAGATCCTCGGCGGATGGCTGAGGTTCACCGGACGGATGGTTGTGAGCGAAAATAAGGGCGGCCGCATGGTGCTGCAGCGCGGCCTTGATCACCTCCCGGGGGTAGACACTGCTGGCCGTCAAGGTTCCCTCGGACAGTGCCTCCATGGCGATGATCCGGTTCTTCGAGTCTAAAAAAATCACCATGAAGCATTCACGCGTCTTGTCCCGGATGGCGGTGTTTAGATAATTAAAAAGTTCGTGGGAGTTGGTGACGGCGTCTTTGCCCATCACCTTTTTCGCAAGATAGCGTTCAGAGACCGCCTTGGCCAGCCTGATACCGAACGCATTGGCCGGTCCGATGCCCGGAATCTCCCGCAGTTCCTCAACGCTGGCTTCCAGCACACCCTGGAATGTCTTGAATCTTGACAGGGCGATCTTGGCAGCGTCTTTACAATCCTTGCGCGGGGTGCCAAGAGCAAGGAGCAGTTCGATCACCTCGTAGTCGAGGAAGCCGTCGAGCCCGCCCGTGAGAAAGCGCTGCCTCAACCGCTCCCGATGCCCCACCCCCTTGTGAAGCGTTTTCTCCGGCATCGTTGAAACCACCCCTATTTATTCCCGCCGTCGGCGGGAAAAAAGCAACGCCGAAATTGGGCTTTCGGCTTCGCCATCAGTCGTCGTCCAGCTCCGGCTTGAGATCCCGCGTCATCAACTGGTAAAGCGCCTCCTGCGGAGGCAGGTCTTCGTAGAGCACGCGGTAGGTGCCATGGCTAATTGGCATTTCCACGCCCAGCTGGCGCGAGAGGTCGTAGACCGACTTGGCGGTGCGCACGCCTTCGGCCACACTGCGCGTCTCGCCCAGGATGTCGGACAGGCGCCGCCCCTGACCGATTTTCTTACCCACGGTGTGGTTGCGGCTGAGATCGCCGGTGCAGGTCAGGATCAAGTCGCCGTACCCCGCCAGCCCGGTGAAGGTGCGGGGGTTGGCACCCAGGCGCACCCCCAATCGCCTGATCTCGGTCATGCCACGGGTGATAAGGGCCGCCCGGGTGTTCAGCCCTAGCCCCAATCCGTCGATAATGCCGGCTGCGATGGCAATAACGTTTTTGACCGAGCCGCCGAGCTCCACCCCGATCGTGTCTTCACTCGTGTACACCCGGAAGTAGGGCGCGGCAAAAACATGCTGCACCCGCTGAGCCAACATCGGATTGCGTGAGGCCACCGTGACGACAGTCGGCAGTTTCCGTGCCACCTCCACCGCGAAGCTGGGGCCGGACAGGACCCCCACGCGCTGATCGGTGAGATTCAGCGTTTCCATCAGCACCCCGGTCATGGTCAGATGCGTGCCGTTCTCGATCCCCTTGGATGCCGAGACCACCAGAGCGTCCGGGCCCAGCGCGTCGGCCATGGCCGCCGTTGCGCTGCGGATGACGTGGGACGGCACCACGACCACGACCAACCCTTTGCCGGAGATCACCCGCGCGAGGTCGGAAGAGGCCGTCAGATTCGACGACAGCGTCACACCCGGCAGAAACAGCCGGTTTTCCCGCAGCCCGGCGATCTGCTCGACCACTTCGGCCTCAAACGCCCACAGGTCGACCGCAAAGCCTTTCGAGGCGAGCAGATCGGCCAGGGTCGTGCCCCAGCTGCCGCCGCCGACCACCCCGATCCGGAAATCAGCCGGCAGGATGTCCATGTTATGCGCCATCGCCTTCGACCTCTTCGGCAGGATTGTCGTCGTCCTTCTCGCCCAGCCGTGCTGCGCCTACCACCCGCTCGCCGACGTCGACACCGATGAGCGTCACCCCCTGGGTGTTGCGGCTGATGACGGAAATCCCCCGGATCGAGGTCCTGATGACCTTGCCGATGTTGGTCATCATCATTACATCGTCCTCGTCGTTGACCAGACGGATGGCTACCACCTTGCCGTTGCGCTGGGAGGTCTTGATGGCGATGACGCCCTTGCCCCCGCGTTTGTGCACCGGGTATTCGTCGATGGACGTGCGCTTGCCAAATCCGTTTTCGGTGACGGTGAACAGGGTCTGACCGTAGCTCAGGACCTCCATGCTGACCAGCTGATCGCCCGGGGCGAGCTTCATGCCGCGCACTCCGGTAGCCACCCGGCCCGAGGGGCGCACGTCGGACTCATGGAAGCGGATGGCCTTGCCCTCGGCCGAGCCGAGAAAAACGTTCAGGGTGCCGTCGGTGATGTGGGCCGCAATCAGCTCGTCGCCCTCCAGCAGGTTGATGGCGATGATCCCGCCGGAACGCGGCCGGCTGTAGGACATGAGGTCGGTCTTCTTCACCAGTCCGTTGCGGGTGGCCATCAGCACGTATTTGCCCGGCGCGAACTCGGGCACGGCCAGCACGGTGGTCAGCCGCTCCTGCTCTTCCATGTTGAGCAGGTTGACCACGGCCTTGCCGAGGCTGAGCCGGCCGGCCTGGGGAATGTCGTAGCACTTGCACCAGTAAACCTTGCCGAGGTTGCTGAAAAACAGGAAGGTGTGATGGGTCGAGGCCACGAAGAGCCGCTCCACAAAATCGTCCTCGCGGGTGCCCATGGCGGTGACCCCTTTGCCGCCGCGCCGCTGGCTGCGGTAGAGCGTGATCGGGTTGCGCTTGATGTAGCCGCGATTGGAGATGGTGACTACCATGTCCTCTTCGATGATCATGTCCTCGATCGAAATCTCGCGCGTCTCCTCGACGATTTCGGTCAATCGCGGGTCGCCGAACTGATTTTTCACCTCGAGCAGCTCGTTCTTGATGATGTCCAGCACGAGCCGCTCGCTCGCCAGGATCTCCTTGAACCCGGCGATATCCTTGAGCACGTTCCGGTACTCCGCCAGGATTTTCTCGCGCTCGAGCCCGGTCAAGCGCTGCAGGCGCATGTCCAGGATGGCCTGGGCCTGGATCTCGGAAAGCCCGTAGCCGGCCATGAGCCGCTCGCGGGCCTCGGCCGGCGAGGCCGACTGCCGGATCAGCGCCACCACCTCGTCCAGGTGGTCCAGAGCGATCTTGAGGCCTTCCAAAATGTGGGCGCGGGCCTCGGCCTTGGCCAGGTCGAAACGGGTGCGCCGAATGACGATATCTTTGCGGTGCAGGACGAAGTACTCCAGGATCTCCTTGAGCGTCAGCAGTTCCGGCCGGTTGTTGACGATGGCCAGAAAGATGACCCCGAAAGTGGTCTCCATGCGCGTGTGTTTGTAGAGCTGGTTGATGATCACGGGCGCCATTCCGTCTTTTTTCATCCCCAGCGCGATCCGCATGCCTTCCCGGTCGGATTCGTCCCGGATGTACTTGACGCCATCGAGCTGCTTGTCCCGGAGCAGTTCGGCGATCTTTTCGACCAGCTTGGCCTTGTTGACCTGATATGGCAGCTCCGTAATGATCAGGGTTTCGGTCTGATTGTGCTTGTCCTTTTCGACCATCACCCGGGCGCGGACCCGGATGATGCCCCGGCCGGTTGTGTAGGCTTCGCGAATTCCGCCCCGGCCGTAAATTATGCCGCCGGTGGGAAAGTCGGGGCCGGGCACATGCGCCATCAGCTCCTCGCCGCTGATCCCCGGGTTGTCGATGAGGGCAATTAACGCGTCGATCACCTCGGAGATGTTGTGCGGGGGGATGTTGGTGGCCATGCCGACGGCGATGCCAGCCGAGCCGTTGACCAGCAGGTTCGGTATCTTGGACGGCATCACGCAGGGCTCTGAGAGGGACTCGTCGTAGTTGGGTACAAAGTCCACCGTCTCCTTGTCCAGGTCCGCAAGGATCTCGTGGGCCAGGCGCTGCATCCGGATCTCGGTGTACCGCATGGCGGCCGGCGGGTCCCCGTCGATGGATCCGAAGTTGCCCTGGCCGTCGACGAGCGGGTAGCGCATGGAGAAATTCTGCGCCATGCGCACGATGGTGTCGTAGACGGCGGTGTCGCCGTGCGGATGGTATTTACCGATCACGTCGCCGACGATACGGGCCGATTTCTTATAGGGCTTGTTGAAGTCGTTCTTGAGCTCGCCCATGGCGTAAAGCACGCGGCGGTGAACGGGTTTGAGCCCGTCGCGCACATCCGGCAACGCCCGGCCGATGATGACGCTCATGGCGTAATCGAGATAGGATTGTTTCATCTCCTTCTCGATGCTGATTTCGGGTGTTCGGTTCATCTGAATCATGGTTGCTCCTGGCACACGGCTTGTTGTCCTTCCAGCGGCGGTCGAAATGCGGAACACGGGCGGCCGGCTCGGATCGGGGCAAAACCAACGGCGTCAAGCGGATAAAGCACGCCACGGCCCCTGGTTTCCCCCTGAAACCCCGGCGGCCGTGGCGGCAACAATCCGATGCGGTCGAGAAAAGCGGGTCTTACCGGCTGACGAACGCCCCGGCGGTCAGCAGCAGGATGACCTCATAAATAACGATCGACGTCAGGGACGCGGTGAAGTGGAAGACGATGCCCCCGCCGACGATGGCCGGTACGGCGCAAAACACCAAAATCCCAAGCTTCCGGGCGACATCCATGGCTGATCTCCTCCGCCTTGCATTCGCATGGTTAACTATTAGCAATAACTATAAATCATGTAAAGAAAAAAGACGCTCACGCCTCCACGATCATGGCCATGCCCATACCGCCGCCGATGCACATGGTGATCAGGCCTGTGCGGTAGCCCTTGCGGCGTATGTGGTGCATGGCGGTCACCATCTGCCGCGCACCGGTGGCCCCGATGGGGTGCCCGAGTGAGATGCCGCTGCCAAGCTCGTTCGGCCGGTCGTACTCGAGGCCGAGCTCACGCATGCAGCCGATGGCCTGGGAGGCAAAGGCCTCGTTGAGTTCGATCATATCGATGTCGGCAAGCCCCATGCCTGTGGCCTTCAGCACCTTGCGCACGGCCGGCACCGGCCCCAGACCCATGTAAGCCGGATCCAGGCCGCCGGAGGCAAAGGCCTTGATCTTGACCACGGGCGTGAGCCCCAGCTCCCTGGCCTTTTCAGCACTCATCAGCACCACCGCGGCCGCACCGTCGTTGATGCCCGAGGCGTTGCCGGCGGTGACCGTTCCGTCCTTCTTGAAGGCCGGTCGCAGCTTGCCCATCTTCTCCAGGCTGGTTTCCATGGGCCGCTCGTCGGTGTTGAAAACAATGTCGCCCTTGCGATCCTTGATGACGACCGGTACGATCTCCTGCGCGAACAGCCCTCCTTTGATGGCGGCCATCGCCCGGGCGTGGCTCAGCACCCCGAGTTCGTCCTGCTCGGTGCGGCCGATGCCATAAAGCGCGGCGATGTTCTCCGCGGTCACGCCCATATGATAGCCGTAGAAAATCTCGTAAAGCCCGTCGAACACCATCAGGTCGTAGATCTCACCCTTGCCGGTGAGCTCCATGCGGTAGCCCCAGCGTGCCTTGGGCTGCGCCATCGGAGCCAGGCTCATGTTTTCCATGCCGCCAGCGACCACCACGTCGGCTTGACCGGTCATGATCGCGGAAGCGCCCAGGGCAATAGCCTTGAGACCCGAGCCGCACACCTTGTTAATGGTCATGGCGGGGGTTTCCTTGGACAGGCCCGCGCCGATCGTGGCCTGCCGGGCCGGGTTCTGCCCCTGCGCGGCCTGCAGCACGTTGCCCATGATGACCTCGTCCACGGCCACCGGCGTGGCGTCGCCGTTCCAGCTCTGGGCTTTCTTTTCCAGCTCGATCAACCCCTGGTTTTTCAGTTTGTCCGGCGCGGCATCCTGCATGGCCTGGCTAACGGCCGGCCGCAGGTTGGCCCGTTTCAGCGCCTCTTTGATTACCAGGGCACCGAGGTCCACCACGGGGACATCTTTCAAGCCGCCTCCGAACGCTCCGATGGCAGTCCTCACCCCACTGACAATCACCGCCTCCTTCATCGCCACTCCTCCTTCGTTCAGTCGTGATAACTGCGCAGCTCGATAGCCCTTCAGCCTTCAGTCTAATGCCTGGGTACGTATAAGCTGTTCTGTATAGCACACCCTCCTGTGTGCGGTCAATCGGCGCATCCGGGTTTCGTACCCGGCGCGCTGCCGCGCGCGGCCGGGCTCCGACGCAGCTGCCGCCACCGTTCCAGCCGCTCCCTGACGGTCTTTTCATATCCCCGGTCCGTCGGCTGGTAGAACACCCGGCCCTTCAGTTCGTCCGGCAAATAGTCCTGGGGCGCGTAGCCTTCCTTGAAGTCATGGGCGTATTTATAACCGCGGCCGTAGCCGATGTTTTTCATCAGCGCCGTCGGGGCATTGCGGATGTGAAGCGGCACCGGCAGCGAGCCGGTGGCGGCGATGGCCTCCTTGACGCGGCTGTGAGCGGCGTACAGGCTGTTGCTCTTGGGGGCGGTTGCCAGATAGACGGCAGCCTGAACGAGGCATAGCTCCCCTTCCGGGTGCCCCAGGAAGCGGAAGGCCTCCATGGCGTTCATGGCAACCCCCAAGGCGCCAGGGTCGGCGTTGCCGATGTCCTCGGAGGCAAACCGCACCATGCGGCGCGCGATGAAAAACGGGTCTTCACCGGACTCCAGCATGCGGGCAAGCCAGTAGAGGGCGGCATCCGGATCGCTGCCCCGCAGGCTCTTGTGCAGGGCCGAGATCAGGTTGTAGTGCCCCTCCCCGGCCTTGTCGTAGACGAGCGCCTTTTTCTGCACGGCCTGCTGCATGACGGCAAGGGTGATGCGCGGCGGCTCCGAGTCACCCGGCGCCACCGGTGGTGTCAGGGAGGCGGCGACCTCAAGGCTGTTCAGGGCCACACGGGCGTCGCCGTCCGCCACGCGCACGAGGAAGGCCAGGGCATCCGCAGCGAGGGCAAACCCCGCCTTTCCGAGCCCGCGCTCCTCGTCCTTCAGGGCCTGCCCGACGATGGCGGCGATGTCCGCCTCCGTGAGCCGGTCCAGGACAACCACCCGGCAGCGCGAGAGCAGCGGCGCGATGACCTCGAAGGACGGGTTCTCGGTGGTGGCGCCGATGAGGGTGATCAGCCCGCTTTCGACGTGGTGCAGGAAGGCGTCCTGCTGGGCCTTGTTGAAACGGTGGATCTCGTCGACGAAGAGCACCGTGCGACGGCGGTGCAGCCGCTGCTGCTCGCGGGCCTCCTCGATCACCGCCCGGATCTCCTTGACGCCGGCCAGTACCGCCGAGAAATGAACGAAGTGGGACTGGGTGTCACCGGCGATGATGCGGGCGAGGGTCGTTTTCCCGCAGCCGGGCGGCCCCCAGAGGATCATGGAAAAAACCCGGTCGGCCTCGGCCGCATGCCGGATCAGCGCCCCCTCGCCCACGACCTGCCGCTGTCCGATGAACTCGGAAAGGTGCCGCGGCCGCATGCGCTCGGCCAGCGGCCGGGACGCATCGGTCTCCTTGCGGGCGTGGTAGTCGAAGAGGTCCATGTGAAGAAGCTCGTTAGTGCCCATCCATAAACGGCGTCTTTCGGCCCATGCCGGCGTTCTCGCTCTTCGCAATCCTCGGCGTAGCCGCACTACGCCTGCGGTTGCGAAATCGCTGCGGCCTTGGCCTGAACCGAAATCCACCATTTCTGGATGGACACTCGTTAACTAATCCCGTCGCTGGCGTTCCCGCAGGATCAGGCGAACCGGCGTCTGGTCCAGGCCGGTCTGCTCGCGCAGCTGGTTGAGCAGGTAGCGCTTGTAGGAAAAGTGCACCGCCCCGGGGTGGTTCACGAACAGGACGATCGTCGGCGGCCGGCTGCCGGTCTGGGTAGCGTAGTAGAATTTGATCGGCCGGCCTCGGTGCAGCGGCGGCGGGTTTCGGCCGAGCGCCGTTTCGAGGAAGCGGTTCAGCTCACCGGTGGCAATCCGCCGCCCGTACTGCGCATAGACCTCGTTCACCACGCCGAAGATCTTGCTCACCCGACGGCCGGTCAGGGCGGAGACAGTCAGAACCGGCGCAAAATTCATGAACTTGGCCTGCAGACGGAGTTCCTCGACGATTTTACGTTCGGGGGTGCCGCTTTTCTCCGCCAGGTCCCACTTGTTGAGCACCAGGACGCAGCCGCATCCACGGTCGAAGGCATAGCCGGCCACCGTGATGTCCTGGTCCGTGATGCCATCCCCGGCGTCCAGGACGATCAGCGCGACGTCGCAGCGCTCGAGGCTTTGCAGGGCCTTGATCACCGAAAACTTTTCCAGTTTCTCGGAGACCTTTCCCTTGCGGCGGATGCCGGCCGTGTCGATCATCCGGTAGGAGGTGTCCCCGCGGCGGTAGAGGCTGTCCGTCGCGTCCCGCGTCGTACCAGGGCTGGCACTCACCAACAGTCGCTGCTGTCCCAGGATACGGTTGATCAGGGAAGACTTGCCCACGTTCGGCCGGCCGACGACGGCCAGACCGATCATCTCGGCGGCCCCCGGACCGGCCGCGTCCTGCGAGGGCTGCGGCAAGGCCTTGACCAGCTCGTCGAGAAGATCGCTCACACCATAACGATGCTCGGCCGAGACCGGGTAGAGCGGCGCAATCCCCAAGCGGAAGAAATCGGCCAGGCGGACTTCCATTTCAGGACTGTCGATTTTGTTCACTACGTAGAAGACGGGCTGGCGGATGCCCCGCAAGGTGTCGAGCAGGTCGCGGTCATAGGGCGACAGCCCCGCCTGTCCGTCCAAGACTAACAGGATGGCGTCCGCCTCTTCAACGGCCTGGGAAATCTGGAATCGGATCTCCTTGGAGAACGGATCGTCGTCGTCTTCGGCGAACCCGCCGGTGTCGACCACCCGGAAGCCGACCTCGTTCCAGGTGGCATGGCCGTAATGCCGGTCGCGGGTCACCCCGGGGACATCGTCCACCAGAGCGTCCCGGGTGCGGGTGATGCGGTTGAAAAGCGTTGATTTGCCCACGTTGGGGCGGCCCATGATGGCGACAATCGGTTTCATGCAGCTCGCGTCGGGTATTGGGTGGTTGCTGGTTGCCTGCGCTTGTCTTCAACTATCCTTTTACAGAATCGGCGCAGGCCTGGCAAGGGGGGACCCGCGGCCGGAACAGTTTTCAATTGACAGCAGCGGTAATAATCTCTATAAATCCTGGGATTTTAATTCTTTTCGGACGATCCGCTTATTGTTGAGTTGCTATCGTTCTCATGTCGAACTGGAGCCGGCTGGCGATACGCCGCCGGGAAAAGATCGGGGTGCGGAGGGAAGCGGTATGGATGGTCGGGATCGTGCACAGAATCGCGAGCGGAACGAATCGCCGGACACGATGTGGGCCGAGCGCTCGTCGGTGGAGAGACGCTCGGACCAGGACAAGCGCTCCCGCGCCAGCAGTGCGTACTTCAGCCGCGGCGGCCGGGAACGCCGCAATACCGGGGATCGGCGGCAGGCCGCGGAGCGCCGCGACGGGTGGCTGCGGCTTGGGCGTTGGCGCAGTGTCTCCATTTTCGACACTTAGGTTTTTTCAGCGAAATTCCCAGCGACGCAGAATAGGAGCGAAGCGCCATGCTCACCGTCCAGGACACGACGCTGCTCATCGTCGACATCCAGGAAAAATTAGCCCGGGCGATGCATGCCCGCGAAGAGTTTATCGCCAACGTCCAGCGGCTCGTCCGGGGCGCCCGGGCGCTGGGCCTGCCGGTCGTCTGGGCCGAGCAGAACCCCAAGGGCCTTGGGCCCACCGTCCCCGAGGTCGCCGAACTTCTGCACGACCTGACGCCGATCAGCAAATTCAGCTTCAGCTGCGGCGCCAGCGAATCCTGCATGCAGCAACTGCGCCGCATCGGTCGCACGCAGGTCCTCATCGCCGGAATCGAGGCCCACGTCTGCGTCTACCAGACGGCGGCGGAGCTGGCCCTGGCCGGCTTCCAGGTGGAAGTGGTCGCCGACGCCTGCTCCTCGCGCACCCCTCAGAACAAACACATCGGGCTCGACAAGTGTCGAGCGGCCGGTGCGACAGTCACCAGCGTGGAAACGGCGCTGTTCGAGTTGTTGAAAGTGGCTGAGGGCCCCCTGTTCAAAGAGCTGCTGAACATCGTCAAATAGCGCCTGTTCAGCGGCCTCCAAACGGAAAAGGTAAATGGCGAATCCAAAGGTTCTCGTCATCGGCGGGGGCATCGGCGGAATGACCGCAGCCGTGGTGCTGGCTCGTTTCGGAGTCGAGGTCGACATCGTCGAACGCAACCGGGGGCTCGGCGGTCACGCCGCCGAGTTGGCATGCAAGGCGCTCGCGGCCTGCGTCAAGTGCGGCGCCTGCCTCATTGCGGAAACCCTTGCAGCCGCAGCGTCCCACCCCCGGATATATGTGCACAGCAATAGTCGGATTGAGGCTGTCACGAGCCGCGATCCGTTTACGTACACGATCCGCAAAACACCGGAAGCGTCTTTCCGCGGCGCGGCCGATGCCGTGGTGATCGCCACGGGCTTTCGGACTTTCGATCCATCGACCAAATCCTATGGGTACGGCCGATTCCCCAACATGATCACCAATCTCGACCTCGAGCACATGCTGCGCACGACCGCCAAAGCCATCCGACCCTCGGACGGCGCCGCGCCCAAGCGCATGGCGTTCATCCAGTGCGTCGGCAGCCGCGATGCCAAGCTCGGCCACCTGTGGTGTTCCACGTTCTGCTGCGGAGCGGCCTTGAGAGCGGCCCGGCTGGTTCGATACCGCCAACCGGAAACCGACATCACGATTTTTTTCATCGACATCCAAACCTTCGGCAGGGACTTCGAATCCATCTACCGGCAGTCGCAAGACGAGTTCCGGTTCATTCGCGCCATTCCCGCGGACGCCTTCCAGCTGGAAGACTCCGGTATCAGGCTCTCCTACATGGACGATGCCTCCCGACAAAGTCGGGAGGAGGTATTCGATCTCATTGTGCTCTCGACCGGTATGCTGCCGCCGGAAGGGCTGGTGCAAACGGCCGGCGATCTGGGGCTGACGCTGGCGCCCTCGGGGTTTATGGACGCACAAGCTTCGCGCGGTGTCTTTGCCGCCGGCGCGGTCCGGGGACCGATGCGCATCGAGGAGACGATCGCGGATGCGCGCCACACCGCCTGCCAGGTCCTGGCGTTCCTCGGGATCAAAGGGGAGATTCCGGAGCCGGTCGCCGTAGAACGTCGACCGCTCGTCAGCCGCCTCGTCGGGCCGGGGCGCGGGTAGGGGGAGGCGTCCCCGAACAGGACCCCAGGTTACCAAGGTATGATCATGGCAAACACTCGAGTTTGTATTCTCGGAAACAACGCCTGCGCATGGAAGATCGCCGACACTCTGTCTGAGGCGGGGGCGGAGGTCATCCTGGCGACCCGTGACGAATCGCCGTACCTCCCGCGGGTCGGCCGAGCGGCCGGTTCGCCGGCTCAGGAAATCCTTTGCGGAGCGCGCCTCGTCTCATGCCGCGGCGGTATCGGGCAATTCGACCTGGCGTTTTCCCGAAATAGCGCGGACGTCCGCCGGAGGGTTGCGACGGTCGTCATCGCCGAATCGGACGAGCGCCGGCCGAATCACACCCTCTACGGGCTGGCGCCCGGAGCCGGTGTCGTCCCCCTCTCCGGATTACCCGGGGACGGCAACCTCTCAACGAACGGCTCCCCGTTGAAGCAGGCAGCCTTCCTGAACGGCCTTGTTGCCGAAAGCCACCCGCTAATCGCAGGGCAGCTCATGCGCGCGGCCCTGCGGCTGCAGACCGAGCATCAGGTTCAGTGCACCATCCTGACCCGCAATCTCAAGGTTGCCGGCGATGGACTCGAGGCCCTTTCCCGCGCCGCCCGGTCCGCAGGGGTGCTGTTCTTCAAGTTCACGACCTCCACCCCCACGATCCGCCAGGACGGCGCCGGCCGGGTGCAGTTGGCCTTCATCGATGAGCTCACGGGCCGGGAGTTCGCACTGGCGCCGGATCTGGTGGTGTTGGATGAAACGCTGGTGCCGTCGGCGTATGCGGTTGAGCTCGGCCGCATTCTCGAGCTCGAGTCGGACCCGGTCGGCTTCGTTCAGGGCGACAACGTGCACCGCCTCAGCGTACTGACCAATCGGCGGGGCGTTCTCGTGGCCGGGCCGTCCCGCGGCATCGGGCTGAACGACGCGATAGAGGCGTCCAATGCCGTACTGGAGGCGTTGGGCGCAGCCGCTTCCACCGGGGGCGGGCCTTCGCAGAGTGCCGAGATCGAACCCGGCCGTTGCATCCGCTGCCTCACCTGCTTCCGGGTGTGCCCTCACCGCGCGGTTCTGTTGAACGGCCGGCCGACCATCCTGCCGGCCGCCTGCGAGCGCTGCGGCATTTGCGTCGCCGAATGCCCTCGGGAGGCCATCCGCATGCCCGGTCTGGAGCGCAAGGAGCTGCGTGCGCTCATGACGGTCGATCGGGGACGGGAGTCTGTTCCACATATCGTTGCTTTCTGCTGCCGCCGCTCGGCCGGCGTAGCGGCGAAAGCTGCCGTGGACGGCGGGAAGAGCTGGGATGCCGTGGTGAACCTCATCGAAGTCCCCTGCGCAGGCAGCCTGTCCCAGGACGTCATCCTGTCCGCCTTCAGTCTGGGAGCCGACGGGGTGCTCGTGCTCACCTGCCATGAGGACAATTGCCATTCCCGCCAGGGCAACCGCTTCGCGCGGACGCGGGCCGACCAGGCCTCCACCTTTCTGACGCAGTGCGGAGTCGGCGCAGGTCAGCTGGTCTTTAAAACGCTGGCCGCCAACATGGAAACCGAACTCGACGCCATCCTGTCGGAGTTCAGCGCCGCCCTGCGCGCGCGCCGCAAAGTCAACCGGTGATGACAGTGCCGAAAGGATCCCCCATGACAACACCTACCGACGTGACACGCCTCGCCCGGGATGCCGGTCGAAGCTGGCCGTATTCTCAGGACGCCTGCATGACCTGCGGCATGTGCGCCTGCGTGTGCCCGGTGTCGGGCGTGGACGGTTTCGACCCCCGCCAACTCATTCGCCTGGCGGTGCTGGGAATGCTGCCGGAGCTCGTAGAACTGCGCTGGCCGTGGATCTGCACCATGTGTGGCAAGTGTGAAAACGTCTGCCCGATGGAGGTGCGGATCGCCGACGTGGTGCGCGGGATCCGTTCGCTGCGCGAGCGCGACCAGGTGCCCGGCATCCTGCACAAGGGCATCGAAGCCGCGCTGGCGACGGGCAACAACCTGCGTCTTCCCAAGGAGGATTTCCTCTTCATTCTGGAGGATGTGGCCGCCGAGATCCGGGAGGAACCCGGGTTTGCGGGCCTGCAGGTTCAGGTCGACAAGAAAGGCGCGCGGGTTCTCACTACCATCCACAACAAGCTCGTCAACACCCACACCGAGGACCTGAAACACTGGTGGAAGATTTTCCACGCCGCGGGCGAGGACTGGACCGTCAGTTCCGAAAACTGGGAAGGCACCAGCTGGGGTTATTTCACGGGCGACGACGAGGCCATGAAAACCATGGCCGGCCGCATCCTGCGGCAGATGGAGGAGCTCGCGATCGACACCCTGCTCTGGCCCGAGTGAGGGCACGCTTACCTTGCAACCCGGTCCGGGTTCGAAAAGCACTTTCCAGAGGCTCTGAACAAGTACCGTTTCGTCACCGTCTTCGACCTGCTCACGGAGTACATCACGCAGGGCCGGATCAAGCTCGACCGCAAGCGCTTCCCCCAGCTTGCCACCTACCACGATCCCTGCAACTATGGCCGCAAGGCCCAGATGCGTTTCGGTCACGGCTTCTTCGAAGAACCGCGCTGGATCCTGAGCCAGTGCCTCGAGCACTGGGTGGATCTTTACCCCGACCGCATGAACCAGACCTGCTGCGGGGGCGGCGGCGGAACCCTGGTGACCGGCTACAACGATGAGCGCATCTATTACGGCCGCAGGAAAATGGAGCAGATCAAAGCCACCGGCGCGCAAATGATCGTGGTGCCCTGCCACAGCTGCCACGGGCAGCTGGAAAACATCAAGACGCACTACGGCATGGCGGACCTGGAGGTGAAATATCTCTGGGAGCTGGTGGCGGAAACGCTTGTGCTGGCCTGAGCCGCAGCCTGAAGCCAACCTGCACCGACAGGACATCAGGGCCACCAGAGCGGACCGACTACCTGCGCTTCGCGAACCTCCTTCCTTGCATGGATCAACAAAAAGCCAATCAGTCAAGCCGGTTAGAACAAAAGGCAAATGGTGGTTTTTGCTTGACTCCGATACAATGTAGCTTTAATGTAGCTCAACACAAAATGCCCTTGAATGAATCCAATCGACGACGCTTGCCTGATCCGGGGGATTTTCTGACGTGGCAGAAGAAAAATATCGCAACCAGTTTCATCCGGATGGCGACGGTGAAAGCACCCCGGCCCTCGAAGCCGGCCTGTCCGCGACCGATACGAACAGCCGGGTCAAATTCGAGATCTTCGGCGAGGAGATGATCGAAAAGCGCGTCAAGGCCAGCGGCAACAGCGGCAGGGTCTATCTTCCTCCGGACTGGGTCGGGCACAAGGTAAAAATCATCCGGATCGATTAAGCGGAGAGGGTTGCGCCGTGGAAAACATGCAGATACGCAGGCTGAAAATAGAGGATGCCGATCCCATCACCAGGATTTACGCTGCCATCACACGCAAACCGGCCAGCGCCGATTTCAAACGGGTCGTGGAAGATCATGCCCGCCGGGAGGACGGTGCCTGCTTTGTGGCTGAAATGAACGGGCAGGTGGTGGGTTTCATGATCAGCACCATTCTGACCGCCGGGTTCGGTATGGCCAAAAGTGCCTGGATCGCAACACTGGGGGTGAGCCCGGATTACATGGGCCAGGGCATCGGCGCCGGCATGGCGGAGGCGATTTTCGCCTACTACCGCTCCCATGGCATCGAAAACGTATACACCGCAGTGCGCTGGGACTCGACGGATATGTTGTCTTTCTTCAAAACCCTCGGCTTCGACCGCAGCAATTTCATCAACCTGCGCAGGGTCTTAACATAAATCATCCTGCTCACGGCCTCAGGCTCGATTTTTCAATACCCTGATCCAAACCTTGCGGATGTCCGGCTCGGAGGTTTTGGAGTGAATCAGACCCACCTCCTCTTCGGGGTGCCGGATTACCGGCGGCCGATCACGAGCATCTTTGAGGTCAAGCCGCCGGCAACGATCAGGCCACCGACCAGCAAAAAACCGGCGGAGAAAGAATGCAGGGTACTGGCCCATCCGATCACCGCCGGGACCGCTCCGGCACCGATCATAAACGCGAACGACGTGACCATGGACACCGCAATATTCCTCGCCCCGGCCGGGGCCATCAGGCTGATCGCAGCAAAACCGGCCGGGAAAAAGCACGCTGCCAGCGCCGGTTGAATGGACACCAGATACGGCAGCCAGGCCGTGGGCGCGACTCCCATAATCATCGTCAACAGGCCGTTCAGCGAGAAGACGAGAATCATGGTACGCTTGGGCCCAATGCGGTCCGTGAGCCAGCCGCTGCCGAAGCCCGCCAGCACGCTCGGAATCCGCGAGCAGGCCAGCAGCGTGTTGGCGAAAGCCCGCTCGAGGCCGTGAGCGCTCACCAGAAAAAGCGGCAGCATGATGTAAATGCCCAGGCTGCCGCTGATGCCCAGGCCGAACAAGAGGATCATCAGCCAATAGGAGGGCTGGCGGCACAAAGCACCGATCGACCGGAGGTTGGGGGCTTCGCCGGTGAAAGCGCCGAACCGGCAGAAACGCAGAAAAACTGCGCCGAACAGAATCGCCCCCGCCCCCAGGATGACCAAAACGATTTTCCAAGGATAGAACGATAGCAGCGCTTCGGCGAACAAAGGGGTCAGCACGTACGCGAGGTTCGGGGCCATTTCGTGAATCGCGATCGCCTTGCCCCAGTGCCGCGGGCTCACAAAACCCGTGATGGCGGCGATGGCGGAGGGCAGGTAGAGCCCCGAGCAAAGCCCGGTCAGAAAAAGCCCGGCGCGCACCCCCCCCAGACTTTCGCTGGCGGCCGTCGCCAGCAGCGCCATGCCGGTACCGGCGATGGACAGCGCCATTGTGCGCCGGTGGGTGATGCGGGCGGAGACAAACCCCGAACCCATCAGGGTGATGCAATAGCCGACCGACAGGATGAAGAACAACGATCCGGCCTCGGCGTGGGTGATGAGCAGATCTTTTTCGATCGCCGGCATCAGGGGCGCCTGAACGATGCGCGCCATGAAGTTCATGAAAAAAAGCAGGGTGAGCAGAAAAAGCCGCCCCAGGCTGGACCTGAACGATTCCCCGTCCGTCAGCGCTGCGGCATCGCCTCCGGCCGGCGACATGGCGCTCATCAGCGGATCTCCGCGCCAAGCCGCCGGACAACTTGCGCCTGCGCCCGGATCTGGATGAGTTTTACGACGAGGCTCACCGCGATTTCCTCCGGTGTTTCGGCTCCGATGGAAGTTCCAATGGCAGATCGAAAACAGCCGAAACCGGCGGCTCGCCGAGCACCTGGCCGATGATCGTCCTCTGGATCCTGGTAACGCCCATGCGTTGCAGAAGGCCGGCGATCCTTAGGCCGGCGGCCCTTGCGCCGGGCTCATCCGCCTGGTTCAAAAACCCTAGGCACCGGCACTTCGCGGGCGCCCCCTTCAGTGCTCCGCGCTCATGGCCGAGAGCGGCCGCGATCGCCTCCTCGGTGACCGCCTCCCCCGGCGGAAGGCCGGTGATCCGTGAAAACATCCCCGCCCGGAACACCCACTGGTCCGTCAATGGCTTGCCGATGGCACGCAAGCCGGCCACGGCCACGAGCCAGCCGCAGGAGGATGGTATCACCGGTTCGTGCTCGCCGGGCGCCTTGAGCGGCCGTCCGGCGGCACCGTCCGCCTCGACGATGATCCAATCGAACACCTGAGATGCCCGCAGCCGGTCGACCGTATCCGGCGCCAGACCGGCGAGTTTTCCCGGGTCTGCAGTTTGGCCGGCGGCCGCCGTGAGGTGCCGTTTCTCGTTGAGCTTCGGCGCGGCCCGCTCCAGTATTTCCTCGGCCGTGTCGGCCAGAATCACGCAGCGGGACTGTCCCTGCTCGGGCATGAAAATCCGCGTGGTCGTGGTCGTGAGCACCGTCTCACCCTCTGCGGACAGCTCCTGGGCGAGACGGAACATGAGGCTCGTCTTCCCCCCGGCGCCCACCAGACTGATCACGCCGCCGCCGGCGAGCATCAACGCTTTTCGCAGAGGACCCATTGAGTGGTTTGCCCGTTGGTCCGCCGGCCCGTTAGGGGGTCGACGTCGACCCGGCTACTTTTAGGTGTTGAACGTCCGCAAGATCGCTTCCAGCACGGACCCGGCAACGGCGCGGGCTTTGTCCGAAATCGTGTAGCAAAAACCGACCTCCCCACGGGGGTCGATGTCGCCGAGTTTGATTCCTTGCGGCACCCGCGTGGGTGTCCACATGAGCCCTCGCAGAATACCGTCGATGCCTGCGGCCACTTCGGTCTGCCCGATGCGGCCGATGACCTCCCCCTTCCGGACCGCTGCTCCGATTTTCCGGGTCGATTGAAATTCTCCCTCAGTCGGTGCTCTCAGCACCCGTTCTGAGGTAACACCGCCGACCGAGCCGGGGATCCCCGTGTTGGGCTCAGCCGAACCCGAAGAAATCAGTCGTCCAAGGTGGTGGCCCCGGTTGGTTTCGATCACTAGGTGCACGTCCCCGCCGGCGACAAAGCCGGGTCCGAGACCGATCACCAGATGGGCGTCATCTTTGCGCGTGCCCAGATTCTGCTTGGCCAGGATGCCATCCACGAGCACATCCGGCTTGATCCTGTTCAGCGTCCGCCACTCCGGATCGATGATGACGGCAACCTTCCCCAGGCCCCACAGGCGCGGGATGTCTTCGGCAATCCCGGCCTTCAGCGCTTCCACGCCCTCGACGGTCTTCGACCCGCGGTAAACCGCCTCGCAGAATGACACCTCGCGCCGCACGGCCAAGGGCATGGCGGTTTCCATCATAAAAACGCACCGGAGGTTGGCCATGTAAAGCCGCCAGGCCACGGCGCTCGCCATCTCGCCGGCCCCCTTGATCGCGATGACCCGTTCGGTGAGTTTGATGGGAAACCTCCGTGACAAGCTATTTTCCAAACGGGCAAACGGGAAACCGGCACACGTCGCAATTCAGACATAGCCCGCCGTGGCCCATGGCCGCGATTTCGTTGCGCGTAATGGCATCTCCCGCCAGAACTCTAGGCAGGATCAGGTCAAATAGGGTGGTCGCATGATAATAGACGCAGGCCGGAAGTCCCAGAACCGGAGTGCCATCCAGAACGGCGTAAAGAAACATGGCGCCCGGAAGCACCGGGGAACCGTACACCAGGAGCCGGGCCCCGGCCTTCAGCACGCCTTGGCGGGTGACGTCATCCGGGTCGACGGACAGGCCGCCGGTGGTGACGATCAGCTCGCACCCCAGTGATTTGAGCTCGACGATGGCCGCAGCAATCCGCCCGGCATCGTCGGGAGCCAGGATCTTTTTGACAACGCTTGCACCGAAGCCGCGAATCTTTTCGCCGACGGTACGGTCAAATTCATCCGCGATCAACCCGTCGAAGATCTCCGAGCCCGTGACTACGGCGCCGATCTTGAGGCACCGGAAGGGCCGGACGCTCAGCACCGGTTGGGCCCCGGCCGCGATGTGCTCGAGCCGCTCGACCTGTCTGGCCGGAATCGTCAAGGGGATGATCCTTGTCGCTGCAACCAGTTGATCCGCATGGCAGGGAAAATTGTTCTTGAGTGTGGACAGAATCAGGTGGCCCAAACGGTTGATCCGGAGAAGCGCCGGCACGTTGATCTTGAGCAGCCCCTCCATCCGGCTGATGATGCTCGACTTGCCCTCAGAGGGCTCGGTCCACCTCAGCCCCGGTCCGCAGACGGCCGCGGCGATCCGCACGGCAGCCTCGTCCTCATGCAGGCGGGCGGGCGTAAGCTTCAGGACGAAGAGATGCCTTTTCCCGAGCTTCAGAAGCTCCGGGATGTCCTGCTCCTGGACCACATGGCCTTTCTTGAACGCGACCCCTTTGGACGTCCCCGGAACGATGCGGGTGATGTCATGCGCCAGAACCGTCCCGACCGCTTTTTCAACCCGGATCTTTTTCATACCGCTCCACCCGCCGCGCTAAGGTTCGACCACATCTTCGCTTTCGAAATCCCTTCTGCCTTCCAGGTAATACTCGGTGTACCCTCGAGACACAAACACATCCGTTAATAATAGACTTTCATTCAAAAATGTAAATATAATGGCCCGAAATCATAATCGACCCCTCAGGATGTGAGACGCATGTGCAAAACCCCTACAGCCGGAATCATCCTGGCCGCGGGCGAGTCACGCCGCTTCGGCCAACCCAAGCAGCTGGTAGAATTGGGCGGCAGGATGCTCGTGGCGTGGGTGCTGGATGCAGCCTTGGCCTCTCACCTGGAAACCGTTGTCCTGGTCCTTGGACGGAACCATCAGAAAATAGGCGCTGCCCTGGGCCGACGGGTGCGCCATCCGAAGCTCGAACTCGTTTTCAATCCAGGCTATCGCAGCGGCCAGAGCGCCTCTCTCACGGCAGGCCTTCTGAGGATCCGTGAGCGTTTTCCGGCGGTCATGTTCCTGCTGGGGGACCAGCCCCTGGTGGATGCATCGACCATCAACCGCTTGCTAGAGGAATTCCGCCATTCCGCCAAGACCATCTGCGTTCCCGTGCACCGCGGGCAACGTGGCAACCCGGCGCTTTTCAGCCGCCCCCACTACGCGGAGCTCGCCCGATTATCCGGCGACAAGGGTGCGCGGGACATCATCGCCGCCTGCCCGGGCCAGGTTCTCGAAGTGCCGATCCCCGACCCCTCGCTATTCCTCGACATCGACACCCAGGCCGATTTTGAGAACGTCGCGCGCCTGCTGTCAGAAACCCCGGTCCGCATACCCCGGTAAGCGCCGTCTCTAGAAGCGGTTTCATAACCCCGTCTGACACCCGATGGTCCCGCCATGGCGGGATTGCAGGCCTCTCGAAATGCTCACAACCTTCCGTGGTTGCTGCGCGTCCGAATCGGCCTGCGCCTTGCCCTCGGGCGTGATCCGAGGTTTTGAAACCACTTCTAGTCTGTTAGACTCGGAATGAATGTGGCGATCTCGGGGACAAGGGTCAGGATGAGCATGCTGATCACGCAGGCCAGCAGGAAAAAGCTGACGCTTTTGTAGATCGTCGCGATTCTGATTTCAGGCGCCAGGGCCTTGACCACATAGACGTTCACGCCGACGGGCGGCGTGATCGCCCCCATCGTGGTCACCATCGTGAGCATGACCGAAAACCAGATCGGATCGAAACCCAGGGCAACCCCTACCGGGAAAAAAATCGGGATGGTCAGCACCAGAAACCCCAGAGAGTCCATGAAGCATCCGCCGATCAGGTAAATCAGCATGATGATGGCCAGGATGACATACGGAGAGACCGGCAGCGCCGCCGCATATTCGGCAATCTCAAACGGAAGCCGCGTCACGGCCAGGAAACGCCCGAAAATGATGGCCCCTGCCACCAGCATGTAGACCATGCAGGAAATTTTCAGCGTTTCGGTGAATGACCGCACAACCCCCTTCCAATTCAGCTGGCGGGTCGTCAGGGAGACGCAGAGCGTGAAGAAGACGCCCATGGCGCCTGCCTCGGTGGGGGTGAAAATCCCAATGTACAGGCCGCCGATCACCAGCAGAAAGATGGTCAGGGCCTCGATGATCCTTTTGAGGGATTTGATCCGCTCGTCCATGCTGGCAACGGGACCTGCCGGGCCATAATGCGGATAAACCCGGCAAAGGATGAGGATGGTCAGAACGAAGAGCCCTCCCAGGAGCAGGGCCGGCAGGATGCCGCCGAGGAACAATTTGGCGATCGACTGTTCGGTCTGAAGCCCGATGATCACCATCACCACACTGGGCGGCATGACCACCCCCAGGGTTCCGCCCGTTGCGATGGTCCCGCTGCTGAGCCGCGGGTCATAATTGTATTTCTTCATCTGCGGAAGGGCCACCGCCCCCATGGTCGCGGTGGTGGCGGTGTTGGAGCCGCAGATGGCGGCAAAGAGTTCGTCGGCGCCGATGGTGGCGATGGCCAGTCCTCCGCGCCAGTGCCCCACCCACTTGTAGGTCGCATCATAAAGCCGTTCGGCGATCCCGGCATTGAATGCGATATACCCCATGAGGATGAAGAGCGGAATAACGGTGAACCCATACTTGGAAAAAGTGTTCCACAGGTCCGCCCCGATCATGTTGACCGCCGCATTAAAGGACACCACACAGGTAAACCCGCCGAAGCCCACCAGCGCCATGGACAGGCCGACCGGCATGCCCAGCACGAACAGAACCAGCAGCAGGGCAAGGATCCCGAGAACACCGATCGTTGCAACGTCCATGTTATTTTACACCGTTGGCACGGGTGAGGGTCTTCCAACACTCGCTTACCAGCACGAGAGCCATCACGAAACACCCGAAAGCGACCGCGTAGACGACCGGATGATAGATCATTCTCAGAGTTTCGGTGACCTCGCCGGTATGCCGCAGCGTATTCCCCCATCGCACCAACTGCCAGCCGACGATGGCAAAAAATGCGGCCCCCAGGATCGCGTTTACAGCCAAGAGGAATTTCTGGGTTCGCTTGGAGAATTTGAGCACCAGCACATCCACCGCGATGTGGGCATGCTTCACCTGCGCAAACCCCAGCGCAAAGGCAGCGGCGATGGCCCCGCAGAATCCGACCAGCTCCACCATGCCCTTGATGGGCGCCCACAGGTTGCGGGAAAAGATGTTGCCGACCGTGAGGGCGACGATCGCCGTCAGCGCGACGCCTCCAATTACCAGCAGGATCTTGTTCAACCATTGGATGAGGTCATCCAGGAATTTCACGCCTCCCCCTCCGTTTCGGCGCCGGTCGAAGAAAAACGGGCTCATTCACAGCGGGGGATGCGCGCCGGGCAGGCCTGCATCCCCCTTAGTGCGTTTCCGGGCCGGCTGCTCTTTCTACTTGCTGTATTTCGTGACGAGCGCCTTGATGTCGCCGATGATCTGGTCGGCCGGAAGCCCTTTGCTTTTCGCCTCGACCGCCCATTTTTCAGTCAGCCCCTTCAGTTTGCCATTCCATCTGGCCTGTTCCGCGCCCGACAGGGTAATGACCTGCACCTTTTGGGCGGTCTTGGACCATTCCATGGCCTCTTTTACATGATGGTCCATGTATTCCCCGGTCCACTGCGACTGCTCCACCCGCAGATCGTCGAACACCTTCTTCACATCCGCGGGCAAGGCCTCCCAGCTCTTCAGGTTCATGACCACGCTAAACGGGTAAATCGAGGTTTCGGTCATCGTGACATACTTGCAGGTTTCGGCGAATTTAAAGTCCTTCATGACCTCCAGCGAGGAAAAAAGCCCTTTGACCACACCCTTTTGCAGAGCCTCCACCGTCTCCGGCATGGGCATGCCGACCGGGTTGGCTCCCCAGGCGCTGAGGACTTCGGCGGCGCCGCCGGAGGCCCGGAGGTCCAGCCCCTTGATGTCCTCCAATTTTCGCACAGGCACCTTGGACATGACGTTGTTGGGCGCTGTCGTGAACATGGCCAACACCTTAACCCCGGCAAACTCTTGCGGCTTATACTTCGCATAGAGATTCCAGAGGACCATGCTGCCCACCTTGGCATTCGGGATGCCGACGGGCAGGCTGGTGGCGTTGGTGACCATGAAACGCCCGGGCTGATACGCCATCGACAGGCAGCCGATGTCGGCGGTGCCGGCGATGACCCCGTCGATCATGTTCTTGGCATCGAGCAGCGTTCCGCCCGGAAAGGTCTGAACAGCCACCTTGCCGCCGGTGCGCTTCTGGACCTCGGTCTTCCAGCGTTCCATTTGCACGCAGGGGAAGGTCGGTGCCGGCGGGAAATTGGCGTATTTGAGCGTAATGGTCTCCGCCGCCACGACCGCCGGCGCCAAGGCGCCGAAAACGACGGCACAACTAAAAAACGCAACCATCAGCATCCCTGTGTTTCGTTTCATCGCAGGCCCTCCATCTGTTGGGGTTAGAGTGAAATTTTACGAGGTCATCGCAACCGTGCAACGGGAAACCCTACGCTTCAATCACACACGCCTCCCCTTCATCCCGGCCCTTCGGCCTCCCGCAGAGATCCAGCCCTTTTTTCTCCCGGATCGCCGCCAGCACTCGCTCCGGGGTAATCGGCAGATCCGTGATCCGCACGCCGACGGCGTCGTAGATGGCGTTGGCAACCGCCGGGGCCGTGGGCACGCAGCCCGGCTCACCAATGCCCTTGGCGCCGAAAGGACCGTCCGCGTCGTGGGTTTCGAGAACCGGCGCATCGATGGGGATCACGTCCTTGGCCGTCAGTATCTTGTAGTCCCGGAAGCTGGGGTTCATCGTTTCGCCCTTCTCCAGGATCATCTGCTCGCTCAACGCATAGCCGACGCCCATCATCACGCCGCCGTAGACCTGGCCCTCCAGCAGCATGGGGTTGATGGCCCGGCCGACATCGTGCGCGGCGACATAGTTGAGGATCTTGACCTTGCCGGTTTCCTCGTCGACCTGCACGCGCACCCCATGGGTGCCGAAGGTGTAGGTCATGGACATGTTCCCCCGGAAGTCCTTACCCATGTTCTCGTTGGCCGGATCGTAAAAGTACTCGGCCATCAGCATCTGGCCCCCGTGGTTGAAGTGGGCTTTGCGCAGGAGCTTTCCGATCTCCAGCTTCGTCTCCGGGTCGTCGTGATGTTGGATGTGCCGGCGGCGCAGCACCAGTTTCTCGAGCGGCGCGTTGAGCTCTTTTGCGCCCAACTCGAGGATCCGGGCCTTGATCTTCCGGGCGGCCCCGCGCGCGGCGTTGCCGGCGACAAACGTTGTACGGCTCGCGTGGGCACCCACGTCCCACGGACAGATATCCGTGTCGCTGTGAATCACGTGGATATCGTCCACGTTCAGCCCCAGCTCTTCGGCCACGATCTGGGCGATCACGGTTTCGGAGCCCTGTCCCATGTCGGTCGCCCCGGTGAACAAATCGATCTTGCCGTAATCGTCCATCTTGATGATGGTGCCGCAGCCGTCGGACTTGTAGACCCGCGCCCCTCCGCCCACGTGAATCAGCGAAGCCATGCCGACGCCCTCGCCGCGGGCCTTGGGTTTGTCCCACTCAAGCCGGGCCTTGACGGTGTCCAGGCACTCCGCGAGGCCGCAGGTGGTGATGCGCAGCCCTTGGGTTGAAACATCCCCGGGTTGGTTGGCGTTGATGCGGCGAAACTCGGTGGGCGCAACCCCGGCGGCCTCGGCCAGCATGTCGATGGTGCTCTCGATGGCAAAAGTGGCCTGGGGGTTGCCGTAGCCCCGCATGGCCTGGGAGTAGGTATTGTTGGTGTAGACGCATGTGGCCTCGAAGCGCACGTTGGGGACGCGATACAGGGTGGTGATGGGCATCATCATCACCGAGGGCGTGGTGGCGCCCCAGGAGGTGTAGGCGCCGTTGTCCAGAATCATGCGGATGTCCCGGAAAAGGAGCTTTCCGTTCCGGTCGCAGCCCTGCGTGATATACGTGACGGTGGGCTGCCGCGGCGAGGTGGCGAGAAATTCCTCGGTGCGGTCGAACTCGATTTTGACCGGCCGCCGGGTGTGATAGGCCAGCAGAATGGCAATGTACTCGTAGGCATAGGTGTCGAGCTTGCTGCCGAACCCGCCGCCGATGCAGGGTTTGATCACCCGCACCCGGCGCTCCTTCAACCCCATCACGGAGAGCGCTTCTAGAAAATCTTTCTGGGCCAGAGACGGGATCTGGGTGTTGGAGGTGATCGTGAGATGGTTGGCCGGGTCGAATTCCGCGATCGCCCCGCTGGTACCCATGCAGCAATGGGTCACCCAGGTGGTGGTGAACCGCGCGCTCACTGTGAAGGCCGCCGCCTGGCGTGCGGCCTCGACGTCGCCGTAATGGAGCTTCCAGGGCAATTTGAGCACATTGGTTTTGTGCCCTTCGTGCACCAGGGGCGATCCCTCGCGCATGGCGGCTTCCGGATCAAAAATGGCCGCCAGCGGCTCATAGGTAACCTCGATCAGCTTCAACGCCTCCCGGGCGGTCTGAGGATCGACCGCCGCGACGGCTGCGACTTCGTCCCGGTACGAGCAGACCTTGCCTTTCTTCAACGGACGGTTGTCCCTGTATACGCCCATCTTGATGTCGGGGATATCGTCTCCGGTCAAAACGGCGCGCACCCCGGGCAGCGCCCGGGCTTTTTCGGTGTTGATCTTGACGATGCGGGCATGGGCGTATTTGCTGTAGAGGATTCGCGCATGGAGCATGCCGGGAAGCGTGAGATCCTGGATGTAACGGGACCGGCCGGTCGCCTTATCGGCCGCATCCATCTTCGGGATTCGTTTTCCAACCGTTTGCAACTCTGACATCAGGCAAATCTCCTTTGGCGCGGTCATGATCGCAGATCAGGGTCATCACCGCGCCAGGCGATCACGTGCGGCCCTTCCGGCTCGCCGTCGCTTACGGCCTTGATGGATTCGATGATCTGCACGTATCCCGTGCAGCGGCAGAGATTGCCGGCGACGGCTTCCTTGATCTCGGCTTCGGTGGCATGGGCGTTCTCGTCCAGCAGGGCCTTGGCGGACATGATCATTCCCGGCGAGCAGAACCCGCATTGGATACCGCCGTGGTCCACAAACGCCTTCTGGATGGGATGCAGGGTGCCGTCCGGGGCCGCCAAGCCTTCGATCGTCACCAGGCTGCGGCCGTCGATCTCCGCGGCCAGGTAAAGACAGGAATTGACGGCCGCCCCGTCGACGATCACCGTGCAGGCCCCGCACTCGCCGCTGCCGCAGCCTTCCTTGGTCCCGGTGTACCCGAGCTCGGCCCGGATCAAATGCAGCAGGGTCCAGTGGTCTTCCACCGCCAGGGTCAGTGAATTGCCGTTGAACGTAAACGTGATGTCTCTTGCCATATGCTCCTTCCGCCTTTCGCCTTCCCCCTTCCGACTTCTTTTCTACTCCTCGTTGCGCCGCTTGGCCCGTTCCAGGGCCAGAAGCCCCATGCGTTTGACGAGCACCCCCACCATCTCGCGGCGGTACCAGGCGACGCCCCGGATGCTGTCCCGGACCCTGGATTCCCCGGCGGCGATCTTACCGGCCTCGGCCAGGGCGTCCTCCGTAACGGACTTGCCCTGCAGGTACGCCTCGGCCGCGAGCGCCCGAAAGGGGGTGGGTGCGGCCACCCCAAGGCAGATTCGCGCCTTGGCGCAGGTCGCCATGTCCGGCTCGAGACTGAGCAGAATGCCCACTCCCAGCATCGGCAGCTCCATCGCCTCACGACGGCCGTGTTTGATGTAAGCGCCGCCGGTCCGGGGCGCGAGCCTCGGGGTGATGATCTCGGTGAGTATCTCAGCGCCTTGAATATCGCACTGGCCGGGGCCTAAGAAAAACCGCGCCAGGTCGATCAGTCGATAGCCCTTGGGGCCGTAAATGTGGGCTTTGCCGTCCAGGGCAATGAGCGGGATGGCACCGTCCGCCGAAGGCACGGCGTTCACCAGATTTCCGCCGATGGTGGCGACGTTGCGGATCTGGACCGATCCGATGTTTTTCACCGCATCGTGCAGGATCGGGTACCGGTGCTCGACCAGACTCGAGCGCTCGATCGAACGGTGCGTCATGAAAGCGCCGATAAAGAGCTCCCCGGTTTCGGTGTTTAAAAACGGATGATCCTGGCTGATGATATGCTTCAGTGAAACGAGATAGTCCGGTCCGATCTTGCCTTCCTTGAGTTTGACCAGAACATCGGTGCCGCCGGCGATGTACCGGGAACGCCCCTCGTAGGAGGCGTGCATCGAAATGGCTTCGTTCAAGGTCTTCGGCACCAGGTACGTGAATTTTCGCATGACGTTGTCTCCGCATCGAGGCCGCAGGCGGCGCTTCACCCCCCCCGGCCAGGCTCGCGTGCGCCGCGCCGGTTCAGAGGGGGCGGTTGTCGAAGATGCGCTTGGATTTTCGCTCCGATCGCGGCAGCGAACAGTAGTCGACGATCACCACCTGGGGGCTCACGTTGATCTCATTTTTCACGCGAGTCGCAACCCGCCGCTCCAGCTCCGGCTTGCGGGAAGCGTCCAGTCCCTGGCAGCACTCCAGGCGGATGGTCATGTGATCCTTGCCGTCTTCCTTGCGCTCCAGGACGACTTGAAACTCGCAGTTGACGTCCGGAATTTTCGACAGCACCTGGTCGATCTGGCTGGGATAAATGTTGACTCCGCGGAAAATGATCATGTCGTCCGAGCGGCCCAGGATGCGGTCGTGCATCGGAAGAATGCTCCCGCAGGAGCACGGATGATCGATGCGTCGCGTCAAATCGCGGGTGCGGTAGCGGATCAGCGGCGCGGCCTCCTTGCACAGGGTGGTCACCACCATCTCGCCGACCCCGCCGGGCGGAGCCGGTTCAAGCGAAACAGGATCCAAAATTTCCAGAATAAAGTAATCGGCCCAATAATGAATGCCTTCGTGCTTGGCACATTCAAGTCCCGTTCCGGGGCCGTAAAGCTCGGTCATGCCCGGAATGTCGAACATGTCCTCCAGCCTCAACAGCTCCTTGATCCGCTGGCGCATGGCGTCACTGCTGCGTTCGGACCCGAAGATCATCTTTTTCAGATGGATCTTGTCCCGCAGATTCCGGCGGTTGATTTCCTCGGCCATCAGCAGTCCCATGGAGGCCGTGCAGCACATGACCGTCGATTGGAAGTCCACCAGAAACTGACATTGCAGATCGACATTGCCGGGCCCGATGGGGATGGCCGTGCTGCCGAAGCGCTCGCAGCCGAGCTGGAAGCCGATGCCGGCCGTCCATAGGCCGTAGCCCACGGCAATCTGAACCCGGTCCTCCGGGGAAAGTCCCGCCATCTCGTAACATCGGGCGAAAAAAACGGCCCAGTCATCGACATCCTTCTGAGTGTAGGCCAGGATCTTCTTTTTGCCCGTGGTGCCGGAGGAGGCGTGAATGCGCACCACCCGGTTGGGGGCGACCGACAGCAGCGGATACGGATAGCCGGCCCGCAAATCCTCGGCGCTGGTGAAGGGCAGCTTGCGGATGTCCTCGAGGGACTGGATGTCTTCAGGACGCACCCCGGCCTGAGCGAGCCGCTGGCGGTAAAACGCGGAGCCGCTGAAAGCGTGCGCAACCGTCCACTGCAAGCCTTTCAGTTGGTGGTCCAACAACTCCCCGCCGGTCTTGAAAGGAGGCATAAAGCTTTGGGTCATGCTATAACTCCCACTATCGCTATTCTCGAAAGGTACGGGATTCACGTCAGTATCAAAATCCGGATTTCGTGCTTCGAATTTAAGCCAGTACCTTATCTCTTCTCCTCTCTCAGCCTCAAGGTGGCCGCAATATCCACCTTCAGCGTGGCCGGGTCAATGACCACTCCATAGTCCTGCCGGGCGCGCTCGATGCTGACATAGCCGTTCATAACATCGGCCAGCACCGCCTCGGGGTCACGTTCGAAGGCGCAGCCGTAGCCGCCCCCGCCGGCACTGTAAAATTCGATCACGTCTCCGCGTTCACAGAACGTCAGCCCGCTGGGGTCGGCGGGCTCGCGGTTGCGCAGGAACCGCGCCTTGGATCCCGCCCCGCCGCCGAACACCCCGTCGGGCGGATACCGAAAACGGCCGGCCTGCACCGCCACTGTCACCGGAGGCTGCGGGCCGAAATCGTCGTCCGGGACCCGCAGCCGCATCCTACGGCCCAGCCCGCCGCGCAGCCGTCCCGGGCCCCCGGAGTCCGTCACCAGGCTCCGTTCGGCCACGAGCAAGGGGGTGTCGCTCTCGAAAATCTCAACGGGTGTGTTGGCACCGTTGGCCGGAAAAATCGCGCAGTGGTGGCCATCCTTGCGGCTGCTGGCCCCGAGGCCGCCGCCGCGGATGATCATGGTATGCCAGGGTCTGCCGTTGTGGCGCCTGCCATAAAAAATGTTCGTTTGGGCCGGTGTTCCTCCGCTGCCGGCGATGATGTTGTGCGGAGTGGCCGCGGCCAGGGCCTTGAACACCATTTCGGTCATGAAATGGCCAATCTGCATGCGGGCCGCCACGGCGGCCGGGAACCGGCAGTTGACGACCGAGCCCTCCGGTGCGCTCATCTGCACCGGCCGGATGGCGCCCTCGTTGATGGGAACATCGGGGTCGAAGGCGCTCTTGACGGCCATGAACACGTAGGCGTAGGTGAAGTTAAACACCACGTTCCCACCCCAATCCACCTGGGCCGACGTGCCGGTGAAGTCAACGCTGAGGTCGCTGCCCTTGACCGTCACCGCCAGCCGGATGGTCACATCCGTGCGTTGGCCCGCGCCCTCGATCACGCTTTCGTGCGGGTAAACACCGTCCGGAATTTTGGCGATGGCCGCGCGCATGCTCTGCTCGGTGCGCGCGATGATCTCGTCGGCCAGATCGTCCAGCGTCGTCAACCCCTCATCGCCCATCATCGCCATGATCTTCTCCGAGCACACATGGTTGGCGGCGATCTGGGAGCGGATGTCGCCGGCGACCTCCTCCGGCGTGCGCACATTCCAGCGGATCAGCTTCAGCACTTCCTCGTTGAGCCGGCCGGCATCGTAGAGCTTCATCAGCGGGATAAAAACGCCCTCTTCGTGGACCTCCCGGTTGTCCGAGGACACTCGGCCGCCGATGTCCGAATGGTGGAATACGCAGGCCGTAAACGCCACCGGCCGGCCCTTGAAAAAAATCGGGCTGAGAACACAGACGTCGTTGAGGTGCCCGGCCAGCAGCCAGGGATCGTTCACGATGAAGACATCCCCCGGCCGGTATTGTTTGAGGGGCATGGAGCGGATGATCTTTTTCACGCCCAGCGCCATGGCGCCGGCCTGGCCCGGCGTGCAGAAGGTCCCCTGCACCAGTTCCTGGCCGCGGCTGTCGGTGAACATGCAGGTGTAGTCGTGGGCATCCCGCAACAGGCTGGAGAAGGCCGTGCGGGCCACGGAGGCATCCGCCTCGTCCACAATCGACACCAACCGGCGCCACAGGATCTCAAGGGTGATGGGGTCGAATCTCCTCCGCGGCGATCGGACCCGTGGCCGAGCCATTATACCAATTCGACTTCGATGTTTGCTGCGCTTGACCGGCATGCCGTCAACTCCGCTCCATCGGTTCGTTACGCTTTTTCCTCTACTCGTTGCTCATTACTCGTTACTCGTTACTTCTCAGTTAATGTCGATCCATACAAACCCGAACTCGTCCACCCGCGCCAGGGCATCCTCGCCCATAACGATCGTGGACTCTTTTTCTTCCACAATCGCCGGCCCCGGCATCCGGGCTCCGGGGAAAAGCCTCAGGCGATCGTAGACGGTGAACGGGATAAATTTCTTTTTGAGCAGTGAAAAGGCCGGACGCTTGCCTTTGATGCAGTTTTTGAGCTGCCCTTTCTTTTGGGCCAGCGGGGGCAGGCGAAAGGGCCGCTCCGGCAAGCTGGCCCTGACCTTGAAAGTGACGAACTCCACGGGGTTGTCGGGATAGGTCCGCCCGTAGAGTTTCTGGTAGGTTTCGTCGAACAGGGCTCGCACCCTGGATTTCGATAGGCGGGCAAAAGATCGGCGTGGGATCGGCAGGTCCGTTTCGGCCCCTTGCCCCACAAAACGCATCATGAGGGTCCGCTCGAACGTCACTTTCTGCCGTCGGTCGGTCTGCTGCAGGATGGCGGCCGCTTCACGCTCGAGCCCCTGGAAAAGCGTTTCGATCACGCTGAAATCGGCATCGTCCAGGCCTGCACGATGGCTGCGGGACACGTCGAATGCCACCGGTGCGGTAAAAAAGCCCATGGCGGACCCGACACCGGCCAATGGGGGCACCAGGATCCGTGGTGCTCCGATTTTCTTGGCCAGCCCGTAAGCGTGCACCGGCCCGGCGCCGCCGAAGGCCGCAATGGTGACGATCTTGGGGTTGCCCCCTTTTTCGGCAATATGGGTTTTGGCGGCCGCCGCCATGGTTTCATTGATCAGATCGTGAATTCCGAAAGCCGCTGCTATGACCGACGTCCCCAGGGGCTGGGCGACCTTTTCGGATATGGCCCTCTGCAGCGCCCGGTTTGTCGAGGGGCATGGTGCCGCCCAGGAAGTAGCCGGGATCGAGGTAGCCCAGGAGCAGATCCGCATCCGTGACGGTGGGCTGCTCGCCTCCCCGGGCATAACAGACCGGGCCGGGGTCCGCTGCCGCACTCTCCGGGCCGACCTGCAGAAGCCCCATCCTGCTCATGTGCGCAATGCTGCCGCCGCCGGCTCCGATTTCCATCAAGTCCACCACCGGAACCTGGATGGGAAGCCCGCTGCCCTTCTTGAACCGCTGCACGCGGCCGACTTCGAACGTTGAGACCAGGCCGGCCTGCCCTTTCTGGATCAGGCAGGATTTGGCCGTCGTGCCGCCCATGTCGAAGCAGAAGATGTCTCGGATCTTGAACATGCGGCCGTAATATTGAGAGGCAATGACGGCGGCCGTGGGGCCCGACTCGATGATGCGCACCGGGAATTCCCTGGCGGTTGCAACCGAGGTGATCCCGCCGCTCGAAAGCATGATAAAGAGCTTGCCCGTGAATCCCTGCGTCTCCAGCCGGGAGGCGAGTCTCTTGAGGTAACGCGCGGTGATCGGCTTGACGTACGCGTTGGTCGCCGTGGTGCAGGTGCGCTCGTATTCCCGGATCTGAGGCAGAACCTCAAAGGAGGTGGACAGATAGAGTTCCGGCGCCTCGCGTTCGACGATGGCCTTGATCGCCCGCTCGTGGACCGGGTTGCAGTAGGAGTTGATCAAACACACGGCCAGGGACTCGATCCCCAGCCCGCGCAACTGCGACAGGCTCCGGCGCACATCCTCGGCCGCAAGCCCCTGGATCACGCGACCGTCGCTCGCGATGCGCTCAGCGACCTCCAGGCGCAGCGCGCGCGGCACGAGCGGCGAGGGGTATTCCGAAAAAATATCGTACGCGTCGTAGCGCAGCTCGCGCCCGAGTTCGAGCACGTCCCGAAACCCTTGGGTCGTAATCAAACCGGTTTTGGCGCCCTTGCGCTCGATGATGGCATTGATCACCAGGGTGGTGCCGTGGATGATCTCATCGATGGCCGGCTTCGGTCCGGGGATCCGGTCGAGCAGTTCCTGGATGCCCCGCTCCACCGCTTCGGAGGGATCGGCCGGTGTCGTCAGGCATTTGAAGACGGAGAACTCCCCGCCCTGATCGTTGACCAGCACAAAATCCGTGAAGGTGCCCCCGATGTCGCACCCCAGTCGATAAAAGCCCTTGGACAATTAAGCCTCCGAAGCGAGGTGATGAGTATCGAGTTATTAGCTATGAGTAAAAAGAAACGACCCGCCTTTCACTCATTACTCATCACTCATAACTTAAAAAATGCTCGGCTCTTCCCACTCCCCGAACACCTGGCGAAACACGCCGGCCATTTCCCCCACCGTCGCGTAGGCCCGGCAACAGTCCACGAGATACGGCATCACGTTCTTCCCGGCCCGGGTCCCGCTTTCGAGCGCTCTCAGCGTGCGGGTCACTTCGCGGTTGTCCCGTGTGCGGCGCAGCTGTCTGAGGCCGGCCGTCTGCTCATCCGCCCAGGACTCGTCATGGGCATGCAGCTCCACATCCGGCGGGTTCTCGACGCCGTCGGTGTACTTGTTGACCCCGACTTTCACGTAGCGGCCGTCCTGAAGGCCCTTCTCGAACTCATACGCCTGGCGGGAGACCTTGCGCTGGACGTGACCCGTGGCGACCGCGTGGCGCATGCCGCCTATCTTTTGGACTTCCTGCATTTCCTCGAGGATTTTCGCCTCCATCTGCTTGGTGAGGGTCTCGACAAAATAGGAGCCCGCCAATGGGTCCACGGTGTCCCGCAGACCGACTTCGTCCATGATGATTTCAAGGGTCCTCAGGGACAGCAAGGCGGCGCGCGGCGTCGGAATGGTATAGGCTTCGTCGAAGGAGCACAGCGCCGTGGTCTGGGCGCCACTCAATGCGGCGGCCAGTGCGTAAAAGGCCCCCCGCATGATGTTGTTCTCCGGCTGCTGCTTGGTCAAACCGCTGCCGCCCCCGCCGAAAAGCCCGCGCAGGAAAAGGTTTTTCGGGTTCGTCACGGCATAGTCCGTTTTGAGCATGCGGGCCCAGAGCTTGCGGGCGGCCCGGAACTTGGCGATCTGCTCCCACAGATTACCGAAGACGTTGAAGTTGAAGGAGAAGCTGCCCACGAACGTTTCGGCCGTGAGGCCTCTGGCCTGCACTTCTTCGATGTAGGTTTTGGCGATTTCGAAGGCGTACGCGATTTCCTGGGCGGGGGTCGCTCCGGACTCGCGCATGTGGTAGCCGCAGATGCTGACGGGGTTGCAGCGCGGCAGTTGCCGGACCGAGTATTCGATCGCATCGCCTACCAGCCGCACGGCCGGATCCACGGGGAAAATCCACGCGCCACGGCCGACCATTTCCTTGAGGATGTCGTTCTGAGGGGTGGCGCTGATCTTCTCTTTGGGATATCCGAACTTCTCCGCCACGGACTGATACATGGCCAGCATGATGGTGGCCACCGCGTTGATTGTCAGCCCGGAGCCGATCCGGTCCAGGGGAATGTCCTTGAATGCGATCTCGAAATCCCGCAGGGAGTCCACCGCCATCCCGACCCGGCCGACTTCCCCCACGGCCCTGGTGTCATCCGAATCAAATCCCATCTGGGTCGGCAGGTCGAAGGCGACGTTCAGGCCGGTCTGGCCGTGGGCGATCATCAGCTTGAACCGCTTGTTCGTCTCCTCCGGGGTGCCGAAGCCGGTGTATTGGCGGGTCGTCCAGGCCCGGCTGCGGTACCCCAGCGGATGCAGGCTGCGCGTGAAGGGGAATTCTCCCGGATGGCCGAGGTCTTTCTCATAGCTAAACTCGACCGCCGCGAGATCTTCCGGCGTGTAGCAGGGTTTGACCCGGATGCCGGACTGGTAAACGACCTCCCGGATGCCGTCCTGCTCGTCTTTGATGTACTTCGCAACACCCATGGCGTCCTCTCACCTGCGGTTCATGCGGCGCCGCAAAAAAGGCTTCGTCGCTTGGGAGCCTGCCCGTGCCGTGGCGGCACCCGTCTTTACGCAGCCGGCTTGGCAACAACGGAGCGGATGCCGGCGGCGATGTGCTCGAAAGGGGTGCCGCCGGGAAAGACGCCCTTGATGCCGAGCTGCGTCAATTTCGCTACATCCAGCTGGGGAATCACTCCGCCGACCACCACGGGAATGTCTTCGATCCCCTGTGCTTTCATCAACGCGAGCAGGGTTCGGCAGATGGGGACATGCGCCCCCGACATGATGCTCAGGCCGATGACATCCACCCCTTCCTGGACCGCGCTGCGCACGATCTGCTCGAGGCTCCGGTGCAGTCCGCTGTAAATGACCTCCATGCCCGCATCCCTCAGGGCGAGCGCCACCACCTTGGCCCCGCGATCATGCCCGTCCAACCCCGGTTTGGCGACAAGGATCTTGATTTTGCTGCCCGCCATGGCCTTGTTCTCCCTTATCGAAACCCGTCGCGTTCGAATACCGCCAACACCATTTTCCGGCCTCGCTGGATATGCTCCCGCACCAACTGCTCCACGCCCGCCGCATCGCGCGTGCGGATCGACTCCAGGATCAGCCGGTGGTCTTCATTGCTGGTGCGCGCCTGGCCGGCTTCTTTCAGAATGATCTGCCGGTAACGGTAAATGTGATCCCGGAGCGTGTCGATCATGCGGATCAGTCGTGGACTGTCGCTCAAGGCGTAGAGCAGATCATGAAACTCGGCGTTCACCTGCGGCAGTTCCTTCAGATGCCTCCTGTCAAGCAGTCGCTGGAATTCATCAATCTTCTGCTGCAAAGGCTTCAGCTGGCCCGGCCGGTGGTTGATGGCCGCCAGGCGTGCGGCGTAGCCTTCCAGGACGCTGCGGATGCCGAAAGTCTCCATAATCTCCTCCCGGCTCAACTCCAGCACACTGAACCCTCCGTGGGGGAGCCGCTCGAGGAAGCGCTCCCGTTCCAGCTTGTGCATGGCCTCCCGCACCGGGGTGCGGCTGATCCCCTGAGCTTCGGCGATCTGGCTTTCCACGAGGCGGGTTCCGGGCGCGATGCTGCCCCGCACGATGGTCTGCCTCAGGTTCTCGTAGACCATTTGGCCCAGGGATTTACGCTCCGCCATGGCCTTCAGCAAACCTAACACCGGCATATCGGTCTCTATGGGTTTGGTCTTTGTCGGCATGCGAACGCCGTCCGTCAAATGATCCCCCGGGCTTTCAGTTGCAATAGATCATCCGGGTTGCAGCCCAACACCCCGCCGTAAATCTCCTGGTTGTGCTCGCCGAAACGCGGCGGAAACAGAAGCTCGCGCTTGGATCGTTCGAGAAAGGGGGTCATGTTCGGGGGTGGAGCCAGGGTGATGCGCGCGCCGCTGACCGGATCTTGGCTCCAAAGCAGTCGGCGGTTCACCAGCGGATCTGCAATGACTTCGGGAACCGTTTTGATCTTGCTGACGGGGATGGAGATAGCGCGCAGCAGTTCGATCAGTTCCTCCGAGGTGTGCCGGCGGGTGATCGCGTTGATCGCCCCGTTCAGATGCTTCACGTCGGCAATGCGCCCGGCATTCTTTTCATAGTGCGGCTGATCCAGAGACCGGAACGGCTCCAGGCCGACCAAGGATTTCCATTGGCGGTCGTTGCCGACGGCAAGGTACACAAAGCCGTTGCAGCTCTGATACACCGAAACCGGGCAGAAGAAATCGTGGGTGTTGCCGCGGCGTGAAATGGGCGTGTTGAAGCTGGCATTCAACGTGATCGGCACCGTGAGCCAGGACACCGAAGATTCGAACATCGAAACCTGAATGCAGCTCCCCTCCCCGCTGACCTGGCGTCGGTAGAGAGCTTTCATCAGCAACCCGTAAGCGTGTTCGCTGGTGCCCATGTCCGGCAGCGGGACCCCCAGCACCTGGGGGTCCCCGCCGGGCTCGCCGGTCAGCTCCATCAGCCCCGAGCGCGCCTGCAGGATCGGGTCATATGCCGCCTCATCGCTGTCGGGACCGAATCCGGTGACCCCGAGCCAAATGATATCCGGCTTGAGTTTCTTTAAGGTGTCATAGTCGACGCCAAGTTTGGAGTAATGGCGGGGCAACTGGTTGGTGGCGAAGATGTCCACCGGCAGTTTCGTGATCAGATCGTGGAAGATCCTGCGGCCGTCGCCTTCAGCCAGGTTCAGGGTCACGGCCTTTTTGCCGGCATTGATGCACAAAAAATAGCCGTTCATGCGCTCTTCGCCCAGGACGTTGGCACCGATCATGCGGTTGGGGTCCCCGTGGACCGGATGCTCCAGCCGGATCACGTTCATTCCATCGTGGGATAGGCGGTAGGTGAGATACGGCAGCACGGTGGCTTGTTCGAGCGACAACACGTACAGGCCTTTAAAGAGGCTCATCGCTCCTCCCTTGGATGAGGCAAGCGTGCGGGATACCGCATGATGTCGGGGCGGCTGGAAAAAGACGACGAGGCCTGGTCCAATCGTGAACCTCGTTCAATGGCTGTATACAGTATACAAATTCAGGATGTCAAGCTCAGTTTTGGGGGTACAGGCGCTGGATGGGCGAACTTGAAAATCGAGGCCTCACGCCGGAATCCTGCGCTGCGCGGGTTTTGCGGGTGTTCCCAGAACAGGTTCAATGGTAAGCATGACGCCGGAGAAGTTTCACCCGACGGCAGTGCTTGAAAACGCCCCTGGATTGTGTTAGTTTTCGTTCACTATCATTTAGCTGCCGACTCCGTGCCGGGGCCGGCGGGTTTCAGCCACCCCCCCAACCCTCAGAAAGGAGGTAGCCATGAAGTTCAGCGATTTGTTTATCCCCAAGATTGCTCGGTCCGATCCCAAGGTCCGAGAGGAGGCCATCCAGGAATGCAAGGACAAGGAACTGCTGAAGCGCGTCATCCAAAATGACAAGGATGAGCAAGTCCGCCAAGCTGCCAAGCAGCGGCTCGAGGCTTTGACGGCCTGAGGCCCCAGCCATTCACTACGCGCGTTCAGCGGAGCGCCGCGGTGGCAAAACCGATCCCGCGGTGCTGGTAGGGCTGCAGCGCCAAGTGTGCGGCTACGGCAGCGTCGCCATCACCTATGTCGCGCTCGAAATCGGGTTCATTCCCATGCGGGCGCCCGAGACCACGGTCTGCATCGAGACCCCGGCCGGCCGGATCACCGCCCAGGGCCGGGTGGCTGGTCCTCCCCGTGGCCGCGGCAAAATATTTTCTGCAGTTTATCCTTCCAACAGGTATAAATATAAGCGACCTTGCGAAAAAAGGTTCTCGTCGGCTCCTTGGGGTTGGTGATGACGGTGTTCTCCTCTTGCTGCTCCAAGATTTTTTCCATTGGGCTTCTGTACATAGCCATAGGAAGCACTCCTTGACTTGCGGCCGGAAGCGGCCGAAAGCAGGTGGAACGTTCTTTCGTAAATGTCCGGAAGGGATGCCCTCAACGGTCATCCCACCACTGCTTCTGTCGTTTTGCGCGGGCCGCTTTTTTCAAGAGACTCCACGGCTTTTTCGATGGTCCGGCGGATTTCCTTTAACTTGAACGGCTTGGCAATGAAGTCGAAAGCGCCTTTTGTCAGCGACTCCCTCGCCAGTTCCAGGGTGGCGTAGCCGGTGATCATGATGACCTTGGTGCGCCGGGATTTCTGAAACACCTTCTGCATCACCTGGATGCCGTCAATCTCGCCCATGCGGATATCGCTGATCACAATGTCGAAATCCTTTTCCTCCAGACGCTTCAGAGCGGCTGACGGATCGACGAATATCTCCGTCCGATGTCCGTCTTTTTTAATGAAAGCTTTGAGGCGCTCGCCGACGATCGGCTCATCATCCACAATGAGAATATCGCACTGATAGCTCATAGTTTCCTCCCCAAAAGAGTGCCTGAATGTTTACGCCGCCACTGCCTCTTTTTCAAAACAGCCTTACGCGGCCTTGACCGACTCGGCCGATGTCACACCCGGCTTGCGGGTCACCAGCAGCGTCTTCTGGATTTGGCGCCTCTGGCGGTAGGCGCGAATGACCTGCATGAGAATGACCAGCGCACCGCTGATGCCGCTGGCGAATAGGAAGAACTTGCTGCTCGTATTGAAGTATACGTCCCACCCTGCGTCCATGTTCAAATAGCCGAGCTGCCGGAGGTAGACCGGAATCGCGATGACCCGGCTGAAGACGCACAGAAGAATGATCAGACTGGTGACCACGCGGATGTACTTCTCGTTGACCACCTTGACGCCGTACACGCCGAGGTGAATGCCCACCAGCGAACCCAGGTAAAGGAGCATGGTCAGGCGCAGGTCCACGTAGCCCAGATACGCATAACTCAAGGCACCATAGCCGCCCATGAACACCGCCAGGAAAAGCTCCGTGCCGGTGGCCACCGCCGTGGGTACGCCGAACACGTAAATCATGGCCGGCACGCCTATAAACCCGCCCACGCCGATCGTCCCGGCCAGGTAACCGGTGGCGATGCCCACGGCCATTAACACCCAGAGGCTGACCTTGGTATCGGCTACGCTGAAGTGAATGACCGGGGGCAGGTTCAGGCGGGCCAGGTATTCGGCGATTTTCATGGAAGGTCCGGCCCCGGCTTCCCCGTTGCCCTTGGATTTGAGGATGTCTCTGAGCATGGAAACGGCGACGGCGGACAAAATTATGGCGAACACCAGGCTGATGTATAAGTTGGCGCCAGCGCCCTGGTCCGCACCGTGGCCGCCGCCTTTGAAATAGCTGTTGATCCAGACAGCGATCTGAACTCCGATAATGGCGGTGATCAGCATGAAGGCGGCCAGTTTTTTGTCCACGTTGCCCGCGGCAGCGTGCTTTCGGGAGCCCACCAGGGCCTTTCCAAATTTATGGGTGATGTTGCTGGCCACGGCGATGACGCCGTCCACGCCCAGATTCATCATGCCGGGCGTCATGAAGAAGGCGCCTCCGCTGCCGATAAACCCGCTCAAGATGCCTCCGATAAAGCCCAGCAACACCACCTGCAGCGCTGAGGCCAGACTGATGTCGATGAAATTTCCCGCAAGTAACTCGTGCATAGGTTCCTCCAGGCCGCATTTGGCAGTTTAATCAACGTTGATGATCTTCAAGGTCAACCCCGCCACGGTGCCGTACACATAGGCGAGCAGAGGGCTGAAGAGGGCCACCGCCGCCGCCGCCACGATTTTATAATTTTGATGAAGCGGGCCGCCCAGAAAATTCATAACCGACGGTTGGTTCGTGAAAACAAGCGCGTAAATCAGGATGATCAAGGCCAGGTACCCCAGCAGGGTGGCGGCCTGGCGTTTGCCGAAAAGCAACTGCGACTTGAGTTCGTCCGCGGTGATCACCGGTGCCTTGAGCCGGTCCCGTATGTTCAACGCCAGTTCCCGGGTCTGGCGTGTGCGGGCCGAATGTCCCTTGGACATGAACATGTCACCGATGACGACCAGGGTGTAGCGACCGCTGCCTTGAACCCGCTCCAGGATCTGGTCATACCCCCCACAAACGGTGTGACGTCCGCCGAAGCGGCCTAAATCGACCAATTCTTCTTCGGTCCGGCCCAACCCGCCATCGTCCGTGACGGTCTGCGGGTCATCATCCTGAACGCCACCGTCATCGGCGAGCGCGCATTCCTGGCGGGCGTAGCCATAGTCCGGGTCGACAACGAGGTCCGCTGCGTCGCCCGGCAGTTCTCCGGATGGAATCAGGCGCATCAACTCCACCGCCGCCCCCCATCGTTGGGCCAGTCGGATAATCTGGCCGAAATTTTCCGACCCCGGCTCGAATCGTTCCTGTACCCACAGGATATTGGTCGCGGCCATGGTGCATTGGATCTCGCGGCAGCCGGGCAGTTCGGCTAGCACCTGGGGAATAAATTGGCTGGCCTGGTCCTGCTCCGGCGGATAGGTGACCGTGATCACCCCATTGTCGGCGTGGACCTGGAGATCCGCCTGAAGGGTGCGTTCGTCCAAAGCTAAGCGCAGTTTGGCCTGCGCTGAAAGATTGAGGTCGTTCAAAAGCTTCAGGCTGGCCGGGGTGGCCTGAAAATCGGGCAGCTCCGCCGTGGCGCAGAGAATTCCGGCGGCGTTGGACAGCCCCATGTTTTCCAAATTGAAAAACAGGTCGAATTGATTGGGGTCGCGACCGTCCACGCGGTGGATGTAGCGGATCCATTTGGCGACATCTTCATCCAACTGGGCGATATAGGTTGCGGCCTTGTCCGGCGTGAGGCTCAATGTCTGGGCCGTGCGTTTGACCCGGACCTCTTGTGGAGCCGTCAGCCCCACCCGCAGTCGATGACTGACTCCCGGCAACAGGAGGTGCCCGGCCCGGCCGTGATAAATGAGGTTGCCCTTGGCGGCCTTCTCGCACAGGGTCGCGGTCAGGAATGCGAGATACAACTCCTTCTCGCGTACCAGTTTCTCGGACAGGCCCGGTGTTTTAATCATCGCCATTTCCAGCCGTCCGATTTTGATGCCCAGTTTGCGGGCCTCATCGAGCAACTCTTCCCGGCTCAGCAAAGGCCAACCCGTTTTGCGCGCCAGGGCCTGGGCCAGTTCCTCACGCCCGCTCTGATACATGCCTGAGATCATTACAATCGTCATCTTGCTCCATCCTCTTCTTTCAGGTAGCTGATGTGATTCTTTCCCTTGACCTGGATGATCTGACTCGCAATCAGCGGCTTGATCTGCGACACAAGGCGTTCGCCGGCCGCGTCGTCATCGCCGAAAACCAGCACATCGATCCCTTCATCCCGGACCAGACCCACGATCTCCTCTTCCAGATGCCGGTGGGTGATGTGATGCGAGACCACCAAACCTGCCTGGCGCGCGCTATTGATCAGATCCAACAACGCCTCGCCCATCCATGTCGCGAGCGGATTATCCAAACCGGATGCGTCAGTTTGCTGAAGGATATACACATGGGCATAAAGCCGTTCGGCCAACGACATGGCATAATGAACACTCTTTAGGTCCTTAACCGACGGAACCAAGGGGACCAGAATTTTTTTGGGCGACATTGCCAGTATTCTCCCGTACACAAAAACCCTTGCTTAATCAAGTCTGTTTCAATTTCCGCGCCATGATGAGATTTATCAATAATATCAAATAATAATTGCTAAATTTGGCATCCGGTCTCACACGGATATTGTTTCGAATTGAAACAACAATGCGTTTACTCGCAAGCGATTAATAGTTATAAATCAATAAATTCTTATAGATAAGTCGTTAGTTTCAGTTCGAAACAAAAAATGGTGTCTGCGTGCAGGGCGCGATAGGAGAGGCGCCAACGCGCGAGCCGGGTGCTTACGAGAGCTTATTCCAAACCGTGCTGTTTCATTTTACGCCACAGGGTGGTGCGGGGCAGACCGAGAATTTCGGCGGCAAGGCTCTTGTGGTGGTTGGTCTTGATCAAAACCTCCTGGATGTATTTTCGTTCCATCTCTTCGAGGGTCAGTCTGGGCGCAGTCTCGATGCGCTGCATGGAAAGCTCCCGGAGATCGGAAGGAAGATCGCGTGCCGAAATTTCCGGCTCATCGGAGAGGGCCACGGCGCTCTCAATGATGTTTTCCAGTTCGCGGACATTGCCTGGAAATGGGTAGCGCGAGAGGATGTCCAGCACCTCCGAGGATACGCCTTTCTGTTCCTTGCCGAAGGCCCGGCTGTATTTTTCAAGGAAACATCGAATCAGCCGGGGGATGTCGTCCGGCCGGGCTCTCAGCGGCGGCAGGGGAATCATCACGACGTTGAGCCGGTAGTAAAGATCTTCCCGAAACGTATGCGCCTTGACCATTTCTTTGAGGTCCTGGTTGCTGGCCGCAATCAGGCGCACATCGATCGGCAGCAGAGTGACTCCGCCGACCCGCAGCAGCGTGCGCTCCTCGACGAAACGCAGCAACTTAACCTGCATGCTGGCCGGCATCTCACCGATCTCGTCCAGGAAGATCGTACCGCGGTGGGCGGCTTCTATCAGACCGATCTTTGTTTCGGTAGCGCCGGTGAAGGCCCCCTTTTCGTGGCCGAACAGCTCGTTGGTGATCAACTCCTCGGTGAATCCTCCGCAGTTGAAGGAGACATAGGGCTGCTGCCGCCTGCCGCTGCGCTGATGAATGGCCCGGGCGATCATCTCTTTGCCCGTTCCGCTTTCGCCCTGGATCAGTACGTTGCTGTCCAAGGGCGCAACCTTCTCGATCAACCGAAAGACATTCAGCATGGCCTTGCTGTTGCCGATGATTTCCGCCGGGCGGTTCTGGGAAAACAGGGCTTCCTTGAGGGCTTCCTTTTCGCGGACCAGTGTCGTTTTTTCGAGTGCGCGTTTTACCAGCAGCCTGAGATCGGACATTTTGACGGGCTTGGTCACGTAGTGAAAGGCGCCGGCCCGGATGGCTTCGATGGCTGAGTCGACCGAGCCGTGCGCGGTGATGAGAATGACTTCGCAGTGGGGGAAGCGCCGTCGGGCCGCGTGCAGGACCTCCAAGCCGCTCATCGCCGGCAGCCTGAGATCGCACAGGAGCAGATCGAATCCCATTTGCTCCAGGCGCTGCAGGGCGGACTCGCCATCCAGAAACGTTTCGACCTCGTAATGAGGCTCCTTTGACAGGCCGCGCTTGATCTCGCGGCCAATGACGGGTTCGTCGTCGATGACAGCGATCCGGAAGCGCTCCATCCCCTCAGCCCTCAAGGTTCATGGGGCCTGCCAGCGGCAGAAAAATAGAGAAACAGGCTCCCTGGCCGGGACGGCTGCTGACCTCCATCCGGCCGCCGTTCTTCTTGATGATGTTGTAGCTGACGGACAACCCGAGTCCCGTTCCGACACCGACCTTCTTGGTGGTGAAAAAGGGATCGAAGACCTGGTCGATGTGCTCCGGCGCAATGCCAGGCCCGGTGTCAATGACGTCGATACGAGCCTCGGCGGGTGTTTCCGCAGCGCCGATCACCACTTTCAGCTCGCCGCCCTTGTCCATGGCCTGGATGCCGTTCATGAACAGGTTGAGCAGCACTTGCTGCAACCCGCCTTTGTCCAAGTGAAGCGGTGGAAAATTGCAGTTCACTTCCTTCAGGTAGCGGATGCGGTGCAGGTCCAATTCGTTCTTGACCAAACGAAAGGTTTTGTCCACGACCTCCTCTAAGCTGGTTTCCTCCATCCGCGGGTGGCTAGCGCGCGAAAACTCCAGGAGATTTTTGACGATTTCGCTGGCGCGGTCGCCCTGATCCATCGCCTCCTGGTAAAGTCGATGGCGTTCGCCGTCGTCCATGGTTTCTTCATCTTCGAGCAGGGACTCCAGAATAAGAGAGATATTATTGATGGGGTTGTTGATTTCATGGGCAATCCCTGCCGTCAACGTGCCGATGGAGGCGATCTTGCGGGATTGAACCAGCTGCTCCTGGCGTTTTTCCAATTCCCCCATCATGCGGTTGATCGCAGCCACCAGGTGATGGATCTCGTTCTTGGCATCCCCGTAAGGGGTGATGCGCTGAAAGGCCCCTTGGGCCACGGCTTCGGATTCACGCGTGATGCGCGCCAGCGGCCGGACGACTTTTTCGCCGATGAAATAGATGACGAACCCTAAAAGCACCACCAGCATCAGCAGGCTGATCAAAGGCAGGGGAATCATCTGCTGGAGCAGGCCATGGATGGTACGACGTTCCACCGCTACCAGTTGATCCGCCAGGGTCAGCAGATTTTGGCCCACACCGCGAATGAGGGCCTGAAGCTCGACACACCCTCCGGGTTCACAGGATGCCTGATGCAGTTTGACCATCAACGCCGCGTATTCTTGAACATACTTCCCGAACAAGTTGAAGTTATCCTGGCCGATCGCCTCGATCAAGGTGTCTGTTTCGCGCTGCAGGGTCAAGGCCAGCCGGTTCGTATAGGTTACATTTTCCTCATAATTGAAATCCTGGCGATACAGGAAATAATTTTTCTCATAGCGCCTCATCTCCAGAATGTTACTGTTGAGCCCTTCGGCCACCTCAAAAAACTGCATGGAGCGCGACAGCTGGCTGAAGTTGTGGTAGTTGAGGGCGATGATGGCGGCCATGAAGGCAAAGCAGACCACGAAGGACATCATGATTTGCGAGCGCAGCGAACTGGGAAGGTATCTCATGCCGCGCATAGTAGCATTTCCGGGACGGTTGTAAATGAAATTTTAACCTGAATTGAGCGGTTCTGTCGACTCCTATCGAGGCCTGCTGGGGTCAGCCGTGCGCAGGGGCCGCCGCAATCTTCTCCCCGGCCGCCGCAACGGCAGCAGGGCCGCTCAGATAGCTGGATCAAATCCTTTTGACATGCATGCTGAGCACAGTATACTGTAAGCGCTCACATGGATATCCCAAAGCGCACACTCGGGCCGGCACGCGCCGGCGGTTTCAACGCCGATGGCTTTCTTCCGGCAACCCGGCGGATGGTTAGCCGTCACCCCACGTTACCACACAAGGATGGTGGCGCATGACGACTGCCAAAACGCATCAAAGTGAGATGGAACGGCTTGCGTCCCTGGAGCAGCGCGCCGAGCAGGGGGGCGGCCCGGAGGCAATCGCACGCCATCACCAGCGCGGCAAATCGACCGCCCGCGAGCGGCTGGACCTGCTGTTCGACCGCGGCAGCTTCACCGAGGTCAACCGGCTGGCCGAAAGCCAGGCCGTCGACTTCGGGATGCAGGCCAAAAAAGTTCCCGGCGACGGGGTTGTCACCGGTTTCGGCACGGTGGACGGCAGACTGGTGTTCGCCTACGCCCAGGATGTCACCGTGCTGGGCGGGTCCGTGGGCACCATCCACGGGGAGAAGGTCTGCCGCATCATGGACGAGGCCCTCAAGGTCAAAGCGCCCCTGGTGGCGCTGAACGACTCCGGCGGCGGGCGGCTGCACGAAGGCTTCTTTGCGTCCCGGGGGGTCGCCGGCATGTTTTTCCGCAACACAGCCGCCTCCGGCGTGATCCCGCAGATCACGGGCATGATGGGTTCCTGCGCGGGGGTCTCGGTGTATTCACCGGCATTGACCGACTTCATCGTCATGGTGAAGGATACCAGTCACATGGTGATTACCGGTCCCGGTATCATCAAGTCCGTGACAGGTGAGGACGTGAGCCTCGAAGAGCTAGGCGGGGCCAGGCTCCACGGCGAAGTCACCGGCCAGGCTCATTTTGTCGCCGCCAGCGATGCCGAGTGCATCCAGACCATCCGCAGGCTCTTGGGCTATCTGCCCTCGAACCATGCGCAGGCTCCGCCGGTAATCGACGGCGGGGATGACCCCGAACGGGTGGACGACCGCCTCGATCAGATCGTCCCGGCCAACTTGAGAAAATCCTACGACATGCATCAGGTGATCGAGTGCATCATCGATCGTCAGTCTTTCCTCGAAGTGCTGCCGCGCTTCGCCGCCAACATCATCGTCGGCTTCGCTCGCATGGAAGGGGCCACCGTCGGCATCGTCGCCAACCAGCCGCGCGTCAAAGCGGGCTGCCTCGACGTGGACGCCTCCGACAAGGCGGCGCGGTTCATCCGCTTCTGTGACTGTTTCAACATTGCCCTGATCAACCTGGTGGACGTCCCGGGTTATTTCCCCGGGGTCGCTCAAGAGCAGGCGGGAATCATCCGCCACGGCGCCAAAATGCTTTATGCCTACTCCGAAGCCACGGTGCCGAAGATCACCCTGGCGTTGCGCAAGGAATACGGGGGTGCGGTCATGGGCATGTGCTGCGTCGGCATGGGGGTCGACCTGATGCTGGCCTGGCCAATCGCCCAACTGGTGGTCCTGGACACGAGCGCAGCGGTCGATCTCATTTTCCGCAAGGAAATCCAGGCCGCCGAGAACCCCCGGGAGTACAAACAGCAGAAGATCGACGAGTACGACTACAAATATTCCAACCCCTTCCACGCCGCCTCGAACATGCTGGTCGACTCCGTCATCCGCCCCCGCGAAACGCGCCCCCAGTTGATCCGGGCCCTGCGCATGCTCAGGAACAAAGAACGCCCCGCGCCGACCAAACGCCACGGGAATATACCGTTATAAGTGTAAATTCGAAGCATGAAACTCGGATTTCGGATTTTTATATCCTCACAAACGCAACGTTAGAAAGGGCTCCCCCGATGGATTTCGACCTCACCCGCGAACACAGGGACATCCAGAAGGCCGCCCGCGAGTTTGCCCGCGGCGAATTTCCCAAGGTGGCGCACGAGTGCGACATCCAGGAAAAGGTCCCCATGGACATCGTCCGGAAAGCCCGGCACCTCGGGCTGATCGGCCTTTTCGTCCCTGAAGCCTACGCAGGCCCCGGGTTCGGATTCCTCGAGCAGGCCTTGGTGCTGGAGGAGTTCTGGAAAGTCGACCCCGGCATCGGCCAGCAGCTGTGCTCGCTGACGTTCGGCGCGGAAGAATTGCTTCTTTTCGGAACCGAGGCGCAGAAAAAAAAATGGCTGCCCCCGTTGTTCGAGGGCGACGGGATCATGGGCTTTGCCATCACGGAGCCGGATGCCGGCAGCGACACGGCGGCGGCCGCCACCACGGCGGTGACGGACGGGGACCACTATGTGATCAACGGCTCGAAAGTCATGATCGGAAACGGCACCGTCGGCACCTTTCTGCTGGTATTTTGTCTCACCCACCCCGATGCCCCCAAAAAATCCGGCCGCCACAGCATCCTGATCGTGGAGACCGACCGGCCGGGATACACGGCCGACCCCATGCACGGCAAGATGGGCCTGCGTGCCTCCGACACCTCGGCCGTTTATTTCAACAATGTGCGGGTCCCTCGCGAAAATCTCATCGGCGCAGAGGGCAACGGCTTCATCCAGCTGATGAGATTCTTCGACCACTCGCGGGCCTATGTGGCCGGCCACGGTGTCGGGATCGCCCAAGGCGCTCTCGACCTGGCCGTCAAGCATGTCAAGGGCCGCAAGCAATTCGGACAGCCCATCGCGGCCTTCCAGGCCACCCAGTTCAAAATCGCCGAAATGGCCACGCGAATCGAGATGGCGCGCAACTCGGTCTACAAGTCCGCCTGGCTGCTCGACCAGGGCAGGCCCGACACCAAGCTCACCGCCATGGCCAAGCTTTTCGCCTGCCGCACCGCCGTCGCGGTGGTGGACGAGGCCCTGCAACTGCACGGCGGCTACGGCTACTTCAACGACTACGACATCGAGCGCTTCTACCGCGCGGCAAAGGTTCTGGAAATCTACGAGGGGACCAAGGAAGTCGAAAAAATTGTGATTGCGAGGGAGATCCTGGGGAAATTTTAACAACTCAGGAGGCAATGAGGGTTGGAAAAGAGGGAACTACGAAATACGCGAAAGGCGCGAAAAGGATAGCCAAAAGCACACCAGTGCTTGCAACGTTACGTTTGCGGAAGCAAACAATCCCGTGGAGTGAGGCGTACGTGCAGCACGCCGCAGCGACAGCGGGATGAAGCGCAACGCCGAAATTGGGCTTTTTACTAGGCCGTCACAGCTCGAAGGCCATGACATCGATAATCAGGGGCAGACGCCGGAGCTCCTGCATGACCTGATCCGGTATCGGGGTGTCCGTCCGGAAGTAGATCATGGTCTTGTCGCCGTCCTCCTGCTGCCCGACGCGCATCTGGCTGATGTTGACCTGGCGGGAACCGAGCAGGGTGCCGATGCTGCCGATGGCGCCGGGTTTGTCGTGGTTGTGGATCACGATGAACTTGCCGTGCGGAGCGAGTTCCAGGCGGAAGTTGTTGATCTTCACCACCCGAAGGTCTTTGCGTCCGAAAATCGTGCCGGCCACGCTGTTGACGATGCCGTTGGAAACCGCCGTGACGGTCACGAGGTTGATGTACTCATCGGACCGCGCGCGCGCCTCGGCGACCCGGATGCCGCGTTCGCCGGCCAGCATCGTGGCATTCACGAAATTCACCGTGTCCTGGACCATGGGGGTCAGGAACCCCTTCAGGATGGCGGTGGTCACCGAGGAGAGGTCCGGCTCCGGAAACTCCCCGGCGTATTCGATGCTGATTTCCCGCGCGGGGCCACGGCACAGCTGGGCCAGCAAGCAGCCCATGCGCTCGCCCAGGGTGAGGAGCGGGCCGATTTTAGCGAGGAGCTCGCCGCTCACCGCCGGTACGTTCACCGCGTTGATGATGGTACCGGTCTTTAGGTAGGACAGAATCTGCTCGGACACCTGCACGGCAACGTTGGTCTGGGCCTCGACGGTGGACGCACCCAAGTGGGGCGTGCAAACGACCCGGTCCAGTTCGAACAGGGGGCAGACCCCGGGCGGCTCCTTCTCAAACACGTCTAAGGCCGCACCGCCGACCTTTCCGGAGCGCAGCGCCGCGTTGAGGTCGGCTTCGTTGACAATGCCGCCCCGGGCGCAGTTGATGATCATGACCCCATCCTTCATTTGGTCGAAAGCGGCCTTGTTCAGCAACCCGGCGGTGTCTTTCAGCTTGGGCACATGCACTGTAATGTAGTCCGACCGCCGGTAAAGCTGCTCCAGGGAGACGGGCTCGTATCCCGCCTTTTCGATCGTCTCCGGGGAAACAAACGGGTCGTACACGATGACCTGCATCTTGAGCCCACGGGCGCGGTCGGCCACGATGGAACCAATCTTGCCGAAACCGATGAGGCCGAGAACCTTGTTGAAAAGCTCCCGGCCCTGGAGCTTTTTCTTCTCCCACAGGCCGGCCTTCATGGTGGCCGTGGCCCAGGGGATGTTGCGGCTCAGCGCCATCATCATGGCGATGGCGTGCTCGGCCGTGGTAATGGTGTTCCCGGTGGGCGTGTTCATCACGATGATGCCGCGCTTCGTCGCGGCCGGGACATCGACGTTGTCCAGGCCGATGCCTGCCCGGCCGACTACTTTCAGCTGCGCGGCGGACTGCAGGAGATCCTCGGTGACCTTGGTGGCGCTGCGGATGATGAGCGCGTCGTAGTCCCCAATGATGGCCTTGAGCGCATCAGGCTTCAGGCCGACCCGGACGTCCACCAGGATTCCAGGCTCTTTTCTCAAGACATCCAGACCGACATCCTCGAGATTGTCGCTGACAAGAACTTTCATCGTGTTTTCCTCTTCTGAGCGGTATCAGGACAGACGCAAACGGCCGCACGGCCGCCTTGGTCTTTCGGCGCCGGCGCCGCGGGCCCGCGGATTTTCCGGTATCGCGACGCCTGCCGGTTCATAGCAGCTTGGCCCGCAGAAAGCCACGGCGGCACGCCGCCGTTCTGCAAACTAGACGTCCTGCGGCTTTTTCGCCCGGGCGATCAATTCCACCAGGGAGGTTACTTTCGGCCTGGGCCGGGCGTTCAGGAGCCGGTCGAACTGAGCCTCGGAGAGGTTGTCCCGCAGATAGTGCAGGATGTCGAAGGTCTCCCACCAGCAGTCCACCACCTTGACGCAGGGCTGTTCTCCCTCGCTGGACATGCAGTATTTAAACCCCACGGGTCCGCCCAAGCGCGGACAACGCCGCGATAACGGGTTGTTGTCATGCGTCATGCGTGTTTCCCGGAAAAAGTGTTTTTCGTGTTCCATGGTTCAGGGTAGATCGAATCGCTACCGGCTCCTGAGAATCTGCGGCTTCGGATATTTCGCCAGGATCTTCTTCGCGTCTTCAATATCTTGAGCCGGAAAATCGAAGTCCTTGATTTGTCCGGAAAGGTATTTTTCATAGGCGCCAAGGTCGATCAATCCGTGTCCGCTCCAATTGAACAGGATGACCTTTGCCTTGCCTTCTTCCGTGGCTTGGCGGGCCAGGTCCACCACGCAGGCCAGGGCGTGGTTGGTTTCGGGCGCCGGGATGACCCCCTCGGTGCGCGCGGCCAACAGGCCCGCTTCGAAGGTGGCCATCTGGCCGTAGGATTTCGGAGCAAGAAGCCCTTCCATCACCAGTTGGCTGACGGCCGGGGCCATGCCGTGGTAACGCAGGCCGCCGGCATGCATGGGCGGCGGGACGAAGGTATGCCCCAGGCTGTGCATGGCCATCAGCGGGGTATACCCGGCCGTGTCGCCATGGTCGTAGGCAAAGGGTCCCTGGGTCAAGCTGGGACAGGCGGCCGGCTCCACCGGGTGGATGTCCACTTTCTTGCCGTTGAACTTGTCCAACACGAACGGGAAGGCCAGTCCGGCGAAGTTGCTGCCGCCGCCGGCGCAGCCGATGATGACATCCGGGTATTCCCCGATTTTCTCGAGCTGCTTCTTGGCTTCGAGACCGATGATGGACTGATGCAGCATGACGTGGTTGAGCACGCTGCCGAGCGAGTAGCGGGTGTTGCCGCTGGTGTCGGACACCGCCGCCTCGACGGCCTCGCTGATGGCGATGCCCAGGCTGCCGGGGGTATCCGGGAATTTCGCGAGAATGTCGCGGCCGGCCTGGGTCTCCGCGCTGGGGCTGGGGATACACGTGGCCCCCCAGGTCTGCATCATGGTCTTGCGGTAGGGCTTCTGATCGAAGCTGATCCGCACCATGAACACCTTGCACTCGAGTCCGAACTGGGAGCAGGCAAAGGCCAGCGCGCTGCCCCACTGCCCGGCGCCGGTTTCGGTCGTCAGGCGCTTGATCCCGAAGGCCTTGTTGTAATAGGCCTGCGGCACCGCCGTGTTCGGTTTGTGGCTGCCCGGGGGGCTTGTCCCCTCGTACTTATAATATATTCGGGCAGGGGTACCGAGGGCTTTTTCGAGGCCCGTTGCGCGGATCAGCGGGGTCGGCCGCCAGATGGCATAAATGTTGAGCACCTCATCGGGGATGTCGATCCAGCGCTGCTGGCTGACCTCCTGCTCGATGATGTTCATTGGGAAAACCGGCGCCAGCATGTCTGGGCTGACCGGCTTTCCGTCGGGACCCAGGGGCGGATTCATCTTGATATCGGCCATCACATTATACCATTGACGCGGAATCTCATCTTCGGATAATAAAATCTTGCGCCTTTCCATGAGCCTCCTCCCCTTCATTTCGTATGGGTGGCAGGGTTAAATCGACAAGCTATCGAAGGACAAATGGACCATCCCCACATGATGGCTTCTCTATTCCCTGGAATACGGTCCGATTTTTTTGGCTTCAATTATTATGCGTTGAGCGAATCTGAGTCAAGAAGATAATGCAGCCGAAAGGAGCCGCACCATGACCTACTCCAAGGTACTTTACCGGACCGCATCCAACCCGCTGTTGATCAAACCCGGCCGCGGCCTTCCCGTGGAGGTCGCCGTCATCGGCGCCGGCACCATCGGGCCCGATATCGGATACTACCTGAAAAGCGCCATGCCGGGTTGCCGCCTGACCCTGGTGGATGTTGCGGAGGCGCCCCTTAAACGCGCCGAGCAGCGCATCGCGGATTACACGGCCAAGGCCGTCGAAAAAAAGAAGCTGCGAGCCGAACAAGCCGCCGCGGTGAGGGAGAACATCGTGTTCACCACGGATTACGGGCGGATCAAAGACTGCGGTCTGGTGATCGAGGCCGCCACGGAAAACATCCCTCTCAAGCAGAAGATTTTCGCCTCGATTGAGGCCATTGTCGCACCGGATGCCATCATCACTTCCAACACGAGTTCCATCCCGGCGGATCGGCTCTTCGGCAACCTGCAGCGACCGCAACGCGCAACCGTCACCCACTTCTTCGCCCCGGCCTGGCGCAGCCTGCCGGTCGAGGTGATCTCCTGGGCGAAGGTGGACCAGGGCGTCTTGGATTATCTGTTCTGGTTTTTCGCCCGGACCGGCAAGGCGCCGATCATCACGGACAACGCCATCTGCTTCGTCCTGGACCGTATTTTTGACAACTGGTGCAACGAATCCGCTTACCTGCTCGCCGAGGCAACCGCCGGCCAGGTCGACACGGTCGCGGAGGAGTTCGTCTTTGCCGGGCCGTTCTTCGTCCTGAACCTGGCCAACGGAAACCCCATCATCGTCGAGACCAACTCTCTGCAGATGGAGGAAGGCAAGCACTACGCACCGGCGCCGATCCTGACCTCGGTGGACCGCTGGCTGACCCATCGCCCCGGAAGCCCCGTGGAGGTCCCGGAGAAGACCCGCAGGCGCATCCGCGACCGGCTGATAGGAGTCCTATTTTCCCAGACCTTCGACATCGTCGACCGCGGCATCGGAACCCCGGCGGACGTGAATTTCGGCTGCCAGGTGGCCCTGGGTTTTCGCAAAGGTCCGCTGGATCTCATGCGCCAATTGGGTTCGCGTGAAGTCAATCGGATCATGAAAAAGTTCGCCAAAGACCGGCCGGGATTTCCATCGGCCGGCAAAGCTTTCGCGTTTTATCAGAAATTCCGACGCGTCGTTTTGGTGGACGTTATCGATGGCGTGAAGGTTATCACCATTCGCCGCCCCCAGTCCATGAACGCCCTGAACGACGAGATCACCGATGAACTCCTGGCGGCATTGAAAGAGAGTGCCGATGAGCCGGCCGTGAAGGGGTTTGTCATCACAGGCTACGGCACCACGGCGTTCTCAGCCGGCGCCGATATCGGCAGGTTTCCCGAGATGCTCGGCAACCCCAAGGCCTCCGCCCAGTATGCCCGGGACTGCGCCAAGGTCCAGGTCTTCATCGATCGCATGACCAAGCCGATCGTGGCGGCCGTGAACGGCTATGCCATGGGAGGGGGGCTGGAGATTGCCATCCGCTGCCACCGCATAGTGGCCACCCGCAACGCGACACTGCAGTTCCCCGAAATCACCCTGGGGATCCTGCCCGGGATCGGCGGCTGCGTGGTGCCGTACAGGCGCTGGCCTCACGCCGCCCAGCTTTTTAACGAGATGATCTGTTTTGCGCGGCCGCTCAAGGCCGCCGACGCCGCCGAACACGGAATCGTGGCTCAGCTGGCCGATGATTTCGACGACCTCATGGCCAAAGCCGTCCAGGAGGTCCATGCCCTGCAGGGAAACATCCGCCAACCGGCGGAAGGAAAACTGGAATTGCCGCCGATTCCTCTCCCGGACGAGCCCAGGGCCGGTAGCCAGGTCCTCAGCCGCGAGGCGCTGGCCATCACCATCCAGACCATCACGGCGGCGGCCGGCAAGCGGAAATTGACCGAAGCGCTCGAAATAGGCTACCGCGGCTTCGGCACAATCGCCTGCACCGAGGCCGCCCGCGAAGGGATTTCGGCTTTTCTCGAACGGCGAAAACCGGTCTTTAAAAAGTAGGGCACAGTTTCTTCAGGTCGGCCACGGGATCTTGTGATGCCGGCCAAAATCGGATATAAAGCCAAACCGTGGCAGCCCATCCAATCCGGCCGCATCCGAGAGACTGCGAGTTCGCTTCACACGCGGCCGCTTGGGGCCAGGCAAGCTCAGCGGGTGAAGGCCGCCGCAATCCTGAACGTTTCGTGAACCTGCCGCCGGAGGGTTTTTAGAATGGTACAGCAACGCAAAAGCACCACGATTCGGAAACAGCAGATTATCGAAGCGGCGCGAAAACTGATCATCAAGAAAGGCAGCGAGCACCTGACGGTCAGGGCCATCGCGAGTATCGTGAACATCACGGAAGCGGCGATCTACCGGCACTTTAAGAGCAAACGCGAAATCCTGTCGTTTCTGATGACCCATATCACGGACGACATGCTGCATGGGCTCGAAAGCCAATCGGGATCGAACCCGCACTCGCTGGAAACGGTGAATGCCGTGCTCAAGCAGCATTTGTCTGAAATCGAGCAGCGCCGCGGGATGTCGTTTCAGGTCATCGCCGAGATCATCAGCCTCGGCGACAAGAAGTTGAACCGGGAGGTATACGAAAAGCTAAACCTGTACATCGATCGCTTGCGGGGACTTCTATCCGACGGGGCCCGGCAGGGCTGGGTTCGGGATGATATCGATCACGGCGCGGCCGCTCTGCTGCTTTTCGGCATGATCCAGGGCCTGGTTAACATCTGGGCGCTCGGCAACTACAGCTTCGACCTGTCCGACAAATTCGACACCCTCTGGGATATTTATCACAAGATCATCCAGTCCCGCAATTTCTCCGAACCGGCATAGGCTTGAAACGCAAGGGGCCGGTCTGACCCTCCCGCCGGCCCCCCGCCGCTCCACCTTTTCCAGTGCACCCCGGCCCCAACATTTTTTTACACGTTATAGTGTCCATCCAGAAATGGTGGATTTCGGTTCAGGCCAAGGCCGCAGCGATTTCGCAACCGCAGGCGTAGTCAGACTGCGCCGAGGATTGCGAAGAGCGAGAACGCCGGCATGGACCGAAAGACGCCGTTTATGGATGGGCACTAGTTAACGATCACTTGACTATTCGTTAGCGATCGCGTACTAATTATCTCAGCGTCGATCGCATCCCCTGTTTGACGGGTAGATTTTCCGGTCCGCCGATCGTGCAAAGGAGAAGGCCATGTCAGAGACAACACCCGCGATAGATACCAAACCCGAAACGAAAACGGCAGAACTCGTCCGGCAGATTCTGAAATGGGCCGTTCTCGGCCTGCTGCTGGCCACGTGCGTCATGGCGGCGGTCCGAAAATTCGGCGGCTGAAACCAGATAAGGTGCAAGGAAGGTGTCCCATGTTTGAGTCGATGAACATTGCCATCGGCCTCCTCTTCGGGCTGGCCGGCCTGGGTGTGGCGGTCCTGCTGGGCTTGACCCTTTACAAAGACAAGCCCCGCGAAGCTCCTCACCGGCAGCGCGGGGTCGGCGCACCGGTCCGCAAAACGGCCTGAGTCTTCCCTTAAGCGGCCTTCCGTTTCAACGCCGACGGCTTCACGGCTCTCCGGTGAAGTCGAAGCTGAGTCGCGTCTGCAGGTTCCCGATGCGGATGAAAATCTCCTTCAGCAACCGCTGCTCGATCCCCGAGAGATCCTGGGGGTTTATGAAATTGTCGGGCGCAACACCTTCTTCGAGGATGGCTGCCACCTGCCGCGCCAGACGCAACTGCATCAAGAAGCTGTATCCCTGTTCCACCTCGTTGTAGTCTTTCGCCGGCAAAATCCCTTTCTGCATCAGCTGACGCAACCGCTCCAGGGTATTTGTCTCCGATAGGCCATGCTTCAAGGCATACACGCGGGCGTAGTCGACGATCGGCACCATGGCCCGCTTGACATCGAACTTGTTGCGGTGCTCACCCTTGGACTCTAATACAAAGTTGCGGAAGAATCCGAGGGGAGGCTTGTGGAGCAGCGCGTTCTGCGTCAGATGCCGGAAGAAACCGGACCATCCTTCCAACGATTCAAACAGGTGCTCCCGCAGTCGAACGACCAATTCGGGATGGCCGAAGCCCGCCCGAAAGTCGAAGAATATGCTAGAGTAAAGCAAATCCTCTGCCTCGGCCGCGTGGATCCATTCTGAAAAACGACGCTTCCAGACGGACAGCGGCTGGCAGAGCTTGGGGTTTCTGGCCATGACGTCGGCCGTGCAGAAGCGGTACCCGCAGCGGTCTAAAGCCGTGCATACGGCCTCCCCGACCTTCCGGAAATAGTCATGGACCAGTTCCGCGGCCCCAGGGGATGGATCTTCGTAGACGATGGCATTGTCCTGGTCGGTCTTGAGCGTCTGCTCCTTCCGGCCTTCACTGCCGAGTATCATAAACACGAATTTCACGGGCGGCGGCTCTACGTCCTTCAGGATCAGTTCGCCCAACCGTTTGAGAACGGCATCGGACAAGGCCGTGATGAAGCGATTCAGAGCCACGGCCGGGGTTCCCGCCCGGATCAGGGCCTGAATGATGCGCGGCAGCCGCAGGTGGACCTGTTCGACGGCCTCTGCGCTCGACGCCGCCGCGATATCCCGGATGAGAAACAACGGCGATTGACCCTGCTGGCCCAATACATCCTGGTTGGTCAAGACCCCGACGACCTGCCGCTGCGCATCGGTGACCCCGAGGTGTTTGATCCCCAGCTGCATCATGGCCATCAGGGCTTCGAACACCGGCGAATGTTCAGGTATGGTTTTCAGCGGCGCGGACATGATATCGGCCACCGGCAGCTGGACGCTGCGCCCCTCTGCAATCACTTTTTTACGCAAATCGTTGTCGGTGACAATGCCGATGATGTCCCCGGCGGCCCCGCGCACGAAAATACTGCTGCAACGGCGGCGGCTCATCATTTCGGCAGCCTGTTGGACCGGCAGATCGGCACGGCAGGTCATCAGGGACCGCGTGAAGATCTCGGACACCGCTTGGCTGAACAGGACCTGGGGTTCGCTCCGCGGCGTCGCGCTCTTGGCGATGATGGCGGAGTAGCTGCGATCCATCATACGCTTGCCGAAGGCATCGGTGAAAAACTCGCTGAAGACTTCGTGGCGTCGGCACAAATCGAAAAAGGCCTGATGGGCAAGCTTGTAAAACGTCGTATCCTCGAGGGCATAAAGCGTCCGGACTGCCAGCATGTCGTTGACCAGCATCGAGATGCCGCCGAACATTTCGCCTTCACCGATGACGCTCGCCAGCGTTTTCGTCTGGTTTTCCTCGAAGTAGCGCTCGGCCGCCCCCCTCTGGATGATGTACAGTCCATCCACCCGCGATTCGCCCTGCACGAATACCACGGCGCCCTTGGGGAAAAAAACGCTGCTGACGTGCGGCGCCAGCGCCCGCAATTCTTCTTCGGGCAGAAAGGAAAACGGCGGGATCCGCGACAGGAAATGCGCCACCTGAGTAGCGGCGATCGCCATGGCATAGGTTTCATTCTGCATCCGCTGGTTGAATGCCTGGTCGAAATGGTCCAGGATGAATGCATGGTGGTCGCACAGATCGAGAAAAGCCTTCTTGGGCATCAGGTAAAGGGCTGCATCCTCCACCACGGCCAGGCTGCGGATGGACAACCCGGCGTTCATCAGAATGGAGATGGCCCCAAAGCAATCCCCTCGGCGCAGCGTGCCATGCAGCGTCTTGCGGCCGTCGCCTTCGAAAAACAGTTCCAGGCTTCCGGAACGGACCAGGTACACGTAATCAAGGGTGGTCCGGCCCTGAAGCGCGAGAACGGTCCCTTGGGGAAACGTCATCCGCGACAGCTTCGCTGCCGTCGCTTCCAGGACCGCAAGCGGCAACAGCGAAAAGGGTTGGGTTTTGGACAGGAGTTCAACTGACTCGTCTGGCATGGTCGCCCCCTTCAGCTGCGGGCCGGTGCGGTTTGACAACCCGCACCGATTCCGTCTATATTCCATTTCACAGCGGATTCCGAATTCCACCGACATTCATCTGCGCAACGCGAGCAGCGCTCATGACCCCCGACCGTCTGAAAACCCGTAGACTGGCAGGCGTGTTCCTACTCGGCTGGGTTCTCTTCAACTACCCCGTTATTTCCCTGTTCAGTCGGCCCTTCGCCCTGCTGGGAGTCCCGCTGCTTTACGCCTACGTCTTCTGCGCCTGGACGCTGATCATCGGCCTGATCATGCTCAGCGCCCGCTTCAGCCGCCGGCCTCCCGGACCAGCCCGCTGACGCCATGCTGACGACCAAAATCATCCTATTGGTCGCCTTCGGTTATGTAGGGCTGCTCTTCGCCATCGCCTATCTGGCGGACCGCCGGGCGGCCCAGGGCCGCAGCATCATCAGCAACCCCTATATTTACGCGCTCTCGCTGGCCGTCTATTGCACGGCCTGGACCTTTTACGGCAGCGTGGGGCGTGCGGCCGCCGGCGGTCTGGATTTTCTGCCCACCTACATCGGCCCGACCCTGATGTGCGCCCTGGGGTGGGTGGTCCTGCGCAAGATCATCCGCATCAGCAAGATCCACCGCATCACGTCCATCGCCGATTTCATCTCCTCCCGCTACGGCAAGAGCAGCACCCTGGGCAGCATGGTTGCGATCATCGCCGTGCTGGGCATCATCCCGTACATCGCCCTTCAGCTCAAGGCCATCTCGATGAGCTTTAACATCATCAACCAGTACCCTCTCGTCGTCATGCCGCGGTATGTCGCGCACATAACCGTGCTCAAGGACACCGCGTTTTACGTGGCGCTTCTGCTGGCGCTGTTTGCGATCCTCTTCGGCACCCGCCACCTGGATGCCACCGAACGGCACGAGGGCGTGGTTGCCGCCATCGCCTTCGAGTCCATCGTCAAGCTGCTCGCCTTTCTGTGCGTGGGCGTGGTGGTGACCTATGGCATGTTCCATGGGCTTAACGACCTGTTCTCGAAGGTCTCGGCCCTCCCCCGCCTGCAGGAGCTCCTCACCTCCGACACCCGCACCGGTCATTACTTCGGCTGGTCGCTTGAAATCACCCTGTCGATGCTGGTCCTGGTCTGCCTGCCCCGTCAGTTCCAGGTCATCGCGGTCGAGAACGTCAACGAAGACCACCTCCAAAAGGCCATGTGGCTGTTTCCGCTCTATCTGCTGGCGATCAACCTGTTCGTGCTGCCGATCGCCTTCGGGGGCAGCCTGCATTTCGCTGCCGGGGTCGACGCCGATACGTTCGTCCTGACCCTGCCCATCGCCATGCGGCATGCGGCGCTGGCCCTGCTGGTCTTCATCGGGGGCATGTCGGCGGCCACCGGTATGGTGATCGTGGCCACGGTCGCCCTTTCGACGATGATCTGCAACGACCTGGTGATGCCCGTGCTGCTGCGCCTGCCCTTCACCCGCGTCGCCCGACGCAGCGACCTCAGCGCCACGGTCCTGAACATCCGCCGGGGAAGCATCGCCTTGGTGCTCTTGTCGGCCTATGTCTATTACCACTTCATCGGCGAAACCTACTCCCTGGTGTCCATCGGTTTGATCTCCTTCGTGGCCGTCGCCCAGTTCGCGCCCGCCATGCTGGGAGGCATTTTCTGGAAGCACGGAACATGCACCGGAGCCATCAGCGGGTTGGCGGCCGGCTTCGCCGTCTGGGCCTGGACCCTGGTACTGCCGTCCCTGGTGGAAGCCGGGCTGATCAACCCGGCGGCGGCCACCCGGGGCGTGCTCGATCTGGCCGCCCTGAAACCTTTCCCCTTGTTCGGGCTGGAAGGTCTCGACCCCATCGCGCACGCCGTGTTCTGGACCCTGCTTGTCAATGCCGGCTTGTACGTGGGCGTCTCGCTCTTCAGCCGGCAGAGCGCCCTTGAGCACACCCAGGCGGCGCTCTTCGTCGATGTGTTCACCTACCCGGCCAAGCCGGAGGACTCCTCCATCTGGCGCGGCACGGCCTTCGTGACGGACCTGCGATCGATGCTGGAGCGCTTTCTGGGAGCCCAGCGGACCGCCGAAGCATTGAACGCTTTTGCCGACAAGCGCAAAATCCGCTGGGGACCGCTGTCCACCGCCAACCCGGCGCTCGTCACATACGCCGAGACGCTGCTGGCCGGAGCCATCGGCTCCGCCTCGGCCCGGGTGATGGTCGCCTCGGTCGTTCAGGAGGAGCCGCTCGGCCTGGGCGAAGTGATGAACATCCTCGACGAGACCCGCCAAGTGATCGCTTACAGCCGGGAACTGGAGCTCGCGACGGCCGAGCTCAAATCGGCGAACCTGCGCCTGCAGGAACTCGACCGCCTCAAAGACGAGTTCATCTCCACCGTCACGCATGAGCTGCGCACGCCGCTGACGGCGGTGCGGTCCATCGCCGAGATCCTGCACGCCAACCCTCGGCTGCCGGAGGACCAACACGGGAACCTGACCGCGCTGGTGGTCAAGGAAAGCGAGCGCCTGACGCGCCTGATCAACCAGGTGCTGGATTTCCAGAAGATAAAAACCGGGAAAATGCAATGGCAGATGCTGCCCGTCGACCTGCGCGAGATCTGCCGGGAGGCGCTGGCGTCGGTCCGCCTGCTGCTGGACGAAAAGCACATCCACGCACTGCTCGACCTGCCGGAGCATGCGCCCCCCATCTTCGGCGACAGAGACCGTCTCATGCAGGTCATGATCAACCTCCTTTCGAATGCCGTGAAGTTCTGCAATGACGCCGGAGGCCGGATCGACGTACACCTGAACGCCCTGCCCGAATGTCTGGAGGTTGAAGTGACCGACAACGGCGTCGGCATTCGGGCCGAGGACCTGGAGAGCATCTTCGAGGAGTTCCGGCAGAGCTGGCACGGCTCCCGGGGCCGTCCCGCCGGGAGCGGCATGGGCCTGGCCATCACCCGGCGCATCGTCGAAGTTCACGGCGGTCGCATCTGGGCCGAAAGCCGGCTTGGGCGCGGCTCCACTTTCACCTTCACCCTCCCCCTTACATCCAACCTTCAAGAGGGATAGACTAGTACTTCATCCGTGCGTAATAGGTTTTCTGCGAAGCTTCCCGGGCCTGTTTCAGGGTTCCGACTCCCGCCCCCTCGAGCAGCGGCACCAGCTTGAGAAAGATTTCCGCCGTCGCGATCGCGTCCCCCAGGGCGGTATGGCGCCCCATGATGGTGATCCCGAGCCGCTCGGCGATGGCTTCGAGGCTGTGCTCCTCCTGCGCCGGGTGGACGACCGCTGAGAGCAGCATGGTGTCGAGCACGGGGTTTTCGAAACGGATGCCGCCCCCTTCCCCCTGCAGTTGCAGCAGCCGCATGTCGAAGGCGGCGTTGTGCGCTACTAAAATCGTACCCTCGGCAAAGCGCAGGAAAGACCGCAGCACCTGCCGCACGTCTGGCTGCCCCTCCAGCATTTCGGGCTGGATGCCGTGGATCCGGATAGATTCCGGCCGCAGTGCGGTTCCGGGTTTCACCAGCTGTTCGAAGCACTCGGAGGCGAGCAGGCGGCCGTTGACGATCCGCACCGCCCCCAGGGCAACGATCTCATCTCCTTCGCGCGGGTTCAATCCGGTCGTCTCGGTGTCGAAAACCGTGTAGGCCAGCCCTGCGAGCGGCCGGCGGTCCAGCTCGAACGACTGCCCCGGCTGGTGGAAGAGATCGAAATCGTAGTAAACCGGACGCGCGGTTGCCAAAATGGTCTGCCGCCGGGGCAGGACAGCGTCGGCCGGCTCCGCCGATTCCAGCAGCAGGCGCAGGCAGGATTCAGAGGCGTTTCCCAGCGACTGCGGATACAGCTCCGCCCGGTGCCGGATCAAAATCTCCTTGAGCGTGGAGCGCAACTCTTCGTGCACAACCGAAACCGGCTGCAGCTCCCAGCGACGCAGCATTTCCAGTCGCAGGGGCGGCCCGGGCCAAATGAAGTCGATCGCCACGAACCGGTTCTTCGCCTCCAGCCGGCAACGCAGCACGCTATGGCCGAACTCCGCCCCGAGGCGCTCCAGGATGAACACCAACGCCAGCGCCATGGAGGTGCCGTCCAATCGGATCCACCGCGCATCTTGTGCCGGTTCTATCTGCAGCTTGAGCCCCAGCCGGTCGTCGGCCTTGCGTTGGACCGCAACGAGGAAGTCCTGCGCGCGCATGCGCGCCAGCGGGCCCGGCGGCTGGGTGGACGCGGCATATTCGGCCGCTACGCGATCGGTGGCTTCTCCGGCCGCCACCGCCTCACGGTGAATGATTCGGTGGAATTCATGGTTTTTGGACGGAGGAAGGTCCGGGACATCGAGGATCAACTCCACCGCCGAACGGATGCCGGCCAGGGCCCGGCGAACTCGGATGATATAGGATTGCAGCAGCGACTCCGCGCGCCGAAAGGCCTCCATCTGCTCCGTGGCGTCGGTGAGTATCAACGCGAAGCCGGTCATCTCCCGCCGCGGACCGAGGATCTGAACCGTCGCGATCTGCAGCAAGCGTCCGCTGCGGCCGGCGATCACAAAAGACGAGGCCAGCTCGTGCCCGCCGCGGCGGAGGGTGGCGGTAATTTCGTCCAAGGCGCCGGTGATGAGGGGCTTGTCGATCGCGCTGAAAATCGAGCGGCCCAGCCCGACGGACCCATCGGGCTGAGCAGGCGGCAATCCGGTCGATGTCTCGCCCGAGGACTCCAGCAGCTGCCGAGCGCGCTCGTTGTAAAGGGTAATGCGCCCTTCCGGGCTGCAGACGACAATCCCCTCGGGCAGTTCGGCCAGGGCCACGGAAAGGATGTTTTTCTCTTCGGCGATCCGGGTGCCTGCCTCCGCAATGCGCTCCTCCACGGAGCGGTGAAGCACCTCGAAGGCGTCGGCGGAGGAGTTGATAGCGGCGGCCAATTGGAGCACATCGCGGCTGCCTTCGACGCGGATGCGGCGCCCCGGGTTCACGCCGTGCATGATGCCGGTTTCCTCGGCGATCTTGCCGATCGGGAACACGTACAGCCGGAACAGCCATTCGATGGCCAGGCCCGCCCCGGCGATCAGAAGAAGCCCACCCCCGACAATATAGATGCCGTGCGGATGGATCATGTTTCGCAGGGCGTCGCGCTCCTGAGAAGTAAGATCCTGCCAGAACAAGACGGCAAAACAACCAACGACCCCGACGAAAAACAGGATGCACACCAGGACAAACAGCCAAAAGCCGTAATGCTTTCTCAGCCGCGGCATGCGAGCAACTCTTTGACCTTGGCCATGAGATCCTTGTTCGAGAAGGGTTTGGTCACGTAGGCGTCGGCCCCGAGGTCCAGGCCCTTGGTCACATGGGCCTCGCTGCCCAAGGCGGTCAGCAGCACGATGCGGATGTCCTTCCAATCCGGGTTTTCGCGCACCCGCTGGCACACCTCGAAGCCGTCCACAACCGGCAGCATGATGTCCAGAAGGACCAGGTCCGGATGGTGCTTGGCGATCGCCTCCATCGCCTCCTCACCGCTGAAAGCCACGATGGTTTCAAAGCCGTTCTGCTCCATCAGGAACTGCAGCGCCACGATGAGGCTTGGCTCGTCATCCACGATAAGAACCTTTTGGGTCATGGCTTGCCTCGTGATCTGGTCAGATCGATATGTCACGTGAAGGTGCGCTCACCTCAGGCGTAAGCCTTCCCACCGACTTTCTCAGGCTTTCCGCCCATCCGCATATCCGACCGTGTTGAGCGCCTGCTTGATCTCATCGAGGCTCACCGGGTCGTCGATGGTGGCCGGCATCTTCCACTCCTTGTTGTCGGCAATTTTCTGGATCGTGCCGCGCAGGATTTTTCCGGAGCGGGTCTTGGGCAGGCGTTTGACCACCGTAGCCGTTTTGAAGGAGGCCACCGGGCCGATGCGGTCGCGCACCATCTGGACCACGTCCTTGATGATCTCCTCGTTGCTGCGGGTCACTCCGGCCTTCAGGACGATGAACCCGATGGGCACCTGGCCCTTGAGGGCGTCGTCGACCCCGAGCACCGCGCACTCGGCCACGTCCTTGTGGTCGGAAAGGATCTCCTCCATGGCGCCGGTCGAAAGCCGGTGCCCGGCGACGTTGATGATGTCGTCGGTGCGCGACATGACGAAAACGTAGCCGTCTTTGTCGATGAACCCGGCATCGGCCGTCTTGTAATAGCCGGGAAACTCCTCCAGGTAGGACTTAATATACCCCTCGTCGTTTTTCCACAGGGTCTGCAGGGTACCGGGGGCAGCGGCAGCTTGGACACCAGCGCCCCGATCTGCCCGGCCTCCGCCGGTTTTTTGTCCGAATTCAGCACCGCCAGGTCCCAGCCCGGTGCGGGTTTGGTCGGCGAGCCCTCCTTCACCGGAAAGTGATGCAGGCCGAGGCAGTTGCCGGCGATGGCCCAGCCGGTCTCGGTCTGCCACCAGTGGTCGATTACAGGCACCCGAAGGCTGTTCTGCGCCCAGCGCAAGGTATCGGGGTCCAAGCGTTCGCCGGCGAGAAACAGCGCGTAAAATTTGGACAGGTCGTATTTCTTCATTAGCTCGGCGTTGGGGTCTTCGCGCTTGATGGCGCGAAAGGCCGTGGGCGCCGTAAAAAGGCTCCTGACCTTGTGCTGCGAGATCACGCGCCAGAAGGCGCCGGCGTCCGGAGTGCCGACCGGCTTGCCTTCATAGAGGATGCTGGTGCAGCCCTTGAAGAGGGGGGCATAGACAATGTAGGAATGGCCCACCACCCAGCCCACGTCCGAGGCCGCCCAATAGACATCGCCGGCATCCACGTTGTAGATCGCCTTCATGGTGTACTTGAGCGCCACCATATGGCCGCCGTTGTCGCGCACCACGCCCTTGGGAATGCCGGTCGTGCCGGACGTATACAGGATGTAAAGCGGATCGGTGGCCTTCACCGGCACGCATTCATGCGGTTTGGCCTTGGCCATGACCTCGTTCCAGTCCAGGTCCCGGCCGGGTTTCAACTCGGCCTTCTGCATCGGCCGCTGCACGATGATGCAGTGCTCGGGCTTATAACTGGCGATCTCGATGGCCCCATCCAGAAGAGGCTTGTAGGGGATCACGCGGTTGACCTCGATGCCGCAGGATGCGGACACGATGAGCTTGGGCTTGGCGTCGTTGATGCGCACGGCAAGCTCCGGCGCCGCGAAGCCGCCGAACACGACCGAGTGCACGGCTCCCAGGCGGGCGCAGGCGAACATGGCGACGAGCGCTTCGGGGATCATCGGCATGTAGATCACCACCCGGTCGCCTTTCGCCACGCCCTGGGCGGAAAGAGCGCCCGCGAAACGGGCCGTCTCGTCACGCAGTTGGCTGTAGGTGAAGGTCTTTATGGTCTGGGTGACAGGGCTGTCGTAGATCAAGGCCGGCTGATTGCCGCGACCGCTATCCACATGCAGGTCGAGAGCGTTGTAGCAGGTGTTGAGCTCGCCGCCGGTGAACCAGCGGTAAAACGGCTTGTGCGAGTCGTCCAGCACCTTGTCCCATTTCTTGTACCAGTGGCAGTCCTCGGCGATCCTGCCCCAAAAGCCGTTGGGGTCGTTAATCGACTGGGCGTGGGCTTTCTCATAGGCGTTGCTCATGAAAGTCCTCCTATCGGAATTGGGTCATCTGTGGAAAGATAGTCGATACGGGATCCGGGATGCGGGATAATACGAGAATGGCACGTGTCGGTTTTTATCCCGCATCGCGCATCCAGCACCCGTGCATCGCCCGCAGATTCGCGAGCGCAACGCGCGTGCGCCGTCGCGCCTGCCGTAGGTCATGATTAAAAGTCAAGGGCTGGCGAGCGGCCAGGTCCCCGGGTCCGCAGGGGCCGGGGCCGGTCCGCTCGCCGTTCTCTCAAGGCCTCTTCAGCCCCACAATCCCCAGCCGAAACTGGCGGTAAAGAGGATGCAGAAGGCCACGATTCCGATCATCCAAAGGTCTTCGGGTTTCATCGTTCGCGTTCTCCTTTCGGAAAATGGGATGTCATCCCATTAAGTTAGGCTTCCTTGACCACGATCATGGTTTCCTTCTCAGCGCGCTGGAGCTGCACGTCGGTGGTGGTCGACAGCTCGCACTTGAAGCACAAGGCCCACATCATGACGATGCCCACGATCCACCAGGCGATCTGCCAGGACCACAGCGGCGGGAACCCGGCGAAGGAGAAGGCCGAGTTGCCCAGGATGCAGGCCGGACCGATGGCGAAGAAATACCAGAGCGGGGTGCCGATTTTCATCACCCCGCGCCACTTCTTGGCCGGCTCGCTGGGCGCGTCGATGCTGTCGAGAAAGACGCGTATCTCGTTCTGGCGCTTGATCGTCTCCTCATTGTCCTTCGCGCCCAGCCCCTTGCAGATGAAGGCAACCACCAAACCGGTGAAGGTTCCCCAGAAAGCGCAGTGCATGGAAAGAAGATTCGGCCAGACGGCGTAAGTCAGGTAGACCGCAATCATACCGGAGAGCACGCCGAGGACGGCGCCAAGGCTGGGATAGCGGACGCCCCAGCACACCGCGACCAGCAGCACGTACATGACGAAGCCGAAGGCCGTGGCGAGCGCTCCCAGGATGACCAGGGCCGCATGGGAGTTCAAACCGATCATCACCGCACCGATGGTCAGAATGGTGGCAAACAGCCGGTTCATCCAGATCTGCTCGCTGTGGCTGCACTGCTGCTTGCGGATGTATCTCCACCAGATGTCACGCAGCAGGATCGAGCCGCCGGTGTTGATGTAAGGAGCCGCCGTGGAGTGGATGGCGGCGATGGCCCCCAGGAACACGATGCCGAGAACGAACGGCGGCAGGTAATTGGCCATCAGGATCGGCACCACGTCGCTGTCCTTGGTAAACTTCAGGATGCCGCTGACCTGGAGGACCTTGGCGCCCATGCCCTGGATGGCGGTGAAGTAGAACAGGGCGAAGCCGACCACGAAGGTGGACATGAAGGCCTGCTGCCAGCCCAGAACCTTGGGGCTCTTGATCCCGAAGAAGTTCATGGTGAAGGCCGGGGAGGACTGGATGCCCATCAGCGAGAACATGTAGGTCAGGACCATCACCGCGGTCCAGACGGTGGTATGATTGGCCTTGGCGTAAGCGCCGGAATTGCTGGTAAAGAAAATCACGCTGGGCACCTCGAGGAGGCTCTTGTCCAGCTTGGCAACCGCCGCCGAGAACCCCGTCCAGCCGCCGAACTCGGGCCGTTGGATGACGAAATAGCCCAGCAGGATGATGCCGCCCACCAGGAAGCAGAACTGGAACACGCCGACCCAGGCGCTCGCCTTCATGCCGCCCGTGCAGACGTAGAACCAGACGATGAAAGCCATGATCCAGGCGCCCCAGACAAAATCAAAGCCCGCGACCCACTGGAAGAGCGCCGCCGAGGCCATTATCTGCACCGCCGAGTAGAACAGCGAATACAGAATTGCCGTGGCGACCACCAGGAAACGCAGGGCTTCGGTATTGAAAAAGTAGGCGTACATGTCGCCGGGGGTGATGAACCCGTAGCGCTTGCCGAGCAGCCACTGGCGCTTGGCGAAAAAGGTCCCGGAGATGGGAATCGTCAGCACGTAGAAAGACGCGAAGGCGTAAGCCAAGCCGTCGCGCCAGATCAGGCCAGGGTGCCCGATGAAGGTCCAGCCTGAAAACGAGGCCGCGGTGGCAGCCATCAGAAAGGCGATGAAGGGCACCGAACGGCCGCCGATGGCATAGCCGGCCGAGGTCTTTTCAGCGAAAAAGCCCTTCAGGCCTTGCCAGAAAGCGTAGACCACGTAAATGCCGAGCATGATGTACACCCAAGTGATACCGCTCATGGCTAATCCTCCTTAGGTTAAGAATTGATGAGGCGCAACACACCCTGCGATAGACAAAAAAATTTGAATTGCCTTAATCACCCCCTCCCTCCATAAAAAAAAACTGAAACCGGAGTAGCCTGGACATTGCGTGTGATGCCTGGAACCTTGGTATCGCCGGGTTCCCGTCGCGGCGCTCGGCCCTATTTCGACATTTTGCGAATATCATCCACGATTTCCGGATTGGCCAGGGTGGTCACGTCGCCGACGTCTTTCTTGTTGGAAATGGATGCCAGCACCCGGCGCATGATCTTGCCGGAGCGGGTTTTCGGCATGTCTTTCACGATCCACACCCGGCGCGGCTTGGCGATCTTGCCGATCTCGCGGCAGATGGCATCCGAGATTTTCTTTTCCAGCGCCTCGCTGGCCTGGAACCCGGGTTTCAAGGCGATGTAGAGGTCCGGCTCGATGCCCTTGATGTCGTGCTTCACCGGGACCACGGCGGCCTCGGCAACCTCCTCCACCACCAGGGCGGCGGACTCGATCTCCTTGGTCCCCAGGCGGTGGCCTGAAACGTTGATGACATCGTCGATCCGGCCCAGGATGCGGTAGTATCCGTCCGGGGCCTCCACGGCCGCATCCCCGGTCAGGTAGGGCCAATCGCGCCAGTCTTTGCTCTTGGGGTTCTTGCAGTAGCGCTCATAATACGTGCGCACGAAGCGGTCGCGATCCCCCCAGATGGTCTGGAAGGCCCCCGGCCAGGGGTTCTGAATGCAGATATTGCCGGCCTTGCCGGCGCCGCGCGGGATCTCCTTGGCGTTTTCGTCGTAAATGATGGGATGGATGCCGGGCACCCCCGGGCCGGTACTGCCGGCCTTCATCGGTCTGATCGCCGGCAGCGTGCTGCACAGGAATCCGCCGGTTTCGGTCTGCCACCACGTGTCCACGATGGCGGCCTTGCCCTTGCCGACCACCTCATGGTACCAACGCCAGACTTCGGGCTCGATGGGCTCGCCCACCGTGGTCATGTGCTTGAATTTGAAGTTGTACTTGGCCGGCTCGTTCGGGCCGATCTTGCGCAGCGCCCGAATGGTGGTGGGGGCCGTGTGAAAGATGTTCACGTTCAGATCCTGGGCGATCTTCCAGGCCCGGCCGGCATCCGGGAAGGTTGGCACCCCTTCGAAAATCACGGTGGAAGCGCAGAGGGCGAGCGGCCCGTAGACGATGTAGGAGTGCCCGGTGATCCAGCCGATATCGGCCATGCACCAGTACACGTCCTCGGGGTGAATGTCCTGAACGTATTTGGAGGTGCCGGCGACATAGGCCAGATAGCCGCCGGTGCTGTGCTGGCAGCCCTTGGGTTTACCGGTAGTGCCGCTGGTGTACATCAGGAAGAGCGGGGCCTCGGCCGGCATGTGCTCCGGTTCGATCCGCGCCCCGTAATAATTTTTGAGCTCCTCGTTCACGAAGTAATCGCGGCCCTTCACCATGGGGGTCGGGCTGGAGGCTTTCCCGGGATAGCGCTGCCAGACGAGCACCTTGTCGACCTTCTGGCCGTCTTTCCCGGCCAAGTCACAGGCGATGTCCGCGCCCTGCTTGTGGTCGATCAGCGTGCCGCTGCGCCAGTAGGCATCCATGGTGACGAGCACCCGGCTCTGGGAGTCCGAAATCCGGTCGGCGCAGGCCTTGCCCGAGAACCCGCCGAAGACCTGGGAGTGGATCACCCCCAGCCGGGCGCAGGCCAGCATGGTGATGGGCAGCTCGGGCACCATGGGCATGTGCAGGGTGACGCGATCGCCCTTCTTCAGCCCGGCAAAATCGCGCAGCAAGGCCGCGAACTCGTTCACCCGCACGTACAGCTCCTGGTAGGTGATGTGGTCGTATTTTTCCCCGATGGGTTCGGGAGCGAAATGGATGGCGGTCTTGTTCCTGTTCTTGGCCAGATGCCGGTCGATGCAGTTATAGGACGCATTGATTTTGCCGCCGACGAACCATTTGAAGCAGGGCGCGTCGCTGGTGTCGAGTGTGGTGTGCCAGTACTCGTACCAGGAGAGCAAATCGGCGTATTCTTTGAAGCAGTTGGGGAAGTTCTCTAAGCTGAACCGGTCGAATACGGCTGGATCGGTCATGTTGGCCTGGGCGATGAATTCGTTGGAAGGATAAACGTACTTCTCTTCCCCCCAGTGGACCGCAATCTCGGCCTCGGATGTGTCGACGGATTCTTTTTCCACTGCCATACCTCATTCTCCTTTCTTGAGAAAATTCCATCACCATGAGGGTCGGTGACAGGCCTTAGCGGTTGGGTGGTTCTTCTTGGTGTCGGTGCCTCCTTTCTCCTTGAAGGATGTTAATGAAATATGCTTGATAAGTCCTTCCCGCGACGGTCCAATGCAACGCCCGGGGCCCGATGCGGTCGACGCCGCTTTTCTATCGAAAATCTCTTCTATGTAAAGGCGCTTTGACCGGAGCCGGTGTTTGATCCGGCTCTCCGAGCTTGACGCCCCGGCCGAAAATCTCGAAAGCGATCTCCAGCGAGGGTTTCAGGAAATCTTTGCGCGCGTCGAGCGATCGTTTGCTCTCTTCCCAGAGGACCAACCCCGAAAACATGGCCCACAGCGCTACAGCTAGCTGCATGGGGTTGCGCTCTAGAAAACTTCCGAGTTGGATTCCCTTGGCGAAAATTTCAGAAAGCGCTTGGAGCGATCGCCGCGAGAGGTCCAGAATCTGTTCATAAAGTTCCGGGGAAATGTTGTCGAGGGTCTCGCTCGCCTGGAGGTGCGAAAGGTTGATCAGCATGAGAGGATCGATTTCATACAGTTCGAACAGGGCTTTTTTAACGGAATCTATTCGTTGGTCATCGGACAGATCCTTTGTTTCTTTCACACGCTGCAGACTCAGGTGCAAGTGCTTGAGCATGCGAATCGACAGGGACGCATACAGCTCATCTTTGTTTTTGAAGTAGATGTAAAGGGTCCCGGGGCTCAGTTCCGCTTCGTCAGCGATATCCTTGATGGTGGTCCTGGAAACGCCTTTGGAAGTGAATACCCGTTTGGATGCCGCGATGATCTGCTGGCGGCGTCTTTCGCGATCTCTGAGCTGGCGTGTTTGAATACCCATCAATTATATGAACCTAATTCATGGTGTGAGTTCTTATAAATAAAGTTTTCTGTGTTTGTCAAGAGAAATATTTTCATTTTTTTATCTTTATATAATTTATGACTTATGTTACCAAGATATTAACTTGGTTACGGGGTCAAGCTTGCTTGAAATTTTATCGAAGAAGCGCTAACTAGGGGTCAATCGAAGGATGACGGTTCCATGCCGCGAAACGCCGTGGGGAGGAAAGGAGTTCGAATGTTAGCCATTCGACAAAATTGGGCTACACTGCCGCTCGTCGTCAAAAAGGCAATTATCTGTTTGCTGGCAGGGTGGGTGGCTCACTATATATTTTATTTCGGTTTCATCGCCGAGGACCAGAGAGTTACCTATCTTAACCTGGGGGTGGGCATTGGGATTTGCTATGGCGTCGCAACAATCAGAAAATGGGCACGGATGCTGTGCATTTATTTCAACATCATCATGGTCGTGATGTACACCTGGTCCGCCATCGTGTTTGCTCTGGGTGGAAAGCAGGCCCTGCTGATCCTCACCGCGCTCACTGCAGCGTCGTTCGGCTTTTCCCTCTATTATCTGCTTCAGAAAGAAGCATCGTTGTTTTTCTCCCCCCCGGAAAAAAGCAAGGACGAGGGCGCAGATGAGTCCCCGCCTGCGTCTTGAAAGAAAAAACAGCACACCGCCTCTGCCTTGGCTGGCGGCCCGATGCTTCTTTTTCAGCAGCCTGCAACCGAGACAACCGGAGGAATACCATGCAATTAAAACCTAAAGATCGCCCCTGCTCGTGCGGCCATGTCAGCACCCTCACGAGCAAGAAACTCCTGTGCATCAAGTGCGGAAAATACGTTTTCTATGATGAAAACGAGAAGAGGTCGCACCGGCGTAATGCTGTATATTTCACCTCACTCATAGTCCTGTCCCTGGGTTTAATCGTTTATTTTTTCGTGGAGATGGTTTTAAACCCGCTTATGAGTCTGAAGTGATAAACACATCCGCTCAGGTAACTTCCTGCGCGTCCCACATCGCCCTGGGAAAAGCCGCCCTCTCCCCATTTTCTGGCTGCTGGAATCCGCTTTCTTGAATGTGAAATACCACCCTGCGCCATCTTTGAGTTCACCACAGCCGGCTGATGAGCCGAAGCGTTTTTACGTCCTCGGACCGGATGTTCTGCTTGACGTAGGTGACGACGTATTGAGGTATCTGCCCGGTTTTCAAGTAGGCGTTGAAATCGGTCTCTATTTTTGAATTGGAAAACCTCCAATCGGCCCCGGAGCATCGAAAAAGGTCGTAGACACTGCATTTCCGGACCATCGCCAGGCTGGTAAGATATTCATCGTTGCTAATAAAGGCGTTCTTGCAGTAGGCATTTTCGAAATAAGCCAGTGCGGCAAAGTAAGCCACCACCAGCATGATTAGAAAAACCGCATTTCCGTTGACCATGACAACCTCTCCTTAAGATCTGATTTCGGGCTTAGCAGGCTGTTGATAAACGGCGCCTCGCGCCGTGATCCGGCGTTGTGCGGCTTTTGTAAATGCTCACATATGACTGAATAGGCTGCACCTTCCAAAACGCCGCGCGCCTTGGCTGACGGCCCGATGCTTGTTTTTCAACACCCTGTTAGAATTCGGATGCCCTGGACCTGCCGCTTTTCATGTCAGCAAGCTGACATTACCATATGCCAGAATTCCCGCATTGCAACCCCGAGTTAGTGTCCATCCAGAAATGGTGGATTTCGGCTCAGGCCAAGGCCGCAGCGATTTCGCAACCGCAGGCAAAGTGAGGCTGCGCCGAGGATTGCGAAGAGCGAGAACGCCGGCATGGGCCGAAAGACGCCATTTCTGGATGGGCACGAGTTAAGGGGCCGTCCATCTCTAATTGATTCACCACTTTTACATTGTGTTTTATCATTACCGCCAAAGCAACCACCCACCGGATCCTCCGGTGGGTGGAAGACATGGGCAAAGGGCGGGGTTGTTTTTTTGTAGAGGTGCCTTGCAACTAAGTCGACATGGCAGGACCGGATCGCCGTTTGACCGCGGCAAGATGCCGCACCCGCCAAAAGATCCGGGCTTCTGACGCGCACCGGGCTTCTGAGGTTGAGGCCGGAAAGGTCCAACGGTCTTTAGAGCTGGTTTCATAACCCCGCCCGACACCCGATGGTCCCGCCATGGCGGGATTGCAGGCCTCTCGAAATGCTCACAACCTGCCGCGGTTGCTACGCCTTCGAATCCGCCTGCGCCTTGCCCTCGGGCGTGATCCGAGGTTTTGAAACCACTTCTACTCACGGGTCATATTTAGCAGGGTATTGAAAAACGAGCATCAAGCCGTCAGCCAAAGCGTGCGGCGTTTTGGAAAGCGCAGCATATGCATTGCATATGTGAGCATTTACAAAAGCCGCACAACGCCGGATCACCGTCTCAGGCCCGGTTTTTAAATACCCTGTTAGGGAATAGCCAGCCGTTCTGAAGGGGGCTGCCCGCCTTCAGCCGCAACGCTGAGGCTGCAGGAACCGGCTACTGTTTTGGTGCGGGTTGAGGAGGCTGCCCCCCGGCCGGGCTCTGCGCGGGCGCCTGCGCCGTGCCGGCCTGAGGCGTATTGGCGTCTTTCTTGCCTTCGTCGGAGCCATCCACGTTGGAGATCGCCCCCAAGCTGGGCGGTGCTTTCTTCGACAGGTCGCTGGGCTGCCCACCATCTTGGCTGCAGGCGAAAAGCATCACCGCCGCCCCAATGACCAAAAGAGCCAAGACCCATCGCCATTGATCTTTAGATTTGCTGATGTTCTTCATCGCTGCTCCTTATTATTTCCATATGGAGTGTACCCTCAAATCTGCCGGTGGTTCCCAAACCCTGACGCGGGGCACCGTCACCCGGTGGATTTCAGCAGATCGGAGGCTTCCGGACCCGCAGGCGCCCGATGGTAACCGGAATAAAAAAAAGATGCAAGGGCCATGGTGAAAATTTAGCTTGCCCGCCCGGCTCAAACGGAGGTTTGCGTTCCTTCTTTCTCGCAGGCTTTGCCGCAAAGGGCGATGGGGCACTTCCGACACTGGCTGCAATCCACGGCAAAGCCTCCGATGCAGACACCCATACACCCGATACCAAGCACCTGGAATCGCTTCACCCCTAACAGGCTGTTGAAAAACGGCGCCTCAGGCCGTGGTCCGGCGTTGTGCGGCTTTTGTAAATGCTCACCTATCGCTGAATAGACTGCGCTTTCCAAAACGCCGCACGCCTTGGCTGACGGCCTGATGCTTGTTTTTCAACACCCTGTTTAAGCTATCCTCCGTACTTGCGAATCGCCTTTTCAAATCCGGGCATCGCATTTTTGATCACGGCGTCGTCCACGCAGAAAGCGATGCGGAAGTGACCCGGCCCGTGGAAACCGCTGCCGGGCACCACCAGAACCCGTTCGGCCTTGAGGGCCTGCACAAACTCGACGTCATCCGGGATTGGGGAGCGGGGAAACAGATAGAAGGTCCCCGCCGGCTTGACGAACTCATAGCCCATGGCGCCCAGGCCGTCGCAAAGCAGGTCGCGCTTGCACCGGTAGGCCTCGATGTCCGCCGTCTGACCCTGCAGGCGGGCGACCGCCCGCTGCATCAGGGCCGGGGCGTTCACGAATCCCAAAATACGGTTCGCCAGCGCCATGCCCCCCAGCAGCGCTTTGCGGTGGGTCGCCCCGGGGTTGACCACCACAAAACCGATACGCTCCCCCGGAATTGAAATGTCTTTGGAATAGGAGGTGCAGATGAGGCTCTCACGGTAGGCCTTGAAGATGCTCGGAACCTCGACACCGTCGTAGACCACCTTGCGGTAGGGTTCGTCGGAAATCAGGTAGATGCCGCGCTTGAGCTCGCGGCTTTTCGTTTCCAGCAGTTCCCCCAGCGCCCCGAGGCTTTCGGCGCCGTATACGGCGCCGGTGGGGTTGTTGGGCGAGTTGATCAGAACCGCTTTGGTCTTGGGCGTGATGGCGGCTGCCAGGGCCGGCAGGTCGAGCTGAAAATCGGTCCGGCTTGGCACGGTCTTGAGCACGCCGCCGTGGTTGTCGGCGTAGAACCCGTATTCCACGAAACAGGGCACGGGCGTCAGCACCTCGTCGCCGGGGTCGAGCATGGCCTTGAGGGCGATGTTCAGCGCGCCGGCCGCACCGCACGTCATGATGACATCCGTTCCTTCCACGGCAGCCCCCTGCTCGCTCGCCAGGAATCCCGCCACCGCGGCGCAGACATCGGGATAGCCCGTATTCGGCATGTAAGCGTGGGCCGAGGGGGATTCGCTGCGGATAAGTTCCTGCAGCACCTCATTGAACTTTTCCGGCGGCGGCAGGTTGGGGTTGCCCAGGCTGAAGTCATAGACGTTCGCGGGGCCGAACTTCTTCTTGAGCTCTGCCCCTTCCTCGAACATGCGCCGGATCCATGAGGCGCCTGCCATGATGGTCTCGATTTTTTTTGCGATGGTCATTTCTCCAACTCCCGCCATTTGTAATCAATGAGTTCCAGAAGCACTCCGTTCATCTTCCTGGGGTGCACAAAGGCGAATTCGCAATCGCGAAAAGGCCTGGCCCCGCCGATAAAGGGATAGCCCTCGCCCTTGAGCGCCTCCATGGCCATCCGGGTGTTGTCGACGTTGAAGCTGATCAGCATTACTCCTTCGCCGCGCTTTTCGATGAACCTGGCCACCTCCCCATCGGGAGTGGTCGACTCCATCAGCTCGAAGCCGACCTCGCCCACCCAGTAGCGGGCGACCCTTATCTTTTCCGACTCATCGATATACGCGTCGTCCGGTTTGGATTTGCCGAGAACCGGCTCCCATATTTTGCGGGCCTCCGCGAGGTTTTTGACGGCGATGCAAATGTGGTCGACTTTGTTGACGTTCATAAAAGCCTCCTTTGAAGACTTCGTGAACCTTCAATGGGTTGACGCTGCCAATACTATTCGGTCATCACCCTGTCAAGTTGAAGATCACCCGCAGGCCACATCCGGGGGTTTTCCTATCGGCGAAGGCAGTTGCCAAGGCACGCCAGGAATGCTATGGACGAACCAAATTATCGATGCTGAAAAGGAGGCCGGATATGAGGGGATGGCGTGTTACGGGGTTGGCGTTGGCGCTCATGCTGCTTTTCGGCTGCGCGAGCAAAATGAACCAAATCCAACTCGGCATGACCCGGGATCAGGTGGTGGGGGCGATCGGTTCTCCGAGCAGCACCAGCGAGATGGGGGAGACCACCTACCTGAAATACCAGCTTTGCAGTGATTGGATTTTTACAGACCGCTACTACGTGAGATTGACGAACGACAAGGTGGACGCCTTCGGCCGGGTGGGCGACTTCAATTTGGGGTACTGATTCTGAGAAAAATTTTCACGCGATGTTCGGGATAGAAGTGGTTTCAAAACCTCGGATCACGCCCGAGGGCAAGGCGCAGGCCGATTCGAACGCGCAGCAGCCACGGCAGGTTGTGAGCATTTCGAGAGGCCTGCAATCCCGCCATGGCGGGACCATCGGGCGTCAGACGGGGTTATGAAACCAGTTCTATGCTTTTTCACCGCTGTAGCGCAAAACCCGTTGAACGTATTCCCGGGTTTCGGCATAGGGCACCCGGCCCTCATATTTTTCCACCGCACCGGGGCCGGCGTTGTAGGCTGCCAGGGCAAGCGTGAGGTTGCCGTCGAAACGATCCAGCATCTGCCTGAGATAGCGAGAGCCACCGTCGATGTTCTGCCGGATGTCAAAGGGCTTGGTGACGCCGAGTTCTCCGGCCGTCTGCGGCATCAACTGCATCAGCCCCTGGGCCCCGGCCGATGAAACGGCCTGCGGCTGGAAGTTCGACTCCGCGCGGATGACCCCGCGGATGAGATCCGCAGACAGGTTGTATCTGGCAGCGGCCTTTTGGATGGAGCCCTCGATGACATCGCCCGCCCCATTGTCGGAGCGCAAGCGCCCGAAAACCCGCCGAGGGATTTGGGACGATCGCTGGCCGGACGGAGGCCCAGCCGTTTCGTTAAGTTTTTCGGGCGGGCCTTGTGTGGCAACGGTCGGGATCTTTTTCACGTCGGACGAATTGGCCGGGGTGACGACGGAGCCTCCAGGGCTGACGAAGCCGAGCGTCCTGGCCGTGGGCTTGGCGGTCACCCGCCGTTTTAGATAGTCGGAAATCGTCAGACCTGTCGGCTGGCCTTGCGCGTCCTTGCTTTTTGCATGACTGAGAATGTCCTGAAACGTCGAGCTGTTATGGGTGGCCGCCCTGGAGAGTCTTGACCCTGCCGTCGCCACCTGCCGGGGTTCAAGATAATCCCGTATGGACAAAGGCTTATCAGCCGCCATCACACCCTCCACGCAAAATAATTCGGTCCAACCACCAAGGTAAAGCAACAATCATTCCACGAAAAACAATACTGATTTATGGCATGCGACATAAATGCTCAACTAACTAATTTATAAACAAATATAAAAACAAAAAGAGGCCTTTGAACGGGCTGAAAATAAAGCCCGACGCACCGCGGTGCGGCAGACTTTGCCTGCAAACGATCAAAGGATTGACGAATGCGGCCGCCGGCGACGAAGGCGCCGTTATTTGCAGAATTCAAGCGGATGTACTACAGGTAGCAAGAATTCAGGGTTCAGGGGAAAAGCGATGGCCGGAGTCTGGTCACCGCTGGCCCGATGCATCCGTTCGGGGGACGGGCGAGAATTGAGGCGCCGGCCCTCGCGGGTCGTCTGAACCCTGAACCCTGAATCCTTAGCCGTTACCTTATTTTTTAACGACCGACGGGTTACGGACCGGCCGTCAACCATCCAGGAGCTCCGGCATGGATCGCAACGATCAACACGAAAACCGCCTGCGGCAGGATGCCCTGACCATATTCCATTCGGCCCTGGCCGCCGTCGACCCCGAGGAGGCCGTTCATCGCTATCTGCGGGTTGAAAACAATGTATTGCTGGTGGACGGAGGCCGATATGACTTGAAGTCTTATGACCGCATCCTGGTCGTCGGCGCCGGCAAGGCCGTTGCCCCCATGGCCAAAGCCGTGGAAGACATTCTTGGAGGCCGAGTGGCCGCAGGTCTGCTCGTGGTCAAGGACGGACACGGGCTGCCCTTGAAAAAAATCCGGGTGCAGGAGGCCAGCCACCCCGTACCCGATGAGCGGGGGGTTGCCGGCACCCTGGAGGTCCTGAAGCTGCTGCAAGGCGCCGGCAAGCGCGATCTCGTGCTCTGCCTGATTTCCGGGGGAGGCTCCGCGCTGCTGATCGCCCCCGCGGAGGGAATCAGCCTGCCGGACAAGCAGGCCACTACCCGCAGCCTGCTGGCCTGCGGCGCCACGATTCACGAAATCAACACCATCCGCAAACATCTCTCCCGTGCCAAGGGCGGACAACTGGCACGGGCAGCCCACCCGGCCGGCGTGCTGAGCCTCATCCTGTCGGATGTGGTGGGTGATGACCTTGATGTCATCGGATCGGGGCCGACCGTACCCGACCGCAGCAGTTTTCAGGACACCCTGGACATTTTCAAGCGCTACGACATCTGGGACAGAATCCCGGTTTCCGTGCGCGAACGCGTGTCGCAGGGAGTAAGAGGCACGCTGCCGGAGACGCCCAAGCCGGGCGACCCTGCCTTCTCGGGCTGCGTCCAGGTGCTGGTCGGTTCCTGCCTGAGGGCGCTCACGGCTGCCGCGGAGAGCGCCGAGCGCCTGGGCTATCGCGGCCTCATTCTTTCCTCCAAGGTCGAAGGCGAAGCCCGCGAGGTGGCCAAGGCGTTCGCGTCCATCGGCAAGGAGGTCCTGAGCTCACATCATCCGTTGAAGCCGCCGGCCTGCCTCCTGACGGGGGGTGAAACCACGGTGACGATCCAGGGTGACGGCCGCGGCGGGCGCAACCAGGAATTCGTGCTGGCAGGGGCGATCGCCCTCGACGGGACGGACCGGATCGTTGTTTTAGCCGGCGGCACCGACGGCACGGACGGCCCCACCGACGCCGCCGGCGCCATCGCCGACGGGGCGACGATCTCGAAAGCGAAGGCGCTGGGCATGAACCCCCACGCTTTTCTGAAACGCAGCGATTCCTACCATTTCTTCAAGCCCCTCGGCGATCTCATCCTCACCGGACCCACCCGGACCAATGTGATGGATGTTTACATGCTTCTTGTCGGGGCATGAGGGATCACGTGACAATAAGAGATAGAAGTGGTTTCAAAACCTCGGGTCTCGCCCGAGGGCAAGGCGCAAGCCGATTCGAACGCGCAGCAGCCGCGCTGGTATGTGAGCATTTCAAGAGGCCTGCAACGCTGCCAGCGGGAGTCAGACGGGATTTTGAAACCACTTCTAAATTGATCAACCGCGGCCTGCGCTGCCTGGTGCTGGCGACCCTGTTTCTATGCGGCTGCGCGATGCTGCTGCGGGGAGATTGGCCGCAGGATCTCACCGGCATCCCTCCTCAACGCGAGATCGCCTCGGTCCCTTTCTTTCCCCAGGACGAATACCAGTGCGGCCCGGCAGCCCTCGCCATGGTGCTCGCGTGGAGCGGTCTTGCCGTCACGCCCGCGGAACTGACCGAAAAGGTCTACACGGCCTCCTTGAAGGGCAGCCTGCAGCCGGCCATGATCGCCGGGGCCCGGCGTTCCGGCCGCCTGGCTTACGAGATCTCCGGAACGCAGTCCCTGATGCGCGAAATCGCTGCCGGTCACCCCGTGATCGTTCTGCAAAACCTGGGGCTGTCCTGGATTCCGTTCTGGCATTATGCGGTAGCGATCGGATATGACACCCCCGCCGACGAGGTCATCCTGCACTCCGGGGCGGACGCCTGCAAGCGGACGGCTTTGCGCGTCTTTGAAAACACCTGGGCCCGCGCGAACAACTGGGGCCTTCTGGTCTTGAACCCCGGCGAGCTTCCGGCAACCGCGGAAGAAGGCAAGTTCGTGGAAGCCGTGATAGGACTCGAAAAAGCAAAACAGCCTGCAGCGGCTGTGGACGGCTACCGTGCTGCCCTGAGCCGCTGGCCTGAGAACATGGCGGCCATCATGGGTCTGGGCAACAGCTATTACGCGCTGGGGCAGCTGGAAAAATCCGAAACCGAGTTCCGCCGGGCCGTCGCCCTTCACCCGGATTCCGGCGCGGCCTGGAACAACCTCGCGGATGTCCTTTTGCGCCAAGGGCAGAAAAGCGAAGCCCTCGATGCAGTCCGCAAGGCCATCGCCCTGGGAGGCCCGGGGGCAGACAAATTCCCAAAAACCCTCGAAGAGATCGAGGCGGCCGGACCTTAGCATGTGAATTTTGGGAACCCAATTGGCGATTGCATTCGCCATCGCTAATGTGATAATGATATAAGGTCAAACACCCGGCGCCGGGTATGTTTGGCGCCCGATCAATTTTATGAGCGACCACCACACCCTCACCCTCCCGTTTGCGGAAAACGACCTGGCCCGACACCTGTTCGGCGAGCACAACTGCCACTTGCAGCGGCTCGCAAACATCCTCGATCTGCGCGTGAACGCCCGGGGCACCACGGTGTTTATCGAAGGTGAACGCTACGCCGCCGAACTGGCCCAAAATCTGCTGAACCAGCTCTACGGGCTATTGAAAGAAGGCTACCCCATCCATGCGAACGATATCGACTATGCCGCTCGGATGCTCAGCCGGGATCACCGCATCCAGCTGAAGGACATCTTCCTGGACACGGTGTACGTCACGACCAAAAAGGGCGCGGTCACCCCCAAAAGTCCGGCGCAAAAGGAATACATCGAAGCGATCCGCCACCACGACATCGTTTTCGGCATCGGGCCGGCTGGCACCGGAAAAACCTACCTCGCCATGGCCATGGCGGTCGCGGCCTTCAGCAAAGGCCAGGTGAGCCGGATCATCCTAACCCGGCCGGCGGTGGAGGCGGGCGAGACGCTGGGGTTTCTGCCCGGGGATCTCGCCGAAAAAGTGGACCCCTATCTGCGCCCCCTCTACGACGCGCTGCACGACATGATGCGTTTCGAGAAGGTCTCCGCGCTGATGGAGAAGGGCGTCATCGAAGTGGCCCCCATCGCCTTCATGCGCGGCCGGACCCTGAACGATTCGTTCATCATCCTGGACGAGGCCCAGAACACGACCTCCGAGCAGATGAAGATGTTCCTGACGCGCATCGGCTTCAACTCCAAGGCAGTCATCACCGGGGACATCACCCAGATCGACCTGCCGCCGGAGCGGATGTCCGGGCTGATCGAAACCAAGAATATTCTGCAGGGGATCGAGGGGATTCGCTTCGTGTTTTTCACCAAGCAGGATGTGGTGCGGCACAAGCTGGTGCAGGAAATCATCCGCGCCTACGAGGAACTCGACGAGCGCAAACGCGGAACCCAGGCCAACCCGCACCCCGCCTGACCCCGCACCGGAGGAGACCAACGGCCATGTCCCATCGCAGCATTGCCCGCCGGCATCACGCCGCACGTCTGAGCCAGACCGGTGGAGCGCCATGAACATCGCCCGACACAAACCCGGCGATCCGCTTCTCAGGGGACCCTTGTTCCGTTTGCGCCTGATCGTGCTGATCGCCGTGACGGCCCTCTTCACGCTGATTCTCTACCCGAATCTCATGGTCACAAAACTCGCTTACAGCGTCGGCGACGTCGCCGAGAAAGATATCAAGGCCCCGAAGGACTTTCTGGTCGAAGATCAGACAGCGACCGAAATCAAGCGCCAGCAGGCTGTTCAGGATGTCCTCACGGTCTACGACTACGACACCGACCTCGTCAACCGTCTCGTGCAGATGGTAAACGGAACCTTTGCCGATATGCGCGCTTTGCGACAGGCGGCGGCCGAAAGCCGCGGCACCAATTTGGGGACCGCGGATAACACGTTGGCTGAAGACAAGCGCACGGGCCTCACGGTCTCGAGCGAGGAGGCTCGCAAGGTGTTCGAGGACAAGCTCGGCATCCGCGTCGGCAAGGGTGCGTTCATGGCACTGGAAGCCGAGGGTTTCTCTAAGCACATTGCGGACGCCATCGGGGAAATCCTGCAGAAGATCCTGGAAAGCGGCATCGTCGCCAGCAAAGATGTTATGCTCAAAGACTTCGAAAAAGGCATCATCCTGCGGGAGGTTCGGACAAAGGACGAACGGATCGTCCGCGACGCGCGCCGGTTTTACAGCCTGGACCAGGCCAAGGCCCTCGTGCGCAGCATCGGCCAGCCGGCACTGCGGGACCTGGACTACGCCATGGCCAACCTCGTGGTGGATCTGGCTCAGCGGCTGATCCAGCCGAACATCACCCTCAACCGCAACGAGACCGAGGATCGCAAACACCGGGCCATGTCGGAGATCAAGCCGGTGCTCTACCAGGTCAAGGCGGGGGAGATGCTGCTGCGGGAAGGCGAGCGGGTCACGGACCTGCACGTGCTCAAACTGAAGGCGCTGGAATCTCAGACCAAACCCCAGCAGTTTTTCTTCGGCACGCTGGGCTCCGCCGTGGTGATATTCAGCCTCATTGCCGTCGTCTATCTGCTCTTTCTTGAGCGCGGGCTGCGCCAGTCCCAGACCCCGGCCAAGGACATCCTCCTGATGGCCTGCATGTTCCTCCTATTTCAGCTCCTCGCCCAGGCGATGAGCTCCTTCCTGGAGCTGGTCTTCCGGAATTCGCAATACACCATCCCCGTGTGGACCGCGGTATTCGCCGTCCCGCTCGTGGCGGCACCGATGACCATCTGCGTGTTTCTGGGGCTGCCGGCCGCACTCCCGTTTGCCATCCTGACGGCCTTTGGTGCAGCCCTCGCCCTCGGCAACAGCCTGCCGATGTGCGTCTTTTACCTTGTCACCGGCAGCATGGGCGCCTATTGGGTCCGCAACTGCCGCGAACGCAAGGTCTTCGTCATGGCGGGTGCGAAGACCGGCCTGCTCAGCGTCATTCTGGCTGCTGCCGCGGGATGTTTCCTGCAGGATTTTTCATGGACAGGATTGCTCTGGAGTTCGGCGTTCGCCTTTCTGGGGGGCATCGGGTCCGGGGTGATCACGGGCGGCATCGTCCCCCTCACGGAAATGGCTTTCGGCTACACAACCGACATCACCCTGCTCGAACTCGCCAACCTGGACCGCCCGATCCTGCGGCAGCTCATGATGGAGGCCCCGGGCACCTATCACCACTCGGTGATCGTGGGTTCCATGGCGGAGGCCGCCGCGGCCGAGATCGACGCCAACCCTCTGCTCGGCAAAGTCGTCGGCTATTACCATGACATCGGTAAAATCCGAAAACCGCTCTACTTCATCGAGAACCAGCGCAACGGCAAGAACCGCCACGACAAGCTGGCTCCCTCGATGTCGAGCCTGATCCTGATGGCGCACATCAAGGACGGAGTGGAGGTCGCCCGCGAGCACAAGCTGGGACCCGTGATCATCGACGGGATCCGGCAGCACCACGGCACGAGCCTGATCCGGTATTTCTTCGAAAAGGCCCGGCAGCTCAAAGGCGAAGACCAGGTGAACGAGAATGATTTCCGCTACCCGGGTCCCAAGCCCCAGGCCCGCGAAGCCGCCCTGGTGATGCTTGCGGACGTGGTCGAAGCCGCCTCCCGGACCCTGGAAAACCCGACCCCCGGCCGAATCAAAGGGCAGGTCCAGGACTTGATCAACCGGATCCTCGCCGACGGCCAGCTCGACGAGTGCGACATCACGCTCAAGGACATCCACCGTATCGCCGTCAGCTTCACCACCATCCTGAATGGCATCCATCACCACCGCATCGAATATTTCGAGCACCGGCCTCCGACCGGTGAGAACGCCAAAGGCAGACCCCGCCATGGACATTCAGATCGCCAACCGCCAAAAGCGTCACAAGATCTCCCTGAAAAGGATCCGGCAGGCCGCCCGAGTTCTGTTAGACGGTTTAAAGCGTCCTGACGCGGAGCTCTCCATCCTGCTCGTCGGCGACCGAGAAATCGCCGGCATGAACCTCGCCTTTCTGAACCGGCACGGGCCCACCAACGTGATTGCCTTTCCCATGCGCGAGGGCGCCTACGGCGACCTCACCCCGAACCTGCTGGGCGACGTGGTGATCTGCGTCGACACGGCCGAACGCGAAAGCCGGCTCACCGGGCGGACGATCGAGGAACGATGTATCGAGCTTCTGGTACACGGGGTCCTGCACCTGTGCGGCTACGATCACGAAAACGGGGGCCGCCCAGCCCGTCGCATGGACGCCAAGAGCCGGCAGCTGGTAAAAAAGATAGAAGAAAGCTTGAAGCTCGAAGCCGAAAGCTCGAAGCTGAAAGAGGCAAAAGCCTCGCCTGCAATCCAGAAGTTGCGCAAGAGCCGATCCACACGAGCGTGAAGCGGAAGCCATCGCCGATTTTCTTTCTTCCCGCTTCCAGCTTCGAGCTTCAGGCTTCGTGACCGACACCCACGTCAATTTCCGAAGAGGATACGCATGAACTTACTGACCGCAGCCGAGATGCAGACGCTGGACCGCCTGACGATCGAATCTTTCGGCCTGCCGGGGCGGGTGCTGATGGAAAATGCCGGCCGCGAGGCCGTCCGGGTATTCCTGACGCATTTCGCGGAGGCTGCCCGCAAGGGCGTCGGGGTTGCCGCCGGCCGCGGCAACAACGGCGGCGACGGGTTTGTGATGGCGCGCGGCCTGGCTCAGGCCGGCTATCCCGTGCGCGTCTACCTGCTCGGCACCGCCGAGCGCGTGTCGGGCGATGCCGCCGCCAACCTGAAGCTGCTGGCGCCGCTGGCCGTATCCGTGGTCGAGATGCCGGATGAGGCCGCGTTTTCGCGGCACCAGCGCGAGATGCGGGACGTCGCCGTCTGGGTGGACGCGATTTTAGGCACCGGCCTGACCGCCGCGGTCAAGGGATTCTTCCGCAACGTCATCGAGTTCATCAATCAGCTGCAACGGCCTGTGTTCTCGGTCGACATCCCCTCCGGTCTCAACGCGGACACCGGTCAAGTTGATGGCGCCTGCATCCGCGCCGCGGTGACCGTCACGTTCGGGTATGCCAAGATCGGCCACGCCGTCTTTCCGGGCGCGGGGTACACCGGGCGGTTGGAAGTGGTGGACATCGGCATTCCGCCGCACATCGCCGAACGCGTTCGGCCGCGCCATTTCCTTCTCACGGCGCCTGCCGTCCGTGCCAGTTTCTCGCCCCGTCCGGCGGACGCGCACAAGGGCCGCACGGGGCACCTGCTGATCGTGGCCGGCTCACCCGGAAAGACCGGTGCGGCGGCCATGACCGCCGCAGCGGCCCTGCGCGTCGGGGCCGGGCGGGTGACCCTGGGAGTGGCGCAAGGCCTGCATCCGATCGTGCAAACACGGGTGCTCGAAGCCATGACCGCACCCCTGCCCGAAACCGGCAGCGGCAGCCTGGGCCGAGCCGCCCGGGACACGATCCTGCAGCTCACCCCGGGCAAGAGCTGTCTTGCCATCGGGCCCGGCCTGGGCCAGGACCCCGAGACCGGCGAGCTGGTCGCCGAACTGGTCCGCCACAGCCCGCTGCCCCTCGTCATCGACGCCGACGGCCTCAACCACCTGGCCGGCCGCCTGGAGATCTTCAAGGGCCTCGCCGTGCCAACCGTTCTCACGCCGCACCCCGGTGAGATGGCGCGGCTGACCGGCACGAGCATTTCCGCGGTCCAACGGGACCGCATCGCCTGCGCCCGGGAGCTCGCGGTCACGCTCAACCTCCACGTCGTGCTCAAGGGCGCGCGCACCATTATCGCCCAGCCGGACGGCAGCATCCATGTCAACCCCACCGGCAACCCCGGCATGGCGTCCGCCGGCATGGGGGATGTGCTGACGGGAATGATTGCCGGTCTCATCACCCAGGGCATGCGACCCGACATGGCTGCCCGGGCGGCCGTGTATCTTCACGGAGCGGCCGCCGACACGCTCAGCCGTACGCTGGGGCCTTATGGCTATCTGGCAGGCGAGGTCGCGCAGGCCCTGCCCGGGGAAATCGCCCGACTGCTGCAGGAGGCCTGATTGGCGCAACACCGCGACACTCCCGCAGGCGCGATCACCCTTGCCAGCGCCTCGGCGGCGGATACCCGCCGGCTGGGGGAGCGGTGCGGCCGCAGGCTGCTGATTCCGCTGGTGATTTGTCTGATCGGCGATCTCGGCAGCGGCAAAACGGTCTTCGTCCAGGGTCTGGCCCGGGGACTTGATGTCTCGGACGATTACGCCGTCACCAGCCCAAGCTTCACCCTCATCAACGAGTACCCCGGCCGCTTGCGGCTGTTTCACATCGATTTATACCGACTGGGCGCGGAAGCGGACCTGGACGATCTGGGGCTTGCGGAGATTCTGCACGGCGAAGGGGTGGCGGCCGTGGAGTGGGCCGACAAGCTGGCCGCTGCGGCGGTGGCCGAGCGTCTGGAGATTCGCTTTGAGTTCGGGGACGACGACAGACGCAGGCTGCACGTGGTTGCGTATGGACAAGCGCCCCTGATTCTGCTAAATGCGCTGCGTTCATGATACGAAATGGACACGCTTGAGATTGAGGAGCAAGGGAGGTCTGCGATGGGGTTGATCGTTCAAAAATACGGCGGTACGTCGGTGGCGAACATCGAGCGCATCCGCAACGTCGCCCGCCGCGTGATCCGCACCCATGACCAGGGCCACGGCGTCGTGGTCATCGTCTCGGCCATGTCCGGTGTCACGGACAGCCTGATTGCCCTCGCGCGGGAGATCAACGAGAGCCCCGACAAGCGCGAGCTGGATGCCCTGCTCGCCACCGGTGAGCAGACGACCGCAACCCTTTTGGCCATGATGCTCACCTCCATGGGCTCGCCGGCGCAATCCCTCATGGGCTTCCAGGTGCAGGTGCGCACCGACCAGTGCTTCGGCAACGCCCGCATCCAGGACATCCGCGTCGAGCGCGTGCGCAGCCTGCTCAGCGGCCATTCCATAGTGGTGGTGGCCGGCTTTCAGGGCTGCGACGCCGAGGGAAACATCACGACCCTCGGACGCGGCGGCTCCGACACGTCCGCCGTGGCCATCGCCGCTGCGCTCAAGGCGGACGTTTGCGAGATCTACACCGACGTCACCGGCGTGTTTACGGCCGACCCGAACGTGGTGGCCAAGGCCCGCAAGATCGACCGGATCTCCTACGAGGAAATGCTGGAGATGGCCAGCATCGGGGCCAAGGTGCTGCAGATCCGCTCGGTGGAGTTCGCCATGAAATACAACGTCCCGGTGCATGTGAGATCGTCTTTTTCAGAGGAGGAGGGAACCATGGTCGTCAATGAGGATAACGGCATGGAACGCGTGGTGGTCTCCGCGGTGACCATGAACAAGAGCGATGCGCGCATCACTTTAAGAAAGGTGCCGGACAGCCCCGGCATCGCCGCCAAGATCTTCACGCCCGTCGCCGCGGCCGGGGTCTCCGTTGATATGATCATCCAGAACACCCGCGCCAGCGGCAAGACCGACTTGACCTTCACGGTGCCCAAGGCCGACTACAAGACCGCGTTGGCGCTGGCGCAGCAGGTGGCCAAGGAGATCGAGGCCGAGGACGTGTTCGGAGACGACAACATCGCCAAAATCTCGGTCTCCGGAGTGGGCATGCGCAGCCACCCCGGGGTGGCGGCGCGGATGTTTGCCTGCCTGGCCCGGGAAGGAATTAACATCATGATGATCGCCACCTCCGAGATCCGGATCTCCTGCCTGATCGAGCAGAAGTACGCCGAGCTCGCAGTCCAGTCCCTGCACACGGAATTCGGGCTGGATGCCCTGTGACGAGGCGATCGATATGCCGCATTTTACGCCCCGGCAGCTCGTGTTCGTGATCGCGCTTGCCGTAATCGTGCTGGGGCTTGCCGCCTACCGCACCTTCTGGCTGTTTTGACGACTTCGTAACAAGGCCAATCTCGGCGTTGCGCTTCATCTCGCTGTCGCTGCGGCGTACTGAAAGTACGCCTCGCGCCACGAGATTCGCGCGCCTTGATCTTGGCCTTGTTACGAAGTCGTCCAAGCGGATGACTTTTACGAATTCATCTGTTTTGAATTCGCGTCATCAACAGGCAGTCGAAAAACAGCGCCTCAGGCCGTCAGCCAAGGCGCGCGGCGTTCTGGAAAGCGCAGCATATTCAAAATATGTGAGCATTTGCAGAATGCCGCGCAACGCCGGATCACGGCCTGAGGCGCTGTTTTTCAGATTTCCTCAGACCCCTCACCCGTGTCTTCGTCAGGCGGCAGGTCTTCCAGAAAAGCGCCTGCTTTGGTGAGTTCCACTGCGATTTCCCTGCTCAGGAGTCGAGCAAAAGCAATCGAGCCGGTGACCCCATAGTCGATCTGCACGGAGGTCATGGTGGCGGTTCGATACTCGATCAGGATTTCTACTTTATGCTCCTTGCTGTAACCATATCGGAATAAGGCTCGATCTGCTTCGACTTTCTTTTCCAATAGTTCAAGCGACAGCACCTGGCCCGCGCTGATCGTGGCATCGACAACGTCCGCCAATCGAGCAACCCAGTAGCTCTCCACTTTGCCTTTTTCGACAAGGCTCATGGCGACGGGCGAGGCGCCGCCGATGGCCCCGGCGGCCTGGAAGGCCAGCGGCGCCATGCAGCCGCTGCAGATGAAAAGAACAGCGCTCAACGCACTCCACGCCAACCCGTGCTTGCGCCAACTGCCCATTTGTTGTTTTCCCTCCTCACCCGCTTTTCAAGACCGGATCACGGCGCAAGGCGCAGTGCTCCTCCATCCTTGAGCGTGGATTCAATCTCGGCAACGATACGCCGCGCCGCAGCAAGCGGGTCCTGGGCGTCCCGGATCGGTCGACCGATCACCAGATAGTCCGCCCCTCCCCTCACCGCCTCGGCCGGGGTACTCACCCGTTGCTGGTCGTCCGCCCCGCCGGCCGCCCACAGCGGCCGGATCCCCGGCGTCACCGTGACGAACTCCGCGCCGAACTCGGCCTTGATCGCCTGCGCCTCGCGCCCGGAGCAGACGACGCCCGCGCAGCCGGCTTGCTGCGCCATGCGCGCCCGTTGCAGGACGAGCCGCGGCAGGTCCTCCGCCAGCTCCTTTTTGAAGCCGGCAGCAGCAATGTCCTGAGCCGACACGCTTGTCAGTACCGTGACCCCCAGCACCCCGACCCGCCCGCCGCTGCCGGCGACGGCCGCCTCAAGCATCCGCCGGCTCTCGCCGCAGTGCACGGTGGCCAGCCTCACACCCAGCGCGGCAACCCCGGCCATGGCCCGAGAAACGGTCGCCGGGATGTCGTGCAGCTTGAGGTCCAGGAACACACCGGCCGGACCGGCGGAATGGATGAAGGCGATGATCTCCGGCCCGGAGCGGATGAAAAGCTCAAGCCCCACTTTGAACATGCCCACCACGCCCGTGAGAAGGCTCACGTAGCGCTTCGCCTCCCCGCCCGACGCGACGTCCAGCGGGAAAATCAAATAGTCCTTGGGAGACTTCATCCGCGGTGATCCTCGAGCCCTTGGCGGTTCCTTGAACCCTCATCCATTGCCGTAGTGCTGCCGCACCCAGCGCTGATACTCACCGGTCTGCACGCGCTGCACCCAAGCCCGGTGGCCCAGATACCACTGGATGGTCTGGCGCAGGCCGGCTTCGAATGTCACCTGCGGTGCCCAGCCGAGGTCCTGTTCTATTTTGCGGCAGTCGATGGCGTAGCGCAAGTCGTGGCCCGGTCGGTCCTTCACGAAACTGATCAGGCCCCGGCGCGGCCGCAGGGCGGCATCCGGCAGGATCTCGTCCAGCAGGTCGCAGATGAGGGTGACCGCGTCGATGTTCGCCAGCTCGCAGCGGCCGCCAACGTTGTAAGTCTCCCCTTTTCCCCCTGCATGATCGCCCACACCGCACGGCAGTGGTCCACGACGTGGAGCCAGTCCCGTACATTGCGGCCCTGGCCATAAACGGGCAGCAGCTTGCCCTCGGCTGCATTCAGGATCATCAGCGGGATCAGCTTCTCCGGAAACTGAAAAGGACCGTAGTTGTTGGAGCAGTTGGAGATCGTCACCGGCAGGCCGTAGGTGTGATGGTAAGCCCGCACCAGGTGATCCGAGGCGGCCTTGGAGGCCGAATACGGGCTGTTCGGCCGGTACGCCGTCTGCTCGGTAAAATACCCTTCGGGCCCCAGCGAGCCATAGACCTCGTCGGTGCTCACATGGTGAAAAAGCTCGAGGCGCTCGGCGTGCTCCCGTGCCAACTCCAGCAGCGTGAACGTGCCATGCACGTTGGTCGTGATGAAAGCCTCCGGTGTTACGATCGAGCGATCGACGTGAGACTCGGCGGCGAAGTGGCAGACGGCGTCGATGGCGAAACGACCGAAGACATCCGTCAGGGCGCTGCGATCACAGATGTCGGCGCGAACGAAACCATAACGGTCTGGAAATTTTTCCGCGATATCGGCCAGATTCTCCGGGTTGCCGGCATAGGTCAACTTGTCGACGTTGACCACGCGCCCGTCAAACCCGCTTTCCGTCAGCAGATACCGGATGAAGTTCGAACCGATGAATCCGCAGCCACCGGTGACGAGGATGGAGTGCATGCGTTTTAATTCCTTCTGAGTGATCTCCCGCATTCGCTATACGGTTCTCCACCATACCCTAATTTGACGCGGCCATAAATGCTTTTTTTAAGCACTCGGTTCAAAAAATGGGTTGAATCCGGAAACGCTCCATGGTATAAAATTTCATAATGTTTACAGGTAAATAATTTAACCACACGCCTATGGCCTACCATCACGTCAGTGCGGGAAGCAATTTTGTCGGCATCCGGCAACCGCTGGTTCTGGAAGCATACCTGGCGACTTGCGTCGGGCTCGCGCTGGTGGACGAGACGGCGGGAGTCGGCGGGCTCGCCCATTTTCTTCTCCCCGCACCGGCCTCGCTCGCCGGCACGTTCCAACCGGAGAAATATGCCTCGAATGGCCTGCCTCTTTTTCTGAAGGCCCTCTACGACGCCGGAGCCCGGCGCGAACACCTGAAGGCTACCATCGCGGGCGGGGCTCTGATCGGCCCGCTCGATGAGCTCGACCTCAGTCTCGACATCGGCGGCCGCACCGCTGAAACCGCCGAAGCCATTCTGCGCAAAGAAGGTATTCCGATCACCCACGCCGAAACCGGCGGCTTTTTCTCTTGCTGCCTCCGCCTGGACATGCAGACTCTGGCATGCCGCATCGAGGCGGCCGACTTCAGCAAGACCGAGTCCCACCAGTCTGCGACGCTTCCCAGTCTGCAGGACATCGACCGGGCACTGGAGCGCCTTCAGCCGGTTCCCCAAGTCGCCCTGAAAATCATGCGGCTCATCGAAGAAGAGGAAGAATACGACATCCAGGTGCTGACGGCGGAGATCCGCAAGGACCAGGTCATCAGCGCGCGGACGCTGAAGCTTGCCAACTCCGTGATGTTCGCCCACCGCCACCGCATCGAATCCCTGGATAAGGCCCTGATGTATCTGGGTGTCAACCTGCTCATGAAGTTCGTGATCGCCGCGGCCGTCGACGGGTTTTTTGACCAGTCGGCCTCGGGCTATTCCCTGTGCAAGGGGGGGCTCTACCATCATGCCGTCGGCACGGCCGTGATCGCCGAGCGGCTGGCGCAATTGACGGCGGCAGCCGCACCCGGCCTGGCCTACACTGCGGGCCTGCTGCACGACATCGGCAAGGTCGCCCTCGACCAGTACCTTTCCGCTGCCTACCCGCAGTTTTACCGCCGCTTGTGCGAGGATCCGGCGTTGGATTTCACCCAGGCGGAACGCGAAGTCTTCGGGGTCGACCACACCGAGGTGGGCCATCGTCTGGCGGTCAAGTGGTTCCTGCCAGATTCACTGGCCGAGGCCATCCGCCATCACCACGTGCCCGAACGCGCCGAGCAGCACGGACCTCTTGCCCATATCGTGTTCCTGGCCAATTTTCTGATGTCATGTTTCCGGGCCGGACTCGAAATCGAAAAGCTGGATGCGAGCCTGCTGGCCTCGCGCCTGGCCGCAATCGGACTGACGGTCGACCGGTTCCCGCAGATCGTGGACATGATCCCGGTGAACGTGTTCGAGGCCGCCCCCACAGGGGCGATCGCGGCATGATACCCTGCGCACCCGCGGTAGACACGCCCTCGCCTGTGAGGCTCCTCTATGGACTTGACTGAACAACAGCGACACCTCCTGCGGCTGCTCCCGGCCGTCGACCGCGTCATCGATCTTGCGCAGACCGAGAGCGACTTCGAACGGGTCCCCAAATCGGTGGTCGTCGGCTCGGTCCGCACCGTGATCGAGGCGCAGCGCCGCCGCATTCTGGAGGGCAACAGCACCCTTGCCGATGAGGGGCTGTCCGACGCGACCATTATGGACCGGTTGCGGCAGGCGGTGCGGCTCAGCATGCGCCCGAACCTCCGGCGCCTGGTCAACGCCACCGGTGTCGTTGTGCACACCAACCTGGGCCGCTCGCTGCTGGCGCGGGCGGCGGTCGAAAACATCGTGACCATCGCCGCCGGCTACTCGAACCTCGAATACGACCTGGCGCGGGGCAAGCGGGGCTCGCGCTATGCCGCCGTCCAGGACCTGCTGTGCGAGATTACCGGCGCAGAGGCCGCCATGGTGGTCAACAACAACGCCGGCGCGGTGCTGCTCTGCCTCGAATCCCTTGCTCGGAACCGCCAGGTCATCGTCTCCCGCGGCGAGCTCGTCGAGATCGGCGGCTCCTTCCGCATTCCGGACGTCATGGCCAAAAGCAACGCCGCGCTGAAGGAGGTCGGGACGACCAACCGCACCCACCTCCGGGATTACGAAAGCGCCATCGCTCCCGAAACCGGGCTCCTGCTGAAGGTTCATTGCAGCAACTACAGTATCGTCGGCTTCACGCGGCAGGTGTCGTTGACGGAACTCGTCGGCCTGGGTGCTGCGCACAACCTGCCCGTGATGGAGGACCTCGGCAGCGGTACCTTCATCGACTTGGCGCGTTACGGCCTGCTGAAAGAACCCACCGTGCAGGAGTCGGTCGCCAGCGGCGCCGACGTGGTTACCTTCAGCGGCGACAAGCTCCTGGGAGGTCCTCAGGCGGGGATCATCGTGGGGAAGCAAACCGTCATCGAGCGCATCCGCCTGAACCCCATCACCCGAGCGCTGCGCATCGACAAACTCACCCTGGCGGCCCTCGAAAGCACGCTGCGGCTCTACCGGGACGAGGAACGGGCCGTGGCGGAGATACCGACCTTGCGCATGCTGACCGAGACCGAGGCCGCGATCGCCGAGCGCGCTGCGGTGCTCGCCCGGGCTCTGGCCGGCCTGGTCGACTCCCGGTTGACGGTCGACCTTGTGCCTCTGGCGTCCAAGGCCGGCGGCGGCGCCCTGCCGCTGCTGGAGCTGCCGAGCCGCGGCCTGCGCATCCGCGTCGACGGGCTCTCCGCCAACGCCCTCGAACTGCGCCTGCGGGGCGGGGATCCGCCCGTCATCGGCCGCATCGAGAACGATGCCTACGTGATGGATGTGCGCACCATCCAGGACGACGAATTCCCCCTCATCGGATCGGCGCTGGCGTCGATTCTGAAAACCGATTGAGCCATGGCGAACCGCAAGCGTAAAATCGCACGCAAGGAAGGCTTAAGCCGCCATTTCCTGTTGTCCCGGGCCGACACCCGGCGGGTCGAAGAAGCGCGGGAATACGGCGCCGAACATGTCCGCGACCTGTTGGCCACGGCGTTTCCGGACCTCCCGTGGGGCACGGGGCTGCGCGGCGCCTGCGCCAAGCGGCTCAAGGCGGTCAGCCGCTTTGCGGCCATGGCCGTACGCCAGGATGAGCCCCCCGGCAGGCAGCTGCCCCTCGTGGCCGGTCCCGATCCCGGGCCGCTGCTGGAGATTGCCCACGGGCTTTCCCGGGTCTGCCGAGACAATGGCGGTTTCTGGGGGATCGAGGACCACGGGCTGCCGGCGGGTTTCCTGCCCGGCTGCGGCGCGGCGGAGGGGCTGGCCGCGGCCAAGGCCTTCCAGCAGGAGGTGCGCGAACGCACCGGCTGCACGCTGACCGTGGGTATTGCCGTCCACCCCACCCTCGACTATGCCGTTCACGAGACCGTGGTGAACGCCCGCAAGGCCGCCGATCACGCCGCCTTCTTCGGCCCGGGCAGCTGCGCTGCCTTCGATGCGGTCAGCCTCAACATCAGCGGCGACAAGTGCTTCGAACACGGCGACACTGAAGCGGCAATCCGGGAGTTTCAGCGGGCCCTCGCCCTGGACCCCGCCAACGTGAACGTGCGCAACAGCCTCGGCGTGTGTTACGCCGTGCTCGGCGACTACGAGGAGGCCCTGCAGCAGTTCGCGGCGGCCGTCAACCTGGACCGCTGCGACTACATGGCAACCTACAACATCGGCCTCGTCCACTGGCTGCTCGGCCGCAAGGAGGCCGCCCTCGACCACCTGCTGCACGCCAACAGCCTGCGGGCAGATGTGTTCGAGATCCTGTTGCAAATCGGAAAGATCCAGCTGGACATGCATCAGCCGCACGCCGCCCGCGAGAGCCTTGAGCACGCCGGGCGCCTGCGCGCCAAGTCCGGCGGCATCTACCGTTACCTCGGCGACTGTTACGCCGCCCTCGACCTCTCGGAAAAAGCGATCGCGGCCTATAAGAAAGCCATCAAGTTCAACTCGAGCGATCCGGCCTCCCTGTCCGCTTTAGGCTGGCTGTTCGACGGCAAGGGCGAAAACCCGGACATATCGTTGATGTTCTGCCGGGAGAGCGTCAAGCTCGCCCCGCAGAACCCTTTGTTCCGTCACCGGCTGGGCGCCCTCTATTTGAAGCAAGACCGCCTGGAGGATGCGCTGGAACAACTTGAGGCGGCCGCCCGCCTCGGCCGCGACACCGCCGGCGACATCCGCCGGGTGCGGGAGCGGATGCAGGGACGGAGCTGACACGAATGCTCCATTCGCTTTGATCGGATTCAAACGGTAGATGGATTCCTAAAAAGCCATCAAACGGAAGAAATGCCTGTGGCCGACTTCACTCAAATCATCTCCGGCATCCTGGAAGAAAGCATCCGGGTCACGCATGAGGCAATTTTTCACAACATGGAGCGGATCCAGAAGGGTGCGGCAACCTTGGCGGCGTGCGTGTCCTCGGGCCAAAAGATCCTCATCTTCGGAAACGGCGGCAGTGCGGCGGACTCCCAGCACATCGCCGCGGAGTTCGTGAACCGGTTCCGGATCGAGCGGCCGCCTCTCGCCGCCATGGCGCTGACCACGGACAGCTCCATCCTCACCAGCATCGGCAACGACTACCGCTTCGAGGACGTCTTCGCCAAGCAGGTGGCCGCTCTCGGCCGGCCGGGGGATGTTGCCTGGGGCATCAGCACCAGCGGCAACTCCCCCAACGTCGTCGCGGCCATCGCGGAAGCCCGCCGCCGGGGCCTGGCGACCGTCGGGATGACCGGCCGGGGCGGAAAGCTCGCCGCCGGCGCCGAGCTCGTCTTCACCGTGGACTCGGATGTCACTGCGCGCATCCAGGAGGCCCACATCACCATCGGCCACATCCTCTGCGAGCTGGTCGACCGCATCCTCTTCCCGCAGGGGTTCACACATGAAGCCTGATGTCGCGCCGATCGACCTGGGCGGAGTGAAGACCACCTCCATCGAAGGCCGCATCAGTCTGGTGCATACCCCCGACTTCGCCGGGCCCTGGGTCGCGGGCGGCTCGCTATCCGCCTTCCTGGAGCGGCTGCCCGGGGTCCTGGCCGCCGCGGATCTTAAAACCGTCATAGCCGCCATGGCCGGCGCCGCCCGGCGCCAAAAGCCGGTCATCTTCGCCATGGGCGCCCACGTGCTCAAAGTCGGCCTCAGCCCGGTCGTGATCGACCTGATGCAGCGCGGCGTCATCACCGGGGTCGCCATGAACGGGGCCGGCATCATCCATGACCTCGAACTGGCCATGACCGGCTGCACTTCGGAAGACGTCGGGCCGGCCCTGGAAGATGGCTCCTTCGGGATGGCCGCGGAACCATCGGCCTTCCTCAGCCGGGCGGTCGACCGGGCCCATGCGCGCGGCGAAGGCCTGGGGCGTGCCGTGGGCGAAACCATCCGGGCGGCGGGCTTTGCCTTCGAGTCGCGCAGCATCTTAGCCGCCGGGGCACGGCTCGGCCTGCCCGTGACCGTGCACGTGGCCATCGGCACCGACGTCATCCACATGCACCCCGGGTTCGACGCCGCCAAAACCGGTGCGGCATCCCACCTCGATTTCCGCCTGCTGGCTGCCCAGGTGAGCGGTCTCGAGGGCGGGGTCTTCATCAACGCCGGCTCCGCGGTCATCCTGCCGGAGGTTTTCCTGAAAGCGGTCAACGTGGCGCGCAACCTGGGGTTCCGGCTTGCGACCTTCACCACGGTCAACCTGGACTTCATCCGGCACTACCGGCCGATGGTGAACGTGGTCGCCCGGCCCACGGCCGGCGGCGGCACGGGGATCTGCCTGGTCGGGCACCACGAGATCATGCTGCCGCTCATCGCCGCCGGGGTGATCGAAGCACTGAAGGAAGCTTGAAGCTGGAAGCTATAAGCTATAAGCTCAAAGCGGCCGATCAGACCCTCTATTTCCCCTGCACCTCTTTTGAGTTCGCATGTGCGAGCCGAATCGGTATTGACAAATCGTTGTTTTTTGCATTTAAGCCTTTATCTTGCTCTTGTGGCGCCATTATTCATTGGTTGCTTTTAACCCTTTGAGCTTCCAGCTTAGAGCGTTGATTTTTTAAGGAGATCTTTCGACATGCCCATCTACGAGTACCATTGCGAGAAATGCGACCAGACCTTCGAGTGTCTGGTCATCGGCTCTGACACCCCGGAGTGCACGGCCTGCAAAAGCAAGAAGGTGCGCAAGCTCATGTCTTCCTGCGGGTTCGTCAGCAAGGGCGGCGGCGGTCAGACCGTGAAGCAGGCGGCCGGCTCCTCATCCTGCGGCGGCTGCCACGCATCCAGCTGCACCGGGTGCCACCACTGATGACCCCAACGGTCACCATCGGGACCCGGGGCAGCAAGCTTGCGCTGTGGCAGGCCGAGTGGGTCCGCTCTGCGCTGCTGGCGCGCTTCCCGGGGATGCCCATCGAGCTCGCGGTCATCAAGACCCAGGGCGACAAGATCCTCGACGTGCCGCTCGCCAAGGTGGGCGGCAAGGGTCTCTTCGTGAAGGAGATCGAGGAGGCACTGCTGGACGGGCGCGTGGATTTGGCGGTCCACAGCATGAAGGACATGCCGGCGGACATCCCCGAGGGGCTTGCCATAGGGGCCGTCCCCGAGCGCGAAACCCCCGCGGATGTGCTGATCTCCCGTGACGGTCAGCGTCTGGCGCAACTGCCGCCCGGCAGCGTCATCGGCACGAGCAGCCTGCGGCGGGCAGCGCAACTGCGCCACGCACGGCCGGACCTGCAGATCGCGCCGCTGCGCGGCAACCTCGACACCCGGCTGCGCAAGCTGGAGACTGAGGGACTGGCGGCCGTGGTCCTGGCCGCCGCCGGCGTCAGACGGCTCGGCCTGGAAGGGCGCATCACCGAGCACCTGGACCCCGACCTGATGCTGCCCGCCGTGGGCCAGGGAGCGCTGTGCATCGAGATCCGCGCGAGCGACCCGCGCATCGCTGACCTGGTGGCCGGCCTCGACCATCCGGATACCCATGCGACGGTCGCAGGCGAACGCTCCTTTCTGCACCGCCTGGGGGGAAGCTGCCAGGTGCCGATCGCCGGTTACGGCCGCGTGGACGGGCCTCGGTTCGCCCTGACCGGCCTGGTCGCAGAGGTCGACGGCAGCGCCCTTATACGGCACCGCCTGAACGGAGCGGCGCGCGACGCCGCCGCACTGGGAGTCGAACTGGCCGAGGTGCTCCTGGCCCGGGGCGCCGACATCATCCTGAAAAAGCTTACATTGGCAGCACGGTGACATGAAAACACCTATCGTCTATCTCGTGGGGGCCGGACCCGGGGACCCCGGGTTGATCACCGTCAAGGGCCGGGAATGCATCGCCCGCGCCGACGTCGTCATTTACGATTATCTGGCCGCACCGGCGCTCCTCCGGCACGCTGCGCCAGGGGCCGAGCTCATCTATGTCGGCAAGCAGGGCGGCGACCACACCCTGCCCCAGGATGAGATCAACGCCCTGATCGTGGCCAAGGCCCGGGAGAACAAGACGGTCACCCGGCTGAAGGGGGGCGACCCGTTCGTGTTCGGCCGCGGCGGCGAGGAGGCTGAAGTGCTGGTGGAGGCCGGCATCCCTTTCGAGATCGTGCCCGGCGTTACCTCGGCCATTGCAGCACCCGCTTACGCGGGTATCCCCCTCAGCCACCGCAAGATGACCTCCACCATCGCCTTCGTCACCGGCCACGAAGACCCGACCAAAGTTCAGACCGGCATCGACTGGCCCGCCCTCGCCCGGGGCATCGGGACCCTCGTCTTCTTCATGGGGGTGAAGAACCTGCCGAATATCGTGACCGAGCTCGTCGCCAACGGACGCTCCCCGCAAACTCCGGTCGCTCTGGTGCGCTGGGGCACAACCCCGGAGCAGGTCACGGTGAGCGGCCGGCTTGAGGATATCGTCGAAAAGGTCCAACGCGCCTGTCTCAAGGCGCCGGCCATCATCGTGGTGGGCGAGGTCGTCGGCCTGCGCGAAAAATTGAAATGGTTCGAGAACCGGCCCCTGCTGGGCCGACGGGTCGTCGTCACCCGTTCGCGGGAGCAGGCCAGCGACCTGCTCCAGGCGCTGGCGGACTTGGGCGCCGACTGTCTGGAGTACCCGACCATCCAGACCGCGCCGCCCGACGACGTCGCACCCCTCGACCAGGCCATCGCGGATCTGGCCGCCTTCGACTGGATCGTATTCACCAGCGTCAACGGCGTGGGCGGCTTCTTCGAACGCTTGTTCGGCTCCGGCAAGGATGTGCGCGCCCTCGGCCGCCTGCGCACCGCGGCCATCGGGCCGGCCACGGCCGCGCGGCTGAAGTCCTTCGGCCTGTTCAGCGACATCGTCCCGGAAAGCTACCGGGCCGAATCGATCGTCGCCGCTTTCCGCAAGCAGGACGTGCGCGGCCGGCAGATCCTGCTGCCGCGTGCCCAGGAGGCGCGGCAGATCCTGCCCGTAGAGCTGGCGGCCATGGGGGCCGTCGTCCGGGAGGTGGCCGCCTACAAGACCCGGCCGGCCGCGGCGGACGACCTCGACGCCCTGGTGCGGCGCCTGGAGGCAAAGGCGGTCGATCTTGTGACCTTTACCAGCTCCTCGACGGTTAAAAACTTCAAAGCCCTGCTGCCACCGGACCGATTCCAGGAGCTTGCGGCCGGCGTTCCCGCCGCCTGCATCGGGCCGGTCACCGCCGACACCGCCCGGCAGCTCGGGTTCGACGTGCGCATCGTCGCCGCGGAATACACGATCCCGGGGCTGTGCACTGCCATTCTCGACCATTTCCGCGGCCGCCGCGACACCCTCCATGACGCGGCACTGCCTCTTGAATTCGAGCGTAAGTTATAGTAGAAAAGTCGGGGGAGCGAGATCATCCCATTCCAGCACGAGGCCAAGCATGAAACTCGATTATGAGGAAAAAGACGGGATCATTTGCGTGAGAATCGCGGGACGCCTGGATGCGGAATCTGCGGCGCAAGCCGAAACAACGCTCAAGGGGCTTCTCAAGGAAGGCAAATCCCGGCTGGTTTTTGATCTCGGGGAAATGGACTATATCAGCAGCGCCGGCCTCCGGATCATCCTGATGACCGTCAAGGAGCTGCAGAGAAGAAAGGGAAAAGTGGTCCTGAGCGCTCTGACCCCCTACGTGCGTGAGATATTCGATGTGAGCAATTTCTCATCCATCATCCCGATCACCGATACCGTCGAGGCAGGGTTTCAGAAGGTTTAGCCGGTCCCGCCCCCCTGCACGCAACCGATTTTTGACTGACGGCACTGCGGTCCGCCGACGCCGCGTTCACGGGTGTTTCTGACGCCGGCCAGTCCTTTCTCCGCCCGGCCGATGCCTTAACGGCATGCGGGCGCTTGTGGAAAACCCATGGCTGAATCTGCGCCGACTCAACTGATTGACTCCTGCAACCGCCACCTGAACTATCTGCGCGTCTCCATTACGGACCGGTGCAACCTGAGTTGCATGTACTGCCTGCCCCGGGAGGCGCTTCCGCGCCTTTCCCACGACGACATTTTGCGCTACGAGGAAATCCTGCGCATCGTCCGCGTGGCGGTCGGGCTGGGGATTACGAAGGTCCGGGTGACGGGAGGCGAGCCCCTGGTCCGCAACGGGGTCTACGATTTTCTCCAGCGGCTGTCCGCCGTGCCCGGGTTGGTCGACCTCTCCCTCACCACCAATGGCGTACTCCTGAAAGAAAACCTCCACCGCCTCCAAGCCGCCGGCATTACGCGCCTCAACATCAGCATCGACACGCTCAAGCCTGATCGCTATCGGGACATCACGGGCACCGACGCTTTCGATCAGGTCTGGGACGGGGTGCGCGCCGCGGAAGCCGCGGGTTTGCATCCGATCAAGTTGAACGCCGTGGCGCTCAAGGGCGTCAACGACGACGAACTGGTGGACCTGGCGCGCCTGTCCTTCGATCACCCCTACCACGTGCGGTTCATCGAATTCATGCCGATCGGCAAGTCCCGGTGGGCCGGACGCCCTCCGTTGCTGGTGCCCGAGATCCAGGAGCGGCTGCGTGTTCTCGGCGAACTGACGCCCGTGCCGCGCTCGGAGCACGACGGCCCGGCCCAGCGCTTCCGCTTCAAGGGCGCCCGGGGCGAGATCGGTTTCATCCCTGCCATCAGCCGCCATTTCTGCGACCGCTGCAACCGCCTGCGTCTGACGGCCAGCGGTCAGCTGCGGCCCTGCCTGCTGTCCGACCTCCAGGAGGATCTCAAGGGGCCGCTGCGCCGCGGGTGCCAGGATGCGGAACTGGCAGAGATCTTTTTGAGAACCACCCGGCACAAGCCCTCGGAACACAGCCTGGCCGGCGGCGAGCCGGCGCATGTCTGCTGTCAGATGCGTTCTATCGGCGGCTGATGGGCGCGCCGGAGGGCCAATATCGGCGTTGCGCTTCATGCCGCGAGCGCTGCGGCGTACGATAAGTACGCCTCACTCCGCGGCTTTCGCGCGCCTTGATCTTGGCCCTCGGGCGCGCCCATCCGGCATCCGCCCAACTGACGGTACTATCCAACTGCATTTTACTTGAACCCTCGAACCCTTTGGACCCCTGAACCCTTAATTTATAGGTGAAAAAATGGACATTAAGACCGTCAAAATCGAAAACCCGCAGCAGGTGAACCTGATTTTAGGCCAGTCCCACTTTATCAAGACCGTCGAGGACATGCACGAAGCCATCGTTTCCACGGTCCCCGGCGCCAAGTTCGGCCTGGCCTTCTGCGAGGCCTCGGACGTCTGCCTGGTGCGTCACAGCGGAACCGACCCGGAGATGCTCGAACTGGCGAAGAAAAACGCTTTTGCCCTGGCCGCCGGCCACAGTTTTATCGTGTTCATGCGGGACATGTATCCGATCAACGTGTTGAACACCATCAAGAACCTCCCGGAGGTCTGCCGTATTTTCTGCGCTACCGCAAACCCGGTGGAGGTCGTCATCGGCGAAACCGCGCAGGGCCGCGGGATTCTCGGCGTCATCGATGGGCTCAAATCGAAAGGCATCGAAGCCGAGGCGGACATCCAGAAACGCAAGGACCTGCTGCGCACGATCGGCTACAAACAGTAACGGCAAAGCCCGCCGGTCTTACGACGGGCGGGCTCTGACCGATTCCATATTCAGCGGAAGGTCAATCGACCTATTTCAGAAACCTCCTCCGTGCGGCCACTCCCATTCCTATCAGGCCAAAGCCAAGGAGCATCATGCTGGCGGGCTCGGGAACGGAGCTGGCAGGCTGATAAACAACCCAGAAGAACCGAAAAACGGCATGAAATCTTCCCGCCGTATGAGTTCACAGTGGAAGTGATTTTCTCTTCTTTGTTCGTGTCCGAAACAAAAATGGAAAATATTCGGCCGGCTTGACATCCATGCGCAAATCCTCCAGAGTTCATCTGCTCCCTCCTACAGCTATTTCAGAGGTATTGATCCACAGCCACCGGAGATCATGATAGAAGTGGTTCCATAACCCCGTCTGACATCCGATAGCGGTGTTGCAGGCCTCTCGCAATGCTCACAACCTGACGCGGTTGCTGCGCGTTCGAATCGGCCTGCGCCTTGCCCTCGGGCGTGATCCGAAGTTTTGAAACCACTTCTAAACACCCTGTTGAGGATTTCCGCTCCTTCAATCAAAGCGAAACATGGGAATAGGAAATTTTTTGGAAAGTGACCAATCAAAGCGAAATATTTAAAGGAGCTACGGACCATCAGCTTATGCAAGCTGTTGCAGGAGGGGACCTGTATGCGTTCAATGAAATCGTTTTGCGCTACCAGGACCTTGCTTGGAAGACGGCTTACCGTTTCCTCGGCGATGCCATGGAAGCCGAGGATGTTGCCCAGGAGTCCTTTCTCAATATCCTAAGGGCGGCCCCGCGTTATCGCCCGACGGCGACTTTTCGCACCTTTATTTACCGCATTCTTGCCAACCTGTGCATCGACCGCGCGCGGAAAAAACATCCTGCTTATACCGACGACCTTTCCGATGTACCGGACCTATCCTCCAACCCCACGGATGACCTCATCGAAAAAGAACGCCACGCCCAGATCCGCAAGGCGCTCGATTCCCTGCCGCCCAACCAGAAGGCGGCCACGATCCTCCGACATTACGAGGGGTTGAGCTATGCCGAGATCGCCCACATTTTAGGCGTCACGCCCAAGGCCGTCGAAAGGCTTATCGCGCATGCCAGAGCCTCCCTCCAAACCCGCCTGCCCCATCTCAAAAAAATTTGATTTTCACGCGGGGGTTTTTTCCATTTCATTCGTTTATATTCTGTAACAGGGTGTTGAAAAACAAGCATCAAGCCGTCGGCCAAGGCGTGCGGCGTTAAGGAGATGACTATGAACTGCGGCAAGGTTCTTTCCCGCTTGCATGCCTATCTGGATGGGGAGGTCCCCGCTAAGCTCATGCGGGAGATTGAGCAACATCTCAGCACCTGCCCCGCATGCCGCAGCCAGGCTGAGCGCATCCGCCAGGTGCACGACATGTTAGAGGATCTACCGGTTCCTCGGCTGCCGCAGGAATTTGCCTCCCGCCTTATGACCAGGGCGCGCAGGGAGGTTCTGTTCGCCAAAAAATCAAAACCCCTCTTTCCTTTGCACTGGCAGCCAATTCAATGGCTTCTTGATCTCTCCGCCCCTATGCGCCTGGCTGCCTGTGTGGTGGTTTTTCTGGCCTGCTTTCTCGGGATGTCCATGAGCAAAGAGCTCTCCTTATCGAGGAATCCTCAAAATCTGGTTGCCCAAACCGAGAATCTTGATGGTATCGAGTGGTTCAGTCCGACCCCGCCGGCATCACTGGGATCTGCCTACTTCGCCCTGGCATTGGCCACCACGGAAGATCATGGCGCTCGATGAGACAGGACCTTTTATAAAAGTCCCTTAATCGGGGCTATTTTGAAATTGATTTAGAAAGGGGAGTTATGAAAACTCATAATCGGTTGCAGTTTTTCAGCAAGGTAGTGGCCCGCAGCAGCATCGTCGTTTTTTTCATCATGGCCTTCGAAGTCATGATCATGATCAGCCCTTTTGCCTTCTTTTTCTATTCCGTTTTCAATCCGGTACTGCACTGGTTGGGGAGTTATTCCGCCACGGGGTGGCTCACCACGTTTTTCCTGCCCCACATGATTCTGCCGCCGACCCTTTTCCTTAAGGCGGTTCGCATTCTGGGTTCGGTCTTGTTCGTCGTCGGCGCTGTGACTTTCGCGGTATGCGCTCTGCAGGTCTATCTTGGGAAGGTATTGAGATGGGGTATTGCCGAGAGGGGAATATACAGGATCATCCGGCACCCGCAGTATCTCGCACTTGGGCTTTGGGGGATAGGGATGAGCATCCTCTGGCCGCGGTTCCTGGTCCTGGCTTCGCTCTCGATCATGTTCATCCTCTATTACTACCTGGCAAAGGATGAAGAAAGACGGATGCTCGGACTGTTCGGCGACGGCTACCGCCGCTACATGGAGCGCACCGGAATGTTTCTGCCGCATCGCGTCGAAGGCTGGGTGTCGTCCCCTCTCGAGCCTATCCGGAACAGCGCTCTCAAGTATGCCGCCATCACTCTGGCAATTCCCATCTTGGTGATTGGTTCGGGATTTCTCCTGAGGGAAGTCACCTTGGCTTCGCTCCTGATGGATTCGAAGGGGAATGTAACCCTGGTCTCGATTCTTCCGGAAGATGACAGCCTCAGTCAAAAAGTGATCGGGGAGTTTTTTTCACGCCCGGGCGGACAGCCGCAATTGCCCTTCCTCAAAGCGGACAGGGATTACCTCGGCTACGTCATGCCGCCCGACTACATAATGCAGGGAATGATCGCCGATACCGGCGATGAGTTTCACTTGCACAAGCAACAGCACACTTTCGCCCTGATCACCGATTGGGTGCTGAACCCCTTCGAGCACCTGCGGCGTTCACCGGCCGCGGAAATGGCAAAGATGAATAACGTCGATCCGGCTATGGCGCGAAGACACCACTGTCCCCTCGGGGTGAATGACGCCAATCTCCAGTGCCCATCCTGCCCCTTCCGGCGCATTATTTTCCTTGAGGCCGCCCGCGACGGGACCGGCCGCCTCGGAAAAGAAGGGGTCTTCTCTCTGGATGTCACACGCAGCCCGGTTGGTTTCGTCGATATCAATACCCAAACGGGTGAGATTATCAGCGCCAAAAAGGTCGAGAAGGCCACCGCCTGGAAAGATGTTCCAACCCCCAGCATTTGAGCCGGAACACCCTTCACCGGCCCACCTTCTCACGTTGGGCAGGTGAAGGGTCCGCCTGCTGTGATTCCCAAAAAATGGCCGCTTTTTTTTTAGGGGAGAGCCATGCGAAACAACCTAAGGACGATCCTCTTCGTTGCCTCCATTGCGTTGAACGTTGCTTTTACTGCAACATACCTCATCTACCGACTGCCTTTGTTCACCGCCATGCATCAGCAACCTCTCCCGGAGCCCCTCTTTCTTCAGATGGACATGACCCCAGACCAGCATGCGCGGCTAAAGGCTGAGCGCGACACGTTCCATGCCCAACTCCAGAAACCCGGGCAAGAGATCATGGAAAAGCAGACCGAGCTTATCGATCTTTTGGCAGCAACACCGCCGGATCACCAGGCAATCGCAAAAAAGCAGGAAGAGATCCAACATCTGCAAGGGGATTTCCAGACCCGGATTATCGACCATTTTCTGCGAGCCAGTTCAATCTTGACGCCTGTGCAACGCACCCGCTTTTTCGAACTCATCAAGGCGCGTATAGAAGCCGGCGCTCAAGCCTGCCCGCCCTGGATGCGGCCATTGGAGCAGGGCAAACCGCGACAAAACAAGACTGATTAAGAATTCCCAACTGAAACTCCCGTCTGGTGTCTATAGGAAATAGGCCATGTGGATTGTTCGACTCGCGTTACGAAGGCCTTACACCTTTGTGGTGGCAGCGCTGGTGCTTCTATTGCTCACGCCCTTCGTGCTGCTGCGCACGCCGACTGACATCTTCCCGGACATCAACATACCGGTGGTCAGTGTGGTCTGGGTGTACAACGGCTTAAATGCACAAGAAATTGAAGAGCGCATCATCTACAACCATGAGCGCATGATCACGGCCCTGATCAATGATATCGAGCATATCGAGTCCACCGCCTACAACGGAGCAGGCGTGATCAAAGTCTTCCTCCAGCCGGGTGCCTCGGTCTCCGACGCTGTAGGGCAACTCGCGGCGAGCGGACAAACGGCCCTACGTTTCCTGCCGCCCGGAGTCACACCCCCGTTCATTATTCGGTACAACGCCTCAACGGTCCCGATCCTACAGTACAGCATAGCTAGCAAAAAATTCTCAGAGCAGGAATTGCAGGACATGGCGATGAACCGGGTCAAGGTCGATCTTTCGACCGTACGGGGCGCTTCGGTGCCTTATCCGTACGGAGGGAAAGCGCGGGTCGTCGCCGTTGATATTGATCTGGCGGCTCTTAAGGCAAAGAATTTGACCCCGCAGGATGTTGTAACCGCCTTTAATGCCCAGAACTTTGTCCTTCCCAGCGGCACGGCGAAAATTGGTCCTACGGAGTACACCGTCTCTTTGAACAGCAACCCGTCGGTGCTGGCGGCGCTGAATGATTTCCCCGTCAAAACGGTAGACGGCGCCGTCATCCGGATCGGAGACGTCGCACAGGTGCACGACGGCTATCAACCGCAGCAGAACGTCGTCCGATTGGATGGCGTACGCGGCGTGCTGCTCACCATCTTCAAGAGCGGCGCGGCTTCGACCCTGCGAGTGGTGGATGGGGTGAAAAAGGCCATGCCCCGGATCTTGAGCGGCCTGCCGCCCGAGTTGGAGGTAAAGGAATTTGCCGACCAATCGCTTTTCGTCCGGGCGGCCGTAAACGGCGTGGTGAAGGAGGGTGTGATTGCTGCAGTGCTGACGGCGGTGATGATTCTCCTCTTTATCGGCTCATGGCGAAGCACCTTTATCATCGCCCTCTCAATTCCCCTCTCCGTGCTCACCTCCCTTGCCCTGCTCAGTGCGCTCGGAGAAACGATCAACTTGATGACATTGGGTGGGCTTGCGTTATCCGTAGGAATTCTCGTAGATGACGCCACAGTGGAAATCGAAAACATTCACCGACAAATGGCGTTGGGTAAGCCCAACGTCCAGGCGATCCTCGACGGGGCTCAGGAAATCGCCCTCCCGGCGTTCGTCTCGACTCTGTGCATTTGCATCGTGTTCGTTCCGATGTTTTTTCTTACAGGAGTTGCGCGTTATCTGTTCGTACCCCTGGCCGAAGCGGTGGTCTTCGCGATGCTGGCAAGCTATGTGCTCTCGCGGACACTTATCCCGACTCTGGTTATGTGGTTCTACCGTAACTTCGAGTATCGCGGCCATGCCGCCGATGCCCATAGCGCACCCCTGTTGCTGCGTCCGTTTGTGGCCATACAAATCCGTTTTGATCGCGGGTTCGAAAGGTTCCGGGAAGGCTACCGCGGGCTTTTGGGCATGGTACTTGCGCATCGAACCCTCTTCGTGGTCTTTTTCCTGGTCTTTTGCACCGGCACTTCTTTTCTCATTCCAATGCTCGGACAAGACTTTTTCCCGTCCGTCGATGCGGGCCAGTTCAGGCTGCACGTTCGTGCCCACAGCGGAACGCGGATCGAGGAGACCACCCGGCTTGTGGACCGCATCGAGGCCGTGCTCAGAGAGGTAATTCCACCCGGCGAGCTTGTCGGCATGCTTGATAATATCGGCATTCCATTCGGCGGGGTTCCCCTCACCTATGTCGACAACGGTCTTACGGGAACCGCCGATGCGGACATTCTCGTTTCACTCAAGCGCGACCACCATCCCACCGATGGTTACGTGCGGCGTTTGCGCAAAAGACTCAACCGCGAGTTTCCGGGAGTGACTTTTTATTTTCTGCCCGCCGATATCGTGAACCAGACAATCAATTTCGGACTTCCAGCTCCGTTCGATATCCAGATCGTAGGCCGCGACCGTGAAAAAAGCAGAGCCATCGCGGCAAGCCTCGTCGATAAAATTCGCAAAATCCCCGGTGCGGTCGATGTGCGTGTTCAACAGCCGGCCGACCTGCCCGAACTCCATTTCGCAGTTGACCGCACCATGGCCTCCCAAATGGGTCTGACGGAGCGCGACATTGCCAACTCGGTACTGGTGAGTCTCAGCGGCAGCAGCCAGGTGCAGCCCAATTTTTGGCTCAACCCGAAAAACGGCATCCAGTATTCAGTGAACATTCGGGTGCCGGAGTATCAAATGGACTCATTTGACGCGCTCAATCTGATTCCGGTTAGCGCGAGCCTGCCGGGCAAAAATAACCCGCAAATATTCACCAACGTGGCTTCCTTTCAGCGCACGAGCGGCTCCCCCATCAATTCCCACTACAACGTTATGCCGGTCATCGATGTCTTTGGCGGCGTGGGCGGCCGCGACTTGGGCGGCGTGCTGAAAGACATCAACCCGCTCATTGAGCAGGCAAAAAAGGAGCTGCCGAAAGGCGGCTTCATCATGCTGCGCGGTCAGGCGCAGACGATGCACGCAAGCTTCACCGGACTCGGCATCGGACTGGGACTGGCGGTAGCGCTCATTTATTTATTGCTGGTCATCAATTTTCAGAGTTGGCTCGACCCGTTCATTATTGTCACGGCGCTGCCCGGAGCCTTGGCCGGCGTGGTGTGGGGACTTTATCTCACGCTCACCACCTTGAGCGTTCCCGCGTTGATGGGGGCGATCATGAGCCTGGGAGTTGCGACCGCAAACTCCGTTTTGGTGGTGACGTTCGCTCGAAACAATCTGCAACAGGGCCACGCCCCGCTGACCTCCGCTTTGGAAGCCGGCGTTGGCCGACTGCGCCCGGTGCTCATGACAGCGCTTGCCATGATCATCGGCATGTTCCCGATGTCGCTCGCTCTCGGCGAAGGCGGCGAGCAAAACGCCCCGCTCGGTATCGCCGTGATCGGCGGTCTGGCCCTGGCCACCGTGGCCACGCTGCTTTTCGTGCCGGTGGTATTCAGCCTGCTCCACCGGCGCACAACTGTTGGTCCGCAACTTGACGATCTCAGTCTGTCTAATACAAACGACCGCTAAGGTGTTACCATGAATCTGAAGAAGGGCGATTCCCTAGAATTGGAAAAATCAGAAAAACCTCATTCGCTGCCACCACGACCTCAGGTCAGGTTCCTGCTCACCATAACCGCCATGGTTGTGCTCATCATCATAGGCGCCTTTACCGGTCTTGTTCCGCGCTGGCGCCAACAGGCTGCGTTGAGCGCTGAGACATCGAAACTGTCCGTGCCTACCGTCAGCGTTGTCTTTCCAAAACCAGGGCAACCTACATCAAGCCTGGCGCTCCCGGCGGAGGTCAAACCATGGATTGAAGCGCCTATCTATGCCCGCGCAAACGGTTATCTTAAACGCCGGCTCGTAGATATTGGGACACAGGTTGAGGCAGGCCAATTGCTGGCCGAAATCGATACACCGGAACTCGATCAGGAATTAGACCGCGCCCGGGCACAATTGGCTCAGGCAGCAGCAACCCTTGGGCTGGCCAAGATCACTGCGGCACGCTGGGCCGAGCTTTTGACGACGGCCAGTGTGAGCGAGCAGGAAAATGCAGAAAAGCAGGCTGACCTGAAACTCAAATCCGCCACGGTCGAATCGGCCCGTGCAGAGGTGCGCCGATTGCAAAGACTTCAGTCCTTTTCGCGAGTGACGGCTCCCTTTGCCGGGACCATCACCGTTCGCAATATCGATTCGGGCGATCTCATCACAGCCGGTGGAGGAAAAGAACTCTTTCACCTGGCACAAACGAAGAAGCTTCGGGTATTCGTGCAGGTTCCCCAGGCGATGGCTCGCAGCATCCGTTCCGGCCAGTCGGCCCAGATGGCCATTTCGGAGCTTCCCGGCCGGACATTCGCGGCTAAAGTGACCCGCACCGCAGGCGTGATATCTGCCGATTCCCGCACGCTTCTCGTGGAACTCGAAGCAGATAACTCAAACAGCGAAATCATCGCGGGAAGCTACGCCCAAGTGAGTTTCACCGAGGCGAAAATGGAGGCCGCCCTGACGCTACCCGCCAACTCGGTCCTGTTCCGCGCCGAAGGGCCGCAGGTTTGTGTCGTGCAGCCGGACGGCAAAGTCGCGGTGCGCAACGTGAAGCTCGGGCGCGATTTCGGGCAGGCGATAGAGATACTTGCAGGTGTAGGTGCGAAAAACCGTGTTATCCTAAACCCGACTGAATCGCTCGTGAGCGGCGCCTTGGTATCCATTGCCGAATCAAATAAACAGGAAAAAGGCCAATAACAATGTGCCAGCACCCTGCCCGGTTCTTAACCAAAGCCCAACCAATTGCTGTCGCCCTGGCTCTCCTTGTCCTTTCAAGTTGTACAGTGGGACCGAATTACCAGCGCCCTGAGGCCACGACGATCCCCGCGGCCTACACCGGTGTTTCCGATGAATGGAAAATGGCCACACCCCAGGCCCACATGTCCAAGGGCCCTTGGTGGGAAATGTATGGCGACTCCGGGTTGAACCGCCTCGAAATTGACGCCGAAGCAGCCAACCAGGACCTTAAGGCTGCGACCGCGCGCTTCGAGCAGGCTCGCGCGGTTGCCGATGTCGCACGCTCCGGGTTTTTCCCCCGCTTGGGGGCTTCCTTCCTGCCTGCAAGACAGCTTGATTCCGAAAATCGTCCCACCGGCGGAAAACCCGGCAAGACCTATGGCACCTACACCGCGCCTTTTGATCTAAGCTATGAGATCGACCTTTGGGGGCGCGTTCGGCGTACCGTTGAATCGGTATCCGCTCAAAGCGAAGCTAGCGCGGACGATGTAGAATCGGCGAGGCTGGCCATTCATGCCGAAGTAGCGGCCGATTATTTCGCGCTACGTGCCCTTGATTCGGAGAATGGCCCTGCTTCTCGAAAGTGTGCAAGTCTACCGCAAGTCGCTTGAACTAACCCGCCACCGCCGCGCAGGCGGCATGGTTTCGGACCTCGATGTTGCGCAGGCGGAGACCGTCCTCAAGACTGCCGAAGCTCAACTTCCGGATGTTGCGCTCCAACGTGCAAGGTATAAGCAGGCACTGGCGGTGTTGACCGGAAAAAACGCCTCGCTCTTCGATTTACCTGAGAAACCGTTGGATCTATCACCGCTTACTATTCCACCCGGCTTGCCCTCCGAGTTGCTTGAACGCCGTCCGGACATTGCAGCTGCAGAACGTCGCATGGCCGCTGCCAACGCCAACATCGGGGTGGCTGCGGCAGCGTTTTTCCCAACCATTAAATTCAACGGACTGGCGGGTTTTCAAAGTGGAGATATAAGCACGCTGTTTGACTGGCCGAGCCGTTTCTGGGCCATCGGGTCATCACTTTCGCTGCCACTGTTCGAAGGCGGCCAACTGAGCGCCACCCTTCGACAGGCAAAGGCAGCATACGAAGAAACGATTGCTAAATACCGGGGAACGGTGCTGACTGCGTTTGCGGACGTGGAAAACAGCATCGCGGCTGAGTATCTTTTAGCCACCGAATACGAGCAGGATTTGGCAGCATTGCAGGCTGCGCAGAAACAGCTGGAACTTGCCAACAACCGATACCGTTTAGGCCTTGTGACATATCTCGAGGTGGCTGCTGCACAGAATATGGCCTTAGGGGCTGAGCGCACTGCAGCGCGCTTGCGTGGCCAGCAACTGGTGGCAACCGTATCCATGATCAAATCACTGGGAGGCGGATGGGATGTGGCTCAATTCAGATATTGACAAACTAAATATGATATAATAGAAAATAATTAAGTTATTTTTTAATCAGATCGGCATGGATAGTTATGGATCTTGCAAAGTGCTTTAAAGCGCTCGGTGATTCCAATCGTCTAAGGCTTATCAAAATCCTTTTGCGAAGCGATCTGTGCGTGGGCGCTCTGGCTAAACTTCTCGGACTTTCGGAACCTGCCCTGTCTCAGCATTTGAAGCTTTTAAGGGAAGCCGGTTTGGTAAAGGGCGAAAAAAGAGGTTACTGGACTCACTATTCAGTCGAAAAGGATGCGTTGCGCCAAATTGCCAAACAACTAACTGAAATGACCGACGTTCTTCAACCGTATGAAACCGTATGCTGGAAGTCAGCCTCAATCTCGGAAAAATCCCCCAAACGAAAGGCGAAGGACATGTGCAACGATTGCTGCCAAAAGCCCGAAAATTTGAAAGACCTTGTAGTGCCATGCCAGCAGATTTGAAATCATCAGCAATTATTGAAGTGGCCGAGTTGACGAAACGATTCGGCGATTTAACTGCCGTTGATCATATATCCTTCCAGGTTTGCCAGGGGGAGTTGTTCGGTTTCCTCGGGCCAAACGGGGCCGGAAAAACAACCACCATCAACATGCTGATCGGCCTCGCCCGGCCGGATTCCGGGGCAATTCAGATCGGCGGCCGCGATTGTCGCCGCAACCCGAAGGCAGCCCAGCATTTGATCGGAGTGGTTCCCGATGAAAGCAACCTGTACCCTGAGCTCACCGGATTCGACAATCTCTGTTTCTGTGCCGCTCTTTACGGCATGGCCAAGCCGGAACGTCGGGCACGCGCGGCGCAGTTGCTGCAGGACTTCGATTTGTCCAAAGCGGCTCATCGTAAATTCGGTGGATATTCCAAGGGAATGAAGCGCAAGCTCGCCATCGCGGCAGGCATTGTTCACAGGCCCCAGGTGTTGTTTCTGGACGAACCGACCACCGGCATCGATGTGGCCAGCGCCCGCAATATCCGGCAACTGCTGGCGGACCTCCATCAAAGCGGAACGACCATCTTTCTGACCACCCATTACATCGAAGAGGCCGAGAGGCTTTGCGATCGCATCGCCTTCATAGTGAACGGCCGGATCGTGAAAACCGACGATGTGTCAAGCCTTCTGAAGCCGGTTCAGGACAGGTATGTGACCTTGATCAACGGCACCGGATTGAATCCATCTTTTTTGGGAGAGCTTGCATCATCCTTTACCGGTCTGGATTTTAAGCTGCATTCACAGGATCGAATTCGCGTTGAGTCTTCGAGTCCTATTCACATCGGACCGATCGTAAAGTTCTTGGAAGACAGGGGCGTGGCGGTGACGGAAGCCCGCCGGGTGCAGTTGTCGCTTGAAGATGTATTCGTTCAGATAACAGGCATCGAAGCCGATGCCATGCAAAAAGAAAAGATGAAAGCAGCGCCATGAAAGCGTGGATCGCGTTTTGGAATATCGTTCTGAAAGACATGCGGGCGTACTATCTCAAGCCGCCCAATATCAGTTGGGGTTTGATATTCCCGATTGCCTGGACGGCCATGTTTTTTATCAAGTCGGGCCGTGGGCTGGAAGACCTTCTGGCACTGCTCCCCGGCGTGGTGGCTATTTCGATCCTTTTTGGCACTACTTCCATGCTGGCGGTTACGGTCACCTTTGAGAAAAAAGGCCGTTCCTTCGAACGGCTGCTGCTGGCACCGATCTCCCTGGAGCTCCTGATGCTGGCAAAAACCGGAGGGGCCATCCTTTTCGGCATGGTGAACGCGCTCGTTCCCGTCGCAATCGCCTTCTTTCTTGCGGACCTGTCGCGAGTAGCCTGGGCAGCGGTCGTTCCTGCGGTAGTGCTGATAGCGGTCGCATCGACCTTTATGGGGCTTTTTATCGCGGTCTCGGTCAGCGAAATCTTCGAGGCCCAGACGTTTTCCAACTTTTTCAGGTTCCCCATGATTTTTCTTTGCGGCCTGTTCTTCCCGATCCATGCTCTGCCCATATTCTTGCGACCTCTGGCCTATGTGCTGCCGTTGACCTACGGGGTCGACATCCTCAAAGCCGGTTTTAATGACAGCAACATATTGCCCCTCAGCCTGGATTTTGCCGGCATTTGTCTGTTTTGTATGGTGCTTTTCTTTTTCAGTTTAAGAAACATACACAAAAAATGGATTGCATAGTTGGATCGACACGAACGAGCTCTCCACGCTAAGTAGTGCCCATCCATAAACGGCGTCTTTCGGTCCATACCGGCGTTCTCGCTCTTCGCAATCCTCGGCGTAGTCTCACTACGCCTGCGGTTGCGAAATCGCTGCGGCCTTGGCCTGAACCGAAATCCACCATTTCTGGATGGGCACTAAGTAGCCTTCTCGTTCCGGATGGCATAAAGGCGTGACAGCGGAACCGCGGACATTCCATGCAGAAAAACACTGAGCAACACGGTTAATACGATGACCGAAAGGATCCGCTCGTGCCCCGCCACGCCAAGATCGTTGACCACCATCAGCAGGTACAGCACAGAGGCAATCCCGCGCGGTCCGAACCAGCCGATAAGGCCGATCGTCCGCCATCCCAACCGGGTTCCTATGAGGCAGACGGCAACCGGCAGCATGCGGATGACGGTCAGGCTCAAGACGGCATACAGCCATGCTTGCGCGTCCCAGTAGCTCGCCACGGCGGGCACCGCAACCAGCCCGAATATCAAGAAAACGAACAACGCCAATTGCTGTCCTTCCGCTTCCCCGAATTCCTGGATTCGCTCCCGCACGATCGGCGTGTGAGTGCCCAACATCAGGCCGCCGAAAAAGGCGGCAATGAATCCGTTGCCATGGAAGATTTCTGCCAGGGCAAATGCCAAAACCGCCAGGGACCATGCGGTCAAACGTTGAAATGTCGGGTTCATCCACTCGGCCTTGGACGCCCGGTCGACCAGCCGCCCGCCCAGCCATCCCACCAGCGAGCCCAGAAGCGGGCCGAACAGAAACTGTTTCAGTGTGAAAACGACCCAGTACTGAGCACCCAACTTCTCGGCTGGGGCAAAGGAGAGAACGGCAATGCAAGCCAGGATGGGGGGCAAGGCGATGCCGTCATTGAGCCCGCTTTCGACATTGATCGCTTCCTTAACGTTTTCCGGAACGTCAGGGCTTGTGACGACCGGCTGACCCAGTGCAGCATCTGTCGGTGACAGAATGAAAGCCATCAAGGCCAATGCCCACAGGTTCACATCGTCGAAAAGAGGCACGGCCACTATCAGACCCAGACCCATGGTCAGCGGCAGGCCGATCGCCAACAGTCGAAACGGCACCCCCTTTTCTCGAATCAACGAGCGCAGGTTTATGGTGGATGCATCGACAAACAGCACGAGCACGAGAGTCACTTCCGCCAGAACCCGAACCAGCGGCGCATTGATACCTTCTTTGAGAAAGCCGAGCCCGGCCGGGCCGGCGAGCATGCCGACCGAAACAAACACCATTGCCGCCGAAACTGGCGATCGCTCCGAGAGCCTGGAAAAGAGCCCGAATGCGAAGATCAACAGGGCCGCGAAAATGAAGATGGGATAGGCATGCATAAAGGCGTCTGCTCATAACGTTTACAATTCATTGGCGGATTATCCCTCCAAAAACTTATAGTGAATTCATTTTCAGGCCTTTGCCGGGCATGATCATCAATGTGGAGGTGCCGTGGGCAACGATGTCGCGGTTTGCATTCAATACACTGGATTCCGCATAGCAGATCGTATTGCCTGATCGAATCGCACGCCCCTCGGCGATCAACAATCCATTTTTGACCGGTTTAAGGTAATTGAGTTTCAGATCGATATTCACCAACCCCGCATCTTCGGGAATTCTAAAAAAAACAGACCAAAATGTTGCCGTATCAATCAGCGTAGCCAACACGCCGCCATGAACGTTTCCATACGGCTGCAAGTGGTAGTTTGCCGTTTTCAATTCTATTACGGCCTTGTCCAATCCTATCGAAAGCAACCGCATGGACATGTGCTCTGGAAAGGGACTGGTGTTTACGATTTCAACTAATTCACGAATATATTCAGGATTGGGTTGTGGCATGGTTTTACCTTTCTATCGGAATTCGGCATTCGGCTGCGCGGCAGGCCCGCAGGATTTCTCCAGAAGCACTCTGGTGGTCCCGCTGCAGATGAAAGTTCAGCCAGGACGAAGTGCCATCCAGTTCCCACAGCCTTGGCGGGATGCAGTCCCTGACCATCTCCTCCGGGTGTCCCGCATCGGCCCAACGCTCCCAGGCCCTGAACCACACGCACTTCCGCTCGGGGTACACCTCACAGCACCCGTTGCGACTGCCGCCGCAGGCCCCGTTGCGGATGTGTTTCGGGCACTGGGACTCGGGGCAAAGAAACGCCACGTGCTGGATGGCACAATCTCCGCAGCGCCGGCATTCGAGCAGAAGGGTTTTAGCCGGATCCTCAAGCAGCTGCACCAGAAGCCTGCCGGCGGCCCGTCGGCTTAACCTCCGAGCAAGCGCTCGAAGAAACGGAGCAAACGGCGCATCGGAATTGAAGAGCTGATCGTGGACAGCCTTGAGAAAACGGAAGTGCATCTTGTCAGGAAACGAAAGGTTCGCACTCGGGGAACACACCGTTGACCTGACCGGCTTCTCGTTTCCCCTAATGCAGCCGTCTCTGCTTTTGCCTGGGTCGAAATCGTCCAAGAAATCCCGCCATTGATCCTCGATCTGCGCCATCCGGTCCAAGATCCGGCCGACGAGCTCAAAACCGCGGTGAACGCCGGCGATGTGGATGCCACGGTAGCCCAGACCTTTCAGCACGGCTCCCAGGCGTGCCGCACGCTCGACGGCCAGGGCCCGGCCCTGCATCTTGTCCCGCCACTCCCGGAGGATCTTATCCAGCAACTCATTGGAGACCGAGGCTCCGGGAACTTGGCCGGCGTTCATGATTCGCGCCGACACCGGCGTTAAAACATAAACCGAGCCCATGACAGGCAAATCAAGCCCGAACCGCTGCCGGACGTCCAGCAACGCTTTGAACCGGCCGGCATCGTAGCCAAGCTGAGTAATGGCGAATCGGGCGCCGGCGGCGACCTTCCGGCAGAGTTTGGCATACTGGGCGAAAGCCTCTCCCCGGCGGCTTTTGAATGGCGACACGGCGCAGCCCGCGAAAAACACGTCGGGGTCACCCGCCTGCTGAACACGCTCCCCCAGCATCCGAAGCATGACCAGCAACGTGACCGAATCCAGGTCGAATACCGGTGCACCCTGCCCTGCGAAGCCTTTGCCTATGTAGTCACCGGTCAGTGCCAAGATGTTCTTCATGCCCATCAGGGCGAGCTGCAATGCCCGGCTTTCCATGCCGATCCGGTTGGCGTCCCGGCAAGTGAAATGGACGATGACGTCCATCCCGACCTTGAAGATGTCATGGCCGATCACATCCGGGCTGAGCGCCGGGTTGCCGCCCGGATTGTCGGTGATGGAGACGGCGGAGATGCGGCCATCCGCAAATGCGTCCGCCGCCATGGCCTTGATGGTGTCGACCGATCGGCCTGCGGGTTCCCTGCCTGGCACGAGCTCCAGGGTGATAACGAAACGCTTCGGGTCCAGAATGTCGTTCTGGAATACGCGCAGCATCAGCTGTCAAGCTCTCCTTCTGACCCGCATGCCGGAATTTGACGGCAGTCTTTGAGGATTTCCATCTCGGCCAGCCCCCGGGCAAACACAACCTTACACCATTTTCAGCTTCGCGCTAACCGTCACTGCGGAATATACCGCAGGAAGGCGCACGAACAATACCTTGGGTGCTGGTTTCATTCCCTCAATCCCATTTGATCCCGGAAAATCGTAGCATCCTTATGTCCCCCGGCCTTCTGCGCCTGCACGCGATTCCCAACGTTAAAACACGGGGCAGCGGAATTATCAACCGTCCCTAACCAAAAACGAGAATTCGATGTGTTTGATTTGTTGCGGCATCCGGATCGGATCAAAGGAATCCATGCAAGGGGGCACGACATAGACCACCGAGGCGCACGCATAGTGCGCCGCGGGCGCCAGCGGGATGAAGCGCAGGGCCGGAATTGGGTTTTACGGCGTCATCAGACTTGCAAACCGGTCATTTGTGAATATGATGCGAGACTATAGTTGTACTGAAACCTTTCCCCAAAGATCCATTACACCTTCGATGTAGCCCTCCATGTAGCTTTCTAGATCCGTATGGACAGGTTCAATATCATCGTCCCAAAATAGCTCTGTGAAATCCCGGTTCATATCATTTAGGGCGCTATCAACTATCTCTGGAATTTTTGGACCCTGCTCGTAGCGCTTGGCCATTGTCGCTATTCGTTCAAACGCTTTAAAATCAATATAGCTGAATTTTATCGCGCTCTTAAGTCCATCCATGAATCCGTTTTCCTTATCAGCTTTTTCAACTTGTTCTTTCTCGATACGGAGCCTCTCAACAAGCGTCGAAAGTTCATCAAGAACTTTTAATCCTACCTCCCGTTTTCTGACCGCCATTTCAAGTCCCTCCTGACAGACCCTCGAAATATTAAGCTTGCTGTCCTTAACCTTCTGAATGCGCTCAAAAAGGGGACGGGAAACACTGATAGTAGTCTTGACGCTGCCTTCGTTTTTGGAGGACATTTTATCTCCTCTACTCCAATTTGATAAAAGCGGTTTCAAAACCTCGAATCACGCCCGAGGGCAAGACGCAGGCCGATTCGAACGCGCCGCACCCACGGCAAGTGGTGAGCATTGCGAGAGGCCGGCAACGCCGCCAGCGGGGTCAGATGGGGTTATGAAAACACGTCTAAAAACCAATAATGCATCTTTGGTGTGTATCGTCATTTTTGGAAAAAACTTTATAAACTGTAAAAAACAATCCTGCCGCACCGCTTTGCTCGTATAAGATACCTCCTCGATGCATTAACCCCAAACTACCCCAGCATTGTCTTGTTGCAATTAGGGGCTAAGAAAAAGATGAAAACGACCGTCCTGATCGTCTTTATCGACGAAAAGAATGAAAGTTTGGATGGCTTGGACGGGTTGGACGGTATGGGCAATGAAATTCGAATGCTTGTTCAACTTCAGGTGAACGGTTGGAGCTGGTCAGGTAAACTGACGCTTTGTGAGAGGCTCAGAGCGAGGG
>CAWAUC010000001.1:0-129174 GCA_963785045.1 uncultured delta proteobacterium | reverse complement strand
AGGCCATTCCCTACGGGGTATACGATCTGAGCGATAACAGCGGCTGGGTCAGTGTGGGGATGGACCACGACACAGCGGAGTTTGCCATCGACAGTATCCTGTCCTGGTGGAAGCATATGGGGAGCAAAAGTTATCCGCACGCCGAGGAGTTGTTGATTATGGCCGACGCCGGAGGCAGCAACGGAAGCCGGTCGCGGTTGTGGAAAATTGGGGTTCAGCGTTTGGCCGACACAACCGGTCTGCGCATCCACGTCAGCCACTTTCCTCCTGGAACCAGCAAATGGAACAAAATTGAGCATCGGATGTTTGCCTTCATCACTCAGAACTGGCGTGGCCGACCGTTGGTGAGCTTTGAAACGATCATCAACTTGATCGGAAGCACCACAACCACCTCCGGGCTTCGAATCAAAGCCAAGCTGAACCGGAAAAAGTATGCTCTCGGTGTAAAAGTCTCCAAGGCAGATTTGGCCAAAGTTAGCCTGAAGCCGTCCGCCTTTCATGGAGATTGGAACTATTCTATACTTCCAAATCTATAAATATGTGTTCAAGTTATTTGTGCGCAATCCCTTAGTCATACATTTCAGAGTCTCCTTCGTTTCTTTGCCGGGTTAAAGCTGTTGATGATGGAGGTGGCGAATGAGGACTCGAAGACTTAAAGATTACACATCAAATCCGCTGAAGGAGTAATTCGTCCTTAGGGGATTTTTATTTACTGCTTGTAAACAATCCGTACCCGACAGTATCGCTTCTTGTTTTATTGTCAATTGAGAGAAAAGAGGAAAAATATTCGGAAGAAGGAAGAAAAAAGGATTGCCGCCTAAATTTTCTTCCATACGCAACCATTGACACGTAGCTCCTGTGGATATCGAAAGGAGGTGGAATCGGATTAGAAGGTAATTTGCAGTGACCTAAGTACATTAAAGCATCATTAATTGAACTACAATTTTGATGCATGAAAGGAGAAATTCTATGAAGACTAAAAGACTTTGCTTTTCCATAAGGCTGATCGCAGTGATTATATGCATGGCGTTTGTAATTTTTGCCAATCTGGGATTGGCTGCGGAGGAGAAGCTACCGGCTCTGGTTTACAAGGGTGAATCAAAAAGCGCAGTGCCAATTCTAGGTAATGAAAAAGGCATACAGACAATCACGGCTAAAAAATGGCTCAAGATATCCGACAAACCATTGCAATTAGAAGGTTTGATTTTTGATAGGGATCATAATCTTTTAGTACTGGATGTGTTTGGAGGAGAAATATTTAAAGTTAATATAAAGACGAAACAGATTACCAGGATTCTTGGTCCGAATAAGCTTAGTCCGGGCTCGGTAAAAATCCATAAAGACGGCCGGCTGTTTGTTTGTGGCCTTGGTGACTTTGTGAGCAAAGGCAGTATAGTAAGCATGAATCCCGATGGCTCTGACTGGAAAATCATTATTCCTGATACCGCTGGTTACCTGGTTGATGATATGGTGTTCGATAAAAAAGGCGGTTTCTATTTTACCGATTTTAAGGGATACTCTACAAATCCGACCGGCGGTGTGTATTATGTTTCTCCGGACTTCAAGACGATTACTCCGATTCTCAAGAACATAGCCATTGCCAATGGAGTTGCGTTGAGCAAAGATGAAAGAACTCTCTGGGCCACAGAGATTGGCAACAATAGGCTACATAAAATCGAATTGGAGGCGGATGGAGTTACCATAGCTCCCTTTGGTGCTTCTGTGCCCTATTACTTTAATGGTTTCTTAGGGCCTGACTCAGCGATGATTGATGATGATGATAATTTATATGTCGCGATCTATAACCAGGGTAAAGTAATGGTATTTAACAAATTAGGCAATGCCATAGGACAGATATTAATACCCGGTAGAGAAACCGGTCATATGTTACGTACGACGAATCAGGCCATAATACCCGGAACTAAAAAAATTATTATCTGTACCAATGATGGTCCTCGTCCCGATACCCAAGGTGCTTGGTTGTACATAGCGGAAACCTTTGCCAAGAGCTGGGATGGACAATACCAGTTCCAGAAATAGCAGGGAGAGACATAAACAGGAATGGCCAATTGTGAAGCATAAGGTAACCTGTTCAGGAAAAGTTGTACTTAAAATATTCGTTCCCATAAAGAAAAGGAGTTCAATAACTGCTCACCACACTCGATATATGAAGCTGATAGACTGCTCACGACCACAGGAGCTATTAGTGTCAATGGTTGTGTATGGAAGAGAATTTAGGCGGCAATTCTTTTTTCTTCCATGAAGCTTCAAGGTATTCAGAAATATAACAAAAACCATCTAATCATTATTGGGAGCACGCCCGGCGCGGGGCTGTTTTGCAAGACTAAAAATGGGATCGGAGTCGCGTGAAAAAGACTCGAGTTGGAATAATTTTTGGTGGAAAGTCGGCTGAGCATGAGGTATCGCTCCAGTCTGCGAAGAATGTCTACGACGCCATCGACCGGGAAAAATATGATCCGGTTCTGATTGGAATCGACAAGCAGGGCAAGTGGCTCCTGTCTTCGAGCAAGAAGTACCTTCTGAATTCCGATGATCCAAGGCAAATTAGTCTTAACGGTTCATTGGAAAAGATCACATTCGCCCCCGAGAGCAGCGGCCGAATCTCGCATATTGACGGCCCTCAAACCAGCGGCGCGATAGATGTTGCCTTCCCAATCCTTCATGGCCCGATGGGAGAAGACGGTACCGTGCAGGGGTTTCTGAAACTCGCAAACATCCCGTTTGTGGGCTCGAGTGTGTTGGGATCTGCTGTTGGGATGGACAAGGACGTCATGAAACGGCTGCTGCGGGACTCCGGGATTCCAATCGGGCGTTTCACTTCTCTCAGCGATGAGGAGCCCAGGCCAAGTTACTCTGAAGTTGTCAGCCGCCTTGGACGGCCGTTTTTTGTGAAGCCGGCAAACATGGGATCCTCGGTTGGCGTTTCGAAAGTAAGTGATGAAACCGGCTATGCTATCGCCTTGGAACACGCCTTCGCTTTTGACATGAAGATACTCATCGAAGAGTTCATTTCAGGCAGAGAGATTGAATGCTCAGTTCTTGGGAATAACAAGCCGATTGCATCGGTTATTGGAGAAATCCGATCCAGTCATGACTTCTACTCGTATGAGGCGAAGTACATCGATGAGAAGGGGGCGGTGCTTGAAATACCAGCGGCGCTTCCGATCGAAGTGGCTGAAAACGCAAGGAACTTGGCCATCAGGACTTTCAGGGCACTCTCGTGTGAAGGACTTGGAAGGGTCGACATGTTCCTGAAACAGAGCGGCGAGGTTCTTGTAAACGAGATCAATACGATTCCCGGATTCACAAAGATCAGTATGTATCCTAAGCTTTGGGAAGCCTCCGGCATTAACTACAGCGAACTAATCGACAGGTTGATTCAATTGGCTATTGAGCGATTCGCAAAAGAGAAGAAATTGAGGACAAGTGTCCTGTGAGAAGACACGATCGACATCTCGTGGCGGGGCTGAGGAACGGGCATAGTTATATTGATTTAAACAAAAACAGCATCGCACCATGCCGTTCATCCTCAGCCGTGCAATGCCGGGTCACGGTTTGAGGCGCCGTTTTTCAACCGCCTGTTAAAGGAACGGAGTTCGTGCGCCTTTGGCAAGAAAATTAAAGGCGCCCTATTCCTGACAGAAAAGTAAAAACCTGTATTTTACGCGGATTCATCTAATTGTGGTTAACCGCCAGGGGTAGGAGAAAATGAATACTTCTTTCGTCAGTGAGTTTCTGCTTTGGTGCTTGGTCATCAACTACGTCATTTTGCTGTGGTGGTTTGGTGCTTTCGTCTTTGCACATGGTTGGATGTTCAAGCTCCATCGTCGGTTGTTCCGCATTTCCGAGGAGCGCTTCGACAGCATCCATTATGCTGCAATGGCGATTTATAAGATCGGCGTCCTCCTTTTCAATCTGACGCCCTATGTCGCGCTTCGCATCATGGCAGGCCACGGTGGCTAAAAGATACAGATATCGACCGGCCGAAGGAGCTAATCGCAGATCACCGCCATGCCGGTGATTTCATCCGATGTATCACAAGTTAGGGCCCGCCCCCCCCCTGCCCACGCCGGCAACTTTACCCCTGCGGCAGTTTGCTCATCATCCTCTAACCTTCTTAGCACCCGGACGATCCCGGCCGAGGCCGCACCCGCCGCATGAACTCCGGCAGGAACGAATTCGGCCTCGATGGTTTTTCTTGTGCGTGCCGCCGCCTGGGCGGCGCCGGCGAAAATTGAACAAAAAACATTGTTTTCCGGGGGGATTGTGGTGTAAAAGGTGGCCCGCGCAGCAACGGTATGCATACCGGAAGCGATCGCCATCGGGGCGGCTTTCGGGAGATCGGCTTTAACGTCAACAACTCAGGGAGGAATGTTTCATGAAACGATTGATCACGTTGGTTTTTCTCATGGTTTTTGCCCTCACGGGCGGTGCGTTCGCCGCCGACACGGTGAAGATCGGCGTCTATCTGCCGCTGACGGGCCAGATGGCCTTCGGTGGCCAGTTGGAACTGGAAGGCATCCAGATGGCCCACAAGGAAATGCCGACCGTCCTGGGCAAGAAGGTGGAGATTTTCATCGTCGACAACAAGTCCGACAAGGTCGAGGCGGCCAACGCCGTGAAGCGCCTGATCGACAAGGAGAAGGTGGTGGCCGTCATCGGCACCTACGGTTCCTCGCTTGCCATGGCGGGCGGCGAAGTGGCGGAGAAGGCCCGTGTGCCCATGATCGGCACCTCCTGCACCAACCCGCTCGTGACCCAGGGCAAAAAGTACAGCTTCCGGATATGCTTCATCGACCCCTTCCAGGGAGCCGGGGCTGCGACTTATGCTTACAAAAACCTTAAATTAAAGACGGCGGCCCTGCTGGTGGACGTGTCCAACGACTACTCGGTGGGCCTGGCCAGCTTCTTCACCAAGTCCTTCACCAAGCTCGGCGGTCACATCGTGACCAACCTGAAGTATCAGGCCGGCGACCAGGACTTCACGGCCCAGTTGACCGAAATCATCAGCAAGAAGCCTGACGTTCTGTTCATTCCCTCCTATTTTGCCGAGGGCGCCATCATCATGAAGCAGGCCAAGGAGTTGGGCGCCAATTTCCAGATCATGGGCGGCGACGCCATGGACAACCCCCAGATCGTGGAGATCGGCGGCTCGGCCGTGGAAGGCTTCGTGCACACGACCTTCCCGTACGACCCCTCCATGAAAAACATGAGCCCGATGGCCAAGAAGTTCACCGAGAATTGGAAGAAGGCCTTCCCGGACAAAGAGCCCAACGTCAACGCCGCCCTGGGCTACGACACCTACTTGTTGGTGCTTGACGCCATCAAGCGGGCCGGCAAGGCCGAGCCCGCAGCCATCACCACGGCCCTGGCCGCCACCAAGGGATTCATGGGCGTGACCGGCAGCACCACCATCAACGCCAGTCACGACGCCGAGAAGCCGGTGGGTCTAGTGCAGATCAAGGACGGCAAGAAGACCTATATCGGCAGCATCACCCCGCAGATTTAACTCATTGCCGCGGAGAAATTCGTCAACGCACCGATTCGGGGGAGGCCGAGCGCTTCCCCCGAGTTTTCAAACGCTCCGGGGAGATTCGCTTCATGACTTGGGCCATGTTCGTCCAGCACCTTCTGAACAGCCTGACGCTGGGCAGCCTCTACGCCCTGATCGCCATCGGCTACACCATGGTCTATGGGATCCTGCGTCTGATCAATTTCGCCCACAGCGAAATCTTCATGCTGGGCGCCTACTTCGTCTTCTGGGGCATCACCCTGTTCTACCTGCCATGGGTTTTGGCCATGGTGGGCTCCGTCATCGTCACGGCCAGCGTGGGGATCCTGGTGGATCGCGTGGCCTATCGCCCCTTGCGCGACGCTCCCCGAATCTCGGCGCTCATCAGCGCCATCGGCGTGTCCTTCTTCCTGCAAAACGTGACCATCGTGGCGTTCGGCGCCCTCCCCCGGCAGGTCTACCGGCCGGCCTGGCTGGAAAACCCGATCATCGTGGGCCACGTGCGCGTCCTGCCCCTCACTCTCTTCGTACCGGCGCTCTCCTTGCTGCTCATGCTGGTCCTGCTCTGGATCGTTTACAGGACCAAGCCCGGGCTGGGCATGCGGGCCATCTCCAAAGACATCGAGACCAGCTACCTCATGGGGGTGCCGGTCAACCGGATCATCTCGCTGACCTTCGGCATCGGATCAGCCCTGGCAGCGGCCTCCGGCATCATGTGGGCCCTGCGCTACCCGCAGCTACAACCGGTGATGGGGTCCATCCCCGGATTCAAAGCCTTCATCGCGGCGGTGTTCGGAGGCATCGGTTCGGTCCCCGGCGCGGTGATCGGCGGCATCATGCTGGGGGTGATCGAGATCATGGCCGTGGCCTTCTTCCCGGAGCTCGCCGGCTATCGCGATGCCTTCGCCTTCATCCTGCTGATCGTCATCCTGCTGCTCAAACCGACGGGCCTGATGGGCGATAAACTGGAGGACAAGGTCTGATGCACGCGAAAACCAAGGCCATCCTCAACCTTCTGGCCGTTGCCGTTTTGGGTCTCTTTCTCTGGTGGGGAGACGGCAATTTGGACGGCTACCAGATCCAGATCCTGAACCTCATCGCCGTCAACATCATCCTGGCCCTGAGCCTGAACCTGATCTATGGGTTCACCGGCCTGTTCAGTTTAGGGCATGCAGGGTTCATGGCCGTCGGCGCCTATGTCTGCTCCGTCCTGATCCTGAGCCCGGAGCAGAAGGAGATGCTCTTCATCCTGGAGCCGGCCTTCAACTGGGTCCGGCTCGCCCAGGCGCCCTTTTTGGTTGCGGTGGTCGCCGGCGGCCTGGCAGCGGCGCTTTTCGCCGTGGTGGTGGGCATCCCGCTGCTGCGGCTGGGCGACGACTACCTGGGCATGGCGACCCTCGGGTTTGCCGAGATCATCCGCGTGCTGGCCATTAACGCCCCCCGCATCACCAACGGGGCGCTGGGCTTCAAGGGCATACCGGAGTATGCCAATCTGTATTGGAACTTCGGCTGGTGTATCCTCACCCTTTACGTTGTCATCCGCCTGGTAGCGAGCAACAGCGGGAACGTCTTCAAGGCGATCCGGGACGACGAAACCGCGGCCAAGGCCATGGGCATCGACGTCTTCCGCCAGAAGCTGCTTTCCTTCACCATCGGCTCGTTTTTCGCGGGTGTAGGCGGGGCCCTCCTGGCCAGCCTGCTTGCCACAATCGACCCCAAGATGTTCACCTTCGTCCTCACGTTCAACGTGCTGATGATCGTCGTCACGGGCGGTCTCGGCTCCATCACCGGCTCGGTCCTGGCGGGCATCGTCATCACGATCATGCTCGAGTGGCTGCGGATAGTGGAGAACCCCATCACCTTCGGCAGCTGGGAACTGCAGGGCATCCCAGGCATGCGCATGGTGGTCTTCTCACTGGCGCTGATCTGCATCATCCTTTTCCGCCGCGAGGGCTTCATGGGCAAACGCGAGTTCAACTGGAACTGGGTGGCGCGACGTTTCGGAAACAAAGCAGACTGACATGCCGATTGACACGATTTTGGAAACCAAGAACCTGACCATGCGCTTCGGCGGACTCACCGCGGTGAAAGCCTTCAGCGCGGCCATCCCCCGCGGCGGCATCGTGGGCCTGATCGGGCCCAACGGCGCCGGCAAGACCACCTGCTTCAACATGATCACCGGGTTCTACCGGCCAAGCGAGGGCCAGGTACTTTTCCACGGACAGGACATTACCGGCACGCCGCCGCACCGTGTCTGCCACAGCGGCATCGCGCGCACCTTTCAGAACATCCGGCTGTTCGGCAACGAAACGGCCCTGGAAAACGTGATGATCGGCTGCCATTTGCGCCAAAAGACCGGCTGGTGGCAGGCGGTCCTCTGCCTGCCTTCCAGTCTGCGGGAGGAACGCGCTGTCAGGGCAACGTCCAGGGAGATGTTAGCCGTGGTGGGCTTGGAAAACCTGGCGGGGGAGAAGGCGAACAGCCTGCCCTACGGGGCTCAACGGCGCCTCGAGATCGCGCGTGCTCTCGCCACCCGGCCCTCCTTTCTCCTGCTGGATGAACCCGCGGCGGGCATGAACCCCAACGAGACCCAGGACCTCATGGGGTTCATCCGCGACATCCGCACGCGTTTCAATCTGACCATCCTGCTCATCGAGCACGACATGAAGGTGGTGATGGGCGTCTGCGAGCACATCTGGGTCCTGGACTACGGGGAAACCATCGCCGCGGGGCCGCCGGAAGCGATCAAATCCGACCCCAAAGTCATCAAAGCCTATCTGGGGGAGGATGCGGTGGCCGATGCTTAAGGTCCAGGACCTTCATGTCTATTACGGCGGCATCCATGCCTTGAAGGGCATTTCCATCGATGTGCCTCCGGGAAGGATCGTCACCCTGATCGGCGCCAACGGCGCCGGAAAGAGCAGCACCCTGCGAGCCATCGCGGGGCTGATCAAAAACAAAAAGGGTACGATCACGTACAAGGACGCAGACCTCTCCAAGCTGGGACCGGTGGAGGTCGTCAAGTCCGGAATCGTGATGTCCCCCGAGGGGCGCCGCATCTTCCCCCACTTGACGGCGCTGGAGAACCTGCGGCTGGGTGCCTACAGCCGCAGCGACGCGCTCCAGGTCGGAAAGGACATCGACTGGATCTTCGAGCTTTTCCCCAAGCTGCGCGAGCGCAAGGACCAGAAGGGCGGCACTCTCTCGGGCGGCGAGCAGCAGATGCTGGCCCTCGGCCGCGCGCTGATGAGCGCAGCGGACGTGGTCATGATGGATGAACCCTCGCTGGGGTTGGCCCCCATGCTGGTGAAAGAGGTCTTCGACATCATCACCACCATCAACCGGCAGGGGAAGACGGTGCTGCTGGTGGAGCAAAACGCTTTCGCCGCCCTCAAGATCGCCCACTATGCCTATGTGCTGGAGGTGGGCGCCATTGTGCTGCAGGGGACAGGCGAGGAGCTCATTGCCGACGTGCGGGTCCGCGAGGCGTATCTGGGAGGATAGGAAAAAAGCGGAAAGAGGCAGGAGCGCTCTCCCCCTTTTTGCTTTGCGCTTTCAGTCTTGAACTCATGCGGCTCCCTCTGGAGGACCTGCGTCCATGAAGATCCAGATTTTTTCCATGGGCGGGACCATCGACAAGCTTTACTTCGACGATCTGAGCCGCTACGAGGTGGGCGACCCTCAGGTAGTTGAGGTACTCAGGGAGGCGAAGGTCCACTTCGACTGCGAAATCGAGGCCGAGGTGCGCAAGGACAGCCTGCGCCTGACCGAGGCCGACCGGCAGCTTTTGAGACAGCGCATTGCCGCCTCCCCCTACCGCCTGGCGCTCGTGACCCACGGGACCGACACCGTGGTGGACACCGGCCTTGCCCTCAAAGGCATCCCCGACAAGGTGATCGTGCTGACCGGCGCGCTCAGTCCCTACCGCTTCCGGCAGAGTGACGCGACCTTCAACATCGGCTGCGCCATCGGCGCCCTGCAGGTGCTCCCCCCGGGGTCTACATCGCCATGAGCGGCCGGGTCTTCGCCATCGACCGCGTCCGCAAGAACCGCGAGGCCCGCCGCTTCGAGGAGATCCCCTGATCCATCCACTCTTGGTCGATGGCTGTTTACACCTCTACTCCTTCCCATGCTCAGCCCTCCAGACGGTCGCGCAGGGGAAATCGGCGGCAGAGATCCTGGACCATCTGCCTCACGCGTTTTTGAATGGACGGGTCATCCGGCGCTGAGAGAATCTCGTCGATCCAACCAGCAATCAGTTTCACCTCTTCCGTTCCCATGCCGCGCGAGGAAATGCCGGGTGTGCCGAAGCGCAGGCCGCTCGTCACCAGAGTAGATTCCGGGTCGAAGGGGATGACGTTGCGGTTGCAGAGGATCCCGGCGACTTCGAGCGCCGCCTCGGCTTTGTCGCCCTTGAGCCTTTTGCCCCGCAGGTCCGCGAGCACCATGTGGTTGTCCGTGCCTCCGCTCACCGGCCGGAAGCCCTTGTCGCCCAGTTCACCGGCGAGGAGGGCAGCCGTCTGCAGGGTGCGCTCCTGAACCGTGCGGAACTTCGGGCTCGCGGCCAGGTGGAAACACACCGCCTTGGCGGCTATGAGCGAGAGCGTCGGCGTGCCCTGGGTGCCGGGGAAAATGGAACGATCGATTTTCTTGGCGAATTCCGCCGTGCACAGGATCACCCCGCCGTGCGGTCCCATCAGGGTCTTGTAGGTGGTGAACGTCACGAAGTGGGCATGGGGCACGGGGCTCGGGATGAGCCCGGCCGCAACCAGCCCGGCAATGTGGGCCATGTCCACCAGGAAGCAGGCGGAAACCTCGTCCGCGATGGAACGCAGCGCCTTGTAGTCGATCAGGCGCGGGTAGGAACTCGCGCCGGCAACGAGCACCCGGGGCCGGATCTTCAACGCCAGGTCGCGGATGGCATCGTAGTCCAGCCGCTCGGTCCCGGGGTTCACGCCATAATGCGAGGGCTGGAAAATCCGGCCCGTGATCGAGGCGGCATCGCCGTGGGAAAGGTGGCCGCCGTGGCTCAGCTTCATGCTGAGAATCTTGTCGCCCGGGTTCATCACGGCCCCGTAGACCGCCAGGTTGGCGTTGACACCCGAGTGGGGCTGCACGTTGGCGTGGTCGGCGCCGAAAAGCGCTTTGGCACGCTCAACGGCGAGCTGCTCCAGTTCGTCCGTCACCTGACAGCCCGTGTGGTAGCGCCGGCCCGGGTAGCCCTCGGCGGTTTTGTTGTTGAAGCTCGCGCCAAGGGCTTCCAGGATAGCTGCCGGCGCCGAATTCTCAGCGGCGATGAGGTTGAGGGTGGATTCCTGACGTTTGCGCTCTTTTTTAATCAGGCTCGCTACGGCGGGATCTTCTTGGGCGATGAAATACATGGCGTCCTTGTGCGGATTGACTCTGCAATCAGGCAGTTGCGGGTCCGGGTTGTGAATCGCTTGAGTGGGGTTTGTATATGAGGCAACGACCGGTTTGTCAATGGATTAAAACGATGGTTTTATTCTGTCCGTTTTTTCTTCCCGCGGCAAGTGATATCCATATGAGATGACAACCCGACTCAAGGTTCGTACATCGGAGATGTATCACCGAACTACCCGAAATGTGATATCCGATTTCCGCCCTGCCCTAACACTTTTCTCGCAGGGTGACATTTCCATTCCAAACCTACCCCTTTTCTCAGTGTTGCAATCGATCAGTGCAAAGGCGATTATTTGACGGCCGTAGAGGGTGCGATCAAATTTATATCCAATAAATTGGCAAAGATGAAAATTTCCTATTAGGCCTTCTTACCGTCGCCTTTTGTAATTTCTGTGTGCCAAGGAATAGTTTCTAAGAATGAGGCGTGGATAACCTCAAGCATTCCGCGCCTGATTTGTCTTGTAAAAGCCAAATTGTGCAATATTCTTGCGGATGCGAAGCGTTCGATGAATTACTATCATCCGACGTATCACAAGTTAGGGCCTGACTGCGGTATGAGACATCGATGAAAGGAGAATGATTCATGTCAACCGAAAAAGACGTCCGCAAAGCATCGGAACAATTCTACGCAGCGGTGAATCGCATGCTCAATGGAGACGCCGCTCCCATGGCAGACATCTGGTCGCACAGCGCGGACGTAACGACCATGCACCCCATCGGCGGTCGGGAAATCGGGTGGGATCAAGTTCGAGGGTCATGGGAGCAAGTAGCCCGGTTCGCCTCAGAGGGGCAGGCGAAACTGGGTGATCAGATTATTCAGGTCGCCGGGGATGTGGCCTATGAACTGGGGGTCGAGCAGGCGCAGTTCAAGCTTGCCGGAAAGCAGGTTGCCATCCAGCAGCGCGTCACGAACATCTATCGCCGGGAAACCGGAGCGTGGAAGATTTTCCATCACCACACCGATGTTGCTCCGGCGATGCTGGATGTTCTCAGCCATCTGCAACCCTGCGCCAAACAGGCCGAGAGATAGGCCGGTAGTCGAGGCATGCAAAAACACAAGTTGAGAATAAAATACCTTTCCTGGCCAAACCCATAACAGGGACGAGCAACGGGTATTGGTATATTGATTCAAACACAAACAGGATCGCCCCATGCCGTGCATCCGTAATCTAACAGACTGATCACACGGAGGAAAGCCAATGCGCCCAAACCTTCCCGATAGAATGCAGGTGGTGGAGATCTCGCACCCCGGAGGACCTGAGGTGTTGAAAGTCGGGACTCGGCCGTTGCCCCGACTGAGGGCAGGTGAATTATTGCTCCGTGTATCTGCTGCCGGCGTTAATCGACCGGATTGCTTTCAGCGTGCTGGAGCCTACCCGCCTCCGCCGGGCGCTTCCGACTTGCTCGGGTTAGAGGTGGCCGGAACCGTGGTCGAGTGTGCTGAAAACGCCGGGAAATGGAGGCCGGGTGACCAGGTGTGCGCGCTCACACCTGGGGGCGGCTATGCGCAGTACTGCTCGACGCCTGCCGGTCACTGTCTGCCGCTGCCCAGGGGTTGGACACCGATCGAAGCCGCATCCCTGCCGGAAACCATGTTTACGGTCTGGATCAATGTCTTTGAACGGGGAAAATTGAAGCCCGGCGAGACCCTTCTGGTACAGGGCGGCGCGAGCGGGATTGGGGTGACAGCGATTCAGATGGCGCGGGCGATGGGTCATCGCGTCTTCGCGACCGCCGGAAGCGCTGAGAAGTGCGCGGCCTGCGAGGCGCTCGGGGCGGAACGGGCCGTCAATTACCGTACGGAAGATTTCGTGGAAGCAGTCAAGCGGCTCACCTCCGGCAAAGGTGTTGACGTGATTCTGGACATGGTGGCCGGTGATTACGTGCCGCGCGAACTGAAGTGCCTGGCGGATGATGGACGCCTGTCCATTATTGCGCTGCTTGGTGGCAGCAAGGCCGAGGTGGATTTCAACCAAATTCTTCGGAGGCGCTTAATCGTTACCGGCTCGACCTTGCGCCCCCGTACCGACAAGTTCAAGACCGCTATAGCAGCGGAACTGAGGCAGAGGGTGTGGCCTTTGATCGAGGCCAAGAAGATCCGGCCGATGATCTTCAAAGTCTTTCCGCTCGCTGAAGCTGCAGGGGCGCATGCCTCTGATGGAATCCGGTTCACACATCGGAAAAATCGTGCTGGATGTGGCTGATAGCCGGCCGGAGCCAGCGGCTGGTGCCATGCCGACCGGGTGACTATCCCTGCGTACAGCGATGGCAGCAGTCGTGCACCGTGCACAGGCTGTGCTGTTCCTCACGCAAACAGAACCTTATGATCAAGTAGAGCAACAATGCGTAGCCTTCGAGGCCGCAGGCTCAGAGTCAACCGTAATCGCCCCGCGCGAAAAAGGCGTCGAACTCAAACATCCAGCCGCGGTGTCACAGCAGAACTTCCGGTCGTTAAAGGCGGGGCAGCGGCGCATGAACATTTTTAGTGGCATATGTCGGCGAATAAAAGAATCCTTGGGCATTTTTGAAGATTTGATGGTGTTCGTCAGATAAACCTAAACAAAGTGTACCCCCAAAAAGAGTGGATATCCTTCTTGCTGGGAGAAGCCTGGATAGAGATCGTGCCGCCGGCAAATCTGCATTCTTGCCCGCTTTGTGATATTTTCGTTTGCAGGTCTCAATCCGCAATATTTTGCGGACAATTGCCTATCTACTTCATGGTAGGCGTCAGGAGCATCTATGCGCAAAGCTATCTCTTCCGGGTCGCCCTTCGAGCCTCGCATCGGGTTCTCGCGCGCGGTTCGAATTGGTCCATTCCTGGCCGTCGCCGGCACCGCTCCCATCGCACCTGACGGGGGAGTCGCGACACCTGGTGATGTGTATGGCCAAACCAAGCGCTGTCTTGAAATCGTGGCCCAGGCAATCGTGGACGCAGGCCTGACCTTGGAAAGCGTCATTCGCACCCGCGTCATGCTCACCGATATCTCGCGTTGGGAGGAAGCAGCACGTGCGCATGGCGAGGTGTTTGCGAGCATCCGGCCTGCATGCACCTTCGTCGAGGTAAAGGGCCTTATTAATCGCGAATGGCTCGTCGAATTGGAGGCTGACTGTGTCGCTGAAACAGACGCATAGCTTCTCCGGTGGCTAAACCAAAACCTGGCAGGGATGCGTGCGATAAGGGAACGGGACCCATCCCCAATCGGGAAAACAAAATATTGCACTGGGTTGAATTAGAACCACCCGGTGTGATAGCGTTCAGAGTACCCGTATTTTTATAAGTCCGGCGATGTTCTTGAACTTCTTGAGGAATACAAAATGCCTAATGGAAGATCTTCGAAACTTTGGATAGTGAATGTAATATCCTTTATCCTCTTCACTATTTTGTGCTGTACCGGGTTCCTGAATTGGCTGGTGCTGCCGAGAGGATATGCGGCGCATGGCAGTTTTGGGGTCTCTCTAAGACATTTTTTTATTGCTTTGCATGAATGGGTCGGATTGATGTTCATGATTCTTATCATACTGCATATCGTCCTTCATTGGTCCTACATAAAATCCAATTTAAGGAAGTATGGTATCGTGAAATAACAAACATTACTAAAATCGCCAACAAAGGAAGAGAGTGAAGTCAAGGGCTGATTTCCAAGTATCATCCAGGATTGAATTGATAACGGTCAGGACGCTGATTCGCGGCAGAGCCTCCGCTGCGCCAGAAGCAGGAGGTCTGATATGAAAGCCTACCGTGCCGTCCGAAGGGCGATCAGGGCGTTGGGCCGAACCCCGATGCGCGCCATGTTGACGGCCCTTGGTATCATTATCGGGGTCGCCTCTGTGATCTCGATGATGGAGATAGGAGCGGGTTCCTCGTCGGCTATCCGGAAGACTATATCAACGATGGGTGCCAATGTCCTGAGTTTAAGCCCCGGTGCCGCCTCCAGCGCGGGCGTGAGCTTCGGATCGGGCAGCAGCACCACCCTCACGCCCGAAGACGGCGAGGCGATTCTGCGGGAATGTCCTGCGGTGCGTGACGTGGCCCCTCTGGTCCACACGCGGACTCAGGTGGTTTTCGGCAATCGGAACTGGGTTCCGACTTACATTTACGGATCCACCCCTTCCTATTTGGATGTGCAGAACTGGACCATCGCCGAAGGTGAAGCTTTCACGGACCGCGATGTTTTGAATGCAAACAGGGTCTGTTTGTTGGGACAAACCTTGGTCCGAGAGCTGTTTCAGGGTGAAACGCCCCTGGGCAAGGATATCCGTATCAAGAACGTATCGTTCCGCGTTGTCGGGACTCTCGCTGGCAAAGGCGCCAACATGGTGGGCATGGACCAGGATGACATCATTCTGGCACCCTGGACTACCATTAAGTCCCGCGTGACGGGTTCCATGCTCGAAAACACCAACCAAAGTGCCGCCAGCTCGAGCGGATCTGTGAACAGTCTGAGCGATCTTTACCCCGGCGGCCAGCAAGACCTCTACCCCGAACAATCGGCCATCCAGGCTGCCGACAACCCGATGCCGGTGCGTTTCGCCAACGTCGATCACATTCTGGTGGCGGCGCGGAGCACGGGTGATATTGCCTCGGCTATTGATCAGATCACCTTGCTGCTGCGCGAGCGCCACCGCATCCGCCCGGGCGAACCCGACGATTTCAGAATCCGCGACATGACCGAAATGACGAAGGCGCTGTCTTCCACGACATCCTTGATGACCAATCTTTTGCTGTGCGTGGCCATGATCTCGCTGGTAGTCGGCGGCGTCGGGATCATGAACATCATGCTCGTCTCCGTCACCGAGCGCACGCGCGAGATCGGGCTGCGCATGGCGGTCGGCGCCCGGGCGCGGGACATCCTTTGGCAGTTTTTGGTGGAGGCCGTGGTGCTCTGCCTGGTGGGCGGCAGCGTGGGGATCCTGCTGGGTCATGGCGGATCGCGTCTGGTGGAATTATTGCTGCGCTGGCCGGTTGAGACCTCCCCGGTGGCCATTGCCGCCGCGGTGCTGGTTTCGGCCGGCGTAGGGATCATCTTCGGATTTTACCCGGCCTGGAAGGCGTCGCGGTTGGACCCTATCGACGCCTTGCGTTACGAATGAAGAGAACCGGGTGGACCAGATTCTTTGAACAGTCACACGAAAATAACAACCCGACTTAAATTACGTATATAGGCGACGTATCACCGGAGCATCAAACTTGTGATACGGCGCCATCCCGGAAAAATATAACCAATAGGTTTTATAAAGACACCATCTAATCGTTGTTAGAACACCTCACATAGGGGAGATCGGCGACCTGCTATATTGAGGAGCGGCACCATGAACATCTACATCTCATCTACACAGGTTGACCTTGCCGAGTATCGCGCGCAGGTGGCGAAGTCGTTGCGGCAAACCGGGCACAGGGTTCTCCAGATGGAGGAGTACACAGCAGAGGAGACCCGCCCCCTCGACAGGTGTGTAAAGGACGTCGCCTCGGCAGATCTCTATGTCGGCATCTTCGCGTGGCGGTATGGCTACGTCCCGAAACCAGGTTCAAGTTTACTAGACCTCCCTCCGAAAATCGTCCCGGGTGAGACCTCTATCACTGAGGCCGAGTATCATGCCGCTGAGGCAATCCCAAGGCTGATCTTCCTTCTTGCCGACTCCGTCGCGTGGCCTCCGACCCAAATGGATGCGCACACCGCCGCGGACGCCGGAAAGAAGATCAAGCGGCTTCGCGCCGATCTATGCGAGAAGCACCTGGTGGCTTTCTTCACCTCCCCGGATCACCTCGCGCGAGAGGTCATGGCTGCGGTCCGTCGGCAGGAACTCTCTACACAACTGGAGTTGAAGAGTCTGCAAGCAGTGGATGCTCACCGGTGGATGATGAATCCGGAATCCCCTGCGCCTCACGGGCTGTACGATACGACGATGATGTCAATCACCGAGCAGATACAAATGTTCGATGACGAGACCTACATGATTATCGACTTGGGTGGGGGCAGGAGCTGGTGGTCCACTCGCCTTTACTTTTTGGCCTCACTGCTGGTGGATCTGACCGACGTCCGGCTGCTTGTCTTCGTCGATCAGGAGAAACACTTCTTTGGGGTGTCGAATGCTCTCGCGGTGCGAGACATCTTGGGAGGGCGTGTTCCCGCTATCCGTAACTACGAAACGCGCCTTGCTGACCAGAGCCCGCTGCCGGATCTTGAGGCAGAGCTGAATCGAAGGGGCGCAGCATGGGAGGCGGAAATGCAGATCGTGGGCGGGGAGCCCTCAGTGAAGACCTGGGTCAGAAAGCAGGAACTCAGACGATTCTTGGGTGATTCGTTGATTCAGCGTGCTGTCGACTGGTCGAAGGATGACAAGGACCAAGGAGGTCACATCCTCGAGGTCGTCGATCAGATCATCAAGTGGCCGCAGGACCTTGTGCCGCTGGTTCGAGATGAGAAGTTCTACAAAGTAGTCGAGCGTGACGCACTAACTGAGGAGGTGGCCAGCATCTTCGTCAACGAACGCCTTCGGACTCCAGTGTAGGAGTATCTCTTGTTTTTATTAATTTCGGTGCCAAGATAATTTATCCGATCGCGGTCTACGGGTTAGGGTTGGTCATCCACCTGGCAAGCAAGGGCGCTTAGGGTCTATCTTTAATGCTTTATTCGTTTAATCGGTTCCGGTAATATCCCCGCTATCCTCGCAGAGCCCGCATTGATTCCACCGGAGCGCTGCAGCATATTATCTGCCGTGGGATTCAACGCTGCCGGATTTATCAAGATGACTCGGATCGGCAGGATTTTCCCAGTCGGCTCGGTCACATTCTCAGAGAGACACAGACTTCCTGTTACGCCTGGGCACTCATGTCGAACCATTTCCATTTAAATCCGCTGCGGGCGAAACTCGTGGCGTCGATGGCGGAGCTGGATCGTTTTGAGTTCTGCGGGCATGGGGTCATTTTGGGCAAGCTTCAAAAGGACTGGCAGGATGTCGACAAGCTGCTGGGGATGTTCGGCAAGCGGGTGGGCGAGGCGCGCCGGAATTACCGCGACTATGTCGAGCAGGGCATCGAGCAGGGCCGGCGCACGGATCTTATTGGCGGAGGTCTCATCCGCAGCAGCGGGGGATGGCAGGCGGTAAAAGCCATGCGGCGGCTTCGCATGCATGCCAAGGGCGATGAGCGCATTCTGGGGGAAAGCGATTTCGTGTAGCAGGTTTTAAAGGAACACAACGAGCAGCTGGAGAAGCGCACCCGAATAAGGAACTGGGAATGAGTGGCGCGCAGGCGGCGCGCTGGTTGGGCATCGGCCAGCCGGCAGTCCAGAGGTCGGTTCTTCGCGGGGACAAAATTGTCCGAGAGCTGAATCTGGTGCTTTCTCCTTAACAAAGCATAAAAAGACCGTTACTTCGCTGGGAGTACAGAGAGGAGAGCACGATGAGCAACGAGCAGGTGGCACCTGAGACGAAAGGTGTTACAGTGAAGTTACTTGCAACCGTTGACCTTGGCCCTGAGATCGAGGGCATGGCAGGGCGCCAACTTCGAATGCGTATGGTGACCATCGAGCCTGGAGGCGTCTTTGGCCCGATTCACGACCATAAAGACAGACCCGGCACCGTCTACATCCTGCAAGGAACGATCACTGATCATCGAAATGAAGTCGCTACGGACTATGGGCCGGGAGTGGGCTGGCCCGAGGATAGGAACACCACACACTGGCTTGAGAACAGAGGAACGATTCCGGCGGTGGAAATCTCGGTCGATATCGTCAGGCAAGAGTAAGCTCAGGCCAGACATCTAACACGGTCGGGCCTAACCCGCGGCTCAACCGGACAGACCACAGCCGGCGGCGTCGGCCGTTGTCTGCCGGTTAGCCGCAGCGTTAGGCTTCAAACAAACATACTGCCAAAGGAATCGATATGAATAATGAACTGGAAGATAAAAATCATCACTTCAGGTTTCACATGCCATTTTCTCATGTATTTTCAGTGTTCGGTGATGACTGGTTTGCTTTAAAGGCTGAGGCATTCGCAAGGTTTTTTGGTACGCCGGTATTTCTGATATCGCAAACCGCAGTGGTTGCTGCATGGATAACATTAAATGTTATAGGTGTCGCAAAATTCGACCTGTATCCGTTCATTTTATTGAATTTAGCATTCAGTCTTCAGGCTGCCTATGCAGCGCCATTAATTCTTCTAGCGCAAACCAGACAGGCTGACAGAGATAAAGCGCATGCAGAAGCAGATGCCCTTCATAGAGAAGCGATAGCGTCAGCCAGTGAACAAAGAGAGTTATTTGCAAGCCAGCAAACGGCACAATTAATTGAGTTAATGGAGCAAAATACCAGGCTCACAGAAGTTACCAGAGCGTTAAGTGAAAGAATTGAGTCGCTAACAAAGGAAATTCACAGCAAGTTTGTTAGTGAGGCAAAGTGAGGCCTAAAAAGTCGCTCAAGGGCGTTCGCTGCACTCATTGGACAGTCCCGGTCGATGCATGCTTCGCATTATATGCGTCGCCTGAAAGCGCTTGGAGCGTTTGGGGACGGTCTGTCTTTAATTCTTCATTCGTTTAATCGGTTCCGGCAATACCCTCACAAACCTCGCAGAACCCGAATTGATTCCACCGGAGCGTTGCAGCATATTATCTGCCGTGGGATTCAACGCTGCCGGATTTACCAAGATGACTCGGACCGGCAGGATTTTCTCAGCCGGCTCGGCCACATTCTCAGAGAGACACGGACTCTCTGTTACGCCTGGGCACTCGGTAGTGTAAAGAATTCTTTGCGTTTTCTTTTTTGCAGTGTCCCTTTTAGGATCAACTACCGTAACAGTCTCCTCACCGGTGATCTTACCATCCCAAACCTACCCCCTGCCCCCAGCCCAGTTTATTCATCGCAATCCACCACTGCCTGAACTGTTAAACTTTCCAGGGAAAAAGCCGATATAGGCCTTTGAAGGATGCGGTGAAATCGCCAGAGAGGAGATGGGAGACTCATGTGGTTGAGGGTATTAATAGCCATCATTTTTTTCGCTTTCCCGATTGTGGTCTACCTTGGCTGATAGACTAGGGTAAGGTGACACACTATTCTTGAGAAATTGACACGCTATTCTTGAGAAATTTTTCAGCCGATGGTTTGGCAACACAAAACCTGTCCGAATTTGGGTGTTAAATTCAGGCAGGCGGCGCCTAAAGGTATTTCTTTGAGCAGGACGTGGTCGATTATCTTTGGGAGCGGTCTCAGACCAGCCAGCCGGAATAGGTGAAAACCCACTGTAAAACTTCTCCAAGGTACCTTCGAGGCTCCTTTTTTCCGGGGGTGCGTAGGGTGACATGGCTGGGGGAGTTTAAGTCTTGAAAAAGGCGTCGATAGACAACTCTGATCTTGAAAAGCCAATATGATAGCATACTGCAAAAATGCTCTAACCCCATCCCCTAAGCGAGAGGAGCCTCAAATGAAACGAACTCGATTTGCATTCATCTGCATCGCTTCCATCTTGCTCTGCTCTTGTGGCGGAATTGGCCGAGACGTCAAAAACGGCGACATTGCGGGCGTTCAGCAATACCTCGCCAATGGGGGTGACATCAATTGGAAAAGCCAAACGGGCAACACCCCAATTATGATGGCTGCTTCTGTGCCGCGGAATGGTAAAATGGTCGAATTCCTGTGTCAGAAGGGGGCCAATCTTAACGTCCGAAATATGAACGGCGCCACCGCATTAACCCTTGCAACTTATTACAATCATATCGATTCGGTGGAGGCACTTGTCAAGTGTAAGGCAGATAAAAATATTAAAGATATGTTTGGGCGCACAGCGTTGGATTACGCCGAGCAGTACGAATACACTCGTATAATTGAACTCCTGAAGGATTAGCAAGCCATTTAAAAGAAAAATAGCGCGATTGCCCCTTCAGGCCATTCCCTGAAGTTTCCGTGGGGTCTATAGGTGGATGTCCCCACGGCGTACCTCAAAGACGACAGTTCTCGCCATAAGACCGACTTTGGCAGCACGCGCAAGTTTTTCGGATATTTTCAACCAGGAGGGGCCGCGGCCAAGGCGGCGTCAGGCGCATATCTTCACTTCCGAACTGATGCGAAAAGGGTCCTTTTTAATCGAAACTGAGTAGATTTTGATCGCTTTTGCGTCAAGTCTGGCGGGGTCTGGTAGGTCAGCGCGCTCATTCTTTCGTGCGGAAGCGTCCGCCCGGGCCAATGGCGCAATACTACGAAATGTTTTACCGGGTGGCCTTCTATGGGGGGGAGGGATTCCGCATGGCCACCCGGTATAAGCCAATTTTAAATGGTGAGGAGAATTTTTGGGAACATTTGGCTCCTGTATGGGTGGGGGCGGGACCGGATATGCCCTTGCCATTCATCAATATGGGTTCCCTGTTTACGACATACACCCATGCATATATATCCGGTTGTCGCTTATCTTAACGGACTAATCACATGAACCGCTTCGGATACGCGGTGCTATATATGGTGCTGGCCCTCATCTCCGCCTGCGCCCGGTTGCCGGAATATGCGCGACCGCACATGGACCAGGCGGAAGATTTGCAGCAGATGCGTGCGGCGGGTTTTCCCTATCGGGAATTGACCATAGATGATTTTCGCGCAACCTCTTTATCGGAGCAATTTCCGGAGCGTGCGGAGCACATCAACGCGCATGTGGCCACCCAGATCCGATTGACCGCCGATTCAAACTTCAGGATTACCAGCGGAGAATTATACGGCCAGAGATATTTCATCGGCAGCGTAGAGCGTCTGGCCTTTGAATCCGTCATGCTGCCCGATCGATCCTGGTGGAACCCCAAGATTCCGGCCAACATGCGGGGCTATGTGCTGCAGCATGAACAAATTCACTTTGCGCTCACGGAGCTTGCGGCGCGGCAGTTGACCAGGGACAGCACCAAATGGGCATCGGAGGTTTTGGCGATAAAGCCGACGCCGCAAGAGGTACGAGCAGAATTGGCGCGGCAGATCAAGGATAGGGTTAACGCCGCCATGGAGGCGAGCTTGAAACGGCAGGCGGAGTTCGACGATGACACGTCCCTGTTTTTCAACCCCAGGCGCCAGCAGTGGTGGGCATGGACAGTGGAGGATGAACTTAAACGAATGGCCTTTCCTCACAATCTGTACCTTAATCAGTAATTGACATCAGCAAAAAGCGGATCTAGACTTTCCTCACAATTTCAATGGGTATTCCCTTGAATTTGCACTAACAGGCTGTTGAAAAACGGCGCATCAGGCCGTGATCCTGCGTTGCGCGGCTTTTGTAAATGCTCACATATCAAGAGATATGCTGCGCTTTCCAAAACGCCGCGCGCCTTGGCTGACAGCCCGGTGCTTGTTTTTCAACACCCTGCTAATATTCAAATATTGGTCTACAACGAAGGGAGGCCGTTATGGACGTTCGATCTTTTTGTGAGAGTGCGGGAAACGATCTGATCGGGTGGAAAGCAAAGCTGTACGATGCCATTCGCAAAACGGAATCTTTGGGCAAGGTGGATAAAAGTGAAATTGATCCCTTGCTTAAGGAACTTAACGGGCTGGTGGATGATGTTGACAAACACATCAAACTATTGACGGATGAGTGTCCGTTGGAGTGGGAATCTCAGAAATCCGAGATACAAGAAAAATTATCGCAAGTGGATACAAAATTTAAAGCATTGCATGGTGCCATGGATGTTTGGAATATGAACCTTGAGACGTCAAGATGAAATGAGCCGAAACCGGAGACTGAATACCCGAACCAGTGGCATAAATATAAATAGCGCATGATCTGATTAATCGACCATACAATATTCAGAAATAAAAGGGGGCCATAAGGCCCCGTTTTTTATTTGGTAGGCACAGGCGGATTTGAACCGCCGACTTCTACATGGTCAGGCATGGCTGGAATTCGGTTTTACAGACATCGCATTCGATGTTCATCGTGACCCGCTCGATTCAGTGAACCGCCCATCTCCCGGCCCAACTGATATTGGAGGGGGTTCTTACCAATGTTATCGATCCGGATTTCATAAGCAGAGTGCCCCCTGTCGTGATAGGCCCGGACCCCCATTTGTAGCCTTCTGCCAAGTTTTTATCGAGCTGAGCAAAGAGGGCTTCGTCGGATACCCAGCCCTGATCGGAAAATTTGACAAACGCCCAAGTCAGAAGCTCCCTGGAATTAAGTTCTCCTACGGAATGCTCCAGCACTTTGGCTATAGCTGAATCCGAAATGTCATCAACTTTTTTGACCCCTACTCCGGCAAGCACCGAGATGATGACCATGACGGCCGTTATCTCGATCAGGGTGAAACCGTTGTGGTTTTTTAGAATTGAACAAGCGCTACGTTTTTTCAATGCATTTTCCTCTTTAAAAAACCAAGTTCAATCAGATAGAAGGACGACCAGCGACAGAATCACCGTTCCAAGAAATAGGGATTCGAGTTTTCATACAATTTATAGCCAATTTGCCTTTAATCGCCAGCTGAATTTGTTTTGAGGCATACGCTTGACCATTCGCTAATATTAACATATTGAGCGCGACGCTCACCGCCCTTTCTGCATTCAACACCACTTCGTCTTTCGATACCGCCTTGCTCAAAAAAATCTAAATCATAGGCCGCACGCCTATCATCACCAGATCTTCGGTCAAGAAATGGATCTGCAGTCCTTCCATCTTTCCATGACTGGCTTTCACTCAAACCCCACCTCCCAAATTAGAGTTGCAAAATAAAGGCATTCATTCATATCCAAAATTCTTTTGAATTGCAGCTTTTTGCGGCTCCGATATTTGCGTTTTTGACTGTTAAATATCGCCAACACAGGCAAATCGTTTTTCCTGTGGTAGACAGCAGTTGCTATCCTTAAATTTTGAGAGAGAAGAAGCATAGGAAAATCAACATCCATGTCTACAACGTAGAAAAGGCCGGACCCGGTTGATCCAGTCCCTTCATTGTTTGGTTTCGCTAATTTTTGAATTTCCTTCTCCCATAAGCCGCCAATCCGATTAAACCAATCCCCAACAATATCATCGTATTCGGTTCAGGAACCGCTGCACTATTCTGCGCAATATGACCTGGTCCGGCGTTGCCGCCATCGTGGTTCCAACCATAATCGAAACCGTTAAAAATCGAGTCGCCATCATCAGGCTTCGGTCCATATGGACCCGATCCCAAATAGGGAAGATTTCCGTAATATTTTAATGGGTCCGATTCGGAATTGTTTTGACCTGGCCCTCCGGCTCCCGGTTTGACACCGAATTGATGAAAATCAAAATTAAACAAAGCGCTTACATTCAGGCTGTTATGCCCTGCTGATTGCCTTTTACCGCCTCCGCCTCCGCCACCGAAAAACAGGAACGCATGCCCCATGTCGGCTACACATAGGATTAAAAAACAACCAACCAAGCCTGATAGGAATTTCCTCATGCTGTCTCCCCACCCTTAGTGATAAATATTTTGAAAGATCAGGGTGTTCCCCTTCGATGGCTTTAAAAGCAATTATCGTGCTAAAACTCTCAAATTTTATATTTAAATGTTAAACCAAATAGTTATAATTTTTACAGACGCAAAATTAGGAATTCTCTTTGGGAGATAGGGTGATATAAATAGGCAAGATAGTTCCCTAACATAATTCAAATTTCACAGGTTCCGATTCACAAGATTGTCCCTTTCTGGCTTGCGGACCAATCGCAAAATCGGCAAAAAATAAGTTGAATGAAGCTCTGAATTACGATGGATAACCTAAACTGCGGCGTTGGAGGAGGTTCGTGATAGGAATATAGCTGATCTGCGGGTGGGGCAACACCGCAGTAGCAGGAGAACACCACAGATTAGGTGGTTCGGTGATAAGTCGGCTGGCATCGCATTGTCGTGGTTAGATGACCAATACGAAAAACGCGGGGACGGCGGGTGGAGTCTCACTACCAGATCAAGGATCTGCAATCCTCCTTCTTCTGCTTGGCCACGTCGTCTTATAAAAACACTGAGTCAGCCTTCTTATCGCATCGAATTAATTTGTTCAAATGGTTTGTTCTCATTTTTTTCATCAACGAATTTTACTGCACCTGTGGTCGTATCAATTACATAAACATAGACCCAGTCACGTTTGAGGCATGTCGATATTTGGTACCGGCCAACCTGGGCGCTTTCCGGGCCAGCCCCAATTATAGAAACTAAACCAAGTGTTATCATCGCACCGATAACCAAAAACGCGATTTTCTGTTTCATTTTCATATCGATTCTCCTATCGTCTTTATGGAGACTAAAAGGCAGCGCTATCTCAATGCTGCTGGTTCGATGATGTGTCGGATGTTACCACAAGATAGCTCTTCTTTAAACTTTTAGCTCAATCTCACCATCATCGGATAATCAATAGGGATTTCTTTGGACAGGAAAGTCTTCTTTTTAAGTGAGGCCCTGCCGGGTTAACATCAGGCTGTCTGAGGCTGTGGCAGCGCGGTGAAGTAGACCATATCCGGTGTCCGGCCGTCAAGCGACGCGTGTGGCCGACGCTGGTTATGGGCGGCGCTTGGTCGCGGTAGGAATGCGAGTTTCCCCGCACCCCTCGCACGGATCCCGGCGTGCGGAGCTACCGCACCGGGCTCTTACCTCAGGTGAGGGCGCCGAAGCGGACCTCCGGATAAGGGTGACAGATTCGGGCGGGCGGAAGCCACTTGGCAATCAGACGCTTCATCCGTTCCCACCTCAGGTTGTGCTCCTGGCTACGGCGCCTCAGAACCTTCATCCACATCCGACAGATTTCCTTGTGAAAGGCACCGATGCAGGGCCCATTCAAAGGAACTCCGAAGTAGCGAATCCTGTGATATGTTGCCGCTGAAGGATCTTATACAGAAACAATACATCCTCCCAAATCATGCACAACAGAATCCCTAACATACCGAGATAAATGGATTGTAGCCTTTTTAACATTGGGGTGTTATACTGCAAAAAACCATGGGGGGAGTTTTATAAAGAAATTATCTAATCCTTGGTCGACACTATACTTAAACTGAACTGTTACCGTCCAAACCAATCGACCCGTTATGGAATGGAAATACGAAAAGCAAATTTGGGTTGATCTCCATACATCAGCCCAGGGAACGTTCCTTGGTGTTCCACTTACCATCCAATTAACCCCGCGGCCGGGCGCTGCAGGACCCGCCAAGATAAGTGGCGGCTTCCAATGGGAGTGTCGCCGCAAGAGCACGGGAACCAACGTCTGCGAGGCTGAACTTAGGTCGCCAAGGAAAGTTGGGCCAACCATAATCACGGCTTTTGATCCAGAACCCTATCAATCCGCGAACATCGGTGCTCAAGGGCTTGCCGCCCTCGCCCAACTGCTTCCGGGTTTTGCACCCACCGCAGAGGTCCGGCCACCCTCGATCCGGCTGTCACCTGAAGTCGATGTGATCAATGACGGCACAAAATGTGTCCGGGTTTTTGCTAAGACACGCCTCGAGTATGATCCCGGCAAAGTTGTGGTAAAGGTTTCGATCCCGGTGCCTGGTTTCGGGCGTCTGCCGTTCACTTCCGAGTTTAATATCGGAACTATCATCGATTCAACCTGGGAGGCAGTCTATTCGATCTGTTGCTGCGAGTGTCTGAATGAAGTCCCTTACTATGACGAACGTCGTGATGGTGAATATCAAAACTATATTGGCGAAGTCTTCTCAGGCGGCCAGGAGCAATGCAATCTTGATTACGCAGTCTCATGGATAGGTTCACAGGGAGGGCGCGACCCAGCAGCGAGATGGGCTATAACGGCTGAAGAAGGGCCATGCTGCAAGAACGTCCAAGTCGCCGTAGAAGAAGATGGCACCCGACTCCGTGTAATCCCCGGACAGAAATTGGGGTCAAGCCACACTCCTTATACGCAATGAGATATCGACCCGACCGAGAATAAAAAAATGCCGAACAAAACCACTGGAGCGAACGCGGGCGGGCCACGTCGGTTGCCAATGCGGAAGTTCCGGGCCGCCCGCGTCGCTCAGTTCTGTCGTTGAATATATCACCGTAAATTAGACCTCGATGAAAACCACGATTCTGAAAGCAAAGGTCACCCTATTCCCTTTCTGAAAACCTGAAATAAAAGTCATCTACCTCATGCGAGAAAGCCTAACCTCCTCCATTTTGGATTCGACATGAGGCGATTGACATTTACGGCTCTGTCATTATTTTGAATTTGCAAAGCGAGTCCTTTTCAGCAAATAAGTTCCGCACGACAAGTTGGAGACCTTAATCAATCCCGCTGGCGGCCCTGCTTTGGAAAGCGACGGCGCGGCCAAAGAGTGCACAACCCTTTTCACCTTAACTGAAAAGGAGGAAGAACATGCTACGTAGAATTGCATCGGTTTTCACGTATGTCATGAGACACTATTTGCCTGACGCCTATCTTTTCGCAATCCTGCTCACTTTTCTTTCCGCCCTTCTCGCACTGATCTTCACAAAATCGACTATCATCCACATCATCAACCAATGGGGAAGCGGTGTCTATGGAATAGTAGCATTCGCAATGCAAATGATTCTCATCTTGATCACAGGACATGCTCTCGCTCTTACTCCTTTTGTGAATCGCATCCTGGCCCGTATCGCAGAGGTGGGGAATACCCCGGTAAAGGCTGGCGCCGTGGTTGTCTTTGTCGCCGGCATATGCAGCTGGATTAACTGGGGTTTCGGTCTTATCGTGGGGGGGCTTCTCGCTCTCCAGGTTGCGAAGAGAACGAAAGGTGTTGATTTCGCCTATCTCATCGCTGCAGCCTACAGTGGCTTTGTCGTTTGGCATCAGGGTCTTTCAGGCTCGGTCCCCCTCGTGATCGCCACTGCGAAACACGCGCAGAACTTCATCGAAAAGTTAACCGGCTCAACCGTCCCAGTCAGCCAGAGCATTTTTACCACCTTTAATCTGCTGCCTGCCGCTCTGGTCGTGGCAACATTGCCAATTCTCTTTGCGCTGATGCACCCGAAGAAAGGCGAGGAAAAGGTCATCTCTGAAGAGAAACTGAGTGAGATAAAGAGCGAGGTCACACGGGTGGAAAGGCCCCTCAACCCAACGCTGGCACAAAGAATCGATCACAGCTACGCCATAAATATGATTTTTGGAGCAATGGGACTTGTCTACCTGGTGCAGCATTTTGTTACCAAGGGTTTCGACCTTAACTTGAACATTGTAATTTTTCTCTTTTTCATCGTTGGCGTGATCCTGCACGGAAAACCTATCAACTACGTGAAAGCGATAGACATAGCCATCCGAGGGGCTGGCGGTATCGCACTCCAGTTTCCTCTCTACGGCGGAATCCAAGGGATCATGATCGGTACCGGGCTTGCCGGCGTGATTGCGGGCTGGTTTGTGGCATTCTCTTCAGCCCATACCTTTTATCTATTCCAGTATTGGGCAGCCGGTTTGATCAATGTATTCATTCCCTCGGGAGGAGGACAGTGGGCGGCGCAGGGGCCCATCACCATCGAGGCTGCAAAGATGATGGGGATAAATCCGGTGCGTTCAGCCATGATGGTCGCTTGGGGAGACCAGTGGACCAATATGATTCAGCCGTTCTGGGCTCTGCCGGTCCTCGGCTTGGCCGGCCTTACCGCCCGGGACATCATGGGATATACGGCGATGACCTTGATCTGGAGCGGCATTATATTTTCCGTGTTTGCTCTGCTCATAGGCTTCGGAGTCGTTTGAGTGCAGGATGTTTGAATTTTTCGGCGTCGAACTGGGCAATCTCAAAAGACCGATCGCGCCGAGAAGGGTATCCGGGCCATATTATCCGCAGGTCCTGAGGATTGGAATTCGGCGATGAAACCACTCTTGGTGATGGTCTTAAAGCGTGTTGGTTTAACTAGTGTCCATCCAGAAATGGTGGATTGCGGTTCAGGCCAAGGCCGCAGCGATTTCGCAACCGCAGGCAAAGTGAGGCTACGCCGAGGATTACGAAGAGCGAGAACGCCGGCATGGGCCGACCGACGCCGTTTGTGGATGGACACTAACTAACCAAGTCCACCACCCAGCAGTTCCGTGCCGGGGCAGACTTTTCCGAAACTGCCCCGGTTTTGTTTTATCCACAATTCCTGAATCCGCCTTCCATAGAATACCCCACCAGTTCTCAGACCTTCTTGACAATAATGTCGGGAAGGCCCCCAGAGGAAAGCCAAGGCCAGAACCGGACTGGGGAAAACCCACCGTCCGGGATCGCAGGGGGGATTGTGGAGACGTGATGCCGAGGACTGATGGCCATTTGCCACGCTGCCGGAAACGGCGGATACATTGGAAGCCATTGTCCTAAATCATGCGCCCGCCACATTTCTATCCCAACTAACTTTCGGCCGACAATAGAGTCAATCTTGCGTCTCGCCTTTTCGTGCTAAATTTTACAACTGGTGTCATAACCTTGACTCACACCTGCGGGTAAGTCGCAGGCCGATTCGAAAACGGGCCACCTTTGCCGATTGTGAGCACTTCGAGAGGCATGCAATCCCGCCATGGCGGGACCCACGGGTGTAAGACAGGATTAAGAAACCAGATAAAGTGAAAAGATTTCATTTCCGGGCTCTCTTCTGGATTGAGCGGAACCGATATTTTTGATTTCGGCTTGGGATACAAAAGGCGGAAGGCGGCAGGCGCATTCCACATGAATACCAAAATAGATGAACTCAGCAAGAAATTCGATGCTGGTTTGGCAGCCATCCGGTTGGCGGTCGGTAAGCTGAGCGCTGCACGGCGGCCCGGGGATGGTGAAAGCTCCTTCGATTTGGTCGATCAGGGCGATCGCATGCTCCGGTTCTATGAGAATTGGCTGCTGGATGACGGGCAAAAACAGATGCTTAGTATGCATCCGGAGGATAAGTTCATCCTTTACGCATCGTCTTATTTGTGCGACATCGGCCAGACCGACGGCCGAAGGCTTCCGCCGCTCCCGAACGATTTTAAAGACGACCGCGAGCGAGCGCTTTATAACCAGGCTCTGTCGACACGCTCCTGCGAGTTGATTCGCGACAACTGGCAGGACCTGGGCGTCCCCGAAAGGGCGTTCGTCAGCATCATTACCAGGGTCTGCCTGCTGGCGGCTGACGGCGGTAATTTCACGCCGGCCGAATCTGAGGCAACAGTCACAAATGACGCAGTCGTGAACGTCACGCTGCTGGCCGCATGCCTCCAACTTTGCAGAACGATTGATCTAAAATCCCCGGCGACCACTCTGCAAATATTCTCCTACATGCCGAGAGACAGTCGAATTTCGCCCGGCAAACTGGAAGCATATTTCAGGGTGGTCGATGCCGGGGCCCACCCGTCTTTGAACGGCACGATTCGTCTTAGAATCCAATGCACCCATCCTGAAGTCCACCGGGTGCTGAAACATCACGAACGTTTTGTGCAACAGTTGCTCGAGAAACTGAACCAGCGGGAACGTCCGCGATTTCTGTATGCGGACGTGCTCTATGAAATCGAGCCGGATGGCTACACACCGATAGATCTGAAGTTTACCGTCGATTCGTCGGCCGGCTTGCAGCTCTTTATGGGCAACCGGTTGTACTCCGACAAACGCGTGTTCCTGCGCGAGCTGATTCAAAACGCAGTGGATGCCTGCAACTACCGGAAGCTGGGTGATCCTTCTTATCCGCCGGCCATTGCGCTCGAGTTCAACGACGATGTCAGCACCATTAAAGTACGCGACAATGGCATCGGTATGACACGGCAGTGGATCGAGAAGTATTTCCTCCCCATTGGCATCTCCTTTTACCAATCGAACGAGATCCGGAATGTCACAAGGGACCCGCGGATCGACTTCAGCTTTACCAGCCAGTTCGGCATCGGGTTTCTATCCAGTTTTCAGGTGGCGGACAAGATCATCATCAAAACACGCCAAGCATCCTCTCCGGGGCTGATGCTAACGATTAGCGGTCTGCGGGATTATTTTGACGTCAAAGTCCTGGAAGAAGATTGCCCGATAGGCACCGAGGTGGCCTTGCATCTGCGAAAATCGCAAACAATATATTGCCGGACCAGCGAACATATTTGCACTGGAAAGTACCGATGGCGGGGTTTCAGTGTTTCAGGACGGTATCTTCGTCACCCAGCTCAACTCTTTACTCCCCGAAGGTGCCAGACAGTATGTCGTGACCCGGATCAATTTCGTGGGACAGGACAAATGCGAGTTGAGCATGGACCGCAACCGGATATTCTGGAAACCCGACCAGCTGCAAAACATTAAAAGACTCATCCGCCATGGCCTGGTAGACGTGGCAAACCAGCTGATGTCGGCGATTAGGGTCCAGGAAGTGTCGGTGAACACCCTGAACAGCATCGTCAACCACCTGGCGATATTTTTTGATTTCAGCGATATGGACGACGTCATGTACAATCAGCTGGCTGAGCCGATTCGCAAGGTGGTCGAAAAGCGATTCCGGGATTTCGTGCGCATCAATTTTGCCCACACGCTGAAAAAGAGCGGCATTGCCGAAGCAGACGGCTACAGCGAAGCTTGGCAGCAGCATGTTTTGGAAAATTTTGTAAAAAAAATAAGGTCCGGTTTTGTCATAATTTACCCTGTAATTATCCAATCTTGTTTTTATGCTGGATGGTAGCATCTTCTTCAAGCATTGAAGCATGTTTGATCGTCGAAAGCCGTGCACAGCCCGGCTGACGAGACCAGGCCGTGCGACTCATGGGAACCTGTCGAGCGAAATCATTAAGTGGTCGCCGGAGTACACCCCAGAGTCTCTCAACCGAGAGTGCGAAATCGAACTGCAGCGGCATTACGATCGGCAGGGGTATTGGGCCGACGAACCGGCAGCCAAGGAACCAAAGGAGGATTCAATGAAGGTTCGCATCAACAAGCAATGCATGGGGGACCGCAACTGCCACAAGCTTTGTCCGGAAGTCTTCGAATACGATGAAGATCAACTGTTGGCCATTGTCAAATTCGATGTGATACCGGAACAGTATCACGAACTGGTGCGCCGGGCGGCGCGGGAGTGCGTGCCGCAGGCTATCGAGATCGAAGAGTAATTGCTTTTCTTCGATGATAACCTACGGCAAATAGGCACTGATCCAGAAGGCCTGAGGCGGCTGGAGGAGACCCTGGCCTTTTTAAGAAACAGCAGATAATCCTCGATCATCTCGTTGGTGATCGCAGCGGGCTATTGTCGATAGTGTCTGGCAAGCCCGGTGACTGGGGCAGGGATGAGGGACGGGCATTGGTATATTGGCTCAAACAGAAGCAGGATCGCGCCATGCCGCTCATTCTTAATTTGAAGGGCGATTCAAACCTCAGGCAGGTGTACCGGATGAAGACTCCATTCGCTTTTTCACAACCTTTGGCATTTTTTTGATACTTAGTGTCCATCCAGAAACGGCGTCTTTCGGTCCATGCCGGCATTCTCGCTCTTCGCAATCCTCGGCGTAGTCTCACTACGCCTGCGGTTGCAAAATCGCTGCGGCTTTGGCCTGAACCGAAATCCGCCATTTCTGGATGGACACTATTTAATGAAAAAACCGCCGCCGAATATCGATTTTCTGTCAGACGGTTGAAAAAATCTGAAAAGGAGGTGTGGCATGAGAAGAGTTGCCACCGTGCTAAATCAAAAGCCGAAAGCTAGTACAAAACTCAAAGATGCAGCCGACACCAAACCCATTCCGCTTTTCGATACACTGGGGTACGGGTTCGACATTGTCACTGGTAAAACAGGGCGGCGCATCTTCAATCCCACATACCGACAGGGCGGGAAGTTCACCTTCCGGGACATGAAGTACGCGGTGCCCGACGGGATGATGGTCGACCCTTCACCGAAAATGGAGTCCTTTCGCACTTCTGAGATCAGCGTCGAACGCGACATCCACGACCATCAAAGCGCACTGGCGGCAAGCATGGGCGTAAAGACCGAGACCTATGGCGAATTTGCGCTCTCAGGCAGCGTGCAGAGCCGCCGCAAGTGGTTCACGGAGGGCTGTCACTATCTCATATCAGCGGGTGGGTCCTACAGCTTTTTCAAAATGAGCATAGACCCGACCGAGGATGGCATTTTGGACCCCACCGTGCTGGAGAAGCTCAAAGAATGCAAGAATGCAGAGGCATTCGAAGACTTCTTCGAACGCTATGGCACTCACATGGTGGTCAGCGGAAATGTCGGCGGACTGATGTCAATGGAAATTGAGACCGATGTAACCAAAATGGATCAGTCCCAGGCCAACGCGACTTTTTTGCAGACCCAGGGGTCCACCGAGATCGAAGGAGTGACGATCGAGGCATCGGCCAGTTTTTCAAAACGAAGTGAAAAAACAAGTGCGAGCTACCGCTCCAGTTCCAGCCGTAGCCTGACTCTGATCGGCGGCAGGATCACGGCCAATAGCTACAAGGAGTGGCGCGAGTCGCTTGAATCAGCCGAGCTTCCCGTGATGACCGGCCGCAAGAGATCCATTCATGCAGAACGGCCCGGACTGGCGACGATGAAAGTCGGCGATGCTGCCGATGTGACGCACAACCCGTTGTTGGCGCTTTCTAACCTCAAGCTCGTTTCCATGGCGCGCCTGCTGCCTTCGACGGAGGGACTGCGGGAGCGTGTCCAGAAGCAGATCGATGCGTACGCGAAGAGAAACCGAATTGAGGCCAAACGAAATCAGATTGTCCCTCTGGTAGGAGGAAGCGGTAAAATTCACAGTATCGCCCCTGGAAAAAGCAACGCTCAAAATGCCTGGGCCCTGAAGAAGACGTATGTCAAGTTTGGCCTTCAGGCCTACCCGGGGGTAGCGGCCGAGGTGCATGTTATACACCCTTTGGCCGGGGACAACTCATACAAATTGTGGTCGGGCCAGACGAACGAGGCTTCCTGGTTCTACGGCGCCGGGGAAATCCGCGTGACCTTCACGTGCAACGACCCGAGCGCACGTCTCCATGTCCGAATGTGGTAAGAAGTGGTTTCACCACCTCGAATCGCGCTTGCGGGCGAGGCTGGCCAGAAGATGTTGCCGGACAAAGGTACTGAAGCGAACCGCCGCCCCCCTGGACAGTCTAATGGTTCGGGAGAATTTGGCCTCGATCATTACCGTCGGCGGCCATTTCAAGCTGCGGTCTCTGAGCTATGACGTTTGGAAGTATCATAGCAAACTCGACTCACCAAAAAGCTGGGATCTGGGGGACGTAGTTGACTAAATCTATCAAGATAGAAGCTTTCGCTGATATTCTTAAATAGAGGCAATAAGCCCCGACGAGCAAGACTGGACGCGTCTGGAACGTTGCATCATGTCGTCATCCGCGGCATTGAGAAACGGCCCTTTTGTAAGGGACGATGCCGACCGCAACGATTTTCTGGCGCGGCTGGGCCGGCTGGCCATGGAGACAGAGACTGCAGTCCTTGCTTGGGCGCTGATGAATAACCACGCCCATTTGCTGGTCAGGAGCAGCACTCATGGGCTGCTTGGCTTGATGCGAAGGCTTTTGACCGGCTACGCGACAAGTTTCAATCTGCGCCATCGCCGTCATGGGCATCTGTTTCAGAATCGCTCCAGGTCCATTGTGATTTTGTTCTGAGGGTGGTGGACGAGCAGGAGAAGCGGCTGGGGTATCAGTTTTCAATGGCCGAACGGATCGAAATAGCCGAGGCAACCTTCACAACGGAGTGCAGAAAGGTCGGTCTGAATGAGGGAGCAGTTAGAGCCGGAGGCTGGCTCCGGGAGATGAGCATTCTGAGAAGGAAGCTTGCGCAGAAGTTTGTGATGAACTGGGCTTAAGCTTGGCCGAGGCGGGACGATTGCTGGGGGTGTGCAAATCGGCCATCGCCTGGAGTCTTAGCCGCTAGAGTGAATTATCACAATCAACAACGTCCCTAAAGCTCCTGTCGATCTCACACCAAACGAAGTCCTATACTGAAGCGCGAAACCGCCTCTTCCTGATCTTCAAGGTCTCGGCACCATACCACTCTGCTGGTTATATTTTCGGAATCGAGGCGCGCAACGGCTTGTCGAATCGGACCTTGATGGATTCGCCCGGGCGCATGGCAACGTCTGCAGAAAAGCATCATTCCTTCGGCACTGAAGTTTTTCAATTGCGCGTAGCCGAGCAACAATGGTCGGAAATCACATGGGGAAACCATCTGGATCCTACTTAAAGGGATCGGAAATTGCATTATGCTGAATCATGTATTTCGGCGATTATGGGTGTGTTATGGATTGCACCCTCTCAGGTTTAAAGTTGCCGATAATATAGCCAAGCGGTTAAAATCGAGGGCGCAAAAGTTACAGGTATCGACCCACCGAAGGGTGTATTCACAGATTACCTGAATGCCGGTGATTTCATCCGACATATAGCAGACTTGTATATTTTGTGATATTGAAACGATGATTTTCAGATTTTCATTTCCGGCACAGAGGTCAGCGGGGCTAATCAGTCAAACCGACACAAAAACCACGAGAGCTTTAAATCTAAGTTGAAACCCCCACCCTAAGGGTGGGGTCATGTGGACTGGCTATGCCGGTCCCGAATGGGAATGGCCTGATAAGGCCGTTGTTTTCTGCCGGGTCTGAGTTGTTGCCACAACATACGAAATGAGACGAATCCGTGAAGGCAGTCCGTAATCTCCCCATAAAGTTGGAGTGCAACAGGAATCACGTTCGGAGACCACAGTTATGCCCCCCCCTATGGGAGGCTCACCAAAGCCGCACCCTTAGGGTCGGATTCTTTACATACGTTAGAATCCTTAAACTTTAAGATTATTAATTCAGTCTTATAAACCCGCGGCTTAATAAATAGAAGTCTTTACGACAAACTCAGGCGGCGGGTCGACTAACTCAACCCTTTTACAACATCATAATCAAATGAGAGACTTTTTCATTAGTTATACGAAGTTAGATGAAGAATGGGCAGAGTGGATTGCTTTTGTTCTCGAGGAAAAGGGTTACTCTGTATATTTGCAGTCTTGGGACTTTGCACCGGGGAGGAACTTTATACTCGAAATGCAAAGGGCCGCATCGGATTCAAAAAGGACCATCGCTGTAATTAGCAAGTCATATATGGCCGGTCTTTATACCCAACCTGAATGGGCTGCGGCATTGGCCACCGACCCAACTGGCAGGAGACGAGGTTTGATTCCAATCCGAACCGAGCTGTGTAACATAGAAGGGATGTTAGGACCGATCATATACATTGACTTGGTAGATCTTGACGAAAAAAGAGCTGAGTCCGCATTGGTCAAAGGAATTAGCGAAGGCCGGTTTAAACCCCATGAAAGGCCAATTTTCCCAACACACATGATAAAAAAGCCATTTCCACCTCAGAATTTTGATTACAATTACAAGGATGAAAGGAGAGAAAAGCAGATTTTAGATGGACGAAAGCTCCTTGACTCGATACCAGATTTTCTCAAATTAGGATCAATTAGTCATAGTATTGTGTTCTTAGATGTCGATGGTCAAACAGGAATTAACAAGAAGTTCTCTAAAGATATAGGAAATTACGTGCTCGAAAAGTTCTTGGAGCTAATAAAAAATACATTTCGAAACTGCCAAGTTGGTCGCTGCGGCGATGATACATTTTTTGCGTTATCTAATTCAACCTTAGAAAATACAATGAAGAAGGCGAAGCGACTCCTGAAAAACATTGCTGAATTTCAATGGTCCACTGCAATTGCGGAGGGGCTCTTTGTCAGTGGGAGTGCCGGGGTCGCACAATTTTCGGTCGACGAAATTCCTGCTGAGACTGCTCTACGTGCTGCGATGGGGTGCAGGCACGCCCGGATGTACGGTGGAAACAAGGCCTTACCTGGCCCTAAAGGCCTAAAGCACCCCATGTCGCATCTCTGGCCTCGTCCGGCTATCAAAGAAAATCCTCCGGTTATCATAGAAAGAATAGGCTTCGATGAGGAATATAAATCTATCTCATCCCGCGTTAAGTCGGTGCTTTCGTAAAGGCTCCTGTGTGAGTTGATCAACATATGAAGCTCGGCCAAAGCATTCATTCCAGCAGGTGGTCTACGACATCGGCATATTTTCAAACCTATTCCGCTCTGGATTTTTGCAATATCACCGAAAACCCGACTATAGGAAAACTTGCGATACAGTGACCGCGAAACACCGAAGATAGATACCGGCAAAAGTTGCAGATATCGACAGGCCCTAAGGCCTATTCACAGATGGCCAGATGTATTCGAGGAGACCAGAATGGATAGTGATGAAAAGCGTGCACTCGTTGATCGGTACCTGAGTGCATACGAGGCTTTTGACATCGACGGCATGCTGGCGGGTGATCCACCGCGATATCGAATTCAAGAACGTAGCGGGCGGGGAAGTCAATGCCAACGCCTCCGGCGGCATTGATGAGTTTCGCAAGCTTGCAGAGCAGTCGAAGACGCTTTTTTTCCGCGCCGGCAAACGATGAAGACGTTCGACGCTGACGGCGATCGAGTAATGATCGAAGTGGCATATCGCGGTGTGCTTGCCATCGACCGGCCCAATGGGGCGAAACAAGGGCAGGTGATAGAGTTGACCGGACGGTCAGAATTTAGATTCAGTGACGGTTTGATCCGCTGGATCACCGATATCAGCTGAACGGTCTTGTTAATCGGCCATACAAATTATGGTCAAAACCAAAAAAGAACGGGGGCCATAAGCCCCCGATTTTTTTGGTAGGCACGGGCGGATTTGAACCGCCGACTTCTACCGTGTCAGGGTAGCGCTCTCCCCCTGAGCTACGTGCCTGTTTGAACTATTTTTTCTATCATTGGGGCTATCGACTGTCAAGCGAAATTGGCGCGGAACAGCACGCCGCTCACCCGTTTTTTTTCGAGTTGTTCCCGAACCCCGACTGCAGAATGTTAAGCCCGCGGTAAGTGTAGTGCAGACCGGACAGAATGGTCATCGTGATGGTTGTCCAGTACAGCACCTGCTTCAGCGCATGCGCCTCCACAAACGGAAGGTCGAGCAGGGTGACGCCGATCGTCAGGATCTGAAAGACGGTGGTCCACTTGCTGATCCGGGTGGGGCGGATGGTGAAGCGGATGTTCGCGAACTTCAGGACGGCGATCCCGGTGACGATCACCACGTCCCGGCTGATCACGACCACGGCCAACCAGCCGGGGATCGTCTTGAGGACTCCCAGGCTGATGTAAGCGGCGGTCAGCAGCAGCTTGTCGGCGATCGGGTCGAGGAGCGCCCCGAGTTCGCTGCGCTGGTCGAGCAGCCGCGCGATCAGGCCGTCCAGGCCATCACTCACGCCGGCAATGATGAAGACCAGCAGCGCGTACCCGTTCATCTTCCAGGTGAGAAAGATGACAAACAGGGGTGTAATCAAGATCCGCAGGACGGTCAGGATGTTCGGGATGTTGATCGTGAGCTTGGGAAGTCGATTCGCCTCTTCCGGGAGATCAGCTGCCATGAGCGGTCACAAATTCATCGGTTTCTTTTACCATCACGCCGGTTTTTGAAAAAATTTCATTGAAATGACCGGGCTATCGCGGAACCAGCGCCACCCGCAGGCTGGTCTCGCCCGTCTCGACGATGGTGACGGTGAAGGAGTCGTATGTCTGCAGCATCAGGGCCGCGGCCAGCTCTTGGACGCTGCCCTTGTAGCCCACCAGCAGGGTGGTTTCATTGGGCCTCATCTCCTGGACCTGGATGCCATCGATGCCCGCCATACCGCCAAGCGACTTGCGGAACTTCACGAAATTGCCGAGACTGCCGGTACCCTCGACCGTGAGGGCCACCCGGGTAAACCCCGTCGTCGCATTCTCGCGCAACAGGCCGGCTCCGGCCAGAACTTCGCGGATCTTATTGCCGGCCACCGTGGCCTGAACCAGCACCCGGTGATTCTTGGCGGCGGTGGCCTCCGAGAGGACTTTGAAATCCTGGATGTATGCGTCCGGGTGGTCTAGGAGCAGCTCGCTCAGTTTCTTGAAGTTCTCAGCAAAACCCTCAGGGGATTCGATGTCAGCGGTCACCAGGCTCACCGCCTGCATCAGGCCGTTTTCGATGGCGGCGTCCCGAGCCGCCGTGATGTTTTTGCCTTGAACCGCGGTGGCCCCCACGACCACCAGCGTACGGGTACCCTCTGTGTGCTGGGCCGCAACCGTGCCGCAAAGCATGATCGACGCCGCCACCAGGATGGCCGCACAACCTGAATGTCTTGAGTGAACCAAGCGTTTTTCCATTTGCCCTGCCTCGCCGGCCTGAGAAACATCAATGGACCCATCTGATCTCATAGATTAAATTTCGCAGCGGATCAAGAGGGATTGACGGTGGAAGGGGTCGGGGCGTTGGGAAGGTGTTTGATCCGGGCGGCGCGCAACAGCCCGTCCGCGCAGGCCGCAAGTCAACCTTGAGCAGCCCCTGCGCGGTCACACCCGCCGCTGCAGGGTGTAATCGGCGATGTCGAGCATCGTCTGCCGGGTGGCCGACGGGCCGAACGCCTCCAGGGCGGTCTTGGCCTTTTCAATGTAGATCCCCGCGGCTTTCTCGGTGTAGCGGAAAGCACCATAGCCCGTCAGCAGGCCGACCAGCTTCTGGAAATCTTCGACCGAAAAGTCCTTGTCCTGAATGACGCCGGCCATCCATTTGCGGTCGGCGGAGCGCGCGTTGCGCAAGGCGTGGATCACCGGCAGCGTCATCTTGCCCTCGCGCAGGTCGGCGCCGATCTCCTTGCCGAGTTGCGGGGTCTCGAGGAGGTAGTCGAACAAATCGTCGGCCATCTGGAAGGCCATGCCCAGGTTGAAACCGTAGTCGGCCAGGGCCGACTCCTGCTCTTCGGGGGCATCGGCCAGAACCGCACTCACCCGGCAGGCCGCCTCGAACAGCACGGCGGTTTTGCGGCGGATGACCTCCAGGTATTCGTCCTCGGACAAGCCGATGTCGCCCTTGCGCATGAGTTGGTGGACTTCACCCTGGGACATGTTTTCGGTGAGCTCGGCCAGAACCCCCACGACCTTCACGCGGCCGGTGGCGGCGGAAATGGACAGCGCACGCGCCAGCAGGAAATCCCCTACCAAGACCGCGATCGCGTTTCCGAACTTCAGGTGGGCGGCGGGTTTTCCCCGCCGCAGGGTACCCCCATCCACGAGATCGTCGTGGAGCAGGGTGGCGGCGTGAAGGTACTCCAGCGCCGTCGAAAAGGTTTTGTCATAGTCTCCTGTGTACCCGCAGATCCGTGCCGACAGCACCATCAGCAGCGGCCTCAGACGCTTGCCGCCGCTGAAGAGGATGTGGCCGGCGACCTCGCGGACAAGATCCAGGTGCGGGTTCAGGTTATCTGCCAGGGCCTTTTCGATGGCCGCCAGATCGCCGTCCACCGTCTCCAGGATCCTGCGTTTGAGATCGCTCACGCAACTTCCCCCATCAGGTCGTATTCCATGGCGTCGTTGATGCGCGCCCGCACGAACCGGCCGATCATGAGCTCGTGCCCGGACAGCGCGGTGTTCACGTACGTGACCCCGTCCACCTCCGGCGCCTGGAAACACGTGCGCCCGGCATACAGGTGGTTGCCCAGGTTTTCCTCGATCAGCACCGGGTAGGTCTTGTCGATGTGCGCCTGGTTGATCCCGGCGGCGATGTCCATCTGGGCGGACATGAGCTGATCATACCGGTCCTGGGCCACCGCTTTCGGGACGCCGCCGCGCAACCGGTGGGACGGGATGTCATCGGCATCAGAATAGACGAAGACTCCCAAGTGGTCAAACCGAATCTCCTCGGCAAACTCCAGCACCTCCGCAAAGTCCTTGTCGGTCTCACCCGGGAAGCCCACGATGATGGTGGTCCGCAGGGAGGCACCCGGGACCTGTGCGCGGATGCTCCGGAAGAGATCGCGCAGGCTGTCGCGCGTGTAGTGCCGCCCCATGCGCAGGAGCACATTGTTGCTGGCGTGTTGGATGGGTACGTCGAAATAGGGGCAGACGTTCGGGTGGGCGGCCACGGCGCGGATGAACTCGTCATCGATGCTTTCCGGGTGGCCGTAGAGCACGCGGATCCAGGGCTTTTCGGCTTTCCGTCCCTTGCCGGCGGCAAGACCGGCCAGACGGTTGACCATCTGTCCGAGGGATACCCCCGGGACCAGATCGCCGCCGTAGGCGGTGGTGTCCTGGGCCACTAAGATCAGCTCCCTGACCCCGGAGGCGACCAGACCCCGCGCCTCCGCGACCACATCCTCCAGGGACCGGCTCTTGTGGCTGCCGCGCAGCTTCGGGATGATGCAGTAGGTGCAGCCCCGGCTGCAGCCCTCGGCCACCTTGAGGTAGGCCATGTGGGGGGTGGAGAGCACCCGCGGGGCGTCCTGGCCGTGGTACAGCACCTGGTCGGGATCGGGCAAGATGGCCTCGTGAACGATGCGGCGGTCTCCCACCACGGTCACGATCTGGTCGAACGCCCCGGTCCCCAGAAACACATCCACCTCGGGCATCGTCTCGAGGATCTCCTGCCGGTAGCGCTCGGGCAGACAGCCGGCGACCACCAGGCGCCGGCAGATGCCGTTCTTCTTGTATTCGGCCAGCTCCAGGATCATGTCGAGGGATTCCTGGGCGGCGTCCTCGATGAAGCTGCAGGTGTTGACAACGATCGTGTGGGCCTCCGCGGGGTCTTCCGTGATGGTCCAGCCGGCCTGGGCGAGCCGGCCGAGCATGATTTCGCTGTCCACCTGGTTTTTGGCACAGCCCAGACTTACGAGATGCAGTTTCATTCTTTCCCTTCAGCGCCCGATGGCCCTCCATCGGCCCGGCCCATCCACCGGGTAATCCCAGTGGAACCGCAATCCGGGAATCGGAGGTTCGGGCAGAGGCATACCGATTTAGAGCGGATGGAGGTTGCTAATATAGGGAAGTTAAGGGAAGCAGCAGGATTGTCAACCGCAGACGAGGGTAAGGCACCGGGCAACGGGGCCGGCCTCATTGAGGCGCATTTTCCATTCGAAACCCTTTTGAAGGGTGGTCGACCAGCTCCCCGCCCGGACCTTCCACGACAATCAGCCCATCGACGCCCTTAAGCCGGTTGAGCAGCGCCAGGCCTTTTTCCGCGCCCATCACTTCGATCGCCGTGGCGAGCCCGTCGGCAAAGGTGCAGGTCCCGGCCACGACGGACACGCTCACCACCCGGTTCGTCACGGGATAGCCCGTCTGGGGGTCGATGATGTGGGAGTAGCGAACGCCGTTATGGACAAAAAATTGGCGGTAGTTGCCGCTCGTGGCAAGCGCCTGAGCCTGCAGGGCGACGACCTTGTACGGATCATCCGGCCCGGCTCCGGGCTGCGGCCGGTTGATGCCGACGCGCCAGGGATGCCCGTCCGGTCGAACGCCGGCTGCGTAAACCTCACCTCCTATTTCGACCAGAAAATCCGCGAACCCGGCCTGCCGGATGGCGTCCGCCACCTGGTCCACGCCGAAGCCCTTGGCGATTGATGAAAGGTCGAGGCTCACCGACGCCCGGCGTTTCACGAGGGCGCCCGAGTCGCGGATCGCGATGTTCTGAAAACCGACATCGGCGAGCCGTGCGGCGATCTCCTCCGGCGGGGGGGCCCGGTCCTTCCGGCCCGCCCGACCGAAGCCCCAGAGGTCCACCAGCGGATTGACCGTCCCGTCCCAGGCGCCTTGGGACAGCGCAAAGATTTGCACCGCCGTCTTCATCACCTGCAGGAAATCCCGTGAAACCGGGAAGTCCACGCCGACCTGCGAAAACCGGTTGAAACGGCTGATCTCGCTGTCCTTCAGGTAGGGCGACATGCTGCGGTTGATCTCGTCCAGACGCCGGTCGATTATAGCCTGCAGGCCTGCGACCGAACCGAAGCTCCCCGTGACCACATGGATGTGGTAGGTGGTGCCCATGGTGCGGCCATCCAGAATGTGTTCGCGCTTCGCGTCGCAACCGGCCGGGACGCAGAGCAGAACGGCCAGAAGGAAGCAACGAGCAACGAGCAACGAGCAACGAGCGAAAAAAGAGACGGGTTGAGATGGTGGGTCTACCTCATGGCAAGGATAGCCGCCGCCGTCACCGCGGCTGTAAGACAGTCGAGGCCGATGGCCTCTTTCTTCTTTCAACTCGTTCCTCATTACTCGTTGCTCGTTACTCGTTGCTCGCTCCTCAGCAGATCCGCGGAAGCTGCTCCCCCGCCAGCATGTCCACGATGCGGGTGCCGCCGATGCGCGTCTGCATGAAGACCCGTCCCGGGTGGTCCGCGACCACTTCGCCGATGATGGCCGCATCCCGGCCGCAGCGGTCCGCCCGCACGGCCGCAAGCACCGCCTCGGCGTCGTCGGGGGCCACGAAGGCGATGAGCTTGCCCTCGTTGGCCAGGTAAAGCGGATCGAAGCCCAGCAGCTCGCAGAGCCCGGCCACCTCGGGCTTGACCGGGATCCGTTCCTCGTGGATCCGGATCCCGACCGCGGATTTTTCGGCAATTTCGTTGAGGGCCGTGCCCAACCCTCCCCGCGTGGGGTCCCGCAGCACGTGGACCCCGCGGCCCGCGGCACACATCGCGCGCACCATGTGGTTGAGGGGAGCGGTGTCGCTTTGCACCGAGGTCTCGAACGAAAGCCCCTCGCGCCGGGCCAGCACACTCACGCCATGGTCCGCGATGGAGCCGCTTAGAATGACGGCATCGCCGGGCTGCGCCCGGTGGCTGGCGACATCCACGTGGTCGGGAATCGCCCCGATCCCGGAGGTGTTGATGAAGATCTTGTCAACCATGCCTTTCGGCACGACCTTGGTGTCGCCCGTGACCACGGACACCCCCGCCTTTATGGCAGCCTGGCCCATCGCGGCGATGATCGTTTCCAGCTGCTCGATCGGAAAACCCTCCTCGATGATGAGCGCGACACTCAGGTACAGCGGTGTCGCCCCGCACATGGCCAGATCGTTCACGGTGCCATAGACGGCCAACTCGCCGATGTTGCCGCCCGGAAAAAAAATCGGGTCCACGGTGTAGGAGTCCGTGGAGAACGCCATCCGCTGGCCGTTCAACTCGAAGATGGCGCCGTCGTTCAACTGGGCCAGGATGGGGTTGTTGAACACCGGCAGCAGCATGTCCCGGGTCATCCGGTGGGAGATCTTCCCCCCGCTGCCGTGGTCCAAGAGGATTTTGTCCGTCTTCATATGATTTTCACCGCCGCAATTTTTATTGAGATTGAAATTTTCCGATCTCGTCAATAACGATGAACCCATAAAATGTCATCCGCATCGATGGCTTTGTAAAGAGGCCAAGTTCAAGGCGCGCGATGGGCGCGGAGTGAGGCGTACTTCCTGTACGCCGCAGCGACAGCGCGCTGAAGCGCAACGCCGAAATTGGACTATTTACAAAGCCATCAATAATGGTATCGGTAATACGCGGCACATGTCCCCTCACTCGACACCATACAGGGTCCCACCGGGTCGATCGGGGTGCACACCTTCTTGTAGAGTGCACACTCCGGCGGGGTTTTCAGGCCCGTCAGGATCTCGCCGCAGGCGCAACCCGGAGGCGTCTTCGGCTCCGGCAGGCGCAGGGTGAAGCGCCGGGCGGCATCGTAGGCGGCATAGGACTCGCGGATCTGCAGGCCGCTGCCGGGGATTTGTCCGATGCCGCGCCAGCAGGCATCCGCGACCTGGAACACCTGTGTGAGAATGTGCTGTGCCTTCAGGTTGCCTTCTTCCGCGACCGCCCGCGGGTAGGCGTTTTCGAGGCCGGGCCGACCGGTTTCGAACTGCTCGACCAGCATGGCGACGGCCTGCAGGATGTCCCCGGGCTCGAACCCGGCCACCACGCAGGGCATCCGGTGGCGCTCGAAAAACGGCCGGTAGGCCTTGAGCCCGATGATCACCGACACGTGGCCGGGCAGGATGAACCCGTCGATCCGCACCCCGTCCACCGCCATGAGCGCCTCCAGCGCCGGCGGCACCACTTTGTGGGCGGACATCACCGAAAAATTGTCGAGTCTCAATCCGGCGGCCGTCAGGATGGCGGCGGCGATCGTCGGTGCGGTGGTCTCGAACCCAACCCCGAGGAACACCACGTGCCGGCCGGGATTCTGTTGGGCCAGCCCGACGGCGTCCATGGTCGAGTACACGATGCGGATGTCCCGGCCTTCGGCCCGTTCGCGCTGCAGGGACGAGGCGCTGCCCGGCACGCGCATGAGATCGCCGAAGGTGGTGACGATGACGTCCTTCTGCCGGGCGAGCTCGATGAAGGCGTCGATCTCCGCCTGGTCGGTGACGCACACCGGGCAGCCCGGGCCGGACAGAAGCGAGATCGTCTCCGGCAGCACGGAGCGGATCCCGCTCCGGAAGATGGATACCGTATGCGTGCCGCAGACCTCCATGAGGCGGATCGTGCGCCGGCTGAGGCGCTTGATCTTCTCGGAGAGCTGCCGGGCCAGCGTGGCATCGCGATACTCCTCGCTGTGTTTGATGGTCATCGGCTGGAATCCTTTCAAGCCCATGGCTGCCGGCTCATCCCCAACGCCGGGCAACGATCACAAAATAAGACCCGATCCTTACGGTGGCGACCCGCTCCGCGCAGCCGGCTATGAACGGGTCGCGGCAGCGATCACCGCCTGCCCCAGCGCGATGCCGCCGTCGTTGGTCGGCACCCGCCGGTGGCTATAAACCTCAAACCCGCGGCCCTCGAGCGCGGGGATGATGCCGCCGAGGAGGCGGGCGTTCTGGAACACCCCTCCGCTCAGGACCACACGGTTCAAGCCCCGCCGGGCGCGGAGCAGCGTGCAAAGATCGCTCAGCATCCGCACCAGGCTGTTGTGGAACCTCGCGCTGATGGCCGGAACCGGAATTCCGCCACGCAGGTCGGCGACGATGCCGCGGATGATCGGCGCCGGCAGGATGCGCAGGGGCTCCCCGTCCTGCCAGGCGAACTCGTAGGCGGAATCGGCGTCGTCGGCCGCCGCCATCTCCAGCTCCATGGCGGCCTGACCCTCGAAGGTCACCCGCCCCCGCAGGCCGACGATGGCGGCCACCCCGTCGAACAGGCGCCCCATGCTGGAGGTCTGCGGGGAGTTGACCTGCTTTGCGATCATCTCGACGATGAATCGGGCCTTGGCCTCGCCGATCTCTCTCAGCACCGGAAGATCCAAATCCCACATACCGGTGCCGAAGGCATCGTGCAGATAGCTGACGGCCATGCGCCAGGGTTCCTTGATGGCGGCGGCACTGCCGGGCATGGGGACGCAGGCGAGGTGGGCCGCCCGATCGTAGCCCCGCTCATCCGCCACCAGCACCTCGCCGCCCCAGACCGTGCCGTCCGGGCCATAGCCGGTGCCGTCGAAGGCCAGCCCGATGACGGTTCCCTCCAGCTGGTTCTCGGCCATGCAACTCACAATGTGGGCATGGTGGTGCTGCACCCGGACCTTGAGGATCGCCTCCTGCTCCTCCGCCCAGCGCGTGCTCAAATAGTCCGGGTGCAGGTCGCAGGCGATGAGCTCCGGTTGCACGGCGAGGATGCGCTGCATGTGGAAAACGGTCTTCTGGAAGAACTCGTAGGTCGCCAGGTTTTCCAGGTCGCCGATGTGCTGGCTCAAAAAGGCCTGGTTGCCCCGGGTGAGACAGACGGTGTTTTTAAGCTCGGCGCCGCAGGCCAGGACCGGCGGCAGTTCGTGCTTGCAGGAACACCGGCACGGGCACATAACCCCGCGAGCGGCGCATGAAGCGCGTGGCGCCGGCCACGCGGCGCACGATGGAGTCGTCGCTGCGCAGGTAGATGTCCCGGTTGTGGATCAGGAAAAAATCGGCGATGCCGGCCAGCCGCTCGAAGGCTTCCTCGTTGTCGATGGCGATCGGCTCTTCGCTCAGATTACCGCTGGTCATGACCAGTGCTGTGAACCCCTGGCGCAGGATCAGATAGTGCAGCGGCGTGTAGGGCAGCATCACGCCTACGTAACGGTTGCGGGGCGCCACCGCCTCCGCCAGCGCAAAGGGCTGCCGCTTGGCAAGCAGCACGATCGGCCGCTGCGATCGAGGCAAGCAGCTTTTCCTCATCGGGTGCGGCCACGGCGTAAGAGCGGATCATCGCCAGGTCGGGAGACATCACGGCGAAGGGCTTCTCCTCGCGCCGCTTGCGCTGCCGCAGCCGCTCCACGGCCGCAGGCTGGGTGGCATCGACCGCAAGGTGGAACCCGCCCAGGCCTTTGACCGCCAGGATGAGTCCCTCGCGGATGATCCGTGCCGCGCAGGCGACGGGGTCGGGTGCCTCCACCCGGTTGCGGTCTGCGTCCCACAGGCCGACGTGCGGCCCGCAGACGGGGCAGGCGTTGGGCTGGGCATGAAACCGGCGGTTCAGGGGGTCGTCGTACTCGGCCTGGCATTCGGCGCACATGGTAAAGTGCCGCATGCTGGTCTTGGGCCGGTCGTAGGGGATGTCATCGATGATGGTATAGCGCGGCCCGCAGTTCGTGCAGTTGATGAACGGGTAGCCGAAGCGGCGGTCGGCCGGGTCGCACATCTCGGCCAGGCAGTCGCCGCAGACGGCAACATCCGGGGAGATCAGCGTGGTCATGGCCGCATCGCCGCGGCTCGGGGTGATTGCGAACCCGGGGTAGCTTCGGAGGATGTCCGGACGGCTTGCGATTTCGACGATGTGGGCCAGCGGCGGACTTTTTTCGGTGAGGTCGGATTCAAACGCGCGGATCTGCTCGGAGGGCCCCTCGACGTGGATGATCACCCCGGCGGACGTGTTGGCCACCTCCCCCTTCAGGCCGTGGCGGACGGCCAACTGGTAGACGAACGGCCGGAACCCGACCCCCTGAACGATGCCGTTGACCTGCAGCCGCCTGGCCTCGTGGGTATGCTCCATGGCCTACAGACCCGGGTCGTTCCCTTCGCCCCCTTTGGCCTCCACCAAGGCGGCGGCCTCCTTGAGCAACGCCAGGGTTTCGAGGGCCATGGCCTCGTCGATTTTCGAAATCGCGAAACCGGCATGCACGATGACGTAATCCCCCACCTGGGCATCCTCCAGCAGCAGCAGGCTGCATTCCCGCCGCACCCCGTCCACGTCGATAACGGCCATGTTGTTTTCAATCTTAGTGATTTTCGACGGAATCGCGAGACACATGATCCGGGCCTTCCTTTTTGCGGTAAGATACGCCGAGACGGTCGAGCTCTGCCAGCACTATCCGTATGACCGGCTCCACTTGCACCTGAAGAGTCGGAGTCAGCACCAGGCTGAGCGTCTGGATGTCCTCCGGCTCTATGCCTATGATAACCGTCTGGGGCACGTTGTCGAGGGCCTGGCAGAGCGTCAGCGCCTCCAGAAAGTCCACCTGGTGCAGGGAATTCTTGGCGCGGATGCGCTCCGGGATGCTGTCGCCCTCCAGGCGGTAGAGATCGCCGGGCTTGCCCTTGTTGCGCATGGTGTCCACGACGATGAGGTGTTTGGGCTTGGAAATCACGCCCAGCAGGTTGATGCCCAGGACCCCGCCGTCCACCACCAGCACGTTGTCCGGGAAGTCATATTCTTTTTCGAGCCGTTGGGCTACCTGGATGCCGAAGCCGTCATCCGAAAAAAGGATCGAGCCGATCCCAAGGATCATGATGTCCGGCGAATAAACGGCGTCGAATGGGCTGTTCTCTGGTTGGGCCAATTTGCTCTAACCCCACGAGGAACCCTCGCTTCCCATATAAATCGAAGCGGGAACTCAAACAAAAAAAATCCGGTCTCCCCCCCATAGAGAGGAGACCGGAGGCTTATGCACCACTTACAGCACTTTGATCTTGTAAACCTCGTTGGAATCCGGGTCGATCACGTGGACCGCACAGGCGATGCACGGGTCGAAGGAGTGCACCGTGCGTAGAACCTCGAGCGGTTTCTTGGGATCGGCGATCGGAGTCCCGATCAGCGCCTCTTCCACCGGGCCCAGTTTGCCCTTGCTGCAGCGCGGGCCGAGGTTCCAGGTGGAAGGCACGACATACTGATAGTTCTTGATTTTCTTGCCTTCGATCACCACCCAGTGCCCGAGGGCGCCGCGCGGCACGTCGTTCAAGCCCATGCCCTGGGCCTTGTCCGGCATCTCGTAACTGGTATAGGTCTTGGTGTCGCCGCTTTTCAGGTTCTCGACGAGCTCCATGACCCAGCCCTGCATCTGTTCCCCGATGACCAGGGTCTCGATGCCGCGGGCGGCGGTGCGGCCGAGGGTCGAAAACAGCGCGTCGGCCGGAACACCGAGGTGTTCACGACCTTGTCCACCACGGGGGCGATCTGCTTGTGACCGTAGCCGTAGGCCACCAGGACACGGGCGAGCGGGCCGACCTCGCAGGCCTGGCCGTCGTAGCGCGGGGCCTTCATCCAGGAATAGCGGCCGTCATCGTCCTTGGTGTTGTACTTGGGGTCTTCCTGCACCGGCTTGGTCTCGCCCTGGTAGGGGTGCCGGTCGGTCTTGCCTTCGTACCAGGAGCGCGCCACGTGCTCGGTGATCTTGCCGGTGTCGACCGGCTTTACGCCCGACATGCTGCGGTTCATGATGACCCCGCGCGGCATGAAGAGGCTTTCCGGCTCCTTCTCGCTTTGCGGGAAGTCGCCGTAGGCCAGGAAGTTGCTGGTGCCGCCGATGGCGCCCCAGTCCTTGTAGAAGGAGGCCACGGCCAACAGGTCCGGGATGTAGACGTTCTTGATGAAATCCTGGGTCTCCTTGGTGATGTAAAGAAACTCCGCGATGCGACCCGCGGTCAGGTCGCCCACGCAGGTGACGCCGCCGACCACGAGCGACTGCGGGTGCGGGTTCTTGCCGCCGAAAACGGCGTGCATGCGGGCCGCCTTGGCCTGCAGGCGCAGGGCCTCGATGTAATGCGCCGTGGCCATGAGGTTCGCCTCCGGCGGCAGCTTGTAGGCCGGATGTCCCCAGTAGGCGTTGGCAAAGGGGCCGAGCTGGCCGCTGTCGACGAAGGTCTTCAGCCGCTGCTGAACCTCTTTGAAATAAGCGCTGCCGCCCCACGGGGCGTTGGTCGCGTTTTCGGACAGAGTCGCGGTCTTGGCCGGGTCGGCCTTCAACGCGCTGACCACGTCCACCCAATCCAGGGCGTGGAGGTGATAGAAGTGAACGATGTGATCATGCTGGTACTGCGCACCGTGCATAAGGTTGCGGACCAGGCGCGCATTCTTCGGGATCTTCACGCCGACGGCGTTGTCGACTGCCCTCACCGAGGACAGAGCATGAATGTAGGTTCAAACCCCGCAGGAGCGCTGCACGAAATGCTGGGCATCCCGCGGATCGCGTCCCTGCAGAATGATTTCGATGCCGCGGAACATCTGTCCGGAGCTCCAGGCATTGACCACCTTGCCGCCGGCCACCTCGACCTCGATCCGCAGGTGGCCTTCGATTCGGGTTATCGGATCAACGATAATTCTCTCAGCCATATGATCTCCTCCTTGAAGATGTTGTCTCGGTAGCTGTCCCGGAGCTTAAAGTTCCTGGTAGAACGGGGTAAACTTGTCCCAGAATTCCGGCTGGCTGCAGCCGATGCAGGGATGCCCGGCTTGCACCGGCCAACTCGTGCCGTCGTTGTACTTGACGATGCTGCAGTTGTTGTAGGTCTCGGGGCCGCGGCAGCCCACCTTGTAAAGGCAGTAGCCGTCGGCGGCTTCCTGGGAGCCGAATTCCTTGACGAACTCCTCGTTTTCGAAGTGACCCCGTCGCGGGCAGTTGTCATGGATGGTCTGGCCGTAGGCGAAGAGCGGGCGGCCGATGTTATCCAGGGCTGGCAGCTTGCCAAGGAGGAGGTAGTTGACGACCGTGCCGACAAAGTTGATGGGGTTCGGCGGACAGCCGGCGATGTTGACGGTCTTGATGCCGAGGGCCTCGCCCACGCCCTTGTAGCCGCCGGGGTTGGGCTTGGCCGCCTGGATGTTGCCGTAGGCCGCACAGCTGCCGATGCAGATGACGCCGGCCGCCTGGCTGCAGACCTCCTTGGCGGACTGCAGGAACGTCTTGCCGCCCACTTTGCCGTAGCCGCCGTTGAACTTGGTGGCGACCGCGCCCTCAACGACGCAGATGAACTTGCCTTTGTACTTCTCGACCGCGTTGTGCAGCTGTTCTTCGGCCTGGTACCCGGCGGCCGCCATGAGGGTTTCATGGTACTCGACGTCCAGAACCTCAAGCACCAACTGGTCGATCCAGGGATACATCGAACGGATCGCGGCCTCGGTGCAGCCCGTACATTCCGCGAAATGCATCCAGATGACCGGCGGGCGCTGCATTGGTGCGGCGAACACCTCGGCCACCTTCGGGATGAACGAGGAGGACAGGCCCATGGTCGCTGTCAGAAACGTGCAGAACTTCATGAAGTCCCGCCTGGAGACGCCCTTGCCCTCCAGTTTTTCATAAAAAGCTCTTTCTTCTTTTTCCATTTGCACCTCCTTGATGCGATTGTTGATCAGACCACACACCGCTGCCAATGTGCACACAACACCACGATCACACCCGGAACCGAGAGGGTCCGGTTGAGATATCGAACCATCAAGACTGAAGATGCAGGAAAAGAAAGGCCGGGCAAGAAGAGGCCCTGCCCCACAAGCTCCAAATCACCCGTTCATTTATTCTAGCGTCCATCCAGAAATGGTGGATTTCGGTTCAGGCCAAGGCCGCAACGATTTCGCAACCGCAGGCGTAGTGAGACTACGCCGAGGATTGCGAAGAGCGAGAACGCCGGCATGGACCGAAAGACGCCGTTTATGGATGGACACTGTTTAATTATTCCCGATTGGCGTCCAAGTCAATTGAAAAATCAGCCGATGCGGGCCGCGTCAGCTCTCGTCGTCGATGTCGGCAAATTCGTCGTCTTCGACCTTCAGGGTTGTGTCGAGCTTCTTGATCTCTTCGCCCTCCTCGAACTTCTCCTCGTCCAACCCCACGTCCAGCAACTCGTCGATGTCCGGCGTTTCGGCCTCGTACTTGATGGCGGATTGGGCCGCCTCATGCTCGCGCGTCAGGAATTCCATATCGTCGAAAACGAGCTCCTCGGCGGTCTTGCCCTTGGCGCCATACAGCTCGACGACCGTCTCGGCGATCTTCCCGGCGTACATGCCGGGCGGATAAAGGTTTTTCGTTCGCAAGGCGGCAATCAGGGCGTCCCGGCCGAGGGTCATGGCGGACTTGACGGATTTCTTGTCGTAGGTTTCTTCGCAGAGCAGCGACATCACATCCTTGTCCAGTTCGGCAAATTCACGGATGATCAAGCGCTTGTTGTCATCGTCCCGAACGATTTCGTATTTTTGTCTCATGGTCGACAATTTCCTCCCAGTGGGCCGCAGTCGATTGAACAGCTATAGCTGCTAATTTTAGCTTCCCTATACCGTTCGGTTTAACCTGTCAACAGACAAAGTGCTCTTGCAGGCCGTTGAAAAACGGAGCCTCGGGCCGGGATCCGGCGTTGCGCGCCTTCAGTAAATAAGAAACGATGGCCCGCCGTGGCAGGCAAGATGCGTCAGCTTCAACCGCCCTGTGAAACCGGCGGATGGTAAAGGGTAAAAATTGTTGACCTGCTGCGCAGTTGAGTGATACAAATATAGATTAATGTGGAGGGATGGCTGAGTGGTCGAAAGCGGCGGTCTTGAAAACCGTTTCCCGGCAACGGGACGTGGGTTCGAATCCTACTCCCTCCGCCAAAAAATCAAGGCGTGATTTTATTTATTTCTTGGCCGCAGCTGACGCTGCGGATAGGTTCGAAACATTAGGTTGATAAAATCCCCGGCACCAAATATTTTTAGGTTTTACGGAGAGATGGCCGAGTAGGTCGAAGGCGCTCGCCTGCTAAGCGAGTATACTCCGAAAGGGGTATCCCGGGTTCGAATCCCGGTCTCTCCGCCACACCTTCCCCATCTTCCCCGGCCGCATGTTTCAGGCGTTAAATCGTCATAGGCTGCTATTCCTGCCGAACCAACCCGGAGGTTTCATCTGCCGTCCCGGCCGCCGCCCTCGCCCGGTTCCTTCTTTGCCAGAAGGCGGCGCAGGTCGGCGATGTGGCGCGCCGGATAGACCCCGGTGGGGCAGACCCGGCTGCAGGCCAGAGCGCGCCGACACCAGCGCTCGCCCCGTTCTCCGCCGGCCGTCGTCAGCAGGCCCTTGCGGGCATCGGGGCTTTTGCGCATTTCATTGTGAAGTGCCGCCAGGGCCGCCGGCCCCATGAACGGGCCTGGCCCGCGGGCCGCCGGGCAGGCCGAGACACAGGCACCGCACTCGATGCACTCCTCGAAGCGCAGCAACGCCGCCGGGCCAGGGGACGACACCGAACCCGGGTCCGGCCCGCAGGGTTTCAGGTCGCTCCATTGCGGATCGATGTCCCGGTAAAACAAGCGCATGTCCACCGCCAGGTCGGCAACGCGTTCGAAGCCGATGAGGGGTTCCACCGTGATGCGTCCGCCGCCCAGCTCCACCGCGCGGGTGGTGCAGGCGAGGCGCTCTGCGCCGTTGATGCGACAGGCGCAGGTACCGCAGGAGCTGTGGTGGCAGCTGTGGCGGTAGATCAGGGTGGGATCCTGGGTGAGACGGATCCGCTCCAAGCCGTCGAGCACGGTCATGGTCGCATCCACCTCCACAACAAACGATTGAGGCCGCGGCGGGTCGATGCGGCCCGGTTGGAAGCGGGAAATGATGAATTCGATGCGTTGGGTCTTCATCGGCCTATGCCCCCCGCCAGAACCGCCGGTAAGGCAGCAGCGGGGCCTGCTGCGTCCGGCACGCCACCGCGCGGCCGGTCTTGCGGCAGACGAGGTCGGCGGTTTGTTCGGCCATGGCCCGCAGGGTGGTGGCCTTGCCGCCCAAAATCGTGATCAGCCCCTCGACGCCGTCACGCGCGGCGTGGTCGAGGCAGTCGAAGCTCCGGCTGATGTGCCACGGACTGTCGCTTCCCGCGGCGCGCAGCAGAGGACGGCTGGCGCTCCAGACGGCATGCGGATTCAGCCGGGCCAGCGCGGGAACCATCCGGCCGGTGAGATCGAAAAGCCGGCGCACGTGATCTTCCGGCACTGTCACGGTGTCGGGGTCCTCGGCCAGCCAGGCGGTAGTCCCCAAGATGCTCAGAAGTCGCTGGGGCACGATGATGTCGCCTTCGCCGGCGGGCTGGAGCCGGTTGATCACCCGTTGGGTCAGCCGGCCCCGGATCGCGACCATGACCCCCGGCGCCGGCTGAACAGGTACCCGCAGGCCGGCCATGGCGGCGATGCGTCCGGCCCACGGACCGGCGCTGTTCACCACCAGGTCGGCACTGAGGCGATACGTGAGGTGGCGCCGAAGGTCCAGAAGTTCCACCCCGGTGACGGTGCGGCCTGTGGTCTGCAGACCGATCACTTCGGTGAAGTTGCGGATGTCGGCGCCGTTGGCTTGGGCCGTGGCAAAAAAGTGCATGGGCAGGCGCCAGGCATCCATGGTGGCGTCGGGCACCTGCACGGCGGCCTGGGTGCACGGGTTCAGGGCCGGCTCGAGCGCCAGGGCCTGAGCACCCGTGAGGGCGCGGACCGGAATCCCCACATCCCGGCACCGGTCCAGGAAACGCTCCCGATGGGCGAGATCGTGCTCGTTCAGCGCCACGAAGAGGCCGCCGTTGGGCTCGATCGCCTGGGGCGCGAGGCGGCGCAGAATCTGATTTTCCTGCCAGCACTCCCGGGCTGCTTTCGGATCGTGGAGGACATACCGGGCGCCGCTGTGCAGCAGGCCGTGGTGCCGGCCGGTGGTGCCGGAGAGCAACTCGCCCTTTTCCACCAGGGTGACCCGGAAGCCGCGCAGGGTGAGGTCGTGCGCCAGGGCGCCTCCCGTTCCGCCGCCGATGATCAGTATGTGCTCCAAACCCGGCATGTGTTCCAGTGCGTCGGCTGTCCTTCAGTTCAAGTAAGCGATGGGGTGCGCCGCAGTCCGTACCCGGCCGATTGACAAACGATGTTAGAGTAGTGCCCATCCATAAACGGCTTCTTTCGGCCCATGCCGGCGTTCTCGCTCTTCGCAATCCTCGGCGTAGCCGCACTACGCCTGCGGTTGCAAAATCGCTGCGGCCTTGGCCTGAACCGAAATCCACCATCTCTGGATGGACACTAGAGTAAACCAACTCCAACGGCAATTAAAGTCATTTTTCCTGAATCCTCATGGCGGCGTGCAGGCCGGATGGGCCTGAAAAACGACAGCTACTTAATGCCCGAATGCATGAAGCTCTGGACGAACTGGCGCTGGAACAGCAGGAAGGCGAGCAGCAGCGGTGAAACCGAGAGCAGCGTTCCGGCCGAGATGACGGAGAAGTTGACCCCCGACTCAGGGGCGCCGAAGATGGAAAGCCCCACGGTGAGCGTCCGGGTGTTGGTCGAGTTGGTGATGACCACCGGCCACAGGAAGTTGTTCCAGTGGTAGCTCACCGATACCAGGCCGTAGGCGAGATAGGTCGGGCGGGCGAGCGGCACGTAAACCTTCAGGAGAATGGAGAACCAGCCCGCGCCCTCGACCCGGGCCGCGTCCTCCAATTCCCGGGGCACCTGCTTGAAGGCCTGGCGCAGCAGGAAGATGCCGAAGGCCGAGCCCATGTAGGGCAGGCCGATTCCCAGGATCGTATCCACCAATCCCAGCTTGCTCGTCGTAAGGTAGTTCTGGACGATAAGCACGTCGGGCATGATCATGATCTGGACCAGCACCAGGATGAAGGCGGTTTGCTTGCCGGGGAATTCGAAGCGGGCAAAGGCGTAGGCCGCCAGAGTGCACAGGACGATCTGGCCCGTCAGGGTCATGCAGACCAGCATGAAGGTGTTGAGAAAATACCGCGCAAAGGGCGCCACCTTCCAGGCCGAGCGGAAGTTGTCGAAGGTCAGCGGCGAGAGCAGGTCGAAGCGGCTGACGAAATCCATGGGGTGGAACGCCGCCCAGGTGGCGTAGAGCAACGGGGCTGCCCATATGAAGGCCAAAAGCCAGGCCGCCGCCACTTCAAGGACATGCCCCCAGTCGGATTCCCGGATCATCATCTTGCCACGTGAGCCCTTGGCCCCTTTAACCCCGGGGGCCTTCTCGATGACTTATTACGAGTTCATCATTGATAATGGACCCGCTTCTCGAGGTAGTTGAACTGCGTAACGGCCAGCGCACCCAGGATGAGCAGGAGCACCACGGTGAGTGTCGAGGCGTAGGCCGTGTCCCAGAAGCCGAAGGCGACTTCGTAGATGTAGTACAGCAGCAGGGAAGAGGCGTTGTCCGGCCCGCCCTTGGTCAGGATGAAGATATGGTCCACGAGTTTGAAGGAATTGATCGTCGAGTTGACCAGGACGAAGAGCGTCGTCGGCATCAGCAGCGGCAGGGTCACCCGACGGAAAAAGTACCAGCGCCCGGCGCCCTCGATGAGGGCCGCCTCTTCGAGCTCGGGCGAGATGCCCTGCAGGGCCGCGAGGAAAAATATCATGAAAAAGCCGGCATCCTTCCAGATCGCCAGCACCATCAGGCAGGCGAGGGCCGTGCTGGGCTCGCCGAGCCAGCTGTGGCTGGGTATCCCGAACAGGGCGCAGATGTGGTCGAGGATGCCGATCTGGGGCGTGTAGAAGAAAAGCCAGATGTTGGCCACCGCGATCATCGGCAGAATCGTCGGGGTGAAGTAGGCCGTTCGCACGGCCGCCCGGCCGGGCAGTTTGCCGTTGACCCAGACGGCCATGAGCAGCGCCAGGCAGACGCTGACGGGGATGGTGCCGAACGCGTAGAGAAAGTTGTTTTTCAGCACCTGCCAGAATACCGGGTCGTTCACCATGTAGGCATAGTTGTCCAGCCCGACGAACCGGCTCGGCCGCCCCGGGCGCGGTGTCGAAAAGAAGCTTGCGAACAGGCTGCCGACGATGGGGTAGTGGGTAAAGGCCACCATCAGCACCGAGGCCGGCAGCAGCAGCAACCAGGCGTAGACCCACCGGGATGTCTTGTAACTCAGGCGCATCATTAGACACGGGCTTGCGGCCGGCAGGCGGGGAAGCCGGAATGCTCAGGAGGGTGCTGACTCTCTTTGCCTCCCGGCCTTCCAGCTTCCAAGCCTCCCAGCTGTTGTTCAGCGATACTCTTTCAGCACTCGATCTGCCTGCTGCTGGGCGCCGGTCAGGGCAGCCTTGGGCGTCTTGCCGCCGGTGAGCACGTTCTGGATGGCATCGTCCAGGACCTTCTTCACCCGGGCGTTCTCGTGCACCGCGAGTTCGGCCACGGAATATTGGAACTGGTCGCGGGCGACGGCTGCCGCCGGGAATTCGGCAACATATTTCTCGAGGATCGCCGTTTTATATGCGGCAGGGCTGGTGGCCACGTAGCCGGTGGCCATGGACCAGCGCGCGCTCAACTCCGGCGAGGTCATGAACTGGATGAACTTCAACGCCGCCTTGCGCTCTTGGGCGGACGCCCGCTTGAAAATGTAGAAATTGCCGCCCCCGGTGGGCGATCCGCGGCGTTTGTGGGCCGGCAGCATGCTCACGCCGAAGTCGAACTTGGCGGCCTCGCGCACCGGGGTGAGGTTGCCCGTGGTGTGCCACATGATCGCCGTGGCGCCCTCGAGGAACTTCTGGCGCAGGGTGCCCCAATCGATGGTCCCCTCGGGCATCACCTTGTACTTAGTGGCCAAGTCGCGCCAAAACTGAAGCGCCTCGACGACCTGGGGCTTATCGAAGTAAGTCCGGTTGCCGTCCTTGTTCATGAGCTCCATGCCGTTTTGGATGCACAGGGCCTGGAACATCCAGTAAGGGTAACCGGTGGACGGGATGTGCACGCCCCAGCGGGTGACGTTTCCGGAAGCATCTTTTTTCGTCAGCTTTTGGGCGGCCGCGGCCATCTCGGCCCACGTGGCCGGCGGCTTGTTCGGATCGAGGCCCGCCTCCTTGAAGGCATCCTTATTGTAGTACATGACGATGGTGGACCGCTGGAACGGGACACCCCAGATCTTGCCCTTTACCTTGGAGTTTTCCATCAGAGCGGGATAGAACGACGCCAGCCACTGCTTGTCTGCAGCAGAGGTGGCGACCTCCTCGAAGGGGATGATGACGCCCTGGTCCATGAGCTCGAAGACGTCGATCGAGAAAAGCACACTCAGCTGAACCGGCTGGTTGGCCTTGATCGCGGCCAGGGCCTTGACCCGCGTGTCATCGTAGTTGCCGGCATAGACCGCCTTGACCTTGATGTCGGGATTGGTCTTTTCGAACTCGGCGATCATGTCGTCGATGACCTTGGTGATCGGGCCACCCACGGCCACCGGATAATACATGTTGAGTTCGACGGCGGCGTGGGCCGCTGTAACGCCCAGCATGACCGCCACCACAAGTCCGCACATTACCCTGATCAACCCGTGTTTCATGGCCTCTCTCCTCCTTTTGGGTCCTTGTTGGCCGGGCCCGCCGAATTCCATACGGCCCGGAAGTTGACTGTTCGTCAAATGCCCCGGCGCTTCCCGCTCTTGGCCTCGAACCAATGGTTTTCAGCCGCCGGCCAGCTCAGGCAGATGCGGTCGCCGGCAGATAGCCGGACGCGGCCATTCTGCCGGACAATCCACTCGCAGCCCCCCACCTTGAAGGCGATGAGGCTGTCGGCGCCTAAGTATTCCAGGCTGAGCACTTCGGCCGGCAGCCCTGAATCCGCCAGGCTGATCTTTTCGGGCCGCACCCCCAAAACCATTTCCGCGAGCTGCGCCTCCGGGAACGCGCCGACCAGATGGGATCGGGCCCATCCGGCCGCTTCCGGCTCTTTCAAGGCCAGCAGATTCATCGGCGGGGTGCCGATGAAGCCGGCGGCGAAGACCGTGGCCGGGCGGGCATAAAGCTCCTCCGGAGGGGCAAACTGTTCGATGCGGCCGGCGTTGAGCAGCGCGATCGTGTCGGCCATGGTCATGGCTTCGACCTGGTCGTGGGTAACGTAGATCATGGTGATCCCCAGCCGCTGCTGGAGGGTGCGGATCTCCCGGCGCATCTCGTGGCGCAGCTTGGCGTCCAGGTTGGACAGGGGCTCGTCCATGAGGCAGACCGGCGCTTCGCTGACGATGGCCCGGCCTAAAGCGACGCGCTGGCGCTGGCCGCCCGAAAGCTCGGCCGGCTTGCGCAGCAGCAGGCCCTGCAGGCCCAGCAGTTCCACCGCCCGCTCCAGCCGGCGCCCACGCTCGGCCGCCTCGAGCTTGCGGACCTTGAGGCCGAAGACGATGTTCTCGGCAACACTCAGGTGGGGAAACAGGGCGTAGGACTGAAAGACCATGGAGAGGTTGCGCCTGGCCGGCGGCAGCCCCGTCACGTCCTTGCCCTCGATGCGAATAGCCCCAGCGCTGACGGTCTCCAGCCCGGCGATGAGCCGCAGGAGGGTGGATTTGCCGCAGCCTGACGGGCCCAGCACCACCAGGAGTTTGCCGGCCGGCGCCGTGAAGCTGACCTGGTCCACTGCGGCGACATCGCCCCAGGATTTTGAGACTTTTTCGAGTTCGATCTGCATCGGGCGGCTTCAGTCTATCCTGATAAAATCAGAGGATATACCTGGTGTCCATCCAGAAATGGTGGATTTCGGTTCAGGCCAAGGCCGCAGCGATTTCGTAACCGCAGCAACCACGGAAGGTTGTGAGCATTTCGAGAGGCCTGCAACGCCGCCATCGGGTGTCAGACGGGGTTATGAAACCACTTCTAACATCGGGCACCCTCGCCCGTCAACCTAATCCATCGAGGGATAAAACCCGTTGCTTGAGCGGCGCAGCGCTGCCGGAAGCCCCCGCCGCACCTCATCCGGGCAATTGCCACAGGCTTTCCAGCAGGCTGTTGAACAACGGCGCCTCCGGCCGTGATTCTGCGTTGCACGGCTTTTGTAAATGCGTTTTAGGCCCGAAGATAGAAGGCTGGGAAGCTTGAAGCAAAACCGTTTCTGTCCTTTTTTAGCCTCCTGGCCTTCCAGCCTCCGAGCCTCAAGCCAATAGTTGCCTTGGCTGACAGCCCGATGCTTGTTTTTCAACACCCTGCTAAAAATCCCGTAAACTTCTGGAATTTTATGCCGATGAGATATTTATGAAATTACTGTTAACTCTCGTGGCGTGTCTTCTGATGGTCAGCCTCCCGGCGGGGGCGGCTTCCGAGGGCGCATCCGAACCGGGGGTGCCGATCCTGCTCTACCACCGCTTCGGCCCCACGGTTGCCGACAGCATGACCGTGACGACGGCGGTCTTCGAGTCCCATCTGAAATACCTCCACGCTAACGGGTACACGGTCATTGCCCTCAAGGAGCTGCTGGCCCTGCTGTCCGGCCCAGGCATCCCTGCCGGTGCCCGGTACGTCGTGCTGGCGGCCGACGACGGCCACCGATCCGTCTTTACCGACGCCCTGCCCCTGATCAAGAAATACGGGGTGCCCATGACCCTTTTCGTGTACCCGTCCGCCGTGTCCAACGCCGCCTACGCCATGACCTGGGACCAGCTGCGGGAGTTGAAGGCCACCGGGCTCTTCGACTTCCAGTCCCACACCTACTGGCACCCCAATTTCAAGAAAGAGCAGGAAAAACTGTCGCCGGCGGAGTTCGAGAAACTGGTCCGCATGCAGCTGACGAAATCCCGGGAGAAGCTGGAAAAGGAGCTGGGCCAGAAGGTCGACCTGCTCGCCTGGCCCTTCGGCATCTACGACCCCTGGCTCATGAACCAGGCCGCGGCGGCGGGTTACGCCGCGGCGTTCACGATCGAGCGGCGCCCGGTCACCCGCCGGGAAAACCCCATGGCCCTGCCCCGCTATCTTATGGCCGACACGGACCGGGGGAAGACCTTCGAAGCCATTTTCAATGCATCCATTTTAAATGCACCCATCGCCAAAGGGGAGAACCGGAATGCGAGAGGCAATTAGGAAGTTGTTTTGGGCCGCGGCTGTGGTTTTTATTTTTCCGGTGGCGGGTCTGGCCGACGGAGGCCACCTGCTGAGCGTGGTGGATCATTACACCGGCCAGGCCATCGCCGGTGCCGTCGTCACCCTGGACGGTGAGACGCTGCCCCCTGACCCGCAAGGCCTGTTTCCCCTGACGAAGGCGGTCGGGACCGTCAAGGCGAGGGCTCACGGCTACCAGCGTGCCGAGCAGGCGCTGCCCGATCCGCTGTCCGCCGAGCCCCTGGAAGTCAGGCTGATCCCTCTGACGCCCAGGGCCCTTTACCTGTCCTTTTATGGCGTCGGTTCGAAGGCCCTGAGAGGGCCGGCCATGAAGCTGATCGAGGAAACTGAAATCAATGCGCTGGTCATCGACGTCAAAGGCGACCGGGGCATGATCCCCTACCGCAGTTCCGTGCCGCTGGCCGCCGAGGTGGGCGGCCAGAAGATCATCACCGTGCGCGATGCCGAAGGTCTGATGGCCTATTTCAAGGGAAAGGGCGTCTACACCATCGCCCGCATCGTGGTGTTCAAGGACGACCTGCTGGCCGCCGCGCGGCCGGACCTGGCGGTCAAAACCCCGACGGGGGAGCCGTGGCGGGACCGGGAGAACCTCGCCTGGGTGGACCCCTTCCGCAGGGAAGTCTGGGACTACAACATCCAGATCGCGGTCGAGGCTGCAAAGCTCGGGTTTGACGAAATCCAGTTTGATTACGTGCGCTTCCCGGATTCCCATTCGCCGCGCTTCTCCCAGCCCAGCACCGAGGAGGCCCGGGTGAAGGCCATCACGGGGTTCCTCCAGGAGGCCCGCTCCAGGCTGGCGCCCTACAACGTGTTCACGGCGGCGGACATCTTCGGCTACGTCTGCTGGAATCTGAACGACACCGACATCGGGCAGAAGCTCGAGCCCATCCTTGAGGCGGTGGATTATCTTTCGCCCATGCTCTACCCGTCGGGCTTCCAGTTCGGGATCCCGGGATACCGCAACCCCGTTCAGAACCCGCACGAGATCGTCTACCTCTCGCTCAAAAACGCCCAGGAGCGCACCCGCGTGTCAACCCTGCGCTTCCGGCCCTGGCTGCAGGCGTTCAAGGACTACGCCTTCGACCGCCGGCCCTTCAATGTCAAGGAGATCCGCGACCAGATCAACGCCGCCGACAAGTTCGGATCCCAGGGATGGATGCTCTGGAACCCGGTCAACTACTACTCTTCCGAGCCCTTGAAAAAAGAGGTGCCGGCCGAGAGCATCGCTACCTTGCCACGGACCCCGATGCCCTGATAGGATAAGCGGGACTGCACAGCGAGGGGTTGCCGGCGGTGAAGCGAGGACAGGGATTCCTGCGGACCATGATGGTGGGCCTGGGGGCGGCGGCCGCCCTCCTGACCTCTGCGCCGGCCCCTGCCCAAGCCATGCTGCCCGGTCCGCTGTCCGAAATCCCGCAGGTTGTCGAAGACGCCATCCGCGCCGGCCAGACCCCCGGGGCGGTCGTCGTGGTCGGCAGCCAGGGGCAGGTGGTCTTCAGCCGCGGCTTCGGGCGGACGGGGAGCGGTCCAAAATCACGGCCGCCGACTGCGGACACCCTCTACGACATCGCCTCCCTCACCAAGGTGGTGGCCACCACCCCGGCCATCCTGCAGCTCGTCGAGCAGGGCAGGATCGGCCTCGACGACCCCGCCGTGAAATACTGGCCCGAGTTCAGGGGGCATGGCAAGGAACGGATCACCGTCCGCGATCTTCTCACGCATTACTCCGGCCTCAGGCCCGGTCTGCTCAAGAAGCCTGCCTGGTCGGGGTATGAAGGGGCCCTGAAAAAAATCGCCGAGGACACGCCGGTAGCGCCTCCCGGTTCCCAGTTCATATACAGCGACCTGAATTTCGTCGTGCTGGGCGAGATCGTACGCCGGGTGTCCGGCGAATCCCTGGACGTCTACTGCCGACGGCACATCTTCGAGCCCCTGGAAATGAAGGACACCGTCTTCAAGCCGGCGAAACCCCTGCGCGGCCGCCTGGCCCCCACCATGGAGGGAAGCGTCGGGGTGGTGCACGACCCCGACACCCGCCGGATGGGCGGGATCGCCGGCCCGGCCGGGCTTTTCGCCAGCGCCGACGACCTGGCCCGCTTTGCCCAAGCCATTCTCGACCAGGGCCGCGCCCCGGGGGGGCGGATCCTGAGCCCCGCGAGCGTTGAGCTCATGCGGACCCCTGGTTCGCCGGCCGGCAAGCTGCCCGCCCGGGGGATAGGCTGGGCCATTCATTCCCCCGTCGGCAACTGGAGCGAAATGCTGCCCGCCGGCTCCTTCGGACACAAGGGATTTACCGGCACCCTGATCTGGATCGATCCCGAAACCCTCACCTATCTCGTCATTTTGAGCAACCGGGTCTACCCCGACGGGGAGGACCGGCTGGAAACCCTGCGGGACCAGGTCTTTTCCCTGGTAGTCCAGGCCACCGGCCGCCCCGCGCCGATAGACCCTTCCGGGAAGGCTTCCCCGCCCGCGAACGGCAACCTGCCCGCGCGGGTCATGACCGGCGTGGATGTGCTGGCGGCCCAGCAGTTCGCCCCGCTCTCGGGCAAACGGGTGGGGCTGATCACCAACCAGACGGGTCTTTCTTCCGACGGGCGGCGCACGATCGACCTCCTGGCTCAGGCGCCCGGGGTCACACTTGCGGCGATCCTGACTCCCGAGCACGGCCTCACGGGCCTGGCCGAAGGCAGGCTCGCCGCCGACCGGGACACCTCCCTGCGCGTGCCGATATACAGCCTCTACGGCGACAGCCTGCGCCCAACGCCCGCCATGCTCAAGGATCTGGACGCGCTGGTCTTCGACGTGCAGGACGCCGGGACGCGATTCTACACCTACATGACCACGATGGGGTATGCCATGGAGGAGGCGGCTCGGGCGGGCATTGCCTTTTTCGTCCTGGACCGGCCCAACCCGATCAGCGCCGCCCGGGTGGAAGGGCCCGTGATGGATGCGAATCTGAAATCCTTCACCGGTTATTTCCCGCTGCCTGTCCGCCACGGCATGACCCTGGGAGAGCTGGCGCAGATGTTCAATGCCGAGAACCCTATCGGGGTAAAGCTCGCGGTGATCGCCATGCGCGGCTACCGGCGTGAGATGTGGTTCGATGAAACCGGCCTGGCGTGGGTGAATCCGTCCCCGAACCTGCGCTCTCTCACCCAGGCGACACTCTACCCCGCGATAGCCCTCGCCGAGGCATCGAATGTCAGCGTCGGCCGGGGGACGAACACGCCGTTTGAGATTCTCGGGGCGCCGTGGATTCAGGCGAATGCGTTAGCAGACGATCTGCATGGCCGTAATATTGCCGGCGTCATGTTTCAGCCCACCCTGTTTATCCCTGATGCCAGTGCATTCGAGGGGCAGCTCTGTTACGGCGTCCGGATCGTCCTGACCGACCGCCGGAGGCTGGATTCCGGATTGCTGGGAGTGGAAATTCTGAGCGCCCTCTGTCGTCTTTACCCCAACGATTTTCAAATCGACAAGGCGCTATCCCTGATCGGCTCGCAGGCGGTCCTGCAAGCCATCAAGGAAGGCGATGACCCGCGATCCATCGCGGCCGCCTGGCAGCCGGCCCTGGATGACTTCCGCCGGCTCCGCGCCGCCTACCTCCTCTACCCGGATTGAATCGTCTCCAGCGGCCGCGCGTAAGTCGGCCCCCGGCCCACCCGCCAACTTGAAGGGTCGGGGCGAAAAAACAGAATTTTACACCGATCGCATTCCTCTCTGAGGATTGCAAAGCCCTACCCCTCATGATAGCCATTGACCCCTGAGAGGTATCGGTTTGACGACCGATAGCGGATTATTCCCGAGATTAGGAGCAATTACCCCATGCCGCCCTTGACTGCAGAAACCATCAAAAAGAACTTCGCCGACTCCGCCCTGATATACGAACGGGGCCTCGGCATTTATCAGAACGGCGCCTTCGTCCTCAAGGAGTCGGACCCGGACGCGGGGGTCTTTCGCTACGAGGTCGACGGCAGCTACGGCGACTACACCACCCAGGTGAAAATAACCGGCAGTCGCGTCGATCTTTCCTGCAGTTGTCCTTACCCCGGGAACGGCTGCAAACATGCCGTGGCGGCCTTGCTGGACGCTCGTGACATCCTTCAGCGCTGGAAATCGGCCGCCACCGAAGAAGCGACCGGTGCCGTCAAGGAACCGTACCTCACGGAGGATGAAATCCGGCGGCAGGCGTTGGAAGATCGCCAGAAGCGAGCGCGGAGCGAGCGCTTCACGGCGATTGAGGGGGAGATGTTCAAAGGCCGCCATCTGGTGCAGACCGAAGCGGGCAAGCAGTACGCGGTGACTCTCCACGACCCGGCCGCGGGCCTCGGGCACTGCAGTTGCCCGGATTATATCGGCAACCGTCTGGGCACCTGCAAGCACCTCATCTACCTGACGGCTTTCTTGAGGCGAAAACGCGACTTCACGCATCGGCTGGCAAAAGAAACGTTCCCGTTTTTCGACATCTATTGGGATTCGGCGCATGATCAGCCGAGGCTCTTTCACGAGCGTCGACCGATGGATGGCAAGGGGCTAGGAAAAATTCTGTCGGCGCATTTCGATAAAGACGGCTTTTTCAAAAAGGAGGACATCGAAGCCCTGGTGCCGCTCCTGGACGAGCTAAAGGCGTTCAAGGCCGTGCGCGTCGGGTCCGCGGTCTTGGGCCGATTGGAGTCGCTGCTGCAGGAAAAGCAACTCGCCGACCTCACCCGGTCAGTTCCGCACCCAAAGATCAAGCTGAAAGCCCGGCTGTACCCCTATCAAAAGGAAGGGGTCCGCTTCGGGCTGTTCAAGCGCGCCGCTCTGATCGGAGATGAAATGGGGCTCGGTAAGACCCTGCAAGCGATTGGCTTGGCCATCTCAAAAAAAGAGGTGTTCGGCTTCGAAAAGGTGCTGGTGGTCACTCCGGCCTCGTTGAAAGAGCAGTGGAAGCGCGAGATCGAGCGTTTCTCCGATGAGAAGGCGGACATCGTCGAGGGCGGCCCGATGCGGCGTCAGGCCATTTACGCCGGGAATGGCAGTTACTTCAAAATCACCAACTACGAGGCCGTGCTGCGCGACGTTATGCTGCTGGCCCGGTTCAAACCGGATCTGGTTATTCTGGACGAAGCCCAACGCATCAAGAATTTTTCCACCAAGACGGCCGACGCGGTCAAGTCCATCCCGCGTCGGCATGCCGTGGTGCTGACCGGCACTCCCTTGGAGAACCGGCTGGAGGATGTCTACTCCATCGTTCAGTTCCTCGACCCGCACCTGTTGTCCCCGCTGTGGCGGTTCGCGGCGGAGCATTTCATGCTCAGCCGCCACAAAAAAGGCAATATCCTGGGCTACCGCAAGCTCGACCGCCTGCATACGCAACTCAAACCCCTGGTGCTCCGCCGACGCAAGGAAGAGGTCCTGCGCGAACTGCCTCACGAACTGGTCAACAATTACTACCTGGATCTGCACCATCAGCAGCAGAAGATCCATTCGGGCTACCTGCAGGCCCTGATCCCGCTGTTGAACAAGAAATACCTCACGCCCATCGACCTGCGGCGCATCCAAGAGTTGCTCATGCGCATGCGCATGGTCTGCAATTCGACCTACCTCATCGATCGCAGGACCCACATATCCCCCAAACTCAAGGAACTGGAAGGGATCCTCGACGAAATGGTGGTGCAAAACGGTCGCAAGATGGTGATCTTCAGCGAGTGGACCACCATGACCTATCTCATCGGGCGTTACCTGTCCGAGGCAGGGATTGGGTTCGTGGAGCTGTCAGGCAAAGTCCCGGTGAAGAAGCGGCAGGCCCTGATAGACGAATTCACCGTCAACCCGAAGTGCCGGGTGTTTTTATCGACCGACGCCGGCGGGACGGGCCTCAACCTGCAGGCGGCGGATTGCGTGGTCAATTTCGAGTTGCCCTGGAACCCGGCCAGGGTGCGGCAGCGCGTCGGTCGGGTCAACCGCATCGGCCAGGTAAGCCGCTGCATCAATGTCGTCAACCTGATCACCAAGAACAGCATCGAGGAAAAGATCCTGGCCGGATTGCAGCTGAAGACCGATCTCTTCGCGGGGGTCTTCGACGGCGGCGCCGACACGGTGGAGTTCACGCGCGAAAAGCGCACGGAGCTTCTCAACCAGTTGCGCGGCATGCTGGCCGAGGAGCCTCTGCCGCCGCCCGCATCCGCCGTGCCGTCGGAGGAAATCCCGGAAGACACCCCCCACTACTTGAATCCCGAGGCGCTGAAATCCGCAGACGACCGGACGGTCGACGTTACCGTCGAAGAAAATGCGGTCGCGGCTCCGCCGGAAGCGCTGGAAACGGCTTCGGCAACATCCCCGCCGGCGTTTGTCGACCCGCAAAGAATGGAGGAGGTGTTGAACTCGGGGATGGCCTTCATCGGCGGCCTGCTGGAGATGGCCACGGGCCGGAAGATGGAACCCTCAGCCACGGACGGCCGAATGCTGCACGTCGACCGGCAGTCCGGCGAAGTGACCCTGAAGTTCAAGCTGCCGGGGTTTGAGAGCAACGCCCCGACTTAACAGGGCGTTGAAAAATGGAAGGGTTGGCCCCCACGTTGCCACGCTTACGGCTTGAGTTGCAGACCATTTTCTTCACTCCACGTGCGCAGCGCTCGTTCTACTGCCTGGGCCTCGTATTCGTACCACGCTTCAAGCATGCCTTTTCGTTCGAGCAGATCCTTGAAGCGGCGGTATGCGCCGCGGTGGCGGAAGAAGGCGGCCACTGTGGCGCATGACTCGGGCAGTCGTTCGTCCATGAAGTTCAGAACCAGATTCTCCCCGAGATCGAGGCCATTCTTGTGAGGGACTGCGACGTAGATACTGCCGTCCTCGATGTCTTCGGGGAGTTCGTCTTCGAGCTCCATGAGCGCGGATGCCCAATGCGTGGCCCCGGTCTTCCGCGACACGAAGGCGGAGTTCTCCATTGGAGCGCTTGAGCTGACCCATTCGAAGGCTGCCAGAAGGTCAGCGTAGCTTACGGGTGCGTCCGGTTCCATAGATCCGGCGGCTAACTGAAAGTTACAGCGGCTCAAATAAATTTAGAGTTTGCGCGGCCTTTACATAAAACCGCGATTTCCACCCCGTCTGCTCAACTGGTTTGTTCGCTTACGCCCTTAGTTGAATTTTCGATACTCCTTTTTAAGGCGATCGGAAAGGGATTGTAGCGCCTTATATCCCGAATCATTTTTGTCTGCATATTCTGTTGGGTCATCCAGAGCATTTTCTATTACCGCAAGGATGCAGTCAAAATCCCAACTATAAAGGCCAAGTGGACGATCACCTCGATATTTTTCAATTCGATTATCAAGGCCAAAGGCTTCTACCATCTGCGAGGAGTGGCGTTTTAATTCAGATAGTTCTTTGCCGGAAATTAGTAGTTTTACTTTAATGTCTTTCGATCCCGGTTTCATGTCCAATTGCTCGTTTCATCGACAAGGCGTCGAAGTCAGCCGCGCGGTTTCCGCGTCGGCCGAAGTGAGGGGTTAGACTGCCACACCGGCGTAGTGCAAAAGCTATTACGCCGGCTGTGCCGCAAATGGCAAGGGCGCCCAGAAACCACAGCAGCGCAAGAAAAGCGTGGCGGCGATGGACAATACCTTTTGCGGTGAAAAGCTCGGGACGGGGTAACGCGTTGAACACATTCCAGCGAATGAATCGATATTGACGAGCCTCCGACTTTAGGCAATGGACGGCCCGTATCAATTCGACGACGAGGACAACCCGCGCACCGAAGCCGATCACCAGTATTGCCACGAAGGCGATGACTATGCCCCATTTCAAGATGTCCATAATACCAAGCCGCTTGCACTGCTAACGTTGTGGCTAACCGGTGCGCTAAAGGAGGCGAAGCCGATTGAAGCGCGTCCGGTTGAGCCGCGTTAGAGCTTGGCCACCCAGAAAGAGATTGCATCTTTCGGCCCTTGCAGCGGATAAGCCTCACCATACGCGGCGTCCATAAACCTAAGAAATCCCACGATAGCTCGAATCTGCTCAGAAGAGAATTCGCAAACGCGCTCGTGCCACCACAGCCACATTTCAGAGCCCTCAGGGGTTAATTCGGGTTTAGCGACGACCAGGCTGAGTCGGCAATCACATCCGCGTTGTCATAGTGATCAACCGCGATAAGCATGTACGCCGGAAGGTAATAGCGAAATGCTGCTGGTGAAAGGAAGCCGAGACAGGCCGAACCATCGCCAACATACTCGCTTTGTAGAGAGGTGGCGTAGCCCCTCACCATCGCTTCCCTCGAAAAAAATCAGCGACCGCCTGCCCCTCCAGGCTACTACCATCCCGAAGATTTTCGTCACCCGGATACGAAACGTTGACCCAGGCGGCTTCAATCTGCTTCTTGACTGCAGGCGCGTCCATGATCGACGGAAAGCTCGAACCCAACGTCGCTTTTCAGCGGGCGCGGCCTTTTGCGCTCCGTTGTAAAAGCTTTGTTCGGTCACTTACTCTGCATTGAGATTCTTCAAAATTTTCTTTGCTAATGGTTCTTTGATCTCGTTGTGCCTGGGGTCAGTTTCAATCGCACCGTTCTTCGGGTTAATCCAAAGTGAATGTGAAGCGCCTTCTCTTTTCAGATAGCAACCCGCAATTCTCAGCCTTCGTTCCAAATCTCGTCGCTTCATCCGACCACTACCTTATCTTGGATAGCGTCATCGGGAAGCCCCGGAGAATGTCAGCCTTTCGGTCCTCTAAAAGCAACTCTATCGCCTCACGAAGATTATTCTTTGCGTCCTCTATTTGTTTCGCCCTGACCATTGGCACCTGGCACTTCCGGGCAAATAGCCCAGAAGCCACCCTCCGGTGCCGGTTCCAGTATTGCCGTAAATTCCGCCTTCATTATAATCTCCTTTTTTTTGGGTGACCGAACGGCAGCGTCACCGGGAGGCAGGCGCCATTACCTGCCGATCCGGTGCACGGGAGGTTAAGGGACATCATCGGATTTTAGGATTTGTCCTCTTCCAAAAGCTGCCATCCGTGATCCTCGACTATTTGTCGTCCTCGCATGACGGATTCGATAGCTGTGGAGACCGCAATACTTAGCTTTTTCGATATCGAGACCGCGCTCATCCCCAGTTCTTGGGTCCCCCAATAACGGCGGTCGTCATCTTCTTCCAGGCGAACTGAAATTTAAGCGGCGCCTGCTGTTTGGCGCCCGTCTTGAACGGCGTGTTGGCATTTTCAATCACAGATTCTGAGCTTCGAATGCTTGGCAATATGGTCGAAGTCGCAATCATTGTGAAGCAGGTGGATATCGTAATCAATGGCAACTGAAGCGATCATGCAATCAACCGGTTTCCGAATTGTAATACCCTGCTTTCGAAGGGACCTGTAAATCTCCGTCGATCGTAGAAATGTTGCCTGCCGCATCGGCAGGAAAATAAGATCGCCAAGATATTCCTTTATTTTGATAAAGTCTGTGTCAGATCGGATTCCCTGGAGCACCTCCGTCAGGATGACTCCACAGAGAGATAAATCCTCTTCATTCTCGATCAACTCCTGGAGCGTCACCACATGGGGCTCGTTCCGGTCGGAAAAAAAGTCGATCCAGACGGTTGTATCGACAAGCACCATCAATCACGCGCCTCCCGCCATTCGGTAAGGTCTCCCTCCCATTTGATGGTGCCCTTCAGTTCAAGCAAGCGCTTCTGACGGCCACGGCGGCGAACCTCATGCAGCGCGTAGTCAATGAGAGCACGCCGTGTACGGATTCCGGTCAATTTTTGACATTCATTGACCAGATCATCGTTAATCACCACGTTTGTTCTTCCCATGCAATCACCCCCAATCGTATATACACACAATATAGGATGTTTTTGTGTATTTCAAGGAAAAATGGGCAGGATGCCAACAGTTAGTATAGATGGAAATATTTCCAGATCTTACCCTTAAAGGTGTTGCCATATTACCAGGAAGCGGCGGCCTTAAACAAGGGCTTCAATCCTATAAAGCCGGCAGGTGTTCTCGAACACCGTACGGGCAAGCTCCTCCGGATCCTCGCCGCGGACTTCGGCGATTTTGATCAGAACGGAGCGCACAAACGCGGGTTCGTTGCGGCGGTGCCTGCGCCTTTCAGGCTCCGGGGTCAGGTAGGGGGCGTCGGTCTCCACCACCAGTTGGTTGGCGGGGATCTCGGGGATGAGCCGGCGCAGAGACTCCCCGCGCTCCTTGAGCGTCACGATGCCGGTGATGCCGATGAAATACCCCAGGTTGAGGTAATTCATGAGCTCAGCGCGGTTTCCACTGAAGCAGTGAATGACGGCCGCTCCGGCCGGCGGCGGGCAGGTGCGGAGCAGCTCCAGGAAGCGGCCGCCGCTGTCGCGCTCGTGAAAGATCAGCGGCAGCCCGATCTCAGCGGCGGTCTCGAGCTGCTGCACGAACCATTTTTCCTGCTCGTCCCGGGGGGAATGCATGCGGTTGAAGTCCAGGCCGATCTCCCCCCAGGCCCGGACTTCTGGGTTGCGGGCCAGGGACACCAGCCCATCCAGCACAGCGGCGCTGCACTCCCGGGCATCGTGGGGGTGAACGCCCACCGCGGCATAAACGCCTGGGTGCGTTTTGGCCAGATCGACGGCCGCACGGGAGGTGGCGAGGCTGACGCCGATGGTCATCATGCGCGAGACTCCGGCCGCACGGGCGCGCTCGAATACGCTCTCCCGGTCGCCCGCGTAGGAGCTGTCGTCGAGGTGGCAGTGGCTGTCGAAAAGCATCATTTTTGAACTCCCGATCCGGACGACTCCCGCCTGTGGCGGTGTTGCCGCCCGCCTGCCACAGGTGACGGCTGTTTAGCACCGCGGAGGCCGGAATTCAATCTTTTGGCCTTGATTTTGGTCAGCGAATTTGAGATGATCACTAGCTTGGTTGCAGTTGAAACTTTTCACACATCCCCCACGTAGGCTTCGGCTTGGAGGTCGGTCATGTTCAAAATCGTCAAACGCGAGGAAATGTCCCAGGGAACCGTGGTCCTCAACGAAATCGAGGCGCCCCTCATCGCCCGGAAGGCCAAACCGGGCCAGTTCGTGATCCTCAAGGCCAACGAAACCGGTGAGCGCATCCCGCTCACGATGGCGTACACGGATCCCGAAAAAGGGATCGTCGCCGTCATCTACCAGGTCGTGGGCAAATCCACCGCGCTGTTCAAGAGCCTGAAAGTGGGCGATGGCTATCAGGACGTGATCGGGCCGCTGGGAAAAGCCACCCATATCGAGAAGTTCGGCAAGGTCGTTTGCGTCGGCGGCGGCACCGGGGTCGCCGTGCTGCACCCCATCACCCGGGCCATGAAGCTGGCCGGCAACCACGTCACCGCCATCATCGGCGCCCGGACCAAGGACCTGCTCATCCTGGAGGATTTCATGCGGGCGGCCTCCCACGAACTGCACGTCTGCACCGACGACGGCTCTTACGGCCGCCACGGTTTCGTGACCCATGCGCTGAAGGACATCCTGGACAAGGAGAAGATCGACCTGGTGGTGGCGATCGGGCCCGTGCCGATGATGAAGTTCGTCTCCAAGCTGACCAAGGAGTACAACGTGCCCACGATGGTCAGCCTGAACCCCATCATGGTGGACGGCACCGGGATGTGCGGCGGCTGCCGGGTGTCGGTCGGCGGCAAGACCCAGTTCGCCTGCGTGGACGGGCCTGAGTTCGACGGCCACCAGGTGGATTTCGACGAGCTGATGCTGCGCCTGCAGGCGTACTGCGAAGACGAAAAGGCCTGCCACAACGAATTCTGTGTGATGGAAGAGGCGCGGAACAAGTAACGGGGCATCGATCACAGGGGCGGGGAGTGCATTTTTAGCCCTGCCGGCGGATAGAGAATCCCGAAATCGTTCATCGAGTTGGAGGAATACCATGGCGGTTGAAACGGCTGCGAAAGAAAAAAAGCAGAAAAAAGAACGGGTGCGGATGCCGGAGCAGGAGCCCAAGGTCCGGGCCCGGAACTTCATCGAGGTCCCCACGGGCTATACGCCGGAGATGGCCAAAGAGGAAGCCTCGCGCTGCCTGCAGTGCAAGAACCCCGGCTGTGCCGAAGGCTGTCCGGTCGGGATCGACATTCCGGGCTTCATCAGGCTCATCCTGGAGGGCGACTTCACGCAGTCCATTCGCCACATCTGGAAGCAGAACAGCCTGCCGGCAGTCTGCGGCCGGGTCTGCCCCCAAGAGAGCCAGTGCGAAGGCAAGTGCATCCTAGCCAAGAAGGGAGAGCCGGTTGCCATCGGCAACCTGGAACGGTTTGCGGCGGACTGGGAGCGCGCGAACGGCACCGGTGCCCTGCCTCCCACGGCCCCGGCCACCGGCAAGCGAGTCGCCGTGGTCGGCGCCGGACCCGCCGGCCTGACCGTGGCCGGTGATCTGATTCAGAAAGGCCACGAGGTCAGCGTGTTCGAGGCCTTCCACAAACCGGGCGGGGTGCTGCTTTACGGCATCCCGGAGTTCCGCCTGCCCAAGGCCATCGTGGCCCAGGAAGTCAACTTCCTGGAGCGCCTGGGCGTGAAAGTGGAATGCAACGCGGTGGTGGGCCGGACCGTTTCTCTCGATGAACTGTTCGAACAGGGCTACCAGGCCATTTTTCTAGGCCTGGGGGCCGGGCTGCCCAAGTTCATGAACATTCCCGGTGAAAACCTGGTGGGGGTTCTTTCCGCGAACGAATACCTCACGCGGGCCAACCTGATGAAAGCCTACCTCTTCCCGAAGGTGGACACCCCGATCCCTCGCGGCAAGGACGTGGTCGTGCTCGGTGGCGGGAACGTGGCCATGGACTCCGCCCGCACGGCCCTGCGCCTGGGAGCCGACCGGGTGCGGCTCGTCTACCGGCGTTCGCGGGACGAGATGCCGGCGCGGGCCGCGGAAGCCCACCACGCCGAGGAGGAGGGCATCGAGTTTTTCCTGCTCACCAACCCGACCCGCTACATCGGCAACGATAAAGGGCGCCTGACGGGTATGGAGTGCATCAAGATGGAGCTGGGCGAGCCGGATGCCTCCGGCCGGCGGCGTCCGGTTCCCGTGAAGGGCTCCGAGTTCGAGCTGCCCTGCGATCTGTGCATCGTTGCCGTGGGCACCGGCGCCAACCCGCTGCTGACGAGCTCCACCCCGGATCTCAAGATCAACAAGTGGGGCTACATCGAGACCGACCCCCACACCGGGAAAACCCTCAAGAAGGGGGTCTGGGCCGGAGGGGACATAGTCACCGGCTCGGCCACCGTGATCCTGGCCATGGGCGCCGGCCGCAACGCCGCCAACTCGATCCACGATTACCTGATGCGCGGCTGGTGAGGCAGCTGTCCATCCATAAACGGCGTCTTTCGGCCCATGCCGGCGTTCTCGCTCTTCGTAATCCTCGGCGTAGCCTCGCTACGCCTGCGGTTGCGAAATCGCTGCGGCCTTGGCCTGAACCGAAATCCACCATATTCTGAATTGACAGCTAAAAAATTCAGCTTATCAAAGCAAACGCCGGGGTTTCCCCCCGGCGTTTGTGTTTTTGCCCTCCAACCTCTCATTTCGGCCCTGCAGGGTTGATTGCCTACCTTTTCGCCATTATTTCGATTTCGCCGGTTAAAACTTAAAATTAAGATTGTTAAGCCTGTTGATTTCGTATAAGACCTATTGCGTTTTCATTCCATGCGCACAGGCGCGGCGTACAGTTCCGCCAGTGTTCCTCGGTACGGACAAGCCAAAGACCCCAAGGAGGAGGCCATGTCCTTCAGCCTTTTTCCGAAAGCCCCCAAGTTTTTCGATTACTTTCGCGAACAGAACCGCGTCATCGTCGAGGCGGCCTCGATCCTCTGCACCATTATCCTGGACTTCAGGGATAACGACGTGCGCTGCCAGATGATCAACCGGCTCGAATCCGAGGGCGACGGACTCAACCGTACCATTTCCCAGCAGCTGTCGACCACGTTCATCACCCCCATTGACCGCGAGGATATCCACACGATCAACGTGTCCCAGGAGGCCATCCTCAACCAGATCCAGGCGGTCTCCAATCGCCTCGGGGTTTACGGATTCACCCGCATGCGGTTTCCGGCCCAGCGCATGGTGTGCAACCTGAAGGACATGGTCACCGCGATCGGGTTGATGCTCGGCATGCTGGGCAGCAAGGCGGACGCGGCTGCTACCGTGAATCAGGTCAAGCACCTGAAGAAGGAATGCGAGATGCTGCTGCTGAGCGGGTTGGGTGAGCTCTATGACAACCCTGATCCGGATGCGGCGGAAATCATGGATATCATCAAGTGGACCCACGTGTACGACCGCATCGACAAGGCCTTCAATCGGACCTGGCAGCTGGCCAAGTCCATCGAAGGAATCGTGCTGAAAAATGCCTGATTCCCTGCTCTTTCTGGCCATGATCGTCTTGGTAGCACTGGTGTTCGACTTCACCAACGGCGCCCACGATTCGGCCAACTCCATCGCGACAGTCGTCTCGACCAAGGTGCTCTCGCCCCGGACCGCCGTGCTCATGGCCGCCGTGCTCAACCTGGCCGGAGCCTTTATCGGCACCGAGGTGGCCCACACGATCGGCAGCGGCATCGTCAACGCCGAAATGGTCAAGGGCTGCCAGGCGCTGACGTTGGCCGCGCTCATGGGTGCCATTTTCTGGAACTTCTTCACCTGGTACCTGGGCCTGCCATCGTCGTCCTCCCACGCCATCATCGGCGGGCTCATCGGCTCGGCCCTGGCCTACCGCGGCTGGGCGGCGCTCAACTATCTGTCGATCTTCCACAAGATTCTCCTGCCCCTGGTGTTCTCGCCCCTGGCCGGCTTCATGGGCGGGTACCTGCTCATGCTGGGCCTTTCCTGGGGCCTGCGCAACGCCCATCCCGGGCGGGTGAACACGGCCTTTCGCAAGCTGCAGATCCTGTCTTCGGCCTTCATGTCCACGAGCCACGGCATGAACGACGCCCAGAAGACCATGGGCATCATCACCCTGGCCCTGTACGTAGGGCACCGCATCCCGGACCTGACCGTACCCGCCTGGGTCAAGTTGGCCTGCGCTCTGGCCATGGCCCTCGGAACCGCCATAGGCGGCTGGAAGATCGTCAAGACCATGGGCCACAAGATCTTCAAGCTCGAAGCCGTGCACGGCTTCGCTGCCGAGACGGCGGCCGCCGCGGTCATTTCCAGCGCCTCGCTTTTCGGCGCGCCCATCAGCACTACCCACACCATCTCGACCTCCATTCTGGGCGTGGGGGCCTCCAAGCGCCTGTCGGCCGTACGCTGGGGGATCGCCGGAAACATGGTCATTGCCTGGGTCCTGACCATTCCGGCAGCGGCCGGAATGGCGGCGGCCTGTTTTTGGATCCTGGAGCTTGCGGGGTTGGCGGGGTAGCCGAAGAAACGCAAAAGGCTTGGCGCAGAGGGCTTGAACGTTCTGCACGCCATGCGCCGCGACGGCATGCTTTTGGCTCTGGATGTTAGCGAGTGCCCATCCATAAACGGCGTCTTTCGGCCCATGCCGGCGTTCTCGCTCTTCGCAATCCTCGGCAAAGCCTCACTTTGCCTGCGGTTGCGAAATCGCTGCGGCCTTGGCCTGAACCGAAATCCACCATTTCTGGATGGACAATAGCGAGGGATCCCCAGCCGGTATCGCGCATCTTCATCCAAACAGGTGCATCCATCCTAAGAACCGCTCGACCTTGTCGGCCCCGTAAGGTTCGAGGCTGGCGAGAATTGCGGCGGCAGACTTCTCTTGGGCTGCCCCCTTCCCGTTTTTCGAGAAGAACTTGTCGGCAAAGCAGATGATCTGCTCCTCAACGGAGACCGGCCGCATGTCGCGTTCGGGCAGGGGCAGACCGGCGCGGCGGATGTCCTCGGCGCTGAGCCCCACGCCTACGTGACGCTCGCAGACCAGCCCGTGCCGGGCCATCCCCAACCTCTCCAGGATCTCGCGGCCGAGGATGCCGTGGCGGATATAGGGCTCGCGGCCGTGGCAGTCGAGGGTGGGGCTGTCCGTCAGAAAGATGCCGATGTCGTGAAGCAGGGCGGCGCTTGCGACAAAGTCGAGGTCGGGCGCAAGATGCGGGACCCGGGCCGCGGCGGTGAGCGCCTTTTCAGCCACGAGCCGTCCGTGTTCCAGGAGTATGCGGTGGGCTTTCGAAGCCGGCGCGTAATGGCGCCCGATGATCTCGATCGGGTCCATTCGGGTTAAGCCGCCTTGGCGCCCTTCTTGTCTTTGGAGAGGAGCACCCCCTCGATGAAGGGGTCGATGCCGCCGTCCAGCACCTCGTTCACGTTGCCGATCTCGAGTCCGATGCGGTGGTCCTTCACCATCTGGTAGGGCTGCAGCACGTAGGAGCGGATCTGGCTGCCCCAGGCGATATCCTCCTTGCTGTCGTGGATTTCCTGGAGTTTTTCGTCCTGCTTTTGCTTCTCGCGTTGATGCAGCCGTGCCTTGAGCACCTTCATGGCCAGCTCCTTGTTGCGGTGCTGGGATTTCTCCTGCTGGCACTGCACCGCAATACCGGTCGGCAGGTGCGTGATGCGCACGGCGCTGCTGGTCTTGTTGACGTGCTGGCCGCCGGAGCCGCTGGCACGGAAAACATCGATGCGCAGGTCTTTATCTTCGACCTCTACGATGATTTCGTTGTCGAGCTCGGGATAGACGAAGACCGATGCAAACGATGTGTGCCGCTTGCCGCTGGCGTTAAACGGGGAAATCCGCACCAGGCGATGGACGCCGCCCTCGGACTTCAGGTAGCCATAGGCGTTCTCGCCCGAGGCGGTGAAGGTGGCGCTCTTGATGCCGGCTTCTTCACCGGGCTGGTAGTCGATCAGCTCGAGCTTAAAGCCCTTGCGCTCAACCCAGCGGGTGTACATGCGGAAAAGTATCTCCGCCCAGTCCTGGGCCTCGGTGCCGCCGGCCCCGGCATTGATGGAGACGATGGCATTCTTGCCGTCGTCCTCGCCGTCCAGCATCAGCTCGAGGGCAAAGCGCTCCGCCCGCTTGTGCAGATCCTCCGCCTGGCGGCCCAGGTCGGCGAGAGTGCCCTCGTCGTTCTCCGCGACGGCCATCTCCAGGAGCCCCTGATTCTCATCCAGCTCTCGGGCCAACTGCTTGAAGCGCTCCAGCCGGTTGCCGATAACCGTGCGCTCCTTCAAAGCGACTTTGGCCTCGTCCGGCTTGTTCCAGAAACCTTCCCGACCGACGAGGGCTTCGAGTTCGGCTAAGCGCTTTTCCTTGCCCGCCAGGTCAAAGACAGCTCCGCAACTGTTCGAGTTTGGCGCTGATAGCCTTCAGGGTCTGTTTGATTTCGTAGGACATTTTATTTTCCTCCTGTGACAGCATGTTGTTTCGATCTAAACCATCCCCATCCTGCGCCAACCAGTGAGATGCACAGGCAGAGAAACGCGAACACATCCCCGAAACGGGTGTAGATCGTCAGGGTGTCCAGCATCGGCAGCGCCCGGGTGACGGCGGCCTCCTGCATCAGGGCCGTCGAATCGACCACCCGCCCCACCGGGTCGATGAACCCGCTGATGCCGGTGTTGGCAGCCCGGGCCAGTGCCCGGCGGTTCTCCACGGCCCGCAGCACCACCATCGAAAAATGCTGGTAGGGCCCGGCGCTCGTTCCATACCAGGCATCGTTGGTCATGTTGACCAGCAGGGCAGCTCCGTTTTTCGTCGACAGCCGCGACAGCTCCGGGAAAATGATTTCGTAGCAGATCTGGATGCCCAGCTTGCGCCCCCGCCAGTCCAGAGTCTTGCCTTTTACGCCGGCGGTGAAGTCGCCCACGTGCTCGACGATTTTCCCTAAAAACGGCAGATACTCCTTAAACGGCGTGAACTCTCCGTAGGGGACCAGGTGGGCCTTGTCGTAGGTGCCGAGCACCTCTCCGCCGGGCCCGATCAGATAGGCGCGGTTGAAATACTCGGTGGCTCGGCCCTTCATTTCGAACGCCGGGGCCCCGATCAGGAAATAGGTGCCGATTTCAACAATGCCATCGAGCAGCATCCGGGTCGGCGGGCCTTCTTTGAGAAAATAGAACGGCGCCGCAGATTCCGGCCACACAATCAGTTCGGGCTGCTGCGGCCGGGTGGACAGAGACAGCCGGATGTAGTCTGCGATGGTCGCGGCCTGGAAGGCCGGCTCCCATTTCTCGGATTGCTCGATGTTGCCCTGAACAACCGCAACCCGTGCCCGCGGCGCCGCGGAAGCCAGCCGGTCGATCTCGCGGATGCGCAGCTCCCCGTAGGCCCACGTCAGGCCGACCAGCACCGCCGCGGCTGCAATGCCTCCGATGGCCAAGCGTCCGGTCACCGGCCGGCCCCGCCATGTCTTGCGGCAAACCAGAAGCGTCGCCAGGAAGAGCGCGGCATTGGCCAGGGCGATCAGCCCGGAAACGCCGTATACTCCCACTATATCGGATATCTGGATCAGGTGCAATCGCGAGTGCTGGGAGTAGCCGAGCAGCTCCCAGGGGAACCCGGTGAGCAGGAACGAGCGCAGGTATTCAAACCCCACCCAGAAAACCGGAAAGAAGAGCAGGACGCGCAACGGCGTCCGGCCGGCGAGGGCAAACCCACAGGTCATCGGGGCGACGAAAAGCAGGCTGAGGACGGCAGCGAAGAGAAACAGAATCGACACGCTGAGGACAACCGGCAGGTGACCATAGATCACCATGGTCGGGACCAGCCAATACAGAAGCGACAGGAAATGGGCAATCCCGAAGACAAGCCCCCGGCGAAACGCCTCGCGCGGGCCGGCGTCATTGAGGGCCCAGAGGAGCGGCACCAGGGCCAGCCACGCCAGCCGGTCCTGCGACATTTTTGGAAAGGCGGCCGTGAGCAGCAGGCCGCTCAAGACCAGCATCAGGAGGGTTTTGATTTCGCTTTTCACCGTCAAATGCGGCTCACAAAAAAACTCCGGCGCGGCGGAGTGGATTCTGAGACACTGATCTGTTGAACTCAATTCTGGTCCAAAGGGACGAGCCTGTCAACAGGATTTCGGCGGCGCTGAAGCCCCCAGTAGTTGTGGAGGCTGCGAGCTTGACACACAACAGGGTTCGATCTATATTTCTTCCAGCCCGATGCATCGGGGTCACCTTCAACCAGCTGGGTGATTCATGGAGAATTTAAGACAAGTGCTTTTGGACGGGTTGATCAAAAAAGGCGCAGATGCGTCGAGCCTGCCCGGCATCTTGAGATCCCTTGCCAAGATCCTTTCCGCCGACCCTGAGATCGACCCGGCCTCCGCCAACGAAAAGCTCTGCTACCTGGGTTGGCAGGAAGTTAAAGTGGACTACCACCTCCTGCAACTCGCCCTGGCCTGCTTCGAGTCTGAGCAGGGGGTCGACCCGGCCGCCTTTGCCGAAAACGACCGCCGCCGGCAAGCCTTGCGGCTCCGGGAAACGACGACCACGCCGGTCGCTCTCAACGAAACATAGAAGTGGTTTCACAACCTCGGATCACGCCCGAGCGCAAGGCGCAGGCCGATTCGAAAGCGCAGCAACCATGGTAGGTTGTGAGCATTTCAAGAGGCTTGCAACGCCGCCATCGGGCGTCAGACGGGGTTATGAAACCACTTCTAACGCCCAGCCGCCGTTTTGTCCTGCCGCACGGGCCGTGCCGTTTTCCTGCAAAGTGCTATTAGTTCGCCGCGCGGCGCCGCCCCGCGTGTCTGGCCGCACGGGCGCAGCTGAGGTTTCACACTATCAGGGTGTCGAAAAACAAGCATCGGGCCGTCAGCCAAGGCAACTATTGGCTGGAGGCTCGGAGGCTGGAACGCCAGGAGGCTAAAAAAAGACGGAAAAGGTTCTGCTTCAAGCTTCCCAACTTCCCAGCCTTCTATCTTCGGACCTAAAACGCATTTACAAAAAGCCGCGCAACGCAGGATCACGGCCTGAGGCGCCGTTTTTCAACAGCCTGCTAGAGCTCATAGCAGGTCTGGATCTCGCCGAAATACAGGCTGTGATAGTCCTTGGCGGGATAAAGGTTATCGTAATCGCGGGCCAGCCGGGCCGGGTCGATCGCGTTCTTGTAAACGATGCGGCACTCGAAGTGAATCCCGGGGGTTTGGATGACCGGCGAAGCAACCTGCTGCCCGGGCGCAGTCCTCAGCCCGCACGCTTTGAACTTGTCCGTGTCCCGACCGGACTTCGTCCCGCAGAAGGCGAGCTCTTTTTTCATGTCGCCTTTGGGCACACTGACCGTGAAGTCACTAGCCTTTTCGATGAGGCCGAATGTGTGCCGCGAGTCCCGCACCATCACCATCATGATCGGCTGGCGCCATGCGAAGCCGATCGCGGCCCACCCGATGGTCATGGTGTTGAGCGCCTCCCCGGCCTTGACCGTGAGGAAAGCCCCTTCCTTGATCTGCTTCATCACGCTTTCAAAAACTCCCATGACGTCGACGTTCCGCATTTGCTGTTGGCCTCCTTGGCTGTTTGATGGCTTTGTAAAAAACCCATCGATTGTGATGACTTATTACGAGTCCATTTAATTGTTAAAAAATAACAATCATCCGCGCAGATTCAACCGGGAGAGACGGCACTCCTCTTTCCCCGATCAATCGGTGCAAAGGCACCTCCGCCGAGCGCTTGACTTTTTCGCGATCCCCATAGGATAAATTCCAGGTGGTGTGTTTTCGCCGCCGGCAAAGCTGCGGCTGCGATGCTGCCGTGCACGATTGCCTTGTGAGCGGCATGGCTGACCATTATAAATCCACCGGGGAGAGACTGCGATGTCAAAATCCATCACCATCAAAATCGAGGACATCCAATTGACGGGTGAATTAAACGACACGGCTGCCGGGCGAGCCATGGCGGATGCCTTGCCCATCGAATGCCAGTGGTCGCGCTGGGGCGAGGAATATTATGGGACGACCCGCCCCGCGTTCCGCAGCTACCCCGGCGCGGCCACCGATCTCATGGAAGTGGGCGATCTGGCGTACCATGCGCAAAGCGGGTGGTTTTGCCTGTTTTTCGGCCCGACACCGGCCAGCCGGGGCAAGGAACCCCGGGCAGCGGTGCCCGTGCAGAAAGTCGGCCAGGTGACAGGCGATTGGACGATTCTCAAAGCCCTCGGGGAGTCGGTGAAAGCCCTGATCGAAGCAGCGTGAATGTCAGGGTCGCTGCACATCCGTCAACTTATACTGTAAAAAACCCAATTTCGGCGTTGCGCTTCATCCCGCTGTCGCTGCGGCGTACAGGAAGTACGCCTCACTCCACGGGATTGTTTGCTTTCGCAAACGTAACGCTGCAAGCACTGCCGTGCTTTTTCTTTTCGGCCGCTGGCCAAAATCCAAGCCACCCGCGTGGCGGTGGTCGTTAGAGCGCGCGCCTGAATGGGCTTTTTACAAGTCCATCACCTAGAACTTACTAATTTTTTTTTAACTTATGGCACCCAGGAGGATAGCCGCTTTTCCGCGGTACGTCGGCGAACCCTGTATCCCGTTACAACTCCTCGTATGGACTGCTGTAAACCTTTCCGGATTCCTTCCCGTCTAACATGGTCAAACAGAACGGACTCGTTTCGGGGGGAGGTCTGGAAGAGACGGGTGGTCATGTGAGTGCAGACAAGCCGAATCCGGACGACCCCAACGCCGGCAGAGGCCTCCCGGGCCGGCGCGACCGGGAGGGCTCTGCCGGCGCCCCGGGAGATGACGAGTTGGTGCGGCGAGCCCGCAACGACGACCCCCGGGCCATCGCCCAACTGGTGGACCGCTACCAGAAAAAGGTCTACGGCATCGCCTACCAGTTCTGCGGGTTCGATAAATCGGAGGCCCAGGACATGGCGCAGGAGGCCCTGCTGCAGATCTTCCGAAACCTCAAACGCTTCGAGGGCCGGTCCCAGTTTTCCACCTGGCTGTATCGGGTGGCCGTCAACGCCTGCCTGGACTCGCGCCGGCGCCGGCGGCGCTGGTCACGGATCCTTTTGCCCTGGCGGGCCGAACGGCCGGACGACGGCAACACCGGCACGCAGATCGAGAACATGCCGGCCCCCGAAGAGGACGGGAACCCGCTTTCGAACGTCAGCGGCGGAGAGCTCAAGCGGGACGTGGTGGCGGCGCTCGAGACGCTCTCGGCCCATCAGCGCACCGTTTTCCAGCTCAAAGTGTTTCAGGAAATGAGCATACCGGAAATCGCCAAGGTGACGGGCATGGCCGAAGGTACGGTCAAAACCCATCTCTTCCGAGCCACCCAGGCCGTCCGCACGCAGCTGCGCCGCTGGGTCGCACCGTAACCGAGAAAGGAAGATGCTCATGCAACCATGTCGAAATCATAGTGAAACATTGATGCTGGACGTCCTGGACGAATTGACAGACCCGCCGGTGCGCCGTGACTGGGTGGACCACCTCGCGTCCTGTTCCGGCTGCCGCACGGAAAAGGCGCGGATGCTGCACCTGCTGGGGCAGGTGCGGGCTTCCGGAAGCCCCCCGGAGTTGTCCAACGCCGAGGCGCAGCGCATGGCCGGCGCGATCAGCCGGGGGATCCGTAACCGGCCCGGCCGGGTATCCACGTCCGGCTGGTCGTTCAGGCTCGTCCCGACTCTGGCTGCGGCCTGTGTATTGGTCATCACGGTGATGGCGGGTTATTGGCTGCAAGTCTCCTTCTTCGGGGCTGGGAAGGTTGCAGGCCTTGCCTCGGAACCACAGCTGGCGCCTCAGGATCAGGATGTGGTCAAACACCTCGACCTTTTACGGCATATGGATACGATCGAGAAACTGATTCAAATCGTCGACATCCCCGACAACGGCCAAGCCCCGGGGGAACCGAACCCGCAGACCCAAGGTACTCAACCGGATGAAAACAGCCACGGGGTTGCCTAACATGAGCTGCCGACGACCGCGGCGTCAGACCGCCGTGCTGATGATGCTCGCGGGTGTTTTTCTTTTCGCTCTCGGAACCCCGTCAGCGGGCTCCCCCCCACGCTCCGGCCGAACACCCCTTCGCGCAGTTTTCCCAGCGCACCGGCCTACGGGGCCCCGCCCACCTTCGCCATGGACAAAGGTCAGCAGCCTCCGGGATTTCAAAACCTTTCGCCGGAGGAAAAGGGTCGCATGCAGCGCCAGTACCGGGAATGGCAAGCCCTGCCACCCGATCAGAAGGATGCCATGCGCCGGCGGATGAATGAGTGGAATCGCATGCCGCAGCAAAATCGGGATCTCTATCAGCAGCGCTACCGGCAGTATCAACAACTTTCGCCCGAGGAGCGCCGGCAGCTCGAAAACAACCTTCAGCGTTGGGACCGCCTCTCGCCCCAGGAGCGCGAATCGATCCGGAAGCGCTTCAACAAGTAAGGCGTGCGGCATTTTGGAAGTAAAGTCGAATATTGTTTAGCGTGCCCGTGAGAATGGATAAAAATAAGAGAAGAAAACCAGCAGCCCAAGGAAGAAATACCATGAGAGAAAATATGCCGGCCTAACTATCCGGCGACGGCATTGCAACTGGCGATGCGCTCTTTCCGCCTCGATCCCTTCTGATGAAGCCGCTTTCCCCGCGCCTGCACGCCCTCACCGGGAGGACCGGGAGTGTGCACCGATGAACTAGTAATCATAAAATTAACCAACTTCAGCAAAATCGAGTTCGCCCCCATCTGTTCCAATCCGACGGCCACGATTGCTGCTTTTTCAACTCTGGGAAGATAATTTCACAGCCTTGGCGTGCACGTGAACCCATCAGCGAAAATCTACCTGAAATAACGTATAAAAAATACCAAAAGGACTCTCAAATGGGGATCTCATGTTGGTTGGAGCCCAGAATGGGTGTGCGTTTTCGCAATACTAAATATAGTGTGATATTTATGCTTGACACACTATATCCACTCGGGTATAATTTACCCAATGCGGGAAAGTTATTGTAACTATCCGACATTCAGGTAAAAATTTTGTTTTTGGGATAAACGGCGGTGACTGTCGTTATGTCGACCCGCCGGAGGCACATAACTGGGATTTCAAGACCTCTGATAGCGGTGGTGAATGCCACGGGGGAAGCGTATCGATAAATAAGCAATCGTTAACTTATATGGATTGACCCAAGCTGCCGGTAAAACGTGTCGAACACGAAAAAATGCAGGTGCAGACAACTTCCTGCACCTGTTCGACCCGCAAGAGGGTGTGGAGAGGAGGTTTGAAAAGTGCCCGTTAACTTTCCCCCGGCGGAAATGAACGTCCTGCTGCTATACGATTTGAACCCGCACTGGACGTCCAGTGAAAAAGAAGAAGTGACCGAGGCGCATTCCCGACTCACGAACGCTCTCGCCTCGGCCGGATATTGCATCGACTTGCTCCCGGTGGTCGATCAGCATTTCCCGCAGCGGCTGGGCTCTTTCGATTCCAAGGAGTGCGTTCTCTTCAACTGGTGCGACGGCATTCCCGGGCTTCACCAGAGCGAGTGGATGGTCGCGCGCCAACTCGAGCAGATGGGCTTTGTATTCACCGGCTCCGGTTCGGCCACCCTGTCGCTCAGCTACGACAAATATCGCGTAAAGGAAGCTCTGGATCGGGACGGGGTCCCCACTCCCCGCTGGCGCCTCTATAGAACCTCACAGAAAAACGGCTGGCACGAGTTCCCGGCCATCGTCAAGCCCGCCTACGGACACTGCAGCGAATGGCTCACCTCCGAGTCGGTGGCCATGAACGAAAAAGAACTGCACGATCGGATTTCATACCTGGTTGAAAAGATCGGATTGCCGGCGCTGGTCGAGGACTTCATCGACGGCCGTGAATTCCATGTGTCCCTGTGGGGCAACGGCCGCGTGGAGATGCTCCCCCCGGCGGAAATGGATTTTTCGGCGTTCAGTGACGTGCATGACCGCCTCTGCACTTACGACGCCAAATTTATCCCCGCATCCGTGCACTACCAGAAGATCCGCACGGTGCTGCCTTCCTCGCTGGATGAGGCCGAGCTTGACGAGCTCGAACGCGTCAGCATGGCCGCCTACAAGGCCATCGGCTGCCGGGATTACGGCCGCATCGACCTGCGGCTGCGCGATGGGATTTTTTACGTGCTCGACATCAACCCCAACCCGGACATCAGCGAAGATGCCAGCATGGCCAGCGCCGCCGAGCACGCCGGTTATTCCCACGGTGACATGGCGGACTATCTCATCAAGCTGGCCGCCAAGCGCCACCCGGTATTCGGCCGGAAGACGGTTCAGCACCCCGTTGAACCCCGCGCCGTGAACTGATCCTGGTCCGTCCAACCGGTTTGCCCTCTTCCACCGCCTATCAGGGTGACATTTCAGGGCCTCAATCGGATGCCCAGGGAAACGGCGAGTCGAATTTCGGCCGGCCATCCTCATCGAAGAGCCCCCAGTGCGAGCCGACGCTTTCAACCGCGGACTTCCAGGGTTCGTCGAACATCTCGAACAGAAACAGGCCGAGGCCGTTTGACGTCGCATAACGGCTCACACCCCTTAGGTAGTGGACCTGGTTTTCGCCGCCGGGGACGGCCGCGCCGTTGGCCGGACCGGCGCTCGGCCAGCCGGTCTCGCCCACTATCAGCCGTTTGCCCGTGTGCGCGTAAAGCCGGCGCACGTGCTGCAGCGCCCCCGGGAACACCGTGCCGGCCGCATCTTCGACCGCAACGCGGTCGAAGAACGGGTAGATGTTCACCATGGCAACATCGCAGTGTTCGATCACCCGCCGGCCCTGGGTCTCATAGTCTTTCACGGCGGCCAGCATCGACATGGCGGTGGTCACCCTGACCCGGCTCCGGGCCGGGCCGTTCAACCCTCGGCGGACATAATCCAAGTCTGCGATCAGCTGCCCGATCGACACCGGCTGGCGGCAGGCTTCGGGCTCTCCGGCCAGGCATTCGTTGCCGACGACGATGCCCTCAACCGTGTCAAAAGAGTTCGCAAGCCGGATGGCCTCGTCCATTTGGGCCCGGGTGCTGTGGGAATTGGCCCCGTCGTCGTGGTTCAGCCCGCAGACATAGACGCCTAAAAAAAATCTAAGGAGCGGAAAGCGGCGGTGCCCGAGGGGTACGATCTGGTTCAGGCCGTTGTCCAGGCCGAAGGTCCGCACATGCCGGAATCCCGCTGCGGAAATGGCTCCGAGATCCGCCACGATTTGCCTGGCCGTTAGATCGCGGGGGAGATCCGGGCTCTGCCCCGCGCGGTGATACGGGCCGTAGTTCACGCCGATGAAGGCGAGCTCCAGGCCGAGCGCCGGCGCAGCGGCCAGCAGGCAGGCCAGCGCGGCCCAGAAGGCGAGCCTCCGCCTGAAAGGTCTCGGATGCGTTGTCATACGATCAGCGCTGGAACCGCTTCCAGCGCAGCGTGAAGCCCTGCCGGATGCCGAACCGTTCGGCGAAACCGGCCTTGGCTTCAACCACGTATCGGGCGGAACCGGCAGAGAAATAATTTCGGTCCGACATCGGGGTGGTGTAGGCGGCGATGTTGAGCACCCGGTTGCCGGCGTCGATGAAGATGATGTCGAGCGCGGTGGGCGTGTTCCGCATCCAGAACACCTGGGGCTCGGCCTTTTCGAAGAGGAAGAGCATCCCGGCGGTGTAATCCGAGAGCACGCGCCCCATCAGGCCCATGGCCCGCGCTTCGGGCGTATCGGCAATTTCCACCAGGAGGCGCGCGGCGACGGACCCATCGGGGCGCACGAACTCCACCGCGCCGTCCGGCCGGATGACGGGGCCTGCATGGGCCGGCCGCGGTCCGGATAACATGTCTGCCGCAGCCATGATCGACGCGGCCCCAACAATCGCGCAGACAAGCCGTGAGTTCATGGCGTAGGGGGGCGCGGCGGTCCCAACGCCGCCGCACGGATAGAGGTCCTATGAGCTCCGGTGGGCAGCACCTCCCCGAAGGCGGCCGAAGGCCTTCCGGACAGGGGCGATTCCACCACCCCGGCGGCATCAAAAAGAGCAATGACCGTGGCGGGGTCTTTGGCGGCGAGGGCCTCCAGATAAGCGCGCATCAGTTTTTCCTGCCCGGTCATGGCCTGGACCTTTGCGGAAGCGGAAGCCGCATCCTCGCCGATCGGGCCGATCCTTTACAGGGTGTTGAAGTTCATACACCACGACCGCAGGCAAACGCAACCATCCCGACGAATTTTTCGGGGGATTGAAGCTCCCCGCCGCAAGCGGCGAACAAAGCTCCCGCTTTCGCGGTTCAACGACCATGATGGCGCCGCAAGTTGACTTGCGTGAGGTGTTGGCCTATAGGTATCTCCTTTTCACGATGTTGCAGCCCGCACGGGACAACGAGAGAATCCGGCCACCTCAACCCGGCAAGCCAGGAAGGGAAACCGCCGTTCATGTATGTAAGCAAAATCTCCGAAGTCGAGGGGTTGATCCGCCAGCAGGATGAGTGGAGAAACCGCTTTCGGAGCGCCTATCAGAAGGTTTGTTACAGCTACGACCAGCCGGAGTGAACCACAACCGGGTCGACGCGTCGGCGTTAGACCGGACAGGCCCGCCGCCTGCAGATGCCCCTTTGATTCAGCCACCGCCCACAGATCAGAAGCTGTCCATCCTCGCCTCGGCGATTGCCGCCACCCTGTGCGTGCTGTGGGGGGCGAATACGGTTGCGATCAAGTTCAGCCTGTCGGGCCTGGGCCCCTTCACGGCGGCCGCGGTCCGATTCGGCATCTCCACCCTGTTTCTCTGGGCCTGGGCCAAGATGACCGGCCGGTCCTTGAAGCCGGCGCCCGGACAGCTGCGGCCGCTCGCGATCAATTCTATGTTGTTCACGGTGCAGCTCTCACTGGTCTACGTCGGGTTTACCATGACCAACGCCTCCCGCGGCGCCCTGCTCACGAACCTGCAGCCGTTTTTTCTTCTCTTTCTGGCACATTTTTTCCTGGCGGGCGACCGCATCACCCCGCTGAAGCTGATCGGGCTCATCCTGGGCTTTTCCGGGGCGGCCTGCGTGTTCCTGGACCGGCAAGCGGGCAGCGGCCGCTTCATGCTGGGCGACCTGCTGCTGCTCGCCTCCACCGTCATCTGGGCCTGCAGCGCCGTCTACACGAAACACCTGCTCAGGAGCATCTCATCGGTTCAGATCGTGTTTTACCAGCTGCTCTTTTCAATCCCGTTGTTTGCCCTGGGAGCTCCGTTGTGGGACGCGGCCATGATCTCCCCCGTCGATCTCGCGATCACCGCCGCCATCGTGTTTCAGGCACTGATCACGACCGCTTTCGCCTTTGTCGCCTGGAACCGGCTGATGCAGATCCATGGCGCAGTGGCCCTGCATTCCTTCGTCTTCCTGATCCCGGTCTCCGGGGTGCTGCTGGCGGGCTTGGTTCTGGACGAGCCAATGACCGCGATGATCGTGCTCGCGCTGGTTCTCATCGTGGGGGGAATCTGCATCGTGCAGCTCGGCCAGCACCGCGAGATGGCAGCCCTGCTTTACAAGCGCAGCCGGTGAGCAGTGAAAACATCGACCCTCAAGCCCGACGCCCTGCTGCTGGTGACCGCCGCCATCTGGGGCTTCGCCTTCGTGGCGCAGCGGGTGGGAATGAATTACGTCGGTCCGTTCACTTACAACGGCGTGCGGTTTGCCCTGGGCTGCCTGTCGTTGGTGCCGCTGCTGCCGGGCAGCCGGCACGCGGCGCTGGGAGCGGTGCTGCCTCCGGCGGGGCAGCGCCTGTTTTGGGTCGGCGGCGGGGCCCTGGGGTTCGTGGTCTTCATCGCCGCCTCGCTGCAGCAGGTGGCGCTGCTCTACACCACGGCCGGCAAGGCCGGCTTCATCACCGGGCTCTACGTGGTGATCGTCCCCCTGTGCGGCCTGTTCTGGGGGCGGCGGCCGGGCGGCGGCACGGTCATTGGCGCCCTGCTGGCGGCCGGGGGCCTGTACTTTCTGTCCGTCACCGAGTCGGTCGAGATCGAGTTCGGGGACGGGCTGGTGCTGGTCAGCGCGTTTTTCTGGGCCGCCCAGGTGTTGCTGGTTGCATGGCTCTCCCCGCGCGTCAATTCGGTCCGACTGGCTTTTTACCAGTTTGCGGTGTGCTCGCTCCTGAGCCTTGCTGCGGCGTTCTGCTTCGAGACCGTTTCCTGGAACGGCATCCGTGCGGCCGCCGGGCCGATCCTGTATGGCGGGATCCTCTCGGTGGGGGTGGCCTACACGCTGCAGGTGGTGGCCCAGCGCGACGCCCACCCGGCACACGCCTCGATCCTGATGAGCCTCGAGGCGGTCTTTGCCGTCCTGGGCGGCTGGCTGCTTCTGGATGAGAGCATGAACCTTCGGGGGATTCTGGGCTGTGGGCTCATGCTGACGGGGATGGTGGTGTCACAGGTCTGGGGGCTGAGGTTTCGCAGATCCGGCAGCGGAGGTTGATAATGGAAGGCGCCAACATCGATCCTCAGGAACTGGCCAAGTTCGAGGCACTGGCGCCGATCTGGTGGGACCGCCGGGGTGCGTTCAAGGCCCTGCACGACATCAACGGCCTGCGGGTCGGCTTTATCCACGCGCGGGCGCCGCTCACCGCCAAGCGGGTCCTCGACGTCGGCTGCGGCGGCGGAATCCTCTCCGAGGCCATGGCCGCCTTGGGTGCCGCAGTGACAGGCATTGACGCCGCGCAGGCCCCCTTGGCGGTCGCCAGGCTCCACCTGAAAGAGTCCGGCCTGCAGGTGGATTACCGGGTTTCGACGGCGGAGCAGTTTGCGCAAACCCACCCGGCGAGTTTCGAAGTGGTCGCGTGCCTGGAGCTTTTAGAGCACGTGCCGGACCCGGCCGCCATTGTGAGGGCCTGCACCCGGCTGGTCACGCCCGGCGGTGACGTCTTTTTCGCCACGCTCAACCGCAACCCCAAGTCATTTCTGTTCGCCATCCTCGGGGCGGAGGTCATTCTGCGTCTGGTGCAACGCGGCACCCATTCCTGGCGCCGATTCATCAAACCCTCCGAGCTCCGGGCGTGGGGCCGCGCCGGCGGGCTTGCGCTGCAGGATCTCAGCGGATTGCATTACAACCCGTTTCTGAAGAGGTATACGCTCGGCGGGAACACGCACGTCAATTATCTCATGCACTTCCGCAAGCAGCCTTAGCCCGAACATTTCATGAAATTTTTCACCCTCCGGGCGAGCCGGGCAGACCGGCAAGGAGGCTATCCAACTTGACGCCGTATGGGCAATCACATATCATGACCCACCAGTGAGGGCAGACCGCTGCAACCGGTGCGGCAGGGGACTCCATGAAACAGGAAAGTTTCAACAAGGCCTTTGTGCTGTTGCTGCTGTTGTTCATCTCCGCCATATTTCTGGCGATGATCTGGCAATTTCTGATGACCATCATCATGGCCGGGATCTTTTCGGCCCTCTTCCATCCCTTGTACCGCAGGCTGCGACGCGGGTTCGGCGGCCGCAGCAGCCTGGCCGCGGGGATCACGCTGTTTCTGATCGTCTTCCTGGTCTTGCTGCCGCTGGCGGGTTTCCTGGGGCTGGTGACCTCCGAGGCCCTGAAGGTGGGAACGGCTGTCAAACCCTGGATCCAGAAACAGATCTCCGAACCCGCGGCGTTCTCCGACCTGCTGGAGAAGATCCCCTTTTACGATCACGTCATCCCTTACAAGCAGGCCATTCTGACCAAAGCCGGTGAGATGGTGGGCCGCCTCAGCAGTTACCTGATCAACAGCCTCTCCTCGGTCACGGTCATGACGGCCCAATTTCTCTTCCTGACGTTCATCCTGCTCTACACCATGTTTTTCTTCTTCCTGGACGGTGAGAGCATCCTGAAACGGATTCTTAACTATCTGCCGTTGCCGCCGGAGGATGAAGCGCGCATGCTCGACCGGTTCACCTCGGTGACCCGTGCCACGTTGAAAGGGGTGGCCATCATCGGCATTCTGCAGGGAGGGCTTGCCGGCGCGGCGTTTGCCGCCGTCGGCATCCCGAGCTCTGTTTTCTGGGGCACGGTCATGATCGTGATGTCGATCATCCCCGGCATCGGCACGGCCATCGTCTGGGGGCCGGCGGCCATCATCCTGGCCATGGGCGGGCGCTACACCGAGGCGGTCGTGCTGGGGGGGGTCTGCGCTGTGGCCGTCGGGAGTGTGGACAACTTCCTGCGGCCGCGCCTGGTGGGCAAAGACACGAAGATGCACGCGCTCATGGTGTTCTTCGGAACGCTGGGCGGCATCATGATGTTCGGCGTGGCCGGGATCATCATCGGCCCGATCGTGGCCGCACTCTTGGTGACCGTATGGGAGATTTACGGCGTGGCGTTCCAGGAAATGCTGCCGGGCGGAGCCGCCCCTTCCTCCGGAGAGCCGTTGCAGGAGGATCCCCGGATCCTGCTCGCCCGGAAGAATCGGGAATCCCGGCAGGTTTGACGAGCCCGCCCACTGGCATAGAAGCGGTTTTAAAATCTCGGATCACAGCCTCAGGCGCAGTTTTTCAGCACCCTGCTAAGGTGCTTTGCGCGCAGTGGCAATCCCGGCGGCGATCTCCCGGCTCAATTGGCCGATCGCCCGGCTCTGGGCGCTCACCAGATCCGGGTATCCCTGGCCGCCGACCGGCTCCTCGATCACGGACTGACTCACCGCGATTGTCATTTTCCCTTTCTGTTCCTTGAGGGTCCAGACCGCGTTCAGCCAGACGCTGCCCCCGGGCCGGCCGTCGAACCGGTTGATGTTCACGACCACGCGGTAGTCCGGGTCGATGGCCATGTCGTCGGTGGTGACGGCCGCGTGCCCGTCGGCCAGAAGGGCATTGAGATTGACCACCAGCACCCGTTTGGTCTCATCGGCCAGCGTCCCCCCCATTTGTGAAAATCCGAAAAGCTGATTTGGTTCTCACTCGTGCGGGTGGCGATCTGCGGCCGCTGGAGCAGGTCCGGAGTGATCACCGGCCCGAGGGCCACGGTGAACGCGGGAACCGAAGCGGCCTTGACGTCAGGGGGCTGCAGCGGGGCCAGGGTGTAATATTGGGCGGGCGGGCTGGTTGCACAGCCGCCGAGCACGAGGCCCAGCAGACCCATACGTAAAGCGAGTTTGACAAACCATCTGACCGCGTTCATTTTTCAGATCCTTTCCCTGTCAAGAGCGATTCCGGATGGGCTTCGAGGAATTGCGCCAGCACGCGCAGGGCGCGCGCAGCCCCTGTGATTTCATCCAGTGCCGCTTTCACCCGGTATTGCTGGGGGGAGTCCGCCGCCAGCGAGCTTTCGGCGGCGGCAAGCGAACGCTGCGCCTGCTGCATAGCGGCTGTGACCTCGGGAGTCGTATGCGTGCGGAGCTCGGCCGTCAGCGACTGGAGCTCCTTGACGGCGGCGTTCAGGGACTTCACGGTTTCGAGCAACTCCGGCGAGTTGGTGATGCGCTTGGCGCCCTGCATCGTGTCCCGCAGGTCGTTTCCGATCTGATCGATGGGAACCTTTTCGAGCTTGGCGACGATTTGACTAAGCTTCGAGCCGAGCTCCTCGATCTGGGTCGGCATGGTCGGGATGCTGGGGTAAGCGCCTTCGAGGCCAATCTTGGCGAGCGGCAGTCCCGGAAAAAAGTCCAGGGCCACGTATTGCTGCCCGGTGACGATGTTGCCGGAGCGGAGCTGGGCGCGCAGGCCTTTTTCCACGAGCTGCTCCATGAGTGAGTGGGCTTCCGACGTCGTTGCTTGGCCTTCCCCCGTTTGATTTTGCGCCGCCTTGGTGTATATCCGGCCGGGTTCGAGAACGATGATCACCGGGATGTCAAACGTCATCTTCTTTGGGTCGAATTCCAGCTTGAGATCGACCACATGTCCGACCGGGATCCCCCGGAATTCCACCGGCGCTCCAAGGGAAAGGCCGCGGACCGAAGTGGTGAAATGCAGGAGGTAGTAGCGCTTGGTGGCGTAAGTCTTTTCCTGGGCGGCCTCCCGGCTGGGGTACAGCGTGAAAGGCTCGTCTGCCACTACGGCCGGCTCCGTGGGGGCCCCGAAGCTTTCGATGACGTCGAAGGCGATCCCGCCGACCAGGATGGAGATGAGCGACTCGGTGTTGACCTGGATGCCCTGCGCGTCCAACTTCACATCGATGCCGCTCGCGTTCCAGAAGCGCGTGTTCTTGCGCACGAACTGGGGGTAAGGGTCCCTGATGAAAATCTTAAATGTGACGCTCGCGCCATCCGGGGCCATGGTGTATGCGGCCACCCGGCCGACTTCGAGCTGCCGGTAATACACCGGCGAGCCGATATCAAGCGAGCCCTTCCGGTCCGCCTGCAGGGTGAAGTGGCGGCCCTTTTCCCAGCTCGTCACGATGGGGGGCTCCTCCAGTCCTTCAAAGTGACGGGCCTTTTTGCCGGGCGCTCCGGGGTCGATGTCGATGAAGGCGCCGGAGAAGACCGTGCCAAGGCCGGTCACGGAGCTGGCGCTCACCCGGGCGCGCACCACCCAGAAGCGGGAGTTCTCGGAAAGATACGCATCCGCTTCCCTGACGAGCTGGGCTTTCACGATCACCCGGGACAAATCCTTGCTGAGGGTGATCTCCTCAACCAGTCCGACTTCCACATCCTTGCACTTGATCTTGGTCTTGCCGGCCTCAAGCCCTTCGGCGGTCTTGAATGTGATCGTGATCTCCGGGCCTTTTTCCGAAATAGCCTTGTAGATCAGCCAACCACCGATCAGGATCGCCACCACCGGGACGAGCCACACGATGGAGATTTGGCGCTTGCCGGATCGAACGACGGGCTCGGGCAAATCGGAGGCATCGGGTTCACGCGGGGTATTCGCATTCATCTTGGGGCTCCTTTACGTCCCAGATTAGACGGGGGTCGAAGCTCATGGCGGCCAGGATGGTGATGACCACCACGGCCGCGAAAAACACCGCGCCCGCCTGGGCTTCGATGTTCGCCAGCGCGCCCAGATGCACCAGGGCCACCAGGATAGTCACCACGAAAATGTCGGTCATCGACCAGCGGCCGATCGCCTCGGTGATGCGGTAGAGGCGGGTGCGGTCCTTCGGGTGCCAGGTGGACCGGCGCTGGACGGAAATCACGAGATAAAGGAGGATGAAAAGCTTCACCAAGGGGACGAAAATGCTGGCGATGAAGATGACCAGTGCAATCGGCCACATGCCGGAGTCGATGAAGTAGATCACGCCGCTCATGATGGTGTCCGATTGGGTTGCGCCCAGGGAGGTCACCTTGGTGATGGGCAGCACGTTGGCGGGGATATAGAAAATGAAGGCCGCGATCACCAGCGCCCAGGTGCGGGCGATGCTGTTGGGCTTGCGGGAATGCACGGGGGCGCCGCAGCGCGGGCATTTTCCGGCCGGCCCGGACGCTGCCGGGTGCTGCCGCATGAGGAGATGGCACACCGTGCAGCTCACCAGGGAGGCGGTCCGGGCCGTTTTCGCGGCGAAGCTCATGGGGTATCCTCCCAGCGCTCCCAGACCACGTGCGGGTCCAGAGATGCCATGCAGGCCGCCAGAACGAAAATGAGCGCCATGAAGCAGAAGGCGGCAATGCCCGGGATGATCTGCGCCATTTTGGCCAGCTTCACGACGGAGACGAGAATCCCCAGCATGAAGACCTCCATCATGCTCCAGGGCTCGATGCATCGCAGCCAGCGGAAAACCTGAAACATTCTGGGCGCCCGGCGGTTGAGCTTCAGCGGCAGCAGGATGTAGATTAGCGCCAGCAGTTGCGCGAGCGGGGCGAGCACGGTCGTGAAGAACACTAGGACCGCCACTGCTTTCATGTCCTGCATGTACAGCTGCCGGATCCCGGTTAGAAGCAGCGTTTCCCGAACCTGGCCCTGGATCTTGAAGCCGAGAAACGGGAAGCTGTTGGCCAGCGCGAGCAGAACCAGCCCGGTGACGGCGAGCGCCAGCGCCCGCTCCAGGCCGTTGCGCTTCGGCCGGGCGAGCGCGGCCCCGCAACGGCAGCAGCTGGCCGTCATGCCGTCGGGAACCATGGGCAGCTGCTGCAGCAGATCACAGTCGTGGCAAGCCATGACGTGGCCGGAGGTCATCTTTTCGATCCCTTTCCGATTTAGCCTCATACCATGCCACCTACGGCGTCTGCAAGAGCATCCTCCGGCGGGCCGGCTTGAAATAAAGCACCGGATGGTTAGTTTTGAGTTCATGTGGGGCGGGGCTCGTGAATCGCCACGTGTGACACTGCAGTCGCAACCGCGAAAGCCTGCCCTGACAGAGTGTTGAAAAACAGCGTCTAAGGCCATGATCCGGCGTTGGGAGGCTTTCGTAAATGCGTTTTTGGTCCGAAGATAGAAGGCTGGGAAGCTTGAAGCAAAGCCTTATCTGCCCTTTTTTTAGCCTTCTTGCGTTCCAGCCTCCGAGCCTCCAGCCAATCGTCGCCTTGGCGGACAGCCTGATACGTGTTTCTCAACACCCTGATAGATTAATTCGGAAATTTCAAGGAAAGAAGCGCATGGCTTATTTGGATAGGACTCAGGAAGGGTTGGAATATTTCATGACCGTCCCGGAAGCCGCCCGCTATTTGGGTGTGGGCCGCAAGATCGTCTATCAATTGGTCGAGTATGAACGCATCCGCGCCGTCCGCAGGGGCCGCGTCCTGTGGGTGGACAAGCGCAGCCTGGATGAATTTCGAAACTCCGGACAACTGGCCTGATGAGGAGGAGGAACGCTGAGCGCTCGGCGCCAAAAACTGAAGGCGGGAAAGGAGGAGCGGCCTGCCTATGATGCGCGTGCGTTTTTGCGGCGGCGCTCCTGGAGGCGTTCGTTCAGGTTGCGCTTCACGTGTTCCGTGATCTGCCGCGAGGTGGTGTTGAGGTAGCGCAAATTTTTCTGGACCAGGTCCGGGTAGTGCCGCATGCTCGAGCGCAACTTGGCGCCGCTCGAGGTCATCTTGCGAATGATGTCGATCTCCTTGCCGATGACCCGGACCTTGCGGGACCTGACGGCATCCAGAAAGGACCGGCGCCGCCAGGCGCAGCCGGCCGCCGTGACCACCCGCCCCATCTGCACCAAACGATGGCCGTCGCTGCCGCCGGTGATGCTTTTGTTCAGGTTGAAGCCCAACAGGGCACTCTTCAGGTTCCACTTGTTGAGGTTTTCCGAATTGATGACTTCCACCCCGTCCGCCAGGCCGAGCATGTACTCGAAACGCTCGCCGGCGAAGTAAGGGTTGCGGATACCGGTGTACGTTCCGCAGTAGGGATGGGGGAAGATGATCACCGTCTCGAAGCGACGGGCCCGGCGGATGATGTCTTCCATCCCCAGCGCGAGCGAGGACATGATCTCGGAGCCCATGAACGGCTGGACATCGCGGCTGTAGAACTTCAACAGGCTGCCGATGTCGTAAAAGTAAACGAGCAGGTGGGTGCCTTCATAGGCGGTCAGCTCGATGCCGGGGATGCTGAACACCTCATTGAACCGGTCGATTTCAACCGCGCCATGGATGCAGTTGTGGTCGGTTACGGCGATTCCAATGCCCAGCTCAGCGGCCCGGCGGGCGATGGCGTCGATGGAGGCGTGCCCGTCGGAGAGCTCGCTGTGGAAATGCATGTCCACTACCGCGCCGTGTCGCGTCAGTTCTTCCAGGTCGGGCCGTTCGAACGCTATCCGATGGGCGTCGTTCATCTTCATCAGCAATGTCATTCCTCAATGTGTGTTGCAATGCCATTTTCAACCATAACATCAAGCAGCGGCTTTGCAATAAAAATCATACAGATCGACGGGCGAAATCCCTTCGGGTGCGGTCTGAATCCGTAAGCGCTCGGCCGGGTCGGCGGATCAGGGCCGGTTAAGTATATCGGCGCGTACTGGAAGAACTTTAGCATTATTTAATCCCGTACCAGCGCGCCAGCCGGTCGGTGGAAACACCCAGATGGTAGGCGGCGATCAGCCACTGGTTCAGCATCCAGGTTTTCAAAATGCCCTGCCGCCGCCAGCGGCGGGCGGAGGTCGCCGCACGGCCGGGCGCCAGGGCGACCCGGCCCCGGCCTTTAAGGCGGCGGACCATCTCGAAGTCTTCCATGACGGCGAGCGGGCGGAAGCCCCCCATCTCCCAGAAGGTCCCCCTTGGCATGAAAAGTGCCTGATCCCCGTAGGGCAGCTGCAGGAAATGCGCCCTCCAGTTGGCCGCTCGTTCAATCAGCCGCAGTCCGTGCGCCGTAGCGTCGATGCGCAGATGGAAAGCCCCGGCGCAAACCCCGGGCGCTTTGAGCGTGGATGCGGCCTGGTGCGCGAAATCGTCCGGCAGGCGGGTGTCGGCGTGCAGAAAGATCAGGATGTCGCCGGCGGCGGCGGCGGCACCGGCATTCATCTGGACGGCCCGGGGAGGCCGCGACCTCAGGATGCGAGCCCCGGCCCCAGTGGCGATGGCAACCGTCGCGTCGCTGCTGCCGCCGTCGACCACGATGAGTTCCGCCGCGGCTGTTTTCGATAGAGTCGAAACGGTGCCGGCAATCTGATCGGCTTCGTTCAGGGTCGGGATGATGACCGTCAGGGCGGGCCGCCCCGACCCCAGGCACAGCGCTTTCATACCCTCCGCGAGATCACCCGGCCGATCGACATCCGTGAGCGCGGCCAGCAGCGCATGGCTTGCGCCCATCACCCGCAGAATGCCCAGGGTCTGGGCGAGCACCCCGGCCGTACCCCAGGCGACGCCGGGGTCGAGATAGGGCGCCCCTTTCCGAAAGCAGGCGGCGTTGCAGCCGATCAGATAGTAGCCCCCGTCCGCCGCCGGGCCGAACACCAGATCGTGGCGGCGCAGGCGGTCAAAGGCCTCGGCCATCAGCGCGGAGCTGATCGCGGGGACGTCCGAGCCGACGATGACCGCCCGCCGGCATCCCTCTTCGAAGGCTTGGGCGAGCCCCTGAGCCATCCGCCGGCCGATGTCCCCGTCCCCCTGGGGGCGGTAGGAGAACCCCGCACCCAGCCACGCCTGCATGCGCGGGGTGCTTCCGCCCTCGTGGCGGATTTCCAGCGCGAGCGGCCGGTCTTTTCGAAGCTGTTCCGCCGCTTGCACCGCCCGCAGGGTCATGCGCCGCTGCAGCTCCGCCGCCCCCTCGGGGCCCAGGACCGGAATGAGCCGGGTCTTGGTGGTCCCCGGTTCCGGGTAGCGAGTGAAAACGATCAGGCGTTCAGGGCCGTCGCTCATGCGATTAAAAATATGAACTGCCCCGCGGCTGCCCGCGGGGCAGTTCATTTTGCGGCGGCGATCTTGCGCAAGACGTATGGCATGATACCGCCGTGGGTATAGTAATCGATGTCGATAGCGGTGTCCAGGCGCGCGGTGACCTCGAAGCGGATCTCCCGGCCGTCCGCCTTCACGGCTTTCACCGGCAGGCTCTGGCGCGGCGTGATGTTTTCGATGCCGGTGATGGTCACCCGCTCGGAGCCGTCCAGACCGAGGCTCTGGCAGTTCTCCCCGTCCTTGAAAACGAGGGGCAGCACGCCCATGCCGACGAGGTTGCTGCGGTGGATGCGCTCGAAGGATTCGGCGATGGCGGCTTTCACCCCAAGCAGGCTCGGACCCTTGGCCGCCCAGTCCCGCGACGAACCCGCGCCGTACTCCTTGCCGGCCAGGACCACAAGCGGCCGCGATTCCGCCTGGTACGCCATGGCCGCGTCGTATATGAAGGCCTCCTGCCGATCCGGAAACTTGAGGGTGAAGCTGCCCTCCTTGGGCGCCACCATCTTGTTCTTGATGCGGATGTTGCCGAAGGTGCCCCGCATCATCACCTCGTGGTTGCCGCGGCGGGCGCCGTAGGAGTTGAAGTCCTTTTGTTCAACCCCCTTGCCGATGAGATACTGGCCGGCAGGGTACTGGGCGGCGATGGCGCCGGCCGGCGAAATGTGATCGGTGGTGATCGTGTCGCCGACCATCAGCAGCACGGCCGCATCCCGGATGTCCGACGGCTGGCCGTGCGCCAGCGAGAAGCCGTCGAAGTAGGGCGGTTTGCGGACGTAGGTGGAGGTATCCTCCCAGCCGAAGGTGGTGCTGCCTTTGACCGCGAGCCGCTCCCAGAACTCGTCGCCTTTGAAGATCTGGCCATATTGTTGCCGGAAAAACTTCTGCTTGACGTGTTGCGCTGCGAGTTCCGCCACTTCGGCGTTGCTCGGCCAGATATCTTTCAAAAACACCGGCCGGCCGCGGGGGTCGTACCCCACCGGCTCGGCGGTGAGGTCCTTGTCCACGCAGCCTGCCAGCGCAAAGGCCACCACCAGCATGGGCGACATCAGAAAGTTCGACCTGATCCGCTGGTGGATGCGCGCCTCGAAGTTGCGGTTGCCCGAGAGGACCGCCGCCACGTTCAGGTCATGCTGGCGGATGGCCTCCTCGATCGCGGGCAGCAGGGGCCCGCTGTTGCCGATGCAGGTCGTGCAGCCGAAAGCCGCCAGGTGAAACCCGAGTCCTTCGAGGTAAGGCAGGAGCCCGGCGTCTTTGAGGTAGTCGATCACCACCTTGGAGCCGGGCGCCAGCGATGTTTTGACGTGGGCCGGCACCTTCAACCCATGCTCAATCGCTCTCTTGGCGACCAGCCCGGCTCCGAGCAGGACCGAGGGGTTGGAGGTGTTGGTGCAGGAGGTGATGGCGGCAATGACCACATCGCCGTCACAGAGCCTGGTTTCGTGCCCGTTCAGGACCACGTTGCAGGTTTTTTTCTTCGGCAGGCACTGCTCCGGGGGGCTGGCGACGGACCCCGACTCGTGGTGGAAGGTCGTGAGAGGCGTGGTTTCGGGTTTGCGTTCATAGTCGCAGCCGAGCGCTTTCATGAAGCTCGCCTTCAGCTCCGGCAAGGGGATCCGGTCCTGCGGCCGCGCGGGTCCGGCGACGCACGGAACGACACTCCCCAGGTCCAGTTGCAGGACCTCGGTGTATTCGGGCTTTTCGACGCCGGTGTAGAACAGGCCGAGCGCCTTGGAGATCTTCTCCACCACGGCGGCCTGAGCGGTGCGGTTGGTCATGCGCAGGTAGTCGATGGTCTTCTCGTCGACCGGGAAATATCCCAGCGTTGCGCCGTATTCCGGGGTCATGTTGGCAATGGTGGCCCGATCGGTCACCGACAGGCTCTTCATTCCGGGCCCGAGGTATTCGACGAATTTTTCGACCACCCCGCGCTTGCGCAGCATTTCCGTAACGACCAGCACGAGGTCGGTTGCCGTAACGCCTTCCCGGAGGGCGCCCGTCATGCGCACGCCGATCACCTCCGGGATGGCCATGTAGTAAGGTTGACCCAGCATTACGGCCTCGGCCTCGATGCCCCCCACGCCCCATCCCATGACGCCGATGCCGTTGATCATGGTGGTGTGGGAATCAAGCCCCACCACCGTGTCGGGGTAGGCCAGCATCCGGCCCTGCGCCTTTTCGGTGCTGATGACGCGTCCGATGTATTCCAGGTTCACCTGGTGGCATATGCCCGAGTTCGGCGGGACCACCTGGAAGCGATCGAAGCTTTCCTGGGCCCATTTGAGCAGGGCGTAGCGTTCGCCGTTGCGCTCGTATTCCCGGGCGACGTTTTCAACCAGGGCGTCCGCGGTACCCCAGGCGTCCACCTGGATCGAGTGGTCCACGATCAGGTCCACGGGCACGAGCGGGTTGATCCTGGACGGGTCGCCGCCCAGATCCTTCATCGCGTCCCGCATGGCCGCCAGATCCACCACCGCCGGCACCCCGGTGAAGTCCTGCATCAGCACCCGCGCCGGGTGGTAGGGAATTTCCTGGGGAGCCGCGTAGCGTTTTTTCCAGCGGGCGATGTTGAGCACATCGCTTTCCTTGACCACGCGGTCGTCCATCTTGCGCAGCAGGTTTTCGACGAGGATCCGGATCGAAAAAGGCAGCCGGCTGATCTTGGCGATGCCCTTCTTTTCCAACAGACCGATGTCGAAGAAGCGATACTCTTTCTTGTTGATGGTGGCCTTGCGAATGAATTCCGATCTTTTCATAGTCCCCCCCCTTTGAAACCGAACTTGGCGCGCTTCGAGTTTATCGGACGAAATGGCGGCGTGTCTTCATGCGTGTTCCGGCCTCAGGCCTGGCGCTTTAAATGCCGTATCCCCTCTTTGCCGGCGACGATGACGTCACGGGCAAGCCCCAGGAACAGTCCGTGTTCGACGATGCCGGCCCGGCCGCTCAGCTGCCCGGCGATGGCGGCCGGGTTTTCCATGGGGCCGAAGGCGGCGTCCAGCAGGAGGTTGCCCTGGTCGGTCATCACCGGGCGACCGTCTTTCGACCGCAGGGTGACGGCGGCGCCGATGGATGTCATAAACCGCTCCGCGGCCGGTCGCGCGAAGGGGACCACCTCGACCGGCAGGGGCCATTTCGTTCCCAGCCGGGGGGCGAGCTTGCTCTCGTCCACGATGATGATATTGCGCCGGGTCGCCTGGGCCAGGACTTTTTCCCGGAGCAGAGCGCCGCCCCCCCCCTTGATCAGGTTGAGCTCGGGGTCGACCTCGTCGGCGCCGTCGATGGTGACATCGATCACCGGGTGCGTTTCAAAATCGCTGAGAGGGATGCCGAGCTTCCGTGCGGCGTTCTCGGTGCGCACGGAGCTGGGGATGCCGACGATGTCCCGCAGCCGGCCGCGGCGGATGAGCTCCCCCAGGCGCTCGAGGGCGAACTGGGCCGTGCTGCCGGTGCCCAGGCCGACCACCATGCCGGATTCGACAAAACCGGCGGCGAAGAAGGCCGCCTTCTGCTTGAGCTCATCCTGAGGTGTCATCGCCCATCTCTCGTTTTACAAGGGGGTGGACAGCCGCTTGCGTTTAGCGTCAATGCTGTCCAGCAGGGCCTGGAAGGGCTTGGCAAAGGCAGCGACCCCTTCTTCCTGGAGCCGTCGGGTGACCGCTTCCAGGTCGATGCCGAGCTCCGCCAGTTGCCGTACCTGAGCCTGCGCTCCTTCCAGGTCGCGCGTGAGGGTCTCCGCGGGCCGTCCGTGGTCGATGAAGGCCTTGACGGTCTCCGGCGGCATCGTGTTGACGGTGTCCGGGCCGATGAGCTCGTCCACGTAAAGCGTGTCCGGGTAGGCCGGGTTCTTGGTACTGGTGCTGGCCCACAGCACGCGCTGGGGCCGGGCGCCCCGGGCGGCGAGTGTTTGCCAGCGGGGGCCGGCGCTGATGCGCTTGAACTCTGCGTAGGCAAGCTTGCAGTTGGCGATGGCGATTTTCCCTTGCAGGCCGGAGGCCCCCCGCTTTTCGAGCTCCTTGTCCACCGCGCTGTCGACCCGGCTGACGAAAAAGGATGCCACGGAGGCGACGGCGTTGACGGCGTGCCCGCCCGTGACGGAAGGCCCCGTGACGGCCAGCCGCTCAAGGCCGGCCATATAGGCATCGGCCACGGCTTTGTAGTTTGCGAGCGCGAAGATCAGGGTGACGTTGACGTTCACCCCGGCCGCGATGGTCTCGGTGATCGCCGGCAGCCCCGCGGCGGTGCCCGGGATTTTGATCATGACGTTCGGCCGGCCCACCGCCTGGTAAAGGCGCCGGGCTTCCGCCATCGTCCGCGGCGTGTCGTTCGCCAGGAAGGGGCTGACCTCCAGGCTCACGTACCCGTCGCGGCCGCCCGTCGCATCGTAGACGCTGCGCATGACGTCCGCGGCCAGTTGGATGTCCTTGAACGCCAGCGCTTCGTAGATGTCCGAGACGGATTTTCCGGCCGTGATGAGCGCTTTCATCTCCGCGTCGTAATCCGACGACCCGGCAATGGCCTTTTCGAAGATGGCCGGATTCGACGTGACACCCTGGACCCCATGGGTGGCCAGCCGCGCCAGTTCCCCGGAGGTGATCAGCGAGCGCCGGATAAAATCAAGCCAGACCGATTGATCGAATTGTTTCAGTTCGGAAAGTGCGGGCATTTTTGGTTCCTTTCAAATTCAGATTCACTCCCATCGCAGGTCATGCTTTGCCAGAAATGCTGCGATTTTTCAATAAGAGCTTCCGGGCGTAGTGCGCCGCCCCCCACAGCCCGCTCTGCTCGTCGGTGTTGAGGAAAACCGGCACTCCGGCCAGCAGTTCCCCCATGGCGCGGCCGCGGCGGAATTCCGCCGCAAATTCGGGGCGGGTGACGATCTCCGGGTTTTTGGCGGCGACCCCACCGGTGACGAAGACCCCGCCCCGCGCCAGCACCTGCAGGGCGTAGTTGCGGCAGACCCGGCCGTAGAACCGCGCCAGCCATTGCAGCGTCTCCGAGCCGGCATTCAGACGGGTACCGATCTCGGCCGGCTCGAGCTCCTCCCCGGTCAGGTAGCGGTGCAGCAGGCTGAGCCCTCGGCCGGAAACCACGGTCTCCGCCTCGATATAGGGTGCTCCGGTTTGCCGGAGCAGGAACTCCATGTAGTCCATTTCGCGGCGGGATTCAAACGCGAAAGACCCGTGGCCACCTTCGGAGGCAACCTCGGCCCAGCCGCCGCCGGGCAGCGGGGCCAGCGCCGCCATGCCTAATCCGGTGCCGGCCCCCACCACCGCCACGGCGAGCCCCGGCACCCTCTGGCCGGGCAGGATCGGGCGCGTCGTGGAATTTTCGGAGAAGACGCAGGCATAGGCCTGGGCCACTAAATCGTTGATCAGCCGGCCGCGCGGAACACGCCGGACGGTTCCGGGATGGGACAGGTCGATCGGCCAGGCGATGTTCGGCGGGTAGCTCACGGTGCCGTTTTCAACGGGGCCGGCCACGGCGATCACGGCCATATCGCTCGCCTCGGGCGCCAGATCGAAATCTGTCTCACCGAGTTGCTCCAGCAGCTGGGGAAATGATTCCGCCGCAGCGGTTCTCAACCAGCGGCTCGCACGCAGGCTCAAGCGCTTGGCGGCGTCGAGGGTGAAATGGGCGAACCGGCTGTGGGTGCCCCCGATGTCGGCCGCGAATATTTTCAGCATGGCGGCTTCTCCTCCGCTGCGCTCGCCCCGTTCGGTGACTCCAGCAGCACATCCGCGGCAGCCCTCCAAGCTGCCCCGATATCCGTCTCCACCCGGATGTCTATGCCCGTGTTCATGCCGATCGATCGTCTCCGTTCACGCGGGCGACTGCCCGGGATTGCCGCCCGCAAGCGATCCTTCCCGCAGGCCGGCTTACTCCTTGCGCACCTTCTGGATCACTTTGGGGATGAAAAAGGAGATGACGAACAATCCGATCGAGAAAAAAACTTTGAAGGACCACAACGCACCCCAGTTGCCCGACGCCCAGACGTCCTTGAGCGTGCCGATGAAGAATGTAAAAATGAAGGTCCCCACGAGGATCCCCATGCCCGTTCCGAACAAGTAGTCCCGAAAATGGACCTTGGTCAACCCCAGGCCGAAATTCAAGGGGGTGAACGGAAAATAGATCAGGCGCAGGTAGAGCACCGCGGCAAAGCCGTTGCGCTCGATGCGGTCGTCGTACTTCCGGAGTCTGTCGCCAATGAGCGAAGCGGCGAAATCGCGGCCCAGGCCCCGGCCGATGTAAAACGCCGCTGCCGCGCCGATCATGGCGCCGAGCCAGACGTAGACAAACCCCCAATAAGCCCCGAAGATGACGGCGCCAAGCCCGGTCAGGATCGAGCCCGGCACGAACAGGCAGACGCCGATGGCGTAGATGAGGATGAAGGCCAGCGGCGCCCACAGGCCGGCGCCGGCAAGCAGCCTGCTCAGGGCGTCGGCCGTCAGATAGTCCTGCACCGGCGTGAATCGGACCAGCCCGATCGCGGCCGCAATAAAGGCTGCGAAGATGCCGGCTTTGATCAGTGCCGCACGGCGGTTGACGGCGGGCGTCTTGTCGGTGGCAGCTGGCATGGCATCGGCATCCTCTCGGGGGCTGTTTGCCCTCACCTTGGTGAGGCGACTAAATTCACGACGGGCTGAAAAGGCGAAGGCTTTCGGCGGGGCCTGCGCTGCCGGCCGCGTAGAAACTCAGCCGCCCGCCCCGGTCCGGGCAGCGCTCGCAGGCGTCGAGAACCGGGGTCAGAAACGCCCAGGACCGCTCCACCCCGTCCTGCCGCCAAAAAAGCATCTGGTCCCCCAGCATGCAGTCCAGCAGCGCCTTTTCGTAGGCGTCCAGCTCCGGCCCGGTGTAGTTCTGCCGGTAGTTGAAATCCATGGTCACGGTGCGCAGGCAGACCGTGGCCCCGGGGTTCTTGGTCTGAAACGTGAGGGTGATCGTTTCGTCCGGGTAGATGCCCAGAATCAGCCGGTTGGCCGAGATGGGCCCACCCAGCGTGTGCCGGAACATGGAATACGGAACCTGTTTGAACTGGATGGCGATTTCGGTGGCCTTCTGCGCCAGGCGCTTGCCGGAGGTGATGAAAAACGGGACCCCTTGCCAGCGCCAATTGTCCACATGGACCTTCATCATGGCGTAGGTGGGCGTCAGGGAGGCGGGGTCAACACCCTGCTCCTCGCGGTAGGCCGGGACCGGGCTGCCGTCGATCAGGCCGGCCGTGTATTGTCCGAGCACGAGATCATTCTCGATGTGATCGAGCGGAAACGGCCGCAGGGCGCTGAACAGCTTGGCCTTTTCATCCCGCACCAGCTCGGCTTCGAAGCGCGGCGGGGGTTCCATGGCCATGAGCGAGAGGATCTGCATCATATGGTTCTGGAACATGTCGCGCAGTACCCCGGAGGACTCGTAGTAGCCGGCCCGGTGCTCGACGCCCAGGGATTCGGTGGCCCGGATGCTGACGTGGTCGATGTAGCGCCGGTTCCAGATCGGCTCGAAAATCGAGTTGGCAAAGCGGAACATGAGGATGTTCTGGACCGTCTCCTTGGCCAGGTAGTGATCGATGCGGAAGACCTGGTGCTCCTGGAAGTGCTCGTGCAGGCTGCGGTCGAGCTCCCGGCTCGTGGCGAGGTCCACCCCGAACGGCTTTTCGAGCACGATGCGCGCCCAGCCGTTGCCGTCCCGGTTTTCGACGCTCAACCCGGCTTGGCCCAGGTTGCGGGCCACGGGCTGGTAGAGGCCGGGCGGCAGCGCCAGGTAGAAAATCCGGTTTCCGCCGGTGGTCGAATCGGCGTCGAGGGCCCGGAGAAAGTGGGCGAGCTGGCTGACGGAGGCGGCCTCCGGGTAGTTCACGCGGCAGTAGTGCAAACGGGCGGCAAACCGTTGCCATGCGGCGCGGTCCCGATCACCGGCGGGGCGGATCGCGGCCTGCATCTGGCTGCGAAACTCCACCTCGGTCCATTCCGTACGGCCGCACCCGACGACCAGGAAAGACTCCGGCAGCCCGCCGTTGCGGTAGAGATTGAAAAGCGCCGGCATCAGCTTCCGGGAGGTGAGATCGCCGGTCGCCCCCAGAATGACGATGCTGCATGGGTCGGCGGGCACGGGGGCGACACACGCACCGGCATCCAATCCCAGGTCCGGCGTGCTGACCCTTGCCATCAGGAAATTTTCCGCGCTGTCGGCGGATCGTTCATCTCGCATTCAAGCCTCTGACGGGCTCAAGCGTCATTTGTCAAAGTCGCAAGCCACGTGCACGCAGCCGTTATTCCGGCAGCGTGCAGGCCCTGCCTTTGAACCCGAAAAGGAATTTAAGCCCCTTGCGCACTTTGTCCGAGAAAACTTTTTCAGCGAAAAAATTTCCGGCCACGCGCTTGTTGATTTCGCTCCGGGTCGGGTAGGGGTGCACCGCGGCGGCCAGGGTCCTCAGTTTCACCTTGCCGTTCAACAGCGCCACCCACTCTGCCAGCAGGTCCCCTGCCCCGTGACCCAGGATCTGGACCCCGATGGGCTTCTCCTGCGCGTCCAGGATCAACCGGATCCTGCCGGCCGCCTCGCCTTCGGCCAGGCTGCGGTCGTTGTCGCGGAACTCCTCAGTCCACACCGTGTAGTCGATGCCGGCCGCTTTGGCCGCCTTCGCGTTCATGCCGATGCTGGCAAGCGGCGGGTCCGTGTACGTGCACCAGGGCAGATAGGTGTAGTTCGCCTTGCGCGGCAGGTGCAGGACGGCGTTGCTGACCACGATGCCGCCCTCGTAACCGGCGGCGTGCGTGAACTGCGGCCCGCCTTTGACATCCCCGGCGGCGTAAATATGCTTTTGGGTAGTCCGCAGCCGCGGGTCCACCTGGATGCCCCGCCGGTCGTACGCAACACCGATGCGTGCAAGCCCCAGTCCGCCCACGTTGGCCGTACGGCCCAATGCGACCAGAATGACCTCGGCCTCGAGGGTGAGCGGCTGACGCTCGGCGGTTCGAATTCGGACTTCCCGGGCCCGACCGAGGTCCTGCACCGCTTCGATCGTGCAGTTCAGGTGGAACACGAACCCCTTCCGCAGCCAATTGGGCTTGGAGTTCATCGGCCAGCTCGCGATCTTCCTTGGCCAGGATCTGATGGCCCATGTCGACCACGGTGACCCGCGTTCCCAGCCGCGCAAATGCCTGCGACATTTCGGCACCGATGGGCCCGGCCCCCAAGACGATCATGGACCCGGGCAGACGGTCCAGGTAGAAGATCTCACGGTTGGTGATGAAGGGGGTGCGGTCGAGCCCTTTGACGTCCGGCACCGCGGCCGAGGAGCCGGTGGCGATCACCCAGGTCTTCGCGGACACCGATCTGCCGTTCAGTCGAACGGAGTGCTCGTCGGCAAACTCCGGGCTGCCGAACTCCACCTTGGTGCCCAGGCTGCAGAAGCGTTCCTCCGAATCATGTTTCTGGATGGCGGCGATCACCGAGCGGATGCGTTCGGACACCAACCGGAAATCCACCGGCGGCACCTCCACTTCCGGCAGACCGTACTGATCGGAGTGCTTGAGCAGGTGATAGACCCTGGCGGAGGCGATCAGCGTTTTGCTGGGCACGCAGCCGAAGTGCAGGCAGTCGCCCCCCAGTTGCTTTTCCCTTTCCACGAGAAGGGTCTTGGCGCCGAGTTGGGAGGCGCCAGCGGCCACCGTGAGACCGGCCGCACCGCCTCCGATGATGCCGATGTCGTAATCATAGACTGCCATGCATTCTCCTCGAGCGCGGTTTTTCAATACCCGTTACTCGCCGTTCAGGCTCCAGTCATAATCCAAATAGGCGACGTCGATGCGATCGCGCCCGGTCTGCAGTTTTTGCTTCAGCTCGCCTTGAGCAAAATTCAGGTAAAAACCGACCACGTCCTTGTTGAAATCTTCCGCAAACCACTTGAAGATCGAGCTGACCCAGAACGTGTCGTGGTCAAGACGATAGTTGGCCGGGTTGTTTAAAAAATCACGGGTCGACCGGTTCAGTTGGGCATCCAGAACCGCTCCGAGATAGGGCTCGGCGCTGAGCGGCGGACAGCTTTTCGAGGCGCAGTTGATGGCGAAATGCACGCGCGGGTCCTTGAAGCGCGGCCGGAGGATCGTATTCTCGATGTCGTCCAGCGTAAGGGTCTTGCCGTTGATGCGCACGAACTCCTTTTTCCAGGGCGACTGGAACAGGCTGCCCAGGTCCTTGATGGACGTGACACCGGGGTAGCCGGTCAGGATCAGCTTGATGGTCCAGGCGTTGTAGGCGTTGATAAAGAAAGCAAACTGCTCCTCCCGCGGCAGGCGCTCCGGGTCGACCTGCTCGAGGACCTTGAGGTACTGATCCAGCCGCGCTTCATCACGCTTGAACCCGGCATAGTTGACACGGCCGTTTTCGACGTACTTTGCCAGCAGCTCGGCGTAGATGCGATTGTCCACGGGCGGGGCGCCGGCCGCCTCACCCCTGCCGCCGGAGGCCGGGATCAAAAAGGCGAGTGCTACAGCGCTCGCCACCAGGGATCGCAGGATTCGATCGGGCATGGGCGGCTCCTCGCTGGTCCGCGGTGGGCGCATCGGTCTGATTTCGTGCACCCAATCGGGGCATGGCGGAAGGTTCAGGTTTGCAAATAAATAAGGCCGGATAGACGGGTGTCAAGCGGGGCGGCCCGCGCCGAGGTCATTGACTTGGCGGCGGTCCGTCTTACTATCCCTTCACTATCTCAATTGCTTCCGTTTTCAGCAAACCTACGCGAAAAGGAGGTCCCACCATGGAAGAGCGCAAAGGCGCCGTGACGCTCAAGGGCAATCCCTTGACCCTCGTTGGAAAAGAAGTAAAGGTCGGAGACAAGGCCCCGGATGTCGAACTGCTGGACAACGACCTCAAGCCGGTCAAGTTTTCCGCTTTTAAGGGCAAGGTCGTCATCGTCTCCAGCGTGCCGTCGCTGGACACCCCGACGTGCGACATGGAGACCCGCCGGTTCAACACCGAAGCGGCCAACCTGGGGGACAACGTCGTCATCCTCACCGTCAGCACGGATCTTCCGTTCGCCCAGAAGCGCTGGTGCGGTGCGGCCGGGGTGGACAAGGTCAAGACGCTTTCCGATCATCGCGAGACGGCCTTCGGCCAGAGCTTTGGTGTATTGATCAAGGAACTGCGGCTGCTGGCGCGCACGATCTTCGTCCTCGACAAGAGTGGGGTGGTGCGATATGTGCAGCTCGTGAAGGAAGTATCTCAGGAGCCGGATTATGCGGCGGTCATCGCCGCGGTCAAAAAACTGCTGTAATGCAGGTTGGCCGCGCTTCCCGCCGGGGAGCCAAACAACCAAAGGGCAGCCTCGCTGAGGGCTGCCCTTTGCTTTTGCTCGCACGGCTCTTTCCGAGGCGGCGGGTTGCAGGTGAGAAGTGGTTTCAAAACCCCGGATCACGCCCGGGGCCAAGGCGCAGGCCGATTCGAAAGCGCAGCAACAGCGTCAGGTTGTGAGCATTGCGAGAGGCCGGCAACGCCGCCAGCGGGTGTCAGACGGGGTTATGAAACTACTTCTATTCACTCCCCGTGTTTTTGCGAAATGGTTCTCGCCGCTCGATAATTTCACCGTCCCAGAAATTGTCGCCAAGCCGCCTGTCGGTGGTACGGCGGCGATCGGTGCGGGCTCGCCGATCAAAACCCCTGCGGCGGTCTCGGCCGGACCTGCGTTCGGAGCTGTCGTATTCGCCGGGAACCTGCCGGCGGTCGATGCCGGATCGTGTGCCCCCGTTGTCCTTGATCAGGCTGAATTCAACCTCCGGCCGGTCCGCTTCGGGTCCGTCGTCCGATATTGTCATCCGATTCCTTCCAGTTGCAACCAAGCGCGTGTGCGTCGAAGTGTGTCCCGTGAAACCTCTATAAAGGGAGCAATCCTCATGCCAAATGGACCGAACGCGGAACTGGCTTAATTTACCGGCTGGGCAGGGGAGCCGCCGCAGACGATGGGCAGTCTGGGTGTTAAGGTTGAGAACTGGATTGGAGCGCGGTGTGAAAAAGAATTCACACCGTATTTGCCCGGCGTCACTTGACGCGCCGCAGGGCGTGCGTGCGGCGCAGCCGTTTCCAAAGTTCGCGGATAATCAGGCGGGCTGCAGCCTCCTCGGTCTTGATCGAGCGCCGGGCCACCCAGCGGCAGGAGCGCATGAGAGGGATGTTCGCAGCGGGCAGACCGAAACGGTGGACGATGTACTCCCCCAGGGTCGGAAGCAGGGCAGGCAGCTCATCTTCGGTCATGTTCGCGATCGTGACCCGGTCCTTGAGCGGCAGGCCGTCGCTCAGCTGCTGCAAAGCATCCCTGACACAGACCGGGGGCTCGGAGGCGGCCGCAGCTTCCGGCGAGATGGCGGATTCTGCAGGCTTTTCCGGGTTCCCATCGGCCAGGCAAAGATAGAACACGCTTTCTATCAGCGCCAGGGTGTCGGTGTAGATCCGGGGGTCCTTGCTGGCCCGGGGCCCGGCCACGTTCAGCACCATGATACGCTGGGTGACGATCCACTCCCGGATCGCCAGGACCGCCCGGAAGGCCGGCGTCTGGTTAAGGTCAACGTGCAGCCAAGGACGGCCGTGTTTCACCGCCATCTCGCGGGTGTAGGCGGTCCCGCCGCAGAGTTTTCCGCGTGCGATGATGAGCGTGCCGTCGGCCTCTATCACGTTCTTTTCGGTGCGTTCGGCGTAGACCGCGGAAGCCGTTTCCTTAAGGGCGTAAGTCTCCGGCAGCGGGCCGTCCTCCGCCAGGCGGCCCTTGGGGATCCAGCCGCCGTGCGGGACGCCCAGCCGAATGGCCGCGTCCAGGGCCGCCCGGTCGACACCGGTTTGCCCTCCGGAGATGATTTTCACGATCATGTCGACCCGTCGTCGCGAAAAAGAAGACCGCGCGGGCCCGGCCGCACGGTCAGATAGTGTCTTGATATGCCGCGAGGCTACTGCTCGATGACGAAATGCGCTCTCCGGTTTTTCGCGTACGCCTCTTCGGTGTGCCCCTGAACCAACGGCCGCTCCTCGCCGTAGCTGATGGTGGCCATACGGGCCGCGGGGATACCCAGGTCCGCCATAAAGGCCTTGGCCGCTTTGGCACGCGCTTCGCCGAGCGCCAGGTTGTATTCATTCGTGCCGCGTTCGTCGCAGTGGCCCTCGATGGTGACCTTGACGTTCGGGTTGGCCTTCAGGAACGCGGCTTTCTTGCGCAGCAGATCCTGGGCTTCCGTTGTCAGGGCCGAACTGTCGTAGCCAAAATGGATGTCCTCGTTTTCAAACGTGGAGCGCTCGCTGGCGCCGATGGCGCCGATGGCCCCGCCCGCACCCGCTCGGCCGGCGGCACCTCCCAAATCCTGTTCGCCGATGCCTTTGCCGCCCGCAGCGCTTCCCATACCGCCACCGCTACCGGAGACCGCGCTCGGTTGCGAAGTGATCTGTTTTTTCTGGCATGCCGGAATGGTGAAGAGCAATCCCATTACGAGCATCAGCATCAGGAGCCTGCAACCTGTCTTTCGCATTATTTTCTCCTTGAATAGAAGTGACTAAAACCTTCTCTTCCCCGTTCTATGGCTCGGTGTCCAGATTTTCTGCAGTATTTTTATATACCACGCCTGCTGAATTGTCAAAAGGAGGCGGTGGGAATCTGTGCGGCAAAAAGGAAGCGTGCCCGAGGGTCCCGGACGGGTGTCACGGGGTGGGGATAAACGCTCCTGAAATATACAATTATGCAATTTATTTAATTTTTAGTTACAAAAAAGTAAATTGAATACCTTTATCATTTATCCGCAGTTAACGTGCTAACGCATTATAATTAAACCATTTATGCAGCTATATGCGGTGTGGCACGCTAATTGATAAAGACGGCTACCATGCATCGCGGAGGCAGACTCCGCCATTCAAACCATGGGAGAGGACACGATGAAAAAAATCGAGGCCATCATCAAACCCTTCAAGCTGGACGATGTAAAAACGGCGTTGAACCAGATCGGCATCGCCGGCATGACCATCACCGAAGTCAAGGGCTTCGGCCGCCAGCGTGGGCACAAGGAGGTCTACCGGGGCACCGAGTACCAGGTGGACCTGGTGCCTAAGATTCATCTCATCATCGTGGTCGACGACGCCCTCGTCGGCCAGGTGGTGGACACCATTCGCCAGGCGGCCCATACCGGAAAAATCGGGGACGGCAAAATCTTTGTGACGAGCGTGGAGGAAGCCGTCCGCATCCGGACGGGCGAAACCGGCATAGAGGCTGTTTAACCGGCATGCACGCGCACCCAACAGAATCAGAAGCAACCATCCTGCGCCAAGCGCAAAAAGGAGAGTCGACTATGAAATCCATCGTTCTTAAATACGGGATCCGTGCGATCGCCGTGCTTGTTTTGTCCCTGGTCCTGGTTTGGCCGGCATTGGCGGCCGATGAGCCCACACCCGACCCCGACGGCAGCCGCACCGGTGGGATCGCAGACATCGTCGGCGCCTCCGCCGGCGCCCCGACGGCCGATGAGATCAAGGCGATGGGGGTCGCCGAGCCGCTGGCCGCGAAGGTGGGCGATGCGGTGGGCAAGAACCGCGTGGCCATCAACATCGTCTGGACCCTGGTCTGCGGCTTCCTGGTCATGTTCATGCAGGCCGGCTTCGCCATGGCCGAGACCGGATTCACCCGGGCCAAGAACGCCGGCCACACCATGGCCATGAACTTCATGGTCTACGGCCTGGGCATGCTCGGCTTCTGGATCTGCGGATTTGCCCTGCAGATGGGCGGCGCCGGGCCCTTTGCCACTCTGGGCGGCGGCGGGGTGCTGAACGGCGAATTCTCGATCTCGCTGTTCGGCAAGGAGTTCGGTCTGTTCGGAACCAAAGGATTCTTCCTCGCCGGCGGGACCTACGACGTCGCCGTCTTCACCATGTTCCTGTTCCAGATGGTGTTCATGGACACGACCGCCACCATCCCCACCGGGTCCATGGCCGAGCGCTGGACCTTCAAGTCCTTCGTGATCTACGGCATCCTCGTCGGCGCCGTCATATATCCGCTTTATGCCAACTGGGTCTGGGGCGGCGGCTGGCTCTCCAAGCTCGGGAGCGACTTCGGCCTGGGCCATGGCCACGTCGACTTCGCCGGCTCTTCGGTGGTGCACCTCACGGGCGGGGTGCTGGCGCTGGTGGGTGCCAAGATGCTGGGGCCGCGCCAAGGCAAGTTCACCAAGGACGGCACGCCGAACGCCATCCCCGGCCACCACATCCCGATGGCGATCGTGGGCTGCTTTATCCTGGCTTTCGGTTGGTTCGGGTTCAACACCGGCTCCTCGCTGTCCGGCACGGATCTGCGCATCGGCGTGATCGCGGTGAACACGATGCTGGCCGGCGCCGCGGGTTCCTTTTCTGCGATGCTCTACACCTGGCTGCGGTTCGGCAAGCCGGACATCAGCATGGCCGCCAACGGCCTGCTGGCAGGGTTGGTGGCCATCACAGCGCCCTGCGCCTTCGTGACCGCACCGTCTGCCGTCCTGATCGGCCTCATCGCCGGGGTCCTGCTGTGCTGGGCCGTGGTTTTTGTCGAGCGCGTACTCAAGATCGACGACCCGGTGGGGGCTGTTTCCGTCCACGGCGTCAACGGCGCCTGGGGCGTTCTCGCGTTGGGGCTTTTCGCCGACGGGACCTACGGCGACGGCTGGAACGGCGTGAAAGGGACCGTGACCGGGCTTTTCTACGGCGATGGCGGCCAGTTCGCCGCGCAGTGCATCGGCACGCTGACCAACATCGTCTACGTCGGGCTGATCGGCTATGTCATGTTCAAGCTCCTGGACGTGACGATGGGCCTGCGAGTCGACCCCGAACAGGAAGCGGAGGGCCTTGACCAGTACGAGGTCGCGGTCATCGCCTACCCGGATTTCAATATCCGCAGTTCGTCGCGCTAAGCCCGCCTGCCCCACCGCCGGCAGGGTCTCCGCCCGGAAGACCCTGCCGGAATTACGCAAAGATGACCTTCACCCGCCGATGGGCGGCATCGAGAGATAGAACAGGCGCTTCATCTCCCGTCGGCCGAGGGTGACGGTGTCCAGCACGAAGCCGCAGGTCAGGCTCAGGCTGGCCAGGATCATGAGCCCCGTGGACAGGATCGCCGTGGGGAAGCGCGGCACCAGTCCGGTCTCGATGTAGGTGACGAAGACCGGGTAGGCCAGGATCAGGGAGGTCAGGGCGAGCATCCCCGCGATGATGGAGAAGAAAGCCAGCGGCCGCTCCTCCTTGAACAGGTTGAGAATCATCATCAGGATCCGGAACCCGTCGCGGTAGGTGCGCAGCTTGCTCGCCGAGCCCGCGGGCCGGGCCTTGTAGGCCGTGGTGACCTCGGCGATGGGCATGCGCAGCTCGAGGGCGTGCACCGAAAGCTCGGTCTCGGTTTCGAAGCCCGCGGACAGGGCTGGAAAGGATTTCACGTAGCGCCGTGAGAACACGCGGTAGCCGGAGAGGATGTCGGTGAAGGTCCGGCCGAAGAAAAGTGCAAGGCACCCGGTCAGCAGATCGTTGCCGAAGCGGTGGCCGCGGCGGAAGGCTTCACCCTCGAACTGCGTGAGCCGGCAGCCCACCACCATGTCCAGGTGTCCGGCGACCAGACGTTCGACCATCGCCGGCGCACCCGCGGCATGGTAGGTGCCGTCGCCGTCGGCCAGCACGTAAATGTCGGCCTCCACGTCGGCGAACATCCGGCGCACCACCTGCCCCTTGCCCTGGCGGGTTTCGCTGCGCACCACGGCCCCGGCAGCCCGGGCGCAAGCGACGGTCCCGTCCTTGGAGTTGTTGTCATAAACGTAAACAACGGCCTCCGGCAGCGCGGCGCGGAAGTCCCGCACCACATCGCCGATGGCGGCCTCCTCATTGTAGCAGGGCAGGATCACCGCCACGCGATAGCTCTGGTCGCCGAATTTCATGTGCGGTTCCTTTTACGGCTTCTTTGTGACGCGACAGAAATAAAACGGGTGCTCCGGCTGCGGCTCGATCAAGGGGTTCATTTCCTGGCAGCTGGCGCGGTCCATCTGCAACCCATAGGCCTCGAGGGCATTCAGGGCCGACCCTTCCTCGTACTGACGGTAGATGATGAAGAGCGGCCCCGTGTGTTGGGCAATGACCGCCTGCATGAGGCGGTCGGTCAGGTTCGGCGTCGGCGAGGGGCCGGTCATGAAGCCCTGGATGCGCAGGAAGCGCACCTCGGGCGGGAAAAACGGGATCATGTAGGCCATCGGGTCTTTGCCGGTAACAACCACGATGGTGTTCTGGGGATCGGCGAGCGCGGGTGCCTCGAAACCAAAGTAATCGGCGCCCCAGGGCTTGCGCCCCCAGTCACCGGGTTCGAGGGTGACAAGCAGCAGGACGAAGGCCGCCGCGGTGAGGCGCAGGCAATGTTGCGGGTTGCGCACCAGTGCTGCCATGACCAGGAAAATCACCAGCGGCGCCAGGAATTCGCACACGATAATATATCGGTAGACGCCGAAAAGCTGCATCCAGACCACGAACGAAACGACCGTGAAGATGACGAGAAAGCGCGTGACGGATCGGCGGTCGCTTTGCGCCGGGTCCGACGAGCCGCCGGTCGTTTTCTTTTTCAGGAGGCTGTAGACCGCGCGGACGAGCAGCACGATCAGCAGCACGTAAATCAGGCTGAAGCGCAGGTCGCGGAAGCCGACCTCGCCTACCTGCATCGGATCGATGTTGAACCAGATCGGGAAAAGCAGCCGGACGAGCAGGCTGTTGGGGATGAAACGCTCGTCGCGATAGGAGCCTTCGGCACCCCAGGGTGACTTAAAAACCTCGTTGAAGTAAGGAAAGAGCGGATTGCCGAAGCGCTCCCACATCTCGAGCATCCAGTAGCCGCCGGTCAGCGCCGCCCCGCTGAGCACCCCGAGGCCGAACACAAAGGCCAGTAGAAAGCGCCGCCGCCATGGCAGCGCCAGCCCGAAAAAGGCCGCACACAGCCCCACGCAGTATACCGCAAACGGCTGCTTGAGTCCGAACACCGCGCCGGATAGCAGCCCGGCAGCCGCGGCCACCGCCCAGCCGGCGAAACCGGGTGCGGCCAGTCGGTCCCGGAACCGCACGATGAGCCACACGGCAGCAAGCACCGGTAGGCTCAAAATATTGTCCCCGTAGCTGGTGCCGATCTCGGCGAGGTTGGTCTGCCCCAGCAGCCCGAGCAGCGCCACGGCCAGGCAGAACCACGCGGTGTGGGCCGGGCGGCCGAGGTCGATCACCCGGCGGGCAATGGCGTACAGAAACAGGATGTTGAACCCCGGGATCACGCCCAGAATGAAGCCCACGGCCTTGGGCGAGAGCCCCATCACTGCATAGTAGAAGGGGATGTACATCAAGGGGTTGTAATAGGTCGCGACATGCGACACCGCAACGTCGTGGCCCATGCGGCCGGTGAGGTAGGCGAAAGGGTTGTAAAAGTGGTAGTTGCGCAGGTCCCAGTTGGTATCCTGGCCGATGCTGATCACATAGAGCCCGGCCGCCAGCGGAATGAGACCCAGCAGGACGCGAACCAGCAGGACGCTTCTGGGAGCGTTTCTATTCACCGCAGCCGGGTTCCCTTCAAGCGTTATCAGACATTCGCCAATGTCAATATAACTAATTGGAAATACTAACTATAAAAATCATTTATTTCATACACCAGGCACCGTTGCCTGTCAACCGGTAGTTCGGCGGCACGCTGCGGGTGGGGATGGCGCCACAGGCAGGATTGAAGAAACCTGCAGCAAGCTGCAGGGAATCTTCGACCGTAAGGAGGTTTAATCGAATTTTGATAGTCGCCGCGCTAACCCCGCCGCAAGCGGCGGGGAATGCGCTCGCTGTTGCGGTTCGGCGGGGTCACATTTCAGGGGGAACCGGCTGCGACGGCCAAAGGGGCAGCTCCCGTGTCTGCCGCGCACTGGCTGCAGTCAAGACAAAAATTCTTGAACGCAGCCTCTTTCAGGCAGCGCTTGTAATCCGGGCAACCGATATCGCGGGGCGGAGGGTTTTCCTCCCGGACGACCGTCATTTTCATGAACTGGGGGCGTTTTTCCATGGCGTCGTTTAGAACCTCGGGAATTTGCGTCACGTAATTCCATTATCGGCAGCATGCCCGGGGTTCATTAGACTTTTTTACCCCGCGCCCGCTCGTATCGAGTGGCCGGGGTGAAACGCTTCCCCAGCCGGAATTTCCCGTTTCGGCCCCGAGTGATTTTCAGTCTTGCCCGCTTTTCGATGATCGTCTAAAATGGTTAAGGTGATCCCTACCACGACCGGTCAACCCGGAGAGGCGAGGCCCCATGAACCTCGAAGAAGCGCTTACCCGGCTCGAAAAACGCATCGATGTCCTGAAGGCAACAACGGACCATGAGCGGGCGTTCCGGAAGGGCTTTGCGAAAGGATTCTGCCTTGCGCTGCTCATGGCCCAGGGCCGGAATGTTTTCGACCCGGAGGACGCAGACCTGCAGGCCCTCCGGAGACCAACGCATAAACGCGGCCAGCTCGATCTGTTTTGAGGCCCGTCGGCACGAACCGGGTTGGGCCTGCAGCATCGCCTTCGCGATGCCGCAGCCGATACAGGCATAAGGAAAGACGGTATGATGACCAAATTGGCAGCATTGACCCGGGGCGCACTGGCCGTCGTTATTGTGTTCGCCTTCGGGCTGGTCGATTGGCTGACGGGTTACGAGCTTAATTTCTTCGTCTTTTATTTTCTGCCTGTATCGATGGGTGCCTGGTATTTCGGATATCTTGGTGCAATATCGCTCTCTATTCTATCGGCTGGCGTCTGGTTCGGAGCAGACGTTCTTACGGGGCACACCTACGCCTCAGATGTCTATGCCGTTTGGAACGCCCTGGTCCGGCTTGTTTCTTTCCTTGCAATTGGATTGTCGGCATCCCGAATAAAGCTTTTGCTCGATCGGGAGCGCGAGGTAACAGCGTCTCTGCGCAAATCCGTCTCCAAGATAAAGGTTCTTGAATCCTTCCTGCCGATCTGCGCTCAGTGCAAGAAGATCCGCAATCAGCAGGGCGTTTGGCAGCAATTGGAAGTCTATATCGGCCAGCACACCGATACTCAGTTTTCCCACGGCTATTGCCCGGAGTGCGCCAAGAAAATCATGTCGGAGGCCGGACTGGTAGATGGGTAGTCGGAAAAAAGATACGGCCCGCAGATTGAAAGCGGTTCAGTGCAACACCTCTTCATTCCATTTTTCCCCATTATACCGCATTGCGCATGGGAGGAGAAATGAAAATTAGACTGGGATCATTAAGAGTGCTGATGCTTCTGGTCATTGTCTCTTGTTTATTAGGGTGTGGAGGGGACAGCCAGTCCAATGAGGTTAGGAAAGGAACATCACCACCACCGTCATCATTCAACGTCAGCGGCACGATAACGGCGTCCGCCAACTTCGTGGCCGACAGCGATGTCAACGACCCGGCGGCGGTTTACATTCCCAACGACACGTTTGCTCAGGCCCAGACGCTTCCCAACCCCGTGGTCGTGGGCGGCTACGTCAATGTGCAGCATACGGGCCCCGAGGGGCGCTCCTTTGCCAACGGCGACCCATCGGATTTCTTTTCAGTGGACCTGGCCTCCGGGCAGGTCATCACCTTGTACGTCAGCGAACCCGCCGGCGCTGAACTCGACCTTGCCCTTTACGACGCAAGCCAGGCGCTCGTCGACGAGAGCCTCGGTCCGGCGGCCGTGGAATCGGTGTCGGCTCCGGCCGATGGAACGTATTTCGTGGAGGTCCGGGCGGTCGCAAACGCCTCCATGTACAACCTGACCGTCGGGCAGCCTGCACCGGCTGCGGCGAAATATGCGTTGCGGCTGAGCGATGAGTTTGTGCCGGGTCAGGTCATCGTTCACTACCAAGCAGCGTCGGGCGGTTATGGCCCGTCCCAGAGTGCCGCCGCCATCGGCTTGAAGTCCGTGGCTGGGGCTGCCGAACGTGAAATGCTGCTCGACATCGGTGACGACATGGCGCAGCAGCAGACCGTGCGGACGCTGGGAATCCCCGAGGCGCAGCTCAGCGTCCGCGCCGCCGACCCTGCCATGCAGCGCAAGCTGCAAACCCTGCAGATTATCAGCGCGCTGCGCAAGCAGGCGAACATCGCATCCGCCGATCCTAATTACATCCGGCGGCCCAACGCGGCTGTCAATGACCCTCTGTATCCGCTGCAGTGGAACTATCCCCTGATCAACCTGCCCCAGGCCTGGGATGTTACCGCGGGCAGCAACAGCGTCATCGTCGCCGTTATCGACACCGGTGTCCTGCTGAATCATCCGGATCTGCAGGGGCGACTGATCGCCGGCTTTGACTTTATCAGCGATCTGGCCATGGCCGGCGATGGGAACGGCATCGATTCCAACCCCGATGACCCCGGCGATCAGTCACCGGGCGGCAGCAGCTTTCACGGCACCCATGTCACCGGCACCATTGCCGCTGATACCGACAACACCCTGGGCGTTGCCGGGGTCACCCAATTCACGAAGATCATGCCCCTGCGGGCCTTAGGTATCGGTGGTGGAACCGAATACGACATTTTGCAGGCCGTGCGCTATGCGGCCGGGCTCGCCAACGATTCCGGAACGCTGCCGGCGCAAAAGGCCGACGTGATAAACCTGAGCCTGGGCGGAGGTGGTTTTTCGCAGACCGCCCAGGGGGTCTTCAGCGCTGCCCGGGCGCAGGGCCTCATCGTGGTTGCAGCTGCGGGCAACGACTCCAGCACGGCACCGAGCTATCCGGCCGCCTACAACGGCGTCGTTTCTGTCAGCGCCGTGAACATCAATGGAAACCTGGCATGGTATTCCAACACGGGGCCCACCATCGACGTAGCCGCCCCGGGCGGCGACACCCGCACGGACATCAACGGCGACGGTTTCCCGGACGGCGTTCTCAGCACCTGCGGGGACGACAGCTCCGGATCGATTCGCTTTACCTACTGTTTCTTTCAGGGAACCTCGATGGCAAGCCCCCACGTGGCCGGGGTTGCGGCGCTGATGAAGGCGGTTTACCCGGCCTTGACGCCGGATGAATTCGACCAGCTGCTGATCAACGGGCTTCTGACGGACTCTGCCGGCCGCAACGACCAATTCGGCTACGGGCAGATCGATGCCTTTCGCGCCGTTGCGGCCGCACAGGACCTCGCCGGCGGCGCCCCGCTGCCTCCGACGATCATCGTCGACCCGGCATTCCTCAACCTGGCGGTCAGCGGCACGGCTCCCCAGAGCATCGAGCTTGAGATCCGCAACGGCGCGCAAGCCCCCTTGACCATCAGCTCCGTGATCAGCGATCCGGCGGCCGCCTGGTTGAGCGTGGTCGAAAAAACGGTGGACGCCGATAAATTGGGTGTCTACACGGTCACCGTGGATCCTGCTTCCCTCCCCCCGGGGTCTATGCCGCCAGCATCACGGTGTCAGCGGTCGATCCTTCCGTGCTATCGGCGACGGTGCCGGTGAGAATGCAGGTATTTCCTGCGGTGAGCGGTGGTAACGTCGGGTTTATCTATGTGCTCCTGATCAACCCCAACACGCTGAAGACTGTTGCCGAAGCCGATGTGCCCTTTGACGCCGCCACCGCCCACTATTCATACACCTTCAGCGGAGTGCCGGCAGGCACTTATTGGATTTACGCCGGAACCGACGCCGACAACGACTCTTATATCGGTGATCCCGGCGAGGCCATTGGAGCGTACCGCACGGTGGACCAGCCGACCTCAGTGGAAATCCCCGGTGCCGGCACGGGACTGGATTTTGAGGTCGGCTATGAGGTAGCCTTGCCGTCGCAGCTGAGCACGCAAGCCACCTCCCGCAAACCCGTGCTTCAACGCCTGGCCGCGCCCAGACGCAGCGTGTGGTGAGGAATGAATCAAAGGCTTCAGGGTAAAATCTTCACGGGCGGCTGCCCATATCGCGTCTCTAAGCCAACTCCCGAAAGACGATACCGGCCGGACCCGTTCGAAGATCGCCTACATTCCGGCCGGGCGGAGTATGGACCAGTTGGCGATGATCGACACCCAGGCGATCGTCTCGGCGCGCTGGGTGCCACCCCACGCCTCATTGAAGAACGGCATCGACCTTCCCAAGTCCTCTATCTCAGGACTTCGCAAGGGCTGGAGAGAGCCTGCATACCATCATGCCCCGCTGTGCCTTTATGCCGTCGAAGGCCGGCTTCAGCTTAGCGTCAAAAGCGCAGGCGGCAAACCGCACTGGCTTGCAGCAGGGGAGATACTCGCGAGTGGAAATCTCTATGCTCCGATCGCGGGGGATACGTGCCTTACCTATGTTTTGCCGCGCGCTGTCCGTTCGGAAATCGTCAGGCTCGCGCGGGTGTGATTGAAGCACCCTGCAGCAAGCTGCAGGGAACCTTCGACCGTAAGGTTAAATGGAAACTTTTCGGACCATTGTGTATCGAAAAATTATCGACCGGTTCTTGGTATCCCATCAGAAATGGAAAAAAGGGAAATTTTGCTTATGTCGAGAGCGATTGCGATAGGAGTTGTCGTGGGCGTGATGTGCCTCGGCTTCTGGGGCGCCGCGGCGGCGGCTCCCGGCCAGGCTGCCTGCCAGGAGGACAGTGCGAAATTCTGCAAGGACGTCGCGCCGGGCGGCGGCCGGTTGATCCGGTGTCTGAAGACGCACGAAGGCGAGCTGTCAGCAGCTTGCCGCGAGAGCATGGCGGCGGCAAGAGCCAGAGCCCGGGGTGCGCATGAAGCCTGCACGGACGACGTTCAGAAGTTCTGCGGGGGCGTGCACCCGGGCGACAGCCGAGTGATGGCATGCCTCAAGCAGAACGAAAATGAGCTTTCGCCCGAGTGCCGGGAGAAGCTGGGCGCAGCGGGAAAAAGGGCGCCATAATCCGGACCGGATTCCGGCTGAGGGTATGGATGGGAAAAAGGGTGACTACGAAATGCGCGAACGACGCGAAAATGCAAGCCAAGCATCTTCGCGCCTTTTATAGATAACGTCCATCCATAAACAAGCATTTTTGATAATATTCACTTCAACGAACCGCTGCCTACAGTTCCTGAGCCGGCTGCCCTTCTGCTTCTCGGCTTGGGTCTGCTGGGGGTTGCAGGGGTGAGGAAAAAATTCAAGCTGTTCTGAATCAGGAAAGCAAAAGAGCATTACAAGGTGGGGTGGTGTATCGCACCGCCTTGCTTTTTAGGTGCCCAGAATGGCGTTGTCTTTGAGGCATTGATAAGGAATTGGGGAGAACAGACGGTTGATCAAAAGCCATATTCTGCCTGCATTACCTTGCACGCGGCTGATGGCCAGGCAGACCGATGTCACCAGAAAGAAAAGCCATTTACCGGGCGCCAACAGGGTTCTGTACCGGAGCATCTCGCCGGGCCCCCTGCAGCACGGGTGCAGCGCTTATTTGGCCACGGCCGCGGCGGCTTCCATGAGCGCCTCGGCGAAGGTCGGGTGGCCGTGAACGGTGCGGGCGATGTCTTCGGCGCTGGCGCCGAACTCGAGCGCCAGCACGGCCTCGGCGATCATCTCGGCCGCGCGCGCGCCGATGATGTGCACGCCCAGGATGCGGTCGGTCCGCTTGTGGGCGATGAGCTTGACGAAGCCCTCGGTCTCACCCAGGCAGCGGGCGCGGGCGGCGCCGGCAAACGGGTAAGCGCCGGTGGCGTAAGGGATGCCGCGCTCTTTGACCTGCTCCTCGGTCAGGCCCACACCGGCCACCTCGGGGGCGGTGTAGACGATGGCCGGAATCGCGTCGTAGTTGACCTCGCCCGGCTTGCCGGCGATGATTTCGGCCGCCGCCCGGCCCTCGGCCGAGGCCTTGTGGGCGAGCATGGGGCCGGGGACGAGGTCGCCGATGGCGTAGATGCCGGGCGCACTCGTGCGCAGGGAGGCGTCCACGCGCACAAAACCGGTTTGGGGGTCGGTGGCGACCCCGGCCGCCTCCAGATTCAGGTCCTGCGTGAGCGGGCGGCGGCCGACACTCACCAGGAGCTTGTCAAACTCCAAGGTTTCGGATTTGCCGCCGGATTCGATAGCGACGCTCGCCTGGTTGTCCGCCACCGTGGCGCGCTTGACCTGGGTTCCCAATCGGAAGGTGAAGCCCTGCTTCTTCAGCAGGCTCTGCAGCCGGCGCCGGACCTGGCCGTCCATGGCGGGAGCGATCTCCGGGAGCATCTCGATCACGGTGACCTGGGAGCCCAGCCGCATCCAGACCGAGCCGAGCTCGAGGCCGATGTAGCCGCCGCCGACAATGCCCAGCCGGCCCGGGACCGCGTCGAGCGTGAGGGCCTCGGTCGAGCTCAAAATGGTCTTGCCGTCGAAGGTCAGATCGGCCGGTGCGACCGGCGCGCTGCCGGTTGCCAGGATGATGTTCTCGGCTGTAAGCGTTTCCGTCTTGCCCCCGGAGTCGACCGCAACGAGATTTTTTCCTGCCAGCCGTCCCGTGCCCTGGACGATGGCGACCTTGTGGTTCTCAAGCAGTTTCTTCACATTGTCCGTGAGGTCCCTGACCACCTGCTCCTTGCGGGCCATCATCTTGGCGACGTCGATGCCGATGGCGCCGGTCGTAATCCCGTGGCTTGCCAGCTGGGCCTTGGCCAGGTGGAAGTACTCGCTCGAGTCCAAGAGCGCCTTGCTCGGGATGCAGCCGACGTTCAGGCACACCCCGCCGAGGCGCGGCCATTTTTCGACGCAGGCCGTCTTCAGGCCGAGCTGAGCGGCGCGCACGGCGGCCACATAGCCCCCGGGGCCGCTTCCAATGATCACCAGGTCGTAGCGGTTGGCCATCGTCAGATCTCCATCATGATGCGTTCAGGGTTTTCGATGCACTCCTTGATGTGTTTGAGGAAAGTCACAGCCTCGCGGCCGTCCACGATGCGGTGATCGTAGCTCAGAGCCACGTACATCACCGGCCGGATCACGACCTGATCCTTGACCGCGACCGGCCGCTTGTCCACGCGATGCATGCCGAGGATGCCGCTCTGGGGCGTGTTCAGGATGGGGGTGCTCAACAGCGAGCCGAAGACACCGCCGTTGGTGATGGTGAAGGTGCCGCCCTCGAGGTCGGCCAAGGCCAGCTTGTTTTCCTTGATCTTGGCCACGAAGGCATTGATGGCCTGCTCGATCTGGGCGAAGGTCAGACGGTCCACGTGGCGGATGACCGGCACTACGAGCCCCTTCTCGGAGCCGACCGCCACCCCGACGTGGTAGTAGTGGTGATAGACGATGTCCTGGCCGTCGATGTAGGCATTGATCGCCGGGATGGCTTTAAGCGCCTCGACACTCGCCTTGATGAAAAAGGACATGAAACCGAGCGAGACCCCGTACTTCTTCTGAAAGGACTCCTTGTAGCGCTGGCGCAGCTCGATCACGGCACTCATGTCCACGTCGTTGAAAGTGGTGAGCATGGCCGTGTTCTGGCGCGCCTTGAGCAGGCGCTCGGCGATGCGTTTGCGGATGGGGCTCATGGGTTTGCGGGTGATCTCCTCCGCAGGGCCCTCGCAGGGCGGGCAGACCCCCTCGGCGGGCTGCGCGGCAGGGGCGGCCGCTGCCGCTGCGGGCGTGGCCCTCGCCTGCTCAATGTGGAGCAGCACGTCGCCCTTGGTGAGCCGGCCGCCGGGACCGGTGCCTTGGATTTGGCTCACATCGAGGCGGTGTTCGCCCACCAGCCGCCGAACCGATGGCGGCAGGTTTTCCGGCGTCTCCACGGGTTTCGACCGTCGCAGGCGATGTTTTGGGTGCCGGAGGTGCTGTCTTGGAAGGCGCCGGCGGCGGTTTTTCCACCACCGGCGGTTTAGGCTCGGGTGCCCTGTGATTTTTTTTCGACTCCGCCGCAGGCGCGTCAACTTCAGCGGCGGCCGCCGCCGAAGTTGGGTCGATGGCGCCCACCACCGCGCCGACCTTGACCGTGGTCCCGGCCGGCACGGCGATGTGCAGCCGGCCGGCGGCCTCGGCCGTCACCTCCAGGGTCACCTTGTCGGTTTCGAGCTCGAAAAGCGCCTCGTCCTTGCGCACGGAATCCGCCTCCTGCTTGAACCACTGGGTCAGGAGGGCCTCGGTGACCGACTCGCCGACGCTGGGGACCTTGATCTCAATCGTGGCCATGCGTTTTCCTTTCCGGGATGCTGCACAGTTCGTCAAAACTTCTTCCGCGCCCTGGCGCGCCTGCGGGCCCCCCCGGCTTCACGTCTTCGGCCCCACGGCCCGGTCGATGATCGCGGCCTGGTCGCGGCGAAAGATGTGCGGGAAACCGGTGGCCGGGGCCGAGGCTTCCGCGCGGCCGATGTAGGCGACCGGTTTGCCGGTGAAGGCCTCCAGCCGCGGCCGCACGAAGCTCCAGGCCCCCATGTTCTCGGGCTCTTCCTGCACCCAGGCCCAACGCTGGGCCTGCTTGAAGCGTGTGAGCACACGTTTCAAATGCGGCTGGGGAAAGGGGTAGAGCTGCTCGAGGCGCAGGATGGCAAGATCAGTCCGCTGCAGGTCGCGGCGGCGCTGGAGAAGTTCGTAATAGATCTTGCCGCTGCAGAAAATCACTGCGGCAGCGGATGGGTCGGCCTCGGGGTCGTCCAGCACGCCCCGGAAGCTCCCCGCGACCAGCTGCTCGACGGCGGAGACCGACAGCGGGTTGCGCAGGAGGCTTTTCGGGGTCATGACGATAAGCGGTTTGCGAAAACCGACATGGGCCTGGCGCCGCAGCAGATGGAAGTACTGGGCGGGGGTGGTGGGTTGGCAGACTTGAATGTTTTCGCCGGCGCAAAGCTGCAGGAAACGCTCGATGCGGGCGCTGGAGTGCTCCGGCCCCAGGCCCTCCAGGCCGTGCGGCAGCAGCAGGCCAAGGCCGCTCAGGCGCTGCCACTTGGTCTGGCCGCTTGCGATGAAGAGATCAATTACGCTTTGGGCGTTGTTGATGAAGTCCCCGAACTGGGCCTCCCAGAGCACGAGGCCCTCCGGCCGGGCCAGGGAGTAGCCGTACTCGAAGCCGAGCACCGCGACCTCGGACAGCGGGCTGTCGTAGACCGAAAACAGCGCCTGGCCTTCGCCCAGGGCATTGAGCGGGGTGAATGCCTGGCCGTTCCCGGTGTCCACCAGCACACTGTGGCGCTGGCTGAAGGTGCCGCGGCCGCTGTCCTGGCCGCTCAGGCGCACGGGGTGGCCTTCGGCGAGGAGGCCGGCGAAGGCGAGCGCTTCGGCGTTGGCCCAGTCGATGCCCTGGCCCTTCTCGACGGACTCGCGTCGTTTGGCCAATAGCTTCGCGAGCTTGGGGTTCACCTGGAACCCCTCGGGCACGTGGTTGAGGCTGCGGGCAAGCGCTACCAGCTTTTCGCGGGGGATTCCGGTTTCCAGCGTAACGGGCGAATAGGTCCCGCTGTAAGCGCTCCAGTTCTCGTAGAAGCGGTGCTCCGGGAAGACGCACACGCTGCCGTGGATGGCATCGTAGTCGGCCGTCAGGCGGCGGCTGTATTCGCCGGCGATGCGCTCGATCTCGGGTTGGCCGAGCACCCCCTGGTCGATGAGCTGGCCCGCGTAGATCCGGTCCAGAGACGGCCGCTCGCGGATGCGCTCGTACATCAGCGGCTGGGTGAAATAGGGCTCATCGCCCTCGTTGTGGCCGTAGCGGCGGAAGCACACGAGGTCGATCACCACATCCTTGCCGAACTCCCAGCGATACGCGGCGGCCAGCCGTACGACGTGCACCACGGCCTCGGGGTTCTCGCCGTGCACGTGGAAGACAGGCACCATGAGCATCTTGGCAATGTCCGTGGAATAGCGCGTGGAGCGGGCGTGCTCGGGCAGCGTCGTGTAGCCGATCTGGTTGTTGATGACGATGTGGAGGGTGCCGCCGGTCCGGTAGCCGTCGAGCTGGGACATGTTCAGGGTTTCGGCCACCACCCCCTGGCCGGCGAAGGCCGCATCTCCGTGGATCAAAAGCGGCAGAACCTGTTGGTCGGCCCCGCTGCCGGCGAGTTCCTGGCGGGCGCGGACAAAGCCCTCCACCACGGGGTCCACGACCTCGAGGTGGCTCGGGTTGTTCATCAGGAACATGCGCACGTCGCGCCCGTCCGCGGTCCGGATGTCGCCCAGATAGCCGTTGTGGTATTTGACGTCGCCGGCACCGATGAGGTTTTCCGGGTCGTAGCAGTTTTCAAACTCGCTGAAGATGTCCGTGAACGGCTTGCCGATGACGTTGGCCTGGACATTGAGCCGGCCGCGGTGAGCCATGCCGAGGATGATCTCCCGGCAGCCCGAATGGGCCGCCTGCTCCACGAGGAAATCCAGCGCCGGAATGAGGGCATCCCCGCCCTCCAGGGAAAAGCGCGTCACGCCGACGTACTTTGTGTTCAGGAAGCGCTCGAAGACGCTGCTCTGAATGAGCTTTTCCAGGATGCGGCGCTGGGCGGCCGGGTCGAGGTCCGGCTGGTTGCGCACGGGCTCCATGCGCTCGATCAGCCAACGGCGCTCGCCGGGATCCTGCAGGTGCATGAACTCCACTCCGATCGAGTGGCAGTATGTCTCCCGGAAGCCCGCCAGGATGTCCCGCAACGGGGCTTTCAGGTTCGCGGCACCGTCGGGGACGAAAAACGTCCGGTCGAGGTCCGCAAGCGAAAGGCCGCAGGCGTCCAGGCTGAGCAAGGGATGTTCGGTGGGGCAGGCTTCCAGGGGGTCGAGGCAGGCAAGCAGGTGCCCGATTTCGCGGTAGCGGGACACCAGGGCGTGCACGCGCGCCTGGCTCAGCATCTGGTCCGCGTCGGCGGCACCGGCAGCCGGCAGCCGGCCGGAGGCGGCAAGCTCAAAGCCTTCGAAGAAAAAGCGCCAGTCCGGGGGGACGGAGGCCGGGTCGGCCGTCCACCGGGCGTATTGTTCTTCGATGAAATCCTGGTTCAGGGTGGTGAAGGAGTCCATGGCGGGGTCACTCCTTGGAAGCGTTTCAGGCAAATCGACTGCGTTGCGGATAATAAGAAAAAGGCCGGGGAGTGTCAAACCTTTATCGCTGCTGGTAGCCGCTCCTTCAATACCTTTGCGATCAACCCCATATTATAGTAAAATGATTATTTGGGGGTAGCCAGCCCATGTCATCTTTGGGCATGACCCGGGGAGTGCGGCCGTATGGCTGAAAGAAGCGTCCACAAATCCGGCGGCAAGTCACAGGAACTCACCATGGAAATGGTGCAGACCCTGCTTGCCGTCATCGAGGAGAAAGACCCTCACCTGCGTCAGCATTGCGAACGAGTGGCCAACTCCTGCGCCTATTTCTGCGAAAAACTCAGCCTTCTGCCGCCCCTAGAGATCGACACGGTCTACTTTGCCGCTCTCCTGCACGACCTGGGGCTGATCTTCGGCCCGCCCGATCTATCCCCCACATCGGAGGATCTGAACGCGGAGGGGCAGGCCGCGCTCAAGGCGCACCCCGGCCTGGCTGAAAAGCTCCTGTCCCACCTCAGCCTGGTCAGCAAGTCCCTGCCGATCATCCGCCACCACCACGAGGCCTGGGACGGCAGCGGCTACCCCGACAGGAAGAAAGGCGAGGACATCCCCCTGGGGCAATG